>JBBQAM010000085.1:0-10435 GCA_038316335.1 Flavobacteriales bacterium
TGGAATTAAGGGAAATCGCGGACAAGCCCTATTATTGGATTATCAAGGCAGGGATAATTTCAACACTTTCGTACTTAGAGCTTTTTCCCTAATGAGACTGATAACCGTTTTGAGTGGATTCTTACTATGGTACACAAGCTCCCCAACGATACGAAAATTCAAGAAGATAAAATAACGATTATTAATCAATAAAAATTAATGAGTATGGAGGGCAACGACGCAACAAATCACGGTAAAACGAAACAAAGCAATTACACCAGATTCTACTTAATGTTAGGCGCATCATTTGTGGCAATGTACATTACAATGTACCTGAACACCTATGAAATTGACCACGTATATTTTAGTCTAACTCGCTTTTATATGACGTGCTTGGGAATAGCGGCTATGGCCGTGATTATGTTATCCCTGATGCTGAAAATGTATAAGGACAAAAAGAAGAATATAGCGATTTACTTGGGCAGCTTGGTTCTATTTATTGGCGCATTGGTTTTAGTTCGGGCGCAAAAACCAATAATTGGAGATGTGCTGTGGATGAAGGCGATGATACCGCATCATTCCATAGCTATTTTGACGAGTGAGCGTGCGGATATCAAAGATCCGGAAGTGAAAAAATTGGCCAATGATATTATCATGGCACAAAAAAAAGAAATTGAGGAAATGAAGGCTATGATAGAACGTCTTGAAAATAAGTAAAATCAAAAAACCATAGACAACCTATAACTAAAATGTGGGATTATAATTAAAACCATTCTTGAACCCTAAATGGATGATGATGATAGAGAGTAAGAAAAGAAATAGAGAAATCCCAGAGAACTTTCTTACCGAGAAGGACAGTGCTTACATAATAATTTCCATTGTGATTTTATTTGTGTTAAACATACTGTTAACATTACTTATTCGGGTGCTTTTTAGTCTATAATGGCTCTACAATCGAAGAGAATACTTAGTGAGAAATTTTGGCCCAATCCCTCATTAATAAAGAGGTCAAGGCCGATTTAGAATAATAAATTACCATTCAAAGAACGGAAATGAATTAGAGGTAATTAAAGTTACTGCTTTGCCTGAAAAAAAAATTTAAGGTGATGTGCGAAAATCGTAGAAATAGAAGAAAAAACGAAAGAAGGGAAAAACAAAAAGAAACTATTTCCAAAAAAGAAAGAGTATATGGTATTCTAGCCGTAGTGTTGCTGTTTATAATACCCACTATATTGGTAATTTGGAAAGCTTTTTCATAACAGAGTTTCTTTTTAAGAGTAGCTCTAATCAAATAAATATGAATCATATCATTTACATCAAGAATATGGTCTGCCCACGATGCATAACGGCTGTAAAGAATATTTTAGAAAAATCGAATATTCGATATTCCTCGGTGAAATTGGGAAAGGTACATCTCGAAGAAAATATTGATATAGCCACAAAAGATAGATTAAACATTGAATTGGAGTCCATTGGTTTTTCATTGATAAACGACCGAAAAAGCCGGCTGATCGAGCAGTTGAAAAGTCTGGTAATCGAAAAAATATATCATTGCGATTCGGACTTGGATATTAAATGGGCGGATTATATCACCGATAAACTAAATCTGGATTACAAGTATCTAAGCACATTATTTTCTTCGGTCGAGAGCATCACTTTTGAGCAATACATCATCAATCAGAAAATTGAACGGGTTAAGGAGCTTATCGTATATGACGAATTAAACCTCAGTGAGATATCCTATAAACTGAATTATAGCAGTGTTGCCTATTTGAGCAACCAGTTCAAAAAAGTAACGGGTATGACACCCTCACAGTTCAAAAAAAGTGTGAGTAAAAATAGAAGGTCGCTGGATGAGATTTAATGCCGTAATTTTTGAATTTTAATATTTGCCCTATAGTGGTATAGAAGCAAGTGAAAAGAATTTTTATTCCGCCTTATTTTAGGGATAATCTTTAATTCTAGAGGGTACAAAAATTATATACAACCGAATAAAAGACAATGAATAGCGAACAAACTGCAATTAGAACTACCTATTTCAGTATTGCTGGAAATACCAGTTTAGCCTTAATTAAAGGATTAGCAGGATTTTTTGGCAATTCATACGCATTAATTGCTGATGCTATTGAATCAACAACCGATATTTTTTCTTCTTTATTGGTTTTATTCGGACTTAAATATGCCAAAAGACCTCCAGATAAAAATCATCCTTATGGGCACGGAAAAATTGAACCGTTAATTACATTTATGGTTGTTGCTTTTTTGGTTACTTCCGCAACTATTATTGCTTATGAAAGTATTCAAAATATTCAAAGACCACATAAAATCCCAAAATCTTGGACACTAATTGTTCTTGGAAGTATAATAGTTTGGAAAGAAATCTCATATCGGATTGTCATTGGAAAAAGTAAACAAACGAATAGTTCGTCTCTAAAAGCAGATGCTTGGCATCATAGAAGTGATGCAATAACTTCACTAATGGCCTTTATTGGAATTTCAATAGCAATCATTTTTGGAGAAGGTTATGAAACTGCTGACGATTGGGCGGCATTATTGGCATCTGGTTTTATTTTATATAACAGCTATTTAATATTCAGACCAGCATTAGGAGAGATTATGGATGAGCATCTGTATGATAACTTGATAGTTGAAATAAGAGAAAAATCTGTTGAAGTACAGGGTGTTTTGGGAACTGAAAAGTGTTTTATAAGAAAATCAGGGATGAATTATCACGTTGATTTACATGCAATAGTCAATAGCAAGATTTCAGTCGAAGAAGGCCACAAAATAGCTCATAAACTAAAGGATTATTTGCGGAACGAAATTCCAAATCTGGGACACGTGCTTATACATATAGAACCTAGCAAATAAAGGTAACATATAGCATTCGAGCAAAAGTAATGGCAATTTTGGTCTTTAATTTTATTCCACTTTTCACATTTATAATTTTTGACAGACCGAAAATTCTACAACTCTTTCAGCAAATTCCGTAACACTCTTTAAGCCATAATCCTGAACTTTGTATTAAGCAATTCAGAGCAAGCTATGGAATCCATGAACCTTATAAAAGAAGATAAAAAAGCCAAGAGACCAGGTATTACAAAGACCTTTCCGGTTACGGGCATGACCTGCGCAGCGTGTGCATCCAGCGTTGAATCTATTTTGGCGCATAAGGAAGGTGTTTCAAAAGCAAGTGTCAATTTTGCCAACAGTTCCGTACTCGTGGATTATGACGAATCCATTACTGAAGAAAATTTGCAAAATGCTCTCCGACAGGTCGGTTACGACATCATTATCGATGCCGAAAACCCGAGCGAAGTTCAGCAAGAACTTCAAAAAAGGTATTACCATGATATAAAGAGCAGGACTATCTGGTCGGCTGTTCTGACCCTCCCCATTTTTATTCTGGGTATGTTCTATATGGATTGGGAACCCGGAAAATGGATATCGTTGGTATTGACGGTTCCCGTTCTATTTTGGTTCGGTCGCAGCTTTTTCATCAATGCCTTCAAACAGGCCAGACATGGCAAGGCCAATATGGACACTTTGGTAGCCCTGAGTACGGGGATAGCTTTTCTATTCAGTGTCTTCAATACTTTTTTTCCAGAATTTTGGGTAATTAGGGGTATCGAACCACATGTCTATTATGAAGCCGCTACGGTAATTATAACCTTTATTTCCTTGGGAAAACTACTGGAAGAAAAGGCAAAATCAAACACCTCTTCCGCCATTAAAAAACTAATGGGCTTACAACCTAAAACGCTAAAGATTATTGAGAATGGCGAAGAAATTGAAATCCCAATTTCATCGGTTCAAGTAGGGCAAACTATTTTAGTAAAACCTGGAGAGAAGATTCCTGTTGACGGATTGGTGTCTAAAGGAAGCTCTTATGTTAACGAAAGTATGATTACGGGAGAACCTGTTCCCGTAGAAAAAACAAAGGATGAAAAAGTGTTTGCAGGTACGGTAAATCAAAAAGGGAGCTTTCAGTTTACCGCTGAAAAAGTAGGTGGCGAAACTTTGTTGTCACAAATCATCAAAATGGTTCAGGAAGCGCAAGGAAGCAAAGCACCTGTCCAGAAACTGGTCGATAAAATCGCAGGAATATTTGTTCCTGTTGTAATGGGTATATCAATTATAACGTTTATTGTTTGGATGGCAGTTGGTGGCGATAATGCATTTTCGCAAGCCTTATTAACTTCAGTCGCCGTATTGGTCATTGCTTGTCCTTGTGCATTGGGATTGGCCACACCTACCGCGATAATGGTAGGTATTGGCAAAGGGGCGGAAAACAATATCCTTATAAAAGATGCCGAAAGTTTAGAATTCGGTTATAAAGTGAATGCCGTCATTCTTGATAAAACAGGTACCATTACGGAAGGAAAACCATTGGTAACTGATATACTCTGGAAGGATAAGCTTGAAAATCAAAATGGATACAAGCAAATTCTTTTGGCTGTCGAAGCACAATCAGAACATCCTTTGGCAGAAGCTGTAGTCAACCATTTGAAAGAGGAAAATATTGAACAAGCTGAAATTGATTCCTTTGAAAGTATTACAGGAAAAGGTGTGAAAGCTCAAACAGAAAATGGGTCAAAATATTTTGTGGGTAACCATAAGTTAATGCTTGAGAACAATATTGAAATTGATACTACCTTAATGCAAACAGCAGAAAGTTTGGAAGACCAAGCAAAAACAGTAATTTTCTTTGGTAATGAAAAACTGGTGCTGGCGATACTCGCCATTGCAGACAAAATCAAAGAAACTTCAAAAAAGGCAATAGAAACCCTTCAAGAGAGAGGCATTAAAGTTTATATGCTTACCGGAGATAATAAAAAAACCGCATCTGCTGTCGCAAAACAAGTCGGAATAACAAATTACCAAGGCGAAGTAATGCCTTCGGACAAAGCAGCTTTTGTTGAAAAATTACAGGCAGATGGAAAGATAGTAGCTATGGTTGGCGATGGAATTAACGATTCCCACGCCTTGGCACAGGCCAATGTGAGTATCGCTATGGGCAAAGGTTCGGACATCGCGATGGATGTTGCAAAAATGACCTTGATAACCTCAGATTTGCAATCCATTCCAAAAGCGTTGGAACTTTCAAAGAGAACTGTTTTGGGCATCCGTCAGAACCTCTTTTGGGCTTTTATCTATAATATCATCGGCATCCCTATTGCGGCAGGAGTTCTTTATCCCATCAACGGATTTTTACTGGATCCTATGATTGCCGGAGCAGCAATGGCATTCAGTAGCGTGTCCGTAGTCGCGAACAGTCTAAGACTGAAACGAGTAAAACTTTAATATTAATTATAAATTCAAATACTATGAAAACTTTAAAATTTAAAACGAACATCAATTGTGGCGGGTGTGTATCCAAGGTAACCCCTATCCTGAACAAGCAAGAAGGCGTTGAAAGCTGGGAGGTTGACACCAATAATCCCGATAAGATTCTAACGATCGATAGCAATGGAGCCACGGAAGACGACGTTAAAGCCACATTGCAAAAAATAGGGTTTAAAGCGGAAAGTGTAGATTCAAATTAAGGAATATTTCATTGAACTCCGTCAAATATGTTTTATACCGTAATTTTTGGACTGATTCTACTGCTTATCGCCTATTCAATTATAAGAATAGGAAGAAAAAGGGTCATGCCCTTTCCGACGCATTGGCATGCTTTACTGCTGGAAAATGTGGTCTTCTACCGTAACCTTTCCAAAGAGAGGCAGAAGGCTTTTCAGCAGAGAATGATGCAATTTTTAAGCGAGGTCCATATTGACGGAGTACAACTGGAATTACAGGAACTCGATAAAGTATTGATTGTCGCCAGTGCTATAGTACCTGTTTTCGGCTTTGAGGAATGGCACTATACCAATTTAAGTGGAATTCTTTTATATCCAGATCATTTCAATGGAGATTTGGAATTTGATAAAAATGGAGAATCACGAAATATTGCAGGACTGGTGGGGAACGGAAGATTTGAAAAACAAATGATTCTATCACGGAAAGCGTTGTACCACGGCTTTGCAAATTCTAGTGATAAAAGCAATACGGCCGTTCATGAATTTGTACATCTTATAGATAAGATTGACGATTTTACTGATGGGGTTCCAGAGCGCTTGTTGAAGCATCAATATGTAATTCCGTGGTTAAAATTGATCCATAAAGAAATGGAGGCCATAAATGACAATAATTCCGATATTCGAAAATACGGTGGCACCAATGAGGCCGAGTTCTTTGCCGTGGCTTCCGAATATTTTTTTGAACGTCCAGATTTACTGGAGAAAAAACATCCAGAACTTTATGGGATGTTGGTGCAATGTTTTAATCAGAAACCAAGCACTTGGTAAAATTAATCTTAAAAAAGGTCATCAATAGTATTCGTTATATGATCGATCAATCGAAAATAATGAGTTGCAAAAAGTAAAGACGAACCATAATGAAAAGTAAAACAGCATCAAAAAAGCACTGGGAAAAAGTTTATGCATTGAAGAAGAATAATGAGCTTAGCTGGTATGAAGAAGTACCATCAACTTCATTAGATTTAATTTCTTCCCTAAACTTAAATAAGGATGCTGCGATAATTGATATTGGAGGAGGTAATTCGAACCTGACCAAAACTTTGTTGAATAAAGGTTTTTTGGATTTGTCGATATTGGATATATCTTCAAGGGCACTTGAAAGTACAAAATCCGAAATAAAAGAAAAAGCGGACCAAGTGCATTGGATTATTTCAGATATATTGAATTTTCGTCCAAATCGAACATATGATTTATGGCATGACCGTGCAACTTTTCATTTTCTTACCAGTGGTTCTGATATTGAAAACTACATAAGTCTGGTCAATCAGTCAGTCAAGCTTGGCGGGTATTTGATATTGGCCACCTTCTCCAAAAAAGGCCCGAGTAAATGTAGTGGTCTAAATATTAGTCAATACGATTCGGAAATACTTAATAAATTGTTCGGCACGCACTTCATTCAGCTAAAATCATTTGAGGATATTCACAAGACCCCTTCTGGAACAGAACAACATTTTATCTACAACTTATTTCAGAGGAATTAATTTTGAAATAAAAACAAATTATTTTTAACTCAAAAAATATCTGCCCCTTATTGATGACATTCAAAGTATATTACAAATTGTGATGCTTTTTTTTGATTTTCTGTATCCCTAATAATTAGTGAATTCTTCATATTTTCCATCTTCCTACGGAAGTTGAGAAACGCTTCCTTCCAAGCCCAACAGGATGGGAGTATCAGTAAATATGGACGGTCTACATGTGGAAATATTAACGGAAACTACCAAAAAATGCCATCAATAGGCTAAGTAATTATCGTCTTAATTAGTCTCATACTACTATATAGTTTATTGCAAAAGTCATAAATTCAATTTACGAAACAATCTAGGGGGTCATCATGTTTCTAGTTATGGCTCAGCAACAATTTGACCCTTCCTGTATCGGGGGACAGGCAACAGTTCCGTAGGAACAATAGACACAGCAATCGCCTTCCTTTGGTTTTATAAGGGTCTTGCAGTTTTCACATTCGTAAAAAAACTGACAGGCCGTTGTAGGCATTTCTTCTTCTTTTTTATATCCACACTTGGGACAGGTAATCGTTGATTCCAGTGCAACTGCCATCATTTAATTATTTTATATCCTGTATCCGATATGGCTTTTTCAATCGCCTCGATCTTTACTTTGCTTTCATCAAACTTGACAATGGTATTTGCAGTTTCATAATTGGCATCTACGGCCAATATGCCTTCAAGTTTGTTCACTTCGCTTTCAATGTGCGCTTCACAGCCGGAACAGGTCATTCCCTCTATATCGACCTTTATTTCCCTGATGTTCGCTTGTTCCACAAAAACTACTTCTTTGGCAACTGGAGAATTGGCGTAGAAAATACCTGAATAATAAGGGAAGGCCAACATAACCCCCGCAAATAGCGTCACAAACAATAAAAACTTTTTGGAATTGATAAATATTGGCTTGTCATCCTCACAGGCGCAATCGATTTCCTCTTGACTTTTTGGTTTTAGCTTTTGATACCAAGCTATAGCCAATACCAAAATGGTCAGGCCTATTAAATAAGGCCGGAAAGGTTCGACCCATAAGAATGTTGAAGCGGCACCAGTGGTTCCGGCCAACAATGCAAGTACGGGAGCAACACAACAGAGCGATGCGGTCAATGCCGTAAATAAGGAGGTTCCTACTAATTTTTTATCCAGGTCCATAAGTTATACCAATACGTTTTCATTTTTTAATAATTCGAACAGGGGATTCAGCATAAAGACCCTATCGGGATGTAGCGCATAGAAAATAGTCTGGGCCTCCTTTTCGGAAAAAATCAATTTTCTATCCCGGAGCTTTCTCAAATGCTGGGATATTGCGGAAACGTTCATCCCTAAAATATCGCTCAAATCACAGACACATAGCCGATTCTCTTTTTGGAGAAGGAACAATATCTTTAGACGTACCGGATTTCCGGCCAAACTAAGAACCTCTGAAACGGATATAAAAGAACCCTCTAATTCTTCGATTGATGACGTACAATCCATAATCTGTTTGGCGTCAGCCTCCAATCGAATACAAATCTGTTTTTCCATACTCCAAAGATAGGCATTTTACTATTTAAGCAAATGCTAAAATACTATTAAAAAAACAATACCTTAAAACGGCCGATTAAAAGAAAGTCAAGGTACTATAAAACGTTCCTCGTTACGGCGCTATATCCTACAACTTTATTTTTTGTAACCTTACAGCATTCAAAATTGTAAGCAGCATTAAATTGAGAAAATTAAGACCACTTTGTTTTATAGAACACATCAATTTATCCTTCACAACTTTTGCTTATTTTATTGCTATGCTAATTTTTTTTTAATGGATATCTATCAATTCCTTATGTACAAACATTACTATGAATTCCAAGAACAAGGCAAAACAGACTAACACAATAAAAACGATTAGAATAATAATCCAAACTATTTTATCTTTTTTAGAAATACTGCTTTTTACAGGAGGTACTTTATTGATTTTTTTGTTGCGTCTATTTCGGCGATTTTCTGACATGGAATATCATTTTTGCTATGAAATAATCAATCCCTACCATTTCATCTTCTGCAACCTCACAGCATTCAAGATAGCTAAGAACGCAACACCCACGTCGGCAAAGACCGCCTCCCACATCGTGGCCAATCCACCTGCGCCCAAGATCAAAACCACAGCTTTTACCCCAAAAGCCAATCCAATATTCTGCCAAACGATTCGCCTAGTTGAACGACCTATTTTGATAGCTCTAGCAATCTTGCTCGGTTGGTCGGTTTGTATTATAACGTCCGCCGTTTCAATGGCTACATCGCTGCCCAGACCACCCATGGCAATGCCTACATCACTTGCTGCCAAAACTGGTGCATCGTTGATGCCATCGCCAATAAAAGCAACTTTACTGTTGGTTTCGGACATCAGCTTTTCAACTTCGGCCAATTTATCTTCTGGCAACAAACCACCTTTGGCCCAATCGATACCCATTTCCTTTGCGACTTGTTGCGTAATTGAATCTTTATCTCCAGAAAGCATTATGATTTTTGAAATGCCTGCTTCGCGAATCTGTTTGATGGCATTGTGAGCATCGTCCTTCAATTCGTCCGCAATGATTACATAGCCAGCGAATTTGCCTTCAACGGCTACCATAACGATTGATTCCACTATAGTGTCGGTTTCGGAAGGGACTTCGATTTTGTTTGAAGTCATCAATGTTTTATTCCCGACTAAAACAGTTTTCCCATTTACATTTCCTTTTAGTCCTTTTCCCGCGACTTCGGAAACACTTGTGGCTTGAAAATCCTCGCCGTCCGCTTTATATTCCATAATCGCCTTGGCGATGGGGTGGGTGGATTGTTCTTCCATCGCCATCAGGTATTTCATAAATTCTGCTTCTTCCCAATCAATGGATTTTATTTCCTTGATTTTAAACACCCCTTTGGTCACGGTTCCGGTTTTGTCCATTACTATCGTATTCACTTTGGTCATTTCATCCAAAAATGAAGCACCCTTAAATAGAATACCATTTTTTGAAGCTGCTCCCAATCCGCCAAAATAACCCAACGGAATAGAGATCACCAAGGCACACGGACAGGAAATAACCAAGAAAATCAAGGCTCGATACAACCAATCCCGAAATACATAATCATCGACAAAAAAATAGGGGAAGAACGTCAGGCCGATAGCGAGGAACACCACTATGGGCGTATAAATTCTCGCAAATTTCCGGATAAACAATTCCGTTTTTGATTTCCGTGCGGTAGCGTTCTGCACCATATCAAGAATCCGGGCGATGGAACTATCCTTAAACTCTTTAGTGGTTTCGATTTCAATGACACCATCCAGATTGATGCTTCCCGCAAATACTTTTTCGCCTTTTGCAATGCTATCGGGTTTGCTTTCGCCGGTCAAGG
>JBBQAM010000040.1:0-35904 GCA_038316335.1 Flavobacteriales bacterium
ATGAATGGGCTGTAAATATTACTGAAGAATTTATTGAAACTCATGGATGGTTCAGCACAGGTAAATCATTTATAAAAGCAATTTTATGTTTGTATGCCAAACAAAAACCGAAATCTTTTGATAATAATTTGGATATAATCATTGATAATAGTTGGTTGAAAATTGCAACTAGCAAAAATTATCATCATTTTTTTCCAAAAGCTTGGTTAGCTAAAAATGATAAGGATACTGAATACAACTTTGTCAATCACATAGTGAATATTACTATTGTAGATGATTTTTTAAACAAGAACACAATACGCGCTAAAAGCCCAGCTTCATATATGAAAACCTTTTTCAAGAGGAACGATGAATTAATTGACACCATGAAAACGCATTTTATTGACATTGAAAAAGATGGGATTTGGGATAACGATTATGATACATTTTATGATAATAGATTAAAAAGAATTACTAAAGCATTAAGGAAATTCTTAATCAAGCAGGAGCAACCGATTCAAAACTTAGAAGTATATGAAGATGTTGAAGAAATAGAAAGCTTGGAAATTTAATACTTAAACCTACTTTATTAAGTTTTCAAAATGCAGACGATAAAAATGAATATGCTTAAGGCGAGTTATCTTATGAAAAATTTAGTTTCAAAAAATTGATAATCGTAGGTTGAAAGATTCGTTTTTACAAATTCTAACCAAAGTAAATGCTATCCAATCGCGTTAAAGGCGAAATGACCATAGAGACTGCAGGATGTTAATATAATTATTGTTGAATAAACGCAAGAAAGAAAAAAAGTATATTGCCGTCATAAATGGGGTACATTTGGTTTTGCGAACACTCAAACCACAGCTTAAAAAACAAAAGAGCCTGACCTTTCCCACCACTACCCATATTGTTGATAAAAATATATATCATTAAATGTGACATTATAATACCACACTATTTTTGATAAATAGACTATTCTGAAATGAATCCGATTAATGAAGTTTTAGAAGAAAGAGGAATAAAATAAACTTGGCTTGCTGAAAAATTAGGAAAAAGCTACAACATGTAAATTTCTATGTTCAGAATAAAGACAACCAAGAATTGAAGATTTATACAAAATAGGAGAGATTTTGAACATTGAAGCTAAAGATTTACTCGTTAAGTAATTAGAAAAAAAGAATTAGGATTTATGCTAGCAACTTACAAGTTAGAAAGAGAATTTTTATCATTTTTAGAAGAGCCACAATTAAGACTATTCGAAAATGAATTTAAAATAATAAAAGAGCAATTTCTCGGAATCAGGTATGAGGAAAAAGGTTTTACAGTAAATGACAAAATAGAACAAATAATCGATAGCAAAATCAAAACGATCGGATTCTTCTCAGGTGCTGGTGGTTTGGATATAGGCTCTCAGTTAGCAGGAAGCAAAGTGATTTCTAGTTTGGACTTTGACAGAGATAGTGTTGCCACAATGAATAGAAACAAATATTTCTCGCATTCTAAACATTTTCATAAGGATATAAAAGAAATGAGTGCATTGGAATATTCCAAAATAATCAAAGAACATAATCCTGAAAAATTAATTTTAGTAGGAGGTCCGCCTTGCCAGCCATTTTCAAAGGCAGGTTATTGGGTTACACATAAAAATAGACTTGGAAGTGAAGACCCACGAAATATGATAGGTCATTATTTAAGAATGATTGAGGAGTTAAATCCTGACGGTTTTATTCTTGAAAATGTTGAAAGCCTACTTCACCCAAAAAATATACAAGCTGTCCAAGACTTAGAAGAGGCTATAGAAAAACTAGGTTATAGTTATATAGTTTACAGAGCCAATGCTCTTGACTTTGGTGTTCCTCAAAAAAGGAAAAGAGTATTTTTTATTGCTTCAAGAAAGGCTATTTCAGGTGAGCCTATTAAAACACATGGTACTGAAAAAGAGGTGCTTCTTAATAGTAAATTAAAACCTTACGAACGAGTAATTAACTGGATTGGAAAGTTTGATGAAGAAAAATATTTTGAACCTGAAGAATTGACAACAGGTAAGACTTATGATGAGGAATTAAAGCAGATTCCTCCAGGGAAAAATTATTTTGCTTTGACTAAAAGAGACGGGCACCCCAACCCAAAGTTTGAAGCAAATAGAAGATTTTGGAGTTTTCTATTAAAACTTCATCCAAATCTTCCTTCTTGGACTATTGCAGCTCAACCTGGGCCTTGGGTTGGACCTTTTCATTGGAATAATCGCAGATTGAGAGTACCTGAAATTGCCGCTCTTCAAACGTTTCCTGAAGATTATCATTTTGTTGGTACAAGACGTTCAGTTCAGAAACAGATTGGTAATGCTGTACCCTCATTACTGGGAGAGGCAATTGTTAAACACTTAATTTCCAATATATGAGTAAACCAAAAATAGTAAGCATTTTTTCTGGCGTAGGCGGTATAGATTTTGGTTTTGAGGAAGCTGGTTTTCAAACTGTTTTTGCTTCAGATATTTGGGATAGGGCGTGTGAATCGTTGCGACAAAACTTTACTGATTGTGAAGTTATATGTGATGACATCGTAAATATCGACTTCAAAAAAATTAAGTCAAAACATAATAAAATTGATGGACTTGTTGGAGGTCCACCTTGCCCGCCCTTTTCCAAATCAAGATTTTATAGAACTGAAAAAGACAGAGGAATTGAAGATGTTGATGGATTCATTACAGTTTCAAATTATTTTAGAGTTGTAGAAGAATTAGAGCCTAAGTTTTTTTTCTTTGAAAATGTTCACGGTTTTGTATTTAAACCTCATAAAGCTGCCTTAGAACTAGTTGAAAATGAGAGTAGAAGATTAGGATATAAAATTTTTCATAATGTTGTTAATTCAGCCGACTTTGGTGTCGCTCAAACAAGACAGAGATTTATTTGTATTGGAGTTAGAAAGGAACTTGATGATTTCAAATTTCCACAACCTACTCATTCAGACCAAAGCAAACCAATTAATGGAACGAAACCTTGGGTAACTTGTGGAGATATTATTGGAAATATTGATTTTGATTTGCCTGAGGATGAAAAAATGCAAGCGGGTTCCAAACATAAAGATTTACTAAAGAAAGTGCCGCCCGGTGATAACTATCTTTATTTTACTGAAGAGAGAGGTCATCCTAACCCAGTTTTCAAATGGCGTTCAAGGTACTGGTCTTTCTTGCTTAAACTCTCACCAGAGAGACCTACTTGGACAATACAAGCGAGTCATTCCAATAATATGGGGCCTTTTCATTGGAAAAATAGATTCCTTAGAATTCAAGAAATAAAACGAATTCAGTCCTTTAAAGATGAACATATTTTCTTAGGAAATTTTAGAGAACAATGGAGACAAGTTGGCAATGCAGTACCTCCCAAGCTGGCCAACATTTTTGCAAAACAATTAATATTTCAATATTTCAATAGCTATGAGCATACGAGAAACGACAATACTAGACAGGAAAGACTTAAGATATCTACTTATTGATAGCTTAAGGCTATATTCTGATAACGTTGCGTTTATTGATGGTAATAATCCTTATAGATTTTCAATAAACAAGAAGACTTATTATGTTTTGATAAAAAATGTTCACGAATCTGGGGACGGAAGAGGGAATCAAGATGAATGCAGAATTCAAGTTGCTAAAACAAAGAATTTTAATGATGCCTTAAGTTCTGGATATGATGTAATAGTATTAGGTTACTTTGCGGATGAAAAAGTTTTTACAGCTTGGAATCCATTTATGATGCGTGATAGGTTTAATCAAAGGCAAACTATTTCCTTGTATTCTAGATTTTCAATTCAAAAACTAGCTAAAACACAGAAAATAGCTGCTTACAGAGACAGTAACGGACAATCTGTTATTAGTTTTATTCCAGATTATCTTGGTCTTTATTTAGAAAATTTGAATTCAATACATCTTTTGGAAGATTACGAACTGATAAATCTTGCAGAACAATCAGACAACTTAAATAATGTTAATGCAGATGGTGAATTTGACACAGCGGAAGGAATTTTAACCATTACTCACTCAAGGCAAAAAAGAGACCCTTATTTTAGAAGTAAAGTTTATGAAGCTTACAATAATAAATGTGCTATGTGTGGCATTGGTCTTGAACTTATTGAAGCTGCTCATATTGTTCCTCATTCACACGAATTAGGGACAGATGAAATTGATAATGGAATCAGTCTTTGTGTTTTACATCATACTGCCTATGACCGTTCATTAATTTATTTTGACGACAAATTGGAAATTTTAATTAATGAAAGTAAAATGGAATATTTGGAAAAAGTCGGACTTGATTCTGGTATTCGAAAATTTGAAAAATTAGCTTTTGACAAAATACAACTCCCGGTAAATCATTCTTTGCGACCTAATTTCGGAAATATAAAGATTGCAAATCAAACAAGGGGTATTCTGACAGATTAAGCCATCTCAAATTCAAGCACCTTTGCATGTCGTACAAGACTGCATATAGTGCAAATTAATTTTTCATTTAAGCTTAGCGTTCATTGATCTTAAAAAAACGACACGTAAAAACCTCAACTGTCTAATGATTATATTTTTGAGGTTTTTTAAAGTAGTGCCTCCAGAAAACTTTCTAAAATAAAGTTTTGTAATTGCCAAAAAATTTATTTTAAGTTATCCATTTAGGCAAATTGAAACCACAACCTCGTGTATCCGATCGTGTGAGACAAACCTACCATGTAACCTCAACAATAAATACTAAAATCAACATTGTGGGGAATATGCGGGAAAAATAAAAATTTTTAAAATTATAAAACCCTGAAAATCAAACGATTAACAGGGTTTAAAAGTACTCGAGGCGGGACTTGAACCCGCACGGACTAATGTCCATTGGATTTTAAGTCCAACGTGTCTACCGATTCCACCACTCGAGCATAATTTCAGTAATTCGAATGATACAAGAACCATTGACTTTCAACGTGTCTCCCTCCCGATAGTTATCGGGACCACCACTCGAGCATAATTTCAGTAATTCGAATGATACAACAACCATTGACTTTCAACGTGTCTCCCTCCCTCCCGATAACTATCGGGATATCGGGACCACCACTCGAGCATGCCTGCATATAGCTGGGCTATAATTGCTACTGCTCCTAACAAAAAAACGCCGACAAGCAGCGTTTCTTCTTTTGAGCGAAAAACGGGATTCGAACCCGCGACCTCCACCTTGGCAAGGTGGCGCTCTACCAACTGAGCTATTTTCGCGTTTTATTCACTATTTCAATCTGCCGTAGCATTGCTTGTAACAACGACCTCGTGACCTCAATCCGCCATTGGCGTATGGCGCTCTACTCCCTCCCGATAACTATCGGGATATCGTGAAGCTATTTTCGCATATTTTTAAGAACGTGCTATCGTATTCTTGATAGCGGAGGCAAATTTAATACAATTCTATAAAAAGCAATGCAATAAATTTGATTTTTTAAGTACGAAAATTGATGGCAATCTAGGAGGTGGCCTTCTTGTTCCTTGTCAACAGGCGTTTAATTTCATTCAACTTCATCAACGCTTCGACTGGGGTCAGGGTGTTGATGTCCAGCGTTAGGATTTCCTCCTTGATCTGCTCCAACAACGGATCGTCAAGGTTAAAGAAACTCAACTGCATGTCATTTTGCACGGCTTGTAGCTTGTCGGTCAATTCTTCGCTCGAATGCGATTTTTCGAGCTTTTTAAGGATCTTATTGGCTTTTTGGATTACCTGTTGGGGCATTCCGGCCATTTTGGCTACATGTATGCCGAAACTATGTTCACTGCCCCCTGGTTGTAATTTTCGAAGGAACAATACCGTATCTTTTAGTTCCTTAACCGAAACATTGTAATTTTTGATGCGGTCGAAGGTGGTGGCCATTTCATTCAATTCGTGATAATGTGTGGCAAATAACGTCTTCGCCCGCGCCGGATGCTCATGCAAATATTCTGAGATCGCCCAGGCGATCGAAATACCATCGTAGGTACTGGTACCCCGGCCGATTTCATCTAATAAAATAAGACTGCGTTCTGATAGGTTGTTGAGGATCGAGGCCGTTTCGTTCATTTCGACCATAAAGGTCGATTCTCCCATTGATATATTATCGCTGGCCCCAACGCGGGTGAATATACGGTCTACAAGACCGAGGGCAGCCGATTCGGCAGGCACGAAACTTCCCATGTGCGCCATAAGCACGATCAGGGCTGTTTGCCGTAAAATGGCCGATTTCCCACTCATATTCGGCCCAGTTATCATGATGATTTGCTGTTCCGAACGGTTCACCCGTAGATCATTGGCAATATAGGCCTCCTCCAAAGGCAATTGCCTTTCTATGACAGGATGGCGACCTTGAATGATCTCAATATCGGTCGAATCGTTCATCGCAGGCTGCACATACGAATTTTCGCGGGCAAGTTGTGAAAATCCCCCGAGGCAATCCAATTGGGCAATATGCTGGGCATTGGTCTGGACCGGCGCAATGTATTCTTGCATCCAGACAACCAGTTGTGAGAATAATTGCTGTTCAAGATGTACAATACGCTCTTCAGCACCCAAGATCTTCGTCTCATATTCCTTTAGTTCCTCGGTAATATAGCGCTCTGCATTCACTAAGGTCTGTTTTCGTACCCATTCTTCGGGTACTTTGTCCTTATGGGTATTCCTTACTTCGATATAATAGCCGAAAACGTTGTTCGCGTCGATCTTAAGTGAACTGATGCCTGTTCGTTTGGTCTCTCGTTCTACCATTTTATGCAAATAATCCTTACCTGAAAAAGCCAGGTCGCGAAGCTCATCCAACTCGATTGAATATCCATCGGCAATCGTTTTCCCTTTCAATATATTTACCGGGGCATCTTCGTCAAGTGTCTCCTTGATCTTGTTTCGAAGCAGATCACAGGAATGCAGTTGATCTCCTATAAATCGCAATGCCTCGTTTTTGCATTGCGCTGTAAGTTGTTTCACGGGAACAATGGCCTCCAATGAATTTTTTAGTTGTATGACCTCTTTCGGACTTATTTTCCCGGTGGCCACCTTAGAAATCAACCTTTCAAGATCGCCGATTTTCTGGATCCATGATTGCAGTGTATGCAATTCATTTTCGTGGCTTGATAAATATGCGACTACCTGATGACGTATTCTTATTTTTTCAAGGTTTTTTAAGGGGAAGGCCAACCAGCGCTTTAACATGCGGCCTCCCATGGGTGAAATGGTCTTATCGATAACGTCTAATAAGGTGACGGCGTTGGGGTTTAAGGAATGATACAGTTCTAGGTTCTTGATTGTGAATCGATCCATCCAAATATAATCTTCCTCGGCAATTCTTGTCAAGGTCGAAATGTGTTGAAGACGCCGGTGCTGGGTTTCAGAAAGGTAGTGCAAGGCCGCTCCGGAGGCAATGATGCCATGTTTGAGATGATCAACCCCGAATCCCCTGAGGGTACTTGTCTTAAAATGGCCGTTCAGCGTTTCCAAGGCATAATCTTCCTGGTACACCCAATCTTCCAAATAAAAGGTGTGAAAACCGGGGCCGAAGGTCTCCGAAAATTCCCGTTTGTGGGTCTTCGATACCAAAACCTCGTTCGGTGCAAAATTCTGCAACAATTTGTCGATTTGTTCCTCATTTCCTTCAGCGGTCAAAAACTCCCCAGTTGAAATATCAACAAAGGAAATGCCCAATAGCTTTCGTCCAAAATGGACCGCACATAAAAAATTATTCCTTTTGGCATGCAGTATATCGTCGTTCATGGCCACCCCTGGTGTTACCAATTCGGTGACGCCGCGTTTCACGATGGTCTTAGTGAGTTTTGGGTCCTCCAATTGATCACAAATGGCAACACGTTGCCCTGCTTTGACCAATTTCGGCAAATACGTGTTCAGGGAATGATGCGGAAACCCTGCCAACTCAGTGCGGTCACCCCCATTGTTGCGATGTGTCAGGATAATCCCCAAAATCTTTGACGCCCTAACAGCATCCTCGCCGAAGGTCTCATAAAAATCGCCCACACGAAATAATAAGAGCGCATCAGGATATTTGGTCTTGATGGTATTGTATTGCCGCATTAAAGGCGTTTCCTTTTTCTTTTTTTCCATTTGGGCAAAAGCCTAATTATTACCTTATTTTTGCATCGTTCCCGCCAAAACGAATGTACTATTTTTGACAGGGATTTCTATCAATTGTTGATAGTTTGGGGATAAGTTTTGAGGTAATCCGAAGTAAAATTCACCCAATGAAGGTACCCATGCGCAAACTAAGTAATACCGAGCTCAATAGGCTCGATCTCGAAGCGTTTAAAAAATCAGAGAAAACTCCGATTATCCTAATACTCGACAACATCAGGAGTTTGAATAATATAGGATCCATATTTCGAACTGCCGATGCCTTTCGCATCGAAAAAATCTATCTCTGCGGTATCACGGCGACCCCGCCTCATAAGGATATCCATAAGACCGCTTTGGGTGCCACAGAAAGCGTTCTTTGGGAATATCGTGAAGATGCCATGGCCCTTGTGCACGAACTACGACAAAACAACTATCGCGTCTTTGCCGTTGAGCAAGCTGAAAATGCGTGCATGCTAGATTCCTTTAACGTGATTCCCAAAAACAGCTACGCCTTGGTTTTTGGGAACGAAGTGAAGGGTGTATCCCAAAATGTAATAGATCAGTGCGAGGGAGTTCTTGAAATACCTCAATACGGAACCAAACATTCCCTGAATATATCGGTAAGCGTAGGTGTGGTACTCTGGGATCTCAAAACAAAACTGACCCCATAAAAAAACCCCGACAACAAGGTCGGGGTTCTATATAGTTTGAGTTAGTTAGTTGTTAAATTGGAAGCGCAATTACGGAAATACATTTATACTGTGCAAGAAATTTGCTAAAATAATGTTAATTTGATGGTGCCACGACGAAATCCTGGATGGTCAGGATAATTTTTTCATAGTCTTCCGGATGCTCTAAAAAATCGAGTTCGCTGATGTCGATTATAAGACTATTTAGTTCGGGATATCCTTTGATATAGTCAAAATAGCCCCTGTTGATCTTTTCAAGATACTCGGGTTTAATGTCCTGCTCATAATCGCGCCCCCTTTTTTTAATGTTATCCAGAAGTCGATTCGTTTTCTGGTATAAATACACATAGACCTTCGGTTTTTTTACCTCCTTGTACATCACGTTGAATATTTTTCGGTAGAGGTCGAATTCTTGCTTCTGCAAGGTAATTTTGGCAAAGATCAGGGATTTGAAGATGTCGTAATCACTTACCAGGAAATTTTTGAATAGATCGTATTGTGAGGTATCATCCATGAATTGCTGATAACGATCGGCCAGGAAGGACATTTCCAACGGAAAGGCATAACGTGCCTGATCCTGATAAAAATTTGGTAAAAAAGGATTGTCTGCAAATCGTTCTAAAACGAGCTTCCCATTAAAATCGGAGGCGATTTTTTTGACCAGGGACGTCTTGCCGGCCCCAATGTTTCCTTCAATGGCCACGAATTGGGTATGCATAAAAAGCGATTCCCTAGTGGTGTAGAGCCCATACGTTGTTTTCTCGAGCACACTGGGGTCTTTACATTCCTGTAATAGATTCCGTGAATCTTTTTTTAAGACAGGATGATAAAACTGGGGGGCGATTTCGGCCAGTGGCCGCAGCACAAAACGCCGTTCGGCCATTTTGGGATGTGGGATGGTCAAATCAGGTGAATTTATGACTTCGGCATTATAATAGATGATATCGATATCAATACGCCTTGATTCATATCCCTGGTCATGAAGGGTACGTAACCTTCCCATAGCCTGTTCGATGGTTAGGATCCGTTCCAGGGCATCATTGGGTGTAAAGTCAGTTTCAAGGGTGATACAGCAATTGAGAAAGTTCTCACCTTTGAAGCCCCAAGACGGACTTTCATAAATTTTAGAAATGGCGATGACCCGACCAAGCTCCTTACCAAGTAAAATAATGGCTTGTTGGAGGTTCGCCAATCGTTTGCCCAAATTACTACCTAGAGAGAGGTATACCGTTTTAGTGCTGTTCATATGCCAAAACAAAGTACGTAAATCAAACCGACATGTACGATTCCCGGTTTGTTTTTTGGGAATCTTAAGATTCTCGGCCTACCCATCGAACAATTCCGATTCTTTTCTAAAAAAAGACACGGCAATATTACATTAGTTATCTTTGCACCTTGATTTTTAGTATAAAAACTATGAGATTTTTAGGAAATTTATTGGCAGCCATATTAGGATGCTTGATCGCATTTGGAATTATTTTCGTGATGTTCATGATCTTTGCAAGTTTACTAGGGAGTGCCGAAGAAAATGTATCCATCAAAAGTAATTCGATCCTTGAATTACAACTACAACAACCAATTGCCGATTATGTCGGGAATGATGCCATGGATCCCTTTTCGGGAATCTTCGAACAGAACCAAGGGCTTGATGAGATACTTCATGCCATAGCGATTGCCAAGGACGATGACGATATCAAAGGAATTAGCATCAATAACAATTTTGTCTTGGCCGGACTGGCGCAGACCCAGGCCATACGTGATGCCTTACGATCATTCAAGGAAAGTGGGAAGTTCATCTATGCCTATGCCGATTTGTATATGCAAAAGGATTATTATTTGGCGAGTGTAGCCGACTCTGTATTTTTAAATACGGTCGGAGTGATGGATTTTAAAGGACTTTCTTCAGAAGTACTTTTTTTTAAGGATTTTCAGGAAAAGACCGGTATCAAGATGGAAGTGATACGTCATGGTAAATACAAAAGTGCGGTAGAGCCTTTTTTATCAAATGAAATGAGCGAGGCAAACCGCACCCAAATCAAGGAACTGTTAGGCTCCCTCTGGAATTCTATGGTCGATGATATCTCGGTTGGGCGGAAAATAAGCCCCGAAAATCTAAATATAATAGCCGATACCTTGGGTGGCAGATCTCCTGAATATGCAAAGGCCAACGGTCTGATCGATGACGTAGTATTCTTTGATCAATATGAGGCAAAATTGAGAAAGGCGATAGGGTTGAATACAAATGACGATATCAACTATGTAACTTTAGGGGATTATGTAAAGCGCTCGAATAAGAAAATAACACAGGTCGGAAAGGATAAAATAGCCATTGTTTTTGCACAAGGAGAGATTCTGTACGGCGAAGGCGGCCCCAATGTAATTGGCCAAGGATTGCTGACGGAAGCCTTGAGGAAGGCACGTGATGACAACTCAGTGAAGGCTATCGTACTACGGGTCGATTCTCCAGGAGGGAGTGCGCTTACGGCCGATATTATTTGGCGGGAAGTAGCGCTGGCCAAAGCGAAAAAACCGGTTGTAGTCTCCATGGGCAATGTTGCTGCTTCCGGCGGATATTATATTGCCGTAGGTGCCGACAAGATTTTTGCCGAATCCACCACCATTACAGGCTCTATTGGTGTTTTTGGTACGGTCCCGAACATTCATGGCCTTGCCACTAAAATCGGCATCAATGCAGAACAGGTGGGTACCAATAAGAACTCGATGGACTACTCCCTTTTTGAGCCTATGACCGACGAATTCAGGAATATGGTCCAGGAAGGGGTCGAACATACCTATCAAACCTTCTTGCAACGTGTGGCCGAAGGGAGGAAGCTGTCAGTAGCCCAAGCCGATAGTTTGGCGCAGGGCAGGGTGTGGAGCGGAACCGATGCCCAAAGACTTGGTTTGGTAGATGAACTGGGTACCTTGGACGATGCAATAGCCGAAGCTGCAAAAATGGCGGGATTAACGGATTACGGTATCCGAAAATTCCCGAAATACAAATCGGGACTCGAGCGCCTACTCGATGATTTGAGCCGTGCCAATGTAAAAGAATCGGTATTGCGCGAAGAAATTGGAACGGAAGCCTATCGTATTCTCAAAGAAGTGAAATCGGTGATGAATAACAAGGGGGTACAAGCCCGAATGCCATTTGTTTTGGATATCAAATGACCATGACCAGGAAAGATAAGGATTTCGCCTATGCTATCTATCTTTATATAGGAGCGTTGTTTATAACATCGCTTGTTGTGTCAAACCTTATTTTTCAAAAATTCTTCTATTGGAACCCTTTTGGGGATACGAAAATTTTTGGGGTTTCACTCTTCGAAGTATCCGTGGGTATATTGCCCTATCCGATTACGTTTTTGATTACCGATTTCATCTCGGAAATTTATGGTGTTAAAAAGGCCAATCAAATTGTCACCGCTGGTATTTTCGCCTCCCTTTTTTCAATGGGGATCATCTTGATGGCCGAAGTGGCGCCCGCCATCGCGTCTTCCCCGATCGATGATGCTATTTTTACGCGCGTATTTGCCCTGTCGCCCATTGCCGTATTGGCTTCGATGATCGCATATTTATTTGCCCAATATATCGATATTGCCGTATATCACTTCTGGAAAAGGATGACCAAGGGAAAGCATCTTTGGATACGAAACAACTTTTCGACCTTTCTGTCCCAATTTATCGATACGTTTACGGTCGTAGGACTCTTATGTGCCTTCGGGGTGCTCCCATGGCACTTGTTTTTTGGCCTGGTCGTCAGCGGTTTTCTCTTTAAGGTTTTTATTGCCATCCTCGATACCCCTTTCCTTTATTTCTTCGTATATATAATGAGAAGGCGCTTTAAGCTTGCCATGGGTGAGGAAATTAATATGGAGGCATAATAATTCTCCCTTTTTCCTGTTCTAAAAGATGATTTGTTCCTAGATGAACGAAATTTTAATCTGACCAGCCATGATTACCTTAAAAATAGGAATACAAACTTGAATTGAACACGAATTAAGAATTAATAGGTAGTACATGAAAAAGAAAATATTTCGCATTTTGGGGATTGTTCTGGTCCTGATAATCGGCCTTTTAATCGCCGCTCCCTTTTTGCTCGAAGCTAAAATAGGGGATATCATTCGAAACAATGTAAACAATAATGTCAATGCGACCCTTGATTTTAAAGATGCCGATTTGAGCTTGTTCGGCAGTTTTCCGAATGCCGAAGTGCAACTCAATGAGCTGACCCTTATAAATAAAGCCCCATTCGAGGGAGATACGCTCTTCGCCTCTAAAAAAGTAGCCTTGAAGATGGGCATTGGCGAATTGTTCAAAAGTGCTGGTGAACCCCTAGGGATCAAAAGCCTGTTAATCGATGGCGCAAAACTGAACGTAATCGTCGATGAAGCCGAAAATGCCAATTACGATATTACCAAAACTTCCGAAGGAGATGTCCCCCAGTCCGAATCAGCCAACGGGTTTTCATTAGACCTACAATCGTACGAAATAACCAATTCAAGCATCTCCTATAATGATAAGGCAGCCAACATACACTTTGACTTGAGCGATATTCAACATAGCGGCACAGGCGACCTTTCACTCGAAAAATCCCAATTGGATACCCATACCAATGCATTGATTTCGTTCGAAATGGACAGTACGAACTACCTTACTAAAAATAAGATCAAATGGGATGCCCTGATCGGTATCGATTTGAACGAAAGTAAATACACTTTCTTGGAAAATAAGGCGGTGGTGAATCAATTACCCCTAGTTTTCAATGGCTTTGTCAAGTTAAACGACGAGAACCAAGAGGTCGATATCAGTTTTAAAACCCCTTCCTCTGATTTTAAGAACTTCCTGGCCATATTCCCAGAGGAATATGCCAAGAATATCGAAAATGTAAAGACATCCGGAAATTTTGTGGTCGAGGGTAAATTCAACGGCATTGTTGACGATCTTCACATTCCTATGTTTTCCATAAAGATCAATTCTGAAAATGCCTCTTTCAAGTATCCAGACCTCCCCAAATCGGTCAGAAATGTATTCATCGATACAAAGATCGTCAATACAACGGGCATCGTCGAGGACACCTATGTCGACATTGATAAATTGTCGTTCATGATCGATGAAGATCGATTTAATATGACCGCCAAAATCAAGGACTTAATGGGAAATACCAAGGTGAATGCCCATATAGATGGCAAAATGAACTTGGCGAACATCTCTAAGGCCTATCCGGTTCCTGCAGACCTGAATTTGAAAGGCCTCTTGAGCGCCGATATAACAACCGCTTTCGACATGGCTTCCATTGAAAAAAAGCAGTATGAAAAAACTGATACGAAGGGTGCCATGAGCATACGGGACTTTGAATACAATTCGGCGGAATTCCCACATCCCGTAAAACTGAGCATTGCCGCACTTACCTTTAATCCCAAAACAGTAACCTTGAATGAATTAAAGGGATCTACCGGGAAAACTGATTTTGATGCCACCGGAACGATTAACAACCTGTTAGGGTTCATGTTCAATAATGAAGAAGTGCAGGGAAATTTCAACCTCACATCGAATACCTTCGCCTTGAATGATTTTATGGTGGCAGAAGACACTTCACAAACAAACGTTGGTTCGACCGACACGACGGCCAAAACGAACAAAATAGAGGAAAAAATCAAGATCCCATCGTTTTTGGATGCCGACATCCAGGCTTCGGCCAATACCGTACTCTATGATAATCTGACCTTGAAAAATGTTAAAGGGAATCTTCGTATCAAAGACGAAAAGGCGACCCTGACCAACATGACTTCTTCAATTTTTGACGGGAATTTGGCACTTAACGGGGAGGTATCCACCAAAAATGCTACCCCTACATTTGCCATGAAATTAGACATGTCACAGTTACAGATCGGGGAGACCTTTAAATCATTGGAGCTCTTTAAGGCCCTGGCACCCATAGCCCAGATATTGCAGGGTTCGTTAAACTCCGATATTGAACTCTCCGGTAATTTGACCGATGATTTGGTGCCTGACCTGCTAACGTTGAGCGGAAATATCTTTGCAGACATCATGACCAAGAGCATCAATACCGATTCGGCACCTTTGTTAACGGCCTTGGTGAATAAACTTGATTTTATCGATTTGAAGCAATTAGACCTGAATGATCTGAAGACCAAATTATCCTTTAAAGATGGGGTGGTTACCGTAAAACCGTTTACCATTATGTATAAGGATATTGCCATCAACGTGGCCGGAAGCCATACGTTCGATAAAAAATTAAACTATACGGCAACCTTTGAAGTGCCTTCAAAATATTTAGGAAAGGAAATAAACAATTTAATAGCCAAGATCGATGATAAGGCTCTCCAAAATCTGACAATTCCGGTAATTGCCTCCATCGGCGGCGTATATAATAGCCCACAGATCAGTACCGACTTAAGTTCAGGGGTCAAAAACCTGACGAATCAATTGATCGACATCGAAAAACAAAAACTCCTTAATCAAGGCAAGGATAAGGCCAAGGATTTGATCGGGGGCATCTTGGCGGGCAACCAGGCCAAACGGGATTCGACAAAAAGGGATAATCCGACCACTGAGGGGGTGAAGGACGTTCTCACCGGTATTTTGGGCACAAAGAAGCAAGACTCTGTCGTGGCCAAAAATGACTCGACACCCGCAAAAAAAGAACAGGATATCGTAAAAGACAAGGCCAAGGAAGTATTGGGTGGCTTTTTAGGGAAAAAGAAAAAGGAACCCGTCAAAAAAGACTCCGTCAATTAATAGCGAGCGATACATAGTATCCCTCACTGCCCCGAACATTGAACACGGTATTGTCTTCGAAAATAAGGTATTGCCCTTTGATTCCTTTGAGGATGCCAGTGTATTTCGGGGTTTTATCCAGATTGAGACTTGTTACTTTATTGGGATATTGAAGTACCGGAAATTCTAAATGCATCTCGCCATTATCTGCGATAAAATAAGCCATTGCTTCTTCAGGAATATATTGCTTCAAGGAGTTGCGCCATTCCGTCAGATCTTCATCCACGATTTGATTGGTCAGCATTTTTCGCCAATTGGTCTTGTCCCCAATATGCTCCTTAAGGGCCACCTCGGTAATGCCTGCCAAGTAACGATTGGGTGTTTCTACGATTGCGATGGCCTCATGGGCCCCTTGATCGATCCATCGTGTTGGGATCTGTGATTTACGGGTAACTCCTACCTTAACCGTACTTGAGTTCGCTAAATACACAATATGAGGCTGCAATTGCACCTTCTTTTCATACTCCAGGTCTCGATCCTCCTTCCCCAAATGGGCTGTACTGAGCTCAGGACGCATGATCCAATCCCCGGCCGACGGTATATCAAAAAAACAGGTTTTACAAAAACCTTGCCTGAAGATGGGCCGATCCAAACCACAATTCAAACATTGGTATTTAATAAAATTGATCTGCAATGTCTTATCCAATACCTGGTTGAGGTTCAAAAAGTCATTTTCAAAAATCATATAATATTGGATCGGATTCCCAATCTCGGTCTGCATTTTTTTGAATACCCCTTCGTATTGTTTCACGGTTTCACGATTTAAAAATTGATTTGAAAATGATCTTTATTAGAACTAAATTTAGACGTATAAAGATACCTAAAAATGCCCATAACGCTTTTTAATTCCATTGCTTCCTGGTTAATAAAAAAACGCTTTCACCAGATAGAGCTTTTTTTGAAATACCCGGCGGAAGTACAGGTAGAGGTATTGAATCAGTTATTGGAAATAGCAGAGGATACCGAAATCGGAAAGAAATACGATTTTGAATCGATAGCTAATTATGATACGTTTCGCGAAAGGCTTCCCATCGTTTCCTATGAAGAGATCGAACCAAGTATCACCCGTACCCGAAGGGGCGAACAGAATCTTTTTTGGCCGACTTCGATTAAATGGTTCGCCAAGAGCAGTGGTACCACCAATGCCAAAAGCAAATTTATACCTGTTAGTGCCGAGGCGCTTGAGGATTGCCATTATAAATCGGGCAAAGATCTCTTATGCCTCTATTTGAATAATAACGAAAATTCACAGCTTTTCACAGGAAAAAGCCTTCGATTGGGCGGAAGCAAAGAACTTTACGAGGACAATGGATCTTTTTTTGGAGATCTATCGGCCATTTTGATAGATAATATGCCCCTGTGGGCCGAGTTCAGCAGCACCCCAAGCAGTAAGGTTTCCCTCATGAGCGAATGGGAGAGTAAACTCAGGGCCATCATTCATGAAAGCACCCATGAAAACGTGACCAGCCTGGCGGGAGTGCCTTCGTGGATGCTTGTATTGCTGAACAACGTAATCGAAGAAACGGGCAAGGACCATTTATTTCAGATATGGGAAAATTTAGAGGTATATTTTCATGGGGGGGTTAGTTTTAATCCCTACAAGGATCAATACCATAAGTTACTTCCCAAAAAAAGCTTCAAATACTATGAAATCTATAATGCCTCCGAGGGTTTTTTCGCCATTCAGGACCGCAACAATGCCGATGATCTTTTACTGATGTTGGATTATGGTATTTTTTATGAGTTTATTCCGATGGACCAATACGGAACCGCGTCTCAAAAAGCCATTCCCTTATGGCAGGTAGAACTTGACAAGAACTATGCAATCGTTATAAGTACGAACGCCGGTCTATGGCGCTATAAGATAGGCGATACCGTTCGGTTCACATCAACTAGCCCTTACCGTATCAAGGTCACGGGGCGTACCAAACATCATATAAACGTATTTGGGGAGGAGCTCATCATTGAAAATGCAGAGGAGGCCTTAAAAAATATTTGTAGAAAAACCGGAGCTGAAATTAAGGATTATACAGCTGGGCCTATATTTATGTCAGGAAGAGAGAAAGGTGCCCATGAGTGGATAATTGAATTCAGGAAGCCTCCAGAAGAGTTGGATTATTTTATTGAAGTACTTGATAACGCCCTTAAATCACTTAATTCTGACTATGAGGCCAAACGCTTTAATAATAGTACCCTAAAAATGCCAAAAGTACATGTTGCCCGTGAAAACCTTTTCTATGATTGGTTAAAGTCAAAGAATAAGTTAGGCGGCCAGCATAAGATACCGAGATTATCGAATACCAGAGACTACCTCGAAGAACTCTTGGTGATGAACAAATAATCGTATATTCGATTAGTTATTATGTAGCCAAACTGCAATGAACGCGACCGCCTTGTTCAATTTTCTGATGATCGCTGGGGCCATTCAAGGATTTGTCTTTAACATCGCCACACTACTTTCTAGAAAAAAAATAGAACGGCCCGTATTATTTTTAAACCTTTTTGTCCTTTTCATCTCCCTGAACAATCTGCAATCATGGTGGGTTGAGAAGAATTTGATCAGCACGAATTTTTTTATACGCCATTTCCTAGCGCCTTGGTACATCCTGATCGTGCCCATGTTTTATGTTTTTTTAATTTATTACCTCGAACTTCAAAAAAAAAGGCGGCATTTTCTAATATTTTCAGGAATTCTCTTCGTATTGGCCATTTTGGCCCGGATGATTGTCCTAGGAATGGCCTCACAGGGATTGATCAGTGAGCAGGGTATTTCTGATTACAATATGGGCGAGGATATCATCGCGTTAACCTATTCAATGTTTCTATTTATCAAATCAATTCGTTTATTGTTTAATTATCGTTCCCTGTATAGTCAGATATTGGCTTTTGATGATCTTTTATGGATCAAAAGGTTCATGTATTTCGGGGGTGGTGTTTTTCTGCTATGGATGCTGGCCATTTTCTTTAATATTACCAGTATAGTTAGGGCACCTTATAGCTATTATCCCTTGCGCCTGGGATCTTCACTATTGATTTATTGGGTAGGGTACCAGGCTTTCTTCCGCTATATTATAATGAAAGACCGTATTCTCCTCCGTAAGGAAATCCGGAAGGACCCGCAGGTGCGGGATATCGATGTGCAAGATCATTTGAAACACGCCCGAAAAATTCAAAAGGAGGAAAAGACCTTTAAGTTGGTCAACGACTACATATGCGAACAACAAAAATATCTTGATCCTAATTTGAGCCTCGAACAGGTGTCGGATGAAATGGCTATTGGTATCAGCAGTCTTTCCAAATTAGTAAACACCCATACTGGAGGTAATTTCCCGGATTATGTAAATAATTTGCGCGTAACGGAGGCCAAGAAGTTCTTGGCAGATGAAAGTTTCGCCCCATATACCATTGTGGCAATTGGCCTGGAATGCGGCTTTAATTCAAAATCTACTTTTTATACTGCCTTTAAAAAATTCACCGGACAAACCCCGACCCAATACAGAAAGTCGTTTGCGGATTAAAATTGGTTTTGTCCGGTTTTTTCCAATTTGGAGGATTTGGGACGATCCATCGTATCGAGAACGTAATTTCAGCTCATAATTCTAATCATATACTTATGAAAACAAAAATTTCGCTCTTGGTACTGACCCTCCTTTTCTCAAGCTGTTATAGCTATCGAGCCGTTGATCTATCCATGCAATTGCCAGTACCCGGAGAAAGGTACAAAATCGAAACTCTCGGTTCAAATGCATGGGAGGGAAAGGTAGTAGCATCGAATGATAGTCTCATAACACTACAATTGCCCAATACTATCTTACCAATACCCGTATCAAAGATTCTTACCATTCGTCATGGTAGGTTTTCAGTAGGCCAAACTATCGCTTTATCGGTATTAGGCACGGGGGTGTTTTATTGCATTGCAACCTTAATAGATAAGAACACTAATTATTTTCCTAGCGGGGTTTATTAGAATTCTGAACATTTAAGTTTACCGGATTATGAGAAAAGATTTGATTTTATGCGTTTTGCCGGCCGTACTTTTTTCAAGTGTTCTCGTAAAAGGCGTTCGCTTTTTTGTGGTATTGATTTTCTATTTAACCATAAGTTGTTTCGGGCGAATTTTAAGGCGCTTTTTAGCACTTAAAAGTGACTACATCGAAGAATTGTTCCCAATCAACAAATAAATAGTAGTATCTCTTATTAAATGCACAATTTGAACTCGAATTTAACCTTACGACTAAAATTAAACGTATTATTATGACAGAGAGACTTGTTATTTTGTCAGATATGTGGGGGATTAAAAAAGGTATGTGGATAACCTCCTACCTTGGGTATCTTCAACAATATTATAAAATTGAATTTTATGATATGATGCAATTGGCCAACCTAGACCCCGTGCACTATACCGAAGAAAATATATGTGCAGATTATATGCAGGATGGCATTGATACCGCCGTGGCCCATCTCTTAAAAAAGGAATCCGTATCCAGTCATTATTTGGCATTCTGTGTAGGCGGAACGGTCGCTTGGAAAGCAGCTTTGAAAGGCCTTCCCATAAAATCATTGTATGCGGTTTCCCCTGGATGGCTGCAATTCGAAAATGAAAAACCCGATATTCCGATGACCTTACTTTATGGCCAAAATCAACTGATACTTCCTACAAGTAGTTGGACACACAAAGTGGGTGTCGAAATTGAGGTAATCCCTAATTTTGGAACTACCCTTTATTCCGATGAAAAAATTATCAGGAAAGTATGCCTTGATTTATTGAATTCGGTTACCCACCACGATACGACCTTGAAAAAAGTAGTGTAACCTTCGGGTTCGAAATTGATATAGAACCAAAAGCGGTCTTCTAGGAGACCGCTTTTAGTTTTTTAATGGTTTCATAGGAGAGTTTATTCTCGGCATAGGGTTTGGTAACCTTGAACGTGGTTTCCCCCGTGCTGGGCATCTCGAACATGGCATCGGTAAATATGGCTTCGCAAAGCGATCGAAGACCTCTTGCACCAAGTTTGTATTCAATGGCTTTATGTACGATGTAATCCAAGGCCTGCTCTGTAATCGTAAAGGTTATGCCATCCATTGCGAACAGTTTCTCATATTGCTTTATGATGGCATTTTTCGGTTCGGTAAGAATCGCCCTGAGCGTTTCCTCGTCTAATGGATTCATATACGTAAGAACCGGTAATCTTCCGATGATTTCAGGGATCAATCCGAATTCCTTCAAATCCCTTGGAATTATATATTGCAAAATATTCGATTCATCCAAATGGTCATCGGCTCTCGATGCACTATAGCCTACCGCTTGCATATTGAGTCGCTTCGTGATGATCCTTTCGATGCTATCGAAGGCCCCGCCGGCTATGAAGAGAATATTTTCGGTATTTACCTCAATAAACTTCTGATCTGGGTGTTTGCGTCCTCCTTTGGGCGGAACATTTACAAGGGTGCCTTCCAACAATTTTAAAAGGCCCTGTTGCACACCCTCCCCTGAAACGTCACGAGTAATCGATGGATTATCGCTTTTCCGGGCGATTTTATCGATTTCATCGATAAATACGATGCCACGTTCGGCTTTTTCCAAATTATAATCGGCTGCCTGTAACAAGCGCGTCAGGATGCTTTCTACATCCTCGCCTACATAACCTGCTTCGGTCAAAACGGTCGCATCTACGATGGCTAGTGGCACATTCAACATTCTTGCAATGGTCTTTGCCATTAGGGTCTTCCCTGTACCGGTCTGCCCTACCATTATGATATTACTCTTCTGTATTTCAACGTCGTCTTTCGAAGTAGGTTGAAGAAGCCTTTTGTAATGGTTGTAGACCGCTACTGACATTACCTTTTTCGTACGTTCCTGTCCGATGACGAAAGTGTCTAAAAACTCCTTGATCTCTAGGGGTTTCTTCAATACCAATTCTGAGGAAAGATCGTTTGTTTTGGTCTGTTTCGATTCCTCGGCAACAATACCATGTGCTTGCTCAATACAGCGATCACATATATGTGCGTCCAAACCGGCAATCAAAAGATTGGTCTCAGGCTTTTTCCTTCCACAAAACGAACATTCTAAATTTTCCTTGGCCATAAAAATCAGTTTCTTGCATATACTAACGAAAGAATATACATTTTGGTTCACTTTTAGCGCACGGCAAAGTGAATAAACGTGTTATTTGTCGAATTTATGCTTTATCCCTTACTAAAATATCATCGATCATCCCATATTTTTTGGCTTCATCGGCCTTCATCCAATAGTCCCTATCACTGTCATCATGAATTCTATCTAGTGATTGGCCCGAATGTTTGGCGATGATCTCGTATAGTTCTTCTTTTAACTTCAATATTTCCCGTGCAGTAATTTCTATATCGCTCGCTTGGCCCTGTGCCCCGCCCATCGGTTGATGTATCATTACCCTTGAATGGGTAAGTCCGCTGCGTTTGCCTTTTTTTCCGGCACATAATAGAACGGCACTCATCGAAGCTGCCATTCCCGTGCATATCGTGGCCACATCAGGCTTGATAAACTGCATGGTATCATAAATACCTAATCCCGCATAAACACTGCCACCAGGTGAATTAATATATATCTGGATATCCTTTGATGCGTCGGCACTTTCAAGAAAAAGCAATTGTGCCTGAACGATATTCGCCACTTGATCATTGATGCCTGTCCCAAGGAAAATAATCCGATCCATCATCAATCGCGAAAACACATCCATCGCGATGGCGTTCAGTTGTCGTTCTTCTATAATATTAGGCGTCATGTTCATAGGGTACATGCTGCTCAGTATTTGATCATAGTACATACTATTGATGCCCTGATCCTTTGTTGCGAAATTTTTGAATTCTTTTGCGTAATTCATGGGTTTTTGCTCAATTTTAATAGATAAAAAAGGTGCCGAAAATCGTATTTCGGCACCGTAAAGATACTTAATTATTTTTAGTGGCGGCCGAATTTATAAGGGTCTGAAGCTTTTGAAAGCCGAGACTTGGCGCTTATTTACGATGCCGTCAATGGCTTAAAAGCGAAAGGTTGGTACGATTCTTTATACCAGGTCGATTAGGCGTCTAACCGTAAACTTCCTTAATGAAATTTTCGTAGGTTACTTCCTTTGTTTTAAAATTGACCTTTTCCTTATACAGCCCCAACAGTTTTTGGCTCATCAATTGTTCCGACAATCTTTTGACTTCGTCCTGATTGCCTAATACACGGGCAGCAATGTTATCTAGCTCTTCCTCCTTCGGGTTCAATTGACCAAATTGGGCCATTTGCGATTTTATAAAGCCTTTGGCAAATTCCTTTAACTCTTCGAACTGTATTTGTATGTTGTTGTCCTTGATTATTTTGCCTTCTATCAATTGATAGCGAAGTCCTTTTTCAGATTTTTCATATTCTTCGCCTGCTTGTTCCTCGGTCAGCGGTTTTTCGCCGGTCATTTGGATCCACTTGGTCAAAAATTCAGATGGTAGATCGAATTTTATGGTATCAATGAAATACTCGGTTACATCGTTCAACAGTTTTTGGTCTGCCTGTTGTTCAAATTGCTTTTCCGAATCTTCCTTTATGCGTTGTTTTAATTCTTTCTCCGATTTCACAGCATCTTTTCCAAAAAGTTTATCAAAAAGTTCTTGGTCCAACACTGCCGGTTCCCTTTCGTTGATTTCAGAGATGGTAAAATCTACGGTAATGTTCAGTTTGTCGGCTTTTTCCTGAGAAATGCCCAATGCGCTTGATAAGAGATACTCTTCCTTGAAAAGTCCCTTGGTACTCAAGGAAACAGTGTCCCCGACCTTTTTTTCCAAAAGACTCTCTAATGCCTTTTTGCCTTTTACCTTTTCGATTTCCAAGGTAGCTTTGTGGTCGATTTCGGCCGCCTCATTTTTAAAGGTCCCGCTTAATTCATCCTTTTTTCCGACTTTATTCTTGGAAACAAGCTTCCCGTATTGTCTTTGGATGCGCTCGACTTGCTCGTCGATCATTTTTTTGTCGGCAATGATCTTATAATGCGTTACCGGTTTCTTAAGTTTTAATGGAACTTCGAAATCCGGGGCCAGACCCAATTCGAATTCAAATGCTAATTCTTCGGCGGCCCAATCAAAATTATCCTGTTGTTTAGGAAGCGGGTTTCCAAGTACATCCAACTTTTCTTCAGTGAGGTATTTATTGAGATTGTCTTGTAGGAGCTTATTGACCTCATCGACCAAAATAGCCTTTCCATATTGCTTTTTAATGAGCCCTATCGGTACCTGTCCTTTTCTAAACCCAGGAATATTTGCCTGTTTTCTGTAATCCTTGAGAATGGTATCTACCTTGTCCTGATAGTCAGACTTGGTTATCGCGACCTTTAAGACCGCATTCAGATTATCGATTTGTTCCTTGGTAATATTCATTTAAATATCTATTTTGCTTGTATAAAAGGGATGCAAAAATACTACATTTTATGCAGCTTGACAACTTTTTAAGTGAGACCATGAAATGTTTCCTTGGGGTTATGAATCTTCCTTTAATAGCGAAAAAAGGATCGATTGTAAAAATGACAGTAATAAACTGAAAAGCAACGCCCACCAAATACCGTCAACATGGAAATCGGCAATAAAATAGCCCGCCATCAGTATGATAAGCGCATTAATGATCAGTAGAAAAAGGCCAAAAGTAATCAAGGTGACCGGAAGCGTCAAGAGTATCAAAATAGGCTTTACGATAAGATTCAAAAGGCCTAAAACAATGGCAACAAGAATCGCGGTAGCATAGGATACCACCGATACGCCAGGTAAAATTTTAGATAAGAGGACCACTGCAAGGGCAGTAAGAAGTATTCTGACGATAAGTTTCATGATAACCGGTTTTAATTAGGTTCGTCCCTGAATTAATTCAGTCGCTTATCAAAAGTATAAATTTATGCGGATTATAGGGGAAAGAACTCCCCATTTTTTAGTGCCCAAGAAAGGCCATTGATTTGGAAAAAAACTGTTGGGGATTCTCTGCATGCAGCCAATGGCCGGCATCATCAATAATTTCCAAAGTCGCGTTCGGAAAATGCTGTTTAATTATCCCGATGTCCTCATCCGAGATATAGCCTGATTTGGCGCCTTTTAAAAAAAGTGTCGGGCCTTCATAAACGGCGTCATCGTCTATATTCTGACCAATTTCGGGCATTTTTTCCCTCAAGACCGCAAGGTTGAATCGAAATGCTAACTGCCCTTTATCCTTCCAATACAGGTTTTTTAAGAGAAATTGTCGGGTCCCAACATCGCCAATATATTTTTTCAAGGCACTATCCGCGTCGCTTCGTGTGTGGGTCAGATTGAAATCAAGGGCAGTGAGGCCATTCAAGATAGTTTGGTGATGGGGCGCATAATATTTAGGTGCGATATCGGCAACGATCAACTTTTCGATACGATTTGGATATTTACACGCGAAATGCATTGCTGCTTTACCGCCCATTGAATGCCCGATCAGACCTACGTGTTCAAGATGTTCGTGCATTAAATACTGCCGTAGGTCTTCGGTTAAAAAGGCATAGTCAAAATCTTCCGACCAAAAACTGTGTCCATGGTTGCGCAAATCTAAAAGATGCACACAAAACCCATTCTCGGCATACAGTGACCCCATGGTTTTCCAGTTATCAGACATGCCCAGAAAACCGTGCAAAATGATCAACGGCCTACCGGTACCTAGTATTTTGGAATGTAAAATGGGCATTATTTAAGTTTATGCAAATACATTTTAATGACGTTGTCCAAACCGAAATACAAGGATTCGCATATCAATGCATGTCCGATTGATACCTCCAAAAGATGGGGGATATGGTTGCTAAAATGTCGAATGTTATCCAGATTAAGGTCATGACCGGCATTGATGCCCAGATTTAGTGAATGGGCGGCCACAGCAGCCGCCACAAATGGCTGGATGGCAAGCTTTGGGTCACCTTGGGCGAATTTTTTCGCATAGCTTTCGGTATAAAGCTCTATGCGATCAGTCCCAGTTTCTGCGGCGCCTTCCACCATACGCACATCGGAATCTACGAAAATCGAAGTTCTAATACCTTTTTTATTAAGGATCCCGATAATTTCCTTCAAAAAACTCATGTGTTTTATCGTATCCCAGCCGGTATTAGAGGTAATGGCATCGACCGCGTCGGGAACAAGGGTCACTTGGGTCGGGCAAACTTCAAGTACGAGGTCCATAAATTTTTGTATAGGATTTCCTTCTATATTGAATTCTGTAGTGACCACTTTCTTTAAGTCCCTGGCATCCTGATAACGAATATGCCGCTCATCTGGTCTCGGATGAATCGTTATACCCTCAGCCCCAAAGGCTTCCAAATCCCTAACGACTTTGATCAAATTTGGGACATCCCCGCCACGGGAATTTCTTAAAGTGGCAATTTTATTCACGTTAACACTTAATCGGGTCATACCTTCTCTTGGCTTCAAAACATGCGTAAAAATACGAATTAGGCATGCCTTTTGATATTTAAAATCATTATTTTGCGTTATATTTTAAATTATGCAGATTCAGAAACTTATCGTATCGACATTGCCGATATTCAAGGTCGGAGACCCCGCTAAGAAATTGCTTAAATTTTTTAAGGATGGGAGTTTTTCGCATGTGGCCATTGTCGAAAATAAGAAATTTGTTGGCGTTTTAGATGAAAATGATTTAACTACCGTCACATCTGACCAGAAAATAGGCGACTTTCGTTATAATCTCGAAACATTTTTCGTTCGCAAAGATTCAAATTGGCTCGATGTCATTGAGGTATTCGCGCGCAATGAGGCCAATCTTGTGCCTGTATTGGACGAGCAAGAAGAAGTAATCGGTTATTATGACCTTACCACAGTTATCAGTGTATTCATCGATACCCCTTTTTTTACGGAGCCCGGGGGCATCATCGTTGTGGCCAAAGGAATAAAAGACTATTCGTTTAGTGAAATTGCACAAATCGTTGAAAGTAACAATGCAAAACTTATCGGTGCCTTTATCACCGATATGCGTAGTGATGTTATTCAGATAACCCTAAAAGTCGGTACCGCACGGCTTAATGAGATCATACAGACTTTTAGGCGTTACAATTATAGCATTCTTTTTGGTAATCAGGATGACATGTTCCTGGAAGATCTAAAGCAACGATCTGATTATTTGGATAAATATCTAAACGTTTAACCCGATGAAGGTTGCTATCTATGGTCAGACCTATCAAGATAGCACACTGGGTTATGTGCTTGAATTCCTTGACGAACTTCATAAAATAGAGGCGGTTATAGCAATCGAAGAGGATTTTTACGCCCATTTTTTTTCCAATAAAATCGCACATACCTATACCACTTTTAACCATGATAAAGGCTTGGATGCCTCGTTTGACATGTTCGTCAGTTTTGGCGGTGACGGTACCATTTTACGCGCTACGACCTATGTTGGCAGATTGGGCATCCCAATCGTGGGAGTCAATACCGGGAGATTGGGTTTTCTGTCGACCTTTAAGAAGGAAGATGTACGTAAAGTGGTTCAGGAATTTGTAAAGGGTGATTTCTCGATCGTTGAAAGAAGTTTGGTAACCGTTATTGCCGATACCGCGATTCCCGATTTTGGAAAACTGAATTTTGCCTTGAACGAGGTAACGGTCAGTAGAAAGGACACGACCTCTATGATAACCGTTGAGACCTACTTGGATGATGAATATTTGACATCGTATTGGGCAGATGGGTTGATCATATCAACCCCTACGGGTTCTACTGGATATTCGCTCAGCTGCGGAGGGCCGGTGATCGTCCCGACGGCAAAATCACTGGTGCTAACGCCAATAGCACCTCATAATTTGAATGCAAGACCCTTGGTGATTTCCGATGAAACGGTCATACGGTTAAAAGTTTCTGGCCGGGAGGAAAACCACTTGGTTTCCCTTGATTCCCGAATAGCCTCCTTGGAAAATGGAAAGGAAATTATAGTAAAAAAGGCTGACTTCACTATTAAAATGATCGAATACCCTTCAGAGAGTTTCCTCAAAACATTGCGCAATAAATTATTATGGGGCGAGGATAGGCGCAATTGACAACTTGAGCGAACAATAAATGCCTGCAAATCCTGTTTATCCTATGGGCGCATTTACTTGCTAAGCGTGTTTAAATGGCTTCAAATGATTACTTTTGCAAACTTTTACGATCTATGAGGAAATGTATCATCCTATTTCTATTCTTGACCAGTGTCGCAGTACATGCGCAAACCTATGAGATTGGTGCCTTCCTCGGTGGGGCTAATAATATCGGGGACGTAGGACGTACTAATTTTATTTTGCCTTCGAACCTTGCCTTTGGGGGGTTGTTCAAATGGAATAAAAGCAAGCGATATGCTTGGCGTGCCAGCATGATCTATGGTAAATTCACGGCAGATGATTCAAAATCGAACATGACATCACGACAACAAAGGGGGTATGTGGTCGATAATTCGATCTTCGAAGCCTCAGCCGGGTTGGAATTTAACTTCATCGAATATAACCTCCATCAATTAGGACCGGCCTTTACACCTTATTTATATACAGGCGTGACCTATTTTCGCTATGACTATAATTATATTAGCGCAGGGCAATTGGTCTCCTTGAATCAAAGGGATGGGTCGTTTGCCATCCCCATGACCGTGGGTTTTAAAATAAGGTTAAACCAACTTTTTATTCTAGGGGCTGAAGTCGGCGCTCGATATACCTTTACCGATAATTTGGATGCTAGCAATCCTGTAGGGTCAAATTTTGAGGAGTTTCAATTTGGAAATATTTTTAGTGATGATTGGTATGTTTTCTCGGGAGTTACCTTAACTTACACCTTTGGCAGAGTTGTATGTAAAGATTGTTTTCAGTAAGTCTATTCATGAGCACTATAAATGAAATTACAGGCACAAACCTCCCTAGACATATTGCTATCATTATGGATGGCAATGGGCGGTGGGCCAAGGAACGTGGCAAGCATCGTATTTTCGGCCATGAAAATGGCGTAACCACGGTTCGAAACATTGTTGAGAGTTCTGTAAAACTGAAACTTGAATTTCTTACACTGTATACCTTCTCGACCGAGAATTGGAAAAGACCCAAACTAGAAGTAGATACCTTAATGAACTTGTTGGTGGCGTCCCTCCGGCAAGAATTGAATACATTTCAAGAAAACAACGTACGACTTAACACAATCGGCGACATTTCATACCTTCCTAAAAAGGCCTTCAAAGAGTTGAACGAGGTAATGTCAAAGACAAAGGAAAATAGAGGACTGACTCTGACCTTGGCCTTGAATTATGGTGCCAGGGAGGAATTGAAGAACGCCTTACGGTGTATCTCGATCAAAGTTAAAAATAATATAATTTCTCCCGAAAGTATTGATGAAACCATTATAAATAACCATCTTTACACGCACGATTTGCCTGATGTAGATTTGCTAATCCGTACCAGTGGGGAACATAGGATCAGCAATTTTTTGCTTTGGCAGATAGCCTATGCCGAACTATATTTTATTGAAGTTTTTTGGCCCGATTTTAAAGAACACCATTTGGTAGAGGCCATAAAGAATTACCAGAACAGAGAACGAAGATTTGGAAAAACTAGCGAACAACTCAACTAGCGATATGAAACGGTTCATATCCCTTGAACCAGTATTTACCCTCCTACTACTTTTAATCACAGCATTTTCTACCGCACAGGAGACCTCCTATGAGGACGGTAAAAAATACATCCTTGCTGGTCTAGAGGTAACAGGTCTTCAAAGTTATAACGAACAGACCGTAAAGACATATACGGGCCTTCGTGTAGGGCAGCCCATCACGATTCCCGGCGATCAGATCAGTGCCGTCATCAATAAATTGTGGGGCCTAGAACTCTTTAGTGACATTGAGGTTTTCGTTACCGACATCCAAGGTGAAAATATCTATTTGGAACTCAACATCCTTGAACGCCCCACACTATCAAATGTTACCATCTATGGGGTTAAAAAGCGAAAAATAGCTGATATCCTAAAGGATACCGATCTTAAAAAGGGTAAAAAAATCACCGAAAGCCTTATAGCCAATACAAAAAACTATCTGCAGAATAAATATAAAAAGCAAGGCTATCTTAATGCCAATGTCACAATCGCAACTGCCAAGGACTCGATTGGCGAAAACAGCGAGAGCATGGTCATCAATATTAAAAAAGGCGATAAGGTAAAAATAAAGGATATCGTTTTTGAAGGGAATGAGCAGCTATCTTCCAAAAAATTAAAGAAGGCACTTAAAAAAACCAAGGAAAAGCGATTTGGTCGATTTTGGAAAAAGTCGAAGTTTATAGCGGATGATTATGAGACCGACCTGACTTTGTTGGTCGACAAATATGCTGAAAACGGTTTCAGGGATGCCCGTGTTCTATCTGACACCATTATTAAAAGGAATGAAAATAACATCGATATTAAAATAAAGGTAGAGGAAGGCGACAAGTATTACTTCGGTGACGTCGATTTTATTGGCAACAGTGTTTATACGGATCGGGAATTGGCCGCAGTGCTAGGCATTAAAAAAGGGGCCACCTACAACGGGGTACTACTTCGAAAACGCATCGCGGATGACACGAAACCAGATGCCATAGACTTGACCAATCTCTATCAGAACAATGGGTACCTATTTTCAAGTATCAATCCGGTCGAAGTCTCGGCCGAGAACGACACGATCAACTTTGAAATAAGGATTATCGAGGGGAAAGAGACCTTTCTGAACCATGTGACGGTAGAAGGGAATGATAAGACCAATGATCATGTAATTTTTAGGGAATTGCGAACACGGCCCGGGCAACGTTACAACAAGTCGGATATCATTCGAAGTATTCGTGAATTGGGTCAGTTGGGTTTCTTCGATGCCGAGCAGATCAAACCCGATGTGCAGAATGCCAACCCAAACGAGGGTACGGTCGATATCAATTATAACCTAGTCGAATCGGGCTCTAGTCAAATCGAATTACAAGGAGGCTACGGTGGGGGTGGTTTTATTGGCACCTTGGGCCTTTCGTTCAGTAACTTTTCAATCCAGAACCTTCTTAAAGGCGAGGCGTACAAACCGGTGCCAATGGGAGATGGTCAAAGTTTCGCCCTTCGCTTGCAGGCCAGTCGTACCTTTAGGGTGTATAGCTTGAACTTTTCGGAACCTTGGCTGGGCGGCGTGAAACCAGTACGTTTCAACTTATCGATCTCCAGGACCCAACAGTTCTCTTATGATTTTGTGACACGAAATATCGATAAGTCCAGACAGTTTGCCATAACGGGAATTTCAGCCGGACTTGCCAAAAAAGTGCAATGGCCCGATGATTATTTTATTGTATCCCATTCCCTAGGGTATCAGGTGTATGATTTTAAGAATTATAATATCGGCTTGTTTAGTTTCGGTAATGGCCGTTCGAATTCATTTACCTATACCTTGGGCATCAATAGAAGCGCCTTGGCCGGGGGTCGTATCTTCCCCCGTAGCGGCTCCAATTTTGAGATTACCGCTAAGATGACACCCCCATATTCCCTGTTTAGTAATAAGGATTTTAAGGCCATACGTGATGAGAGCTCGTCGATTCTGGAAGAACTTAATACCTTGGCGTCTGGCGACCCACAAATAGCCGTACTGAATAGTCGAAGGGAAAAATTGGAAGAGGAACGGTTTAAATGGTTGGAATACTACAAATTGAATTTCAAAGGCGATTGGTATACGACCTTGATCGGGGATTTGGTGCTGCGATCTAATGCCGAATTCGGGTTTTTAGGAAGTTATAACCATGATGTAGGCGATGTGCCCTTCGAGCGCTTTTTTGTAGGAGGTGATGGTCTTGGCAATTTTACCCTTGATGGCCGGGACGTTATACAATTGCGTGGTTATGAAAATCAATCGTTGACGCCGGTGGACCCCATTACTCGAAGGCAGGAAGGCGGACTTGTCTATAATAAGTTCTCTTTGGAACTGCGCTATCCACTGACATTAAAACCCTCTGCATCCATTTATGGACTCACTTTTTTAGAAGGTGGTAACGCTTTCAACAATTTTCAGGACTTTAATCCGTTTCAAATAAAACGATCGGCTGGAGTGGGGCTGCGTATTTTTATGCCGGCATTTGGCTTATTGGGTATTGATTTTGGGTATGGGTTCGATAAGGATGCCAACCCGAATTCAACCGGACCCAGTGGATGGCAAACACACTTCATTATCGGCCAGCAGTTTTAACTAAAAAAAATAAACGCAAATAGCGAATAGAAAAAAGCCGGCCTGGTGTAGGTTGGGACAAGATTGATTTTGAAAATGGAAGTCCGTATGTTGGTATAGCATACGATTCATATTCTAAAGGATGAACTTGTTTATTTTCTTTAATCGTGCTTTAAATTTTTGCCCTAAAGGCTAACTAATTCATTTTAAAAGTTTTAGTAAATTTGGCACGGTATTTTCTATGAGATAAAACGATTAAATAATGATAACGAAATCAAACGTTCTTTTGGTAATTATGCTGGTGCTATTTTCAACCTTTGCCAGGGCCCAGGCTAGGGGGGTGCGTATTGCCTATGTTGATATGGAATATATCCTTGAAAACGTCGATGAGTACCGTGATGCCAGCGAGCAATTAGAGACAAAGGCACAAAAATGGAAAGTCGAGATCCAACAAAAGCAGAGTGCCATCGACCAAATGAAAAAGGATTTAATGGCCGAAAAGGTCTTGCTCACCGATGAGTTGATCAATGAACGGGAAGAGGAAATCCAAATTTTGGAAAAGGAAATGTTAGATTACCAACAAGATCGCTTTGGTCCGCAAGGTGACCTGGTGCTTCAAAAAAGGCAATTGATACAGCCCATTCAGGATCAGGTATTCAATGAAGTGCAAAAAATCGGTGCTAATAAAAAATATGATTTTATTTTTGATAAATCGGCAGATGTCGTAATGTTGTACTCCGAAAAAAGATTCGATATAAGTGATCAAATATTACGGGGTATTTCTCGAACGAGAAAAGTAAGTTCGCCTTCTAAAAAAGCGGATACCAGAAGTAAGCTTGATGATTTTCAAGGGGATACCGAGACCGATGAGGCTCCAACCGATGCGCTTTTGGAACGACAGGAAAAGGCAAAGCAGGCTGAAGAGGCCCGAGAAAAGACCGCTGACGAAAAAAGGGCAGAACAATTGAAGATTCGGGAGGAACGCAAGAAGGCCTACGAGGAAAGAAGAAAGAAATTGCTGGAAGAACGTGAAGCCAAAAGAAAGGGCCTTCAGGATGAAAATAAAAAGCAAATTGAAAATGACAGTATCAATTAAGACCAACTCATTTACCCATTTATAAAGTAACGCTCAAAAAAGTAAGTAACTAGTAACTCATGAAATGAGTCATTGTACGCGATTCTTCGAATCGACTTGATCAATGGCGAATTACACCTGTCATCTGGCAGGACTAACAATTAAAAAACAAATAAAATTTAAGATGAAACAAGTAAAGAAAATTGCCGTAGCATTGGTTTTGTTCGTAGCAGCTACCGGATTTGTTAATGCCCAAAGCAAGGTTGCCCATATTGATGTAACTCAATTATTGTCTGCAATGCCAGAAATGAAGACGGCCGAAGCTGAACTCAAAAAACTCCAGGGAACCTATAGTGCCGATCTTGAAAACTCAATGACCGAACTAAGGAACAAGGTAACTCAATATCAAAATGAATCTGCCTCCAAAACTAGGGAAGAGAACGAAAAAAGGGCGCAAGAGCTTCAAGGTTATGAGAAAAGCATCGGGGAGTTCCAACAAAACGCCCAGCAAGAAATGCAGAAAAAACAACAGGAACTTTTCGCTCCCATTTCAGAGAAGGCCAAGGCGGCCATTGAAAAAGTGGCTGCGGCACAAGGATATGATTATGTCATTGATGCCCAACCGGGAAGTGGCTTGATCGTCGCGAAAGGAAAAGACCTCCTGTCAGATGTTAAAAAAGAATTGGGAATTTAGTCGAATTCCGAATAGTAAAAAACATCCCGATTTTTCGGGATGTTTTTTTTTACATCAGTTTTTTTCGCATCTTCGTCCACCTCAATTTTCGAATAAATTCGCCTTCTTTTTTGGTCACCAAATAGTGGTTTTTCTCCTTTTTGGCAAGAAGATAACCATACATGTTGTCAAAAAGAGCCGAGATCTTTCGCTGTTTCCAGGCCATTTTTAAGGAAGCAATGCAACTGATACTGGCACCATAACGCATCGTATACATGGCCCTACCTTGCAGTAGACGTGCTTTTGGATCATAGGCGTTGCCTGTTGGCCTTAGATGTTTGACCTTTAAATTGGCATCGGTGTAGATTTCAAAACCATGATATTGTGCTAAAAGTTCATCGACGGTATCCCAACCAATCGCAGCCTTCAATCCATTTATGGCGGTAAAGCAGCTTATGGAATATGCTTTAAAGGCCCCTCGAACATGGTCATTATCCATCGGATGATTGAGCTGCCATTTGCCGTTAGTATCCTTTTCGTAGGCAAATCCTCCTGCAATCCCGACTTTGGGGTGCCCTTTAAAAATGAAGGCGATTTTTTCAAAATAATCCGGAGGCAAAATGATATCCGCATCCAATTTTACAATAAAATCATAGTTTTCATTCAGGTGCTGAAGCCCTTTGTTAAAGGCACTGATTACCTTGCTTCCGGGCATATGCGAGGCAGACGAGGAGGCATTCACCTTTATAAAGCTCGGATTTTTAAGCGAAAAATCATCAATGATAGTTTCGGTGCCGTCTGAAGAATTATCATTAACGATCACTACTTTTTTAGGCCTTAAAGACTGCATCAAAATTGAATTCAAGGTATCGTTAAGAAAAGCTTCTTCGTTATGGGCAGGAATAATGATATAATACTTCATGGTGTTCTTAGCCCTTTTTCAAATTTCAAAAGTAATACGCATTTTTTAACCCTTTAATCAAAAGATATAGAAACTTCCACCTTCTCTACTTCAGTTTGACAGAATTTTGGCCCCGATAGCAATCGGTACAGGATTTGTTCATTGGTTTGTTTTCCGTTCGGCATACACGATATAATAGCGCGGGGTAAAGGAACGTAGCAATGGGCGAAGGCCTATTTTTTTTACAGGATTCGTCCACTTCGCACTGTCTACTATTTCCCAACCCGCTTTCTCCAAAAGCCAGTCAAACTGCCAATCCTCGAATTCGTGATAATGACGATCCCAGGGATCTGACTTATTCCTGTAGGCCGGGGCAAACCACAAACGCAAGGGAATACTTGCTACCAACTTTTGGGCTTTAACCTCCTTAAGGAGGTTAAAAGGAGCCACTAGATGCTCAAAGATCTCGAAAGCGGTCACTACTTCGGCCTTCGATTCCCTGATTGAGGTAAAATCAATGTCCAAATCCTCGCCAGTCGTATTTTCTACGTGAAAGCCTTGTTCAGTCAGTATTTTGGAAAACGGGTTTGTGACTCCTAGGTCTAATATGGTTTCTTGGGTAGCGATATGTTTTTTAAGAAAAGTAAGGGTTTCTTTAAAACGCTTATCAGGAAAGGTCTTCTCGTACATATCTTTATGTTTCTAGTTGCTTCGATTTCTGGTTTCAAGTAGAAAAGTAGCGCTTGAAACCACCCACCCGAAACCTTCAAACCCTGTAGATGAATGCATTTATGTTCATGCCTGCACCAACACTTGCAAAGATAACAACATCTCCTTTTTGAATGCTTTGATTTTGGATTTTTCCATTTTTGACCATGTCCAAAAGTGTAGGAATGGTGGCCACCGAGCTGTTTCCCAATTGTTCTATGTTCATGGGCATGATTCCCTTTGGCATAGGCAGGTCATACATTCCATAAAATCGTTTGACGATGGCCTCGTCCATTTTTGCATTGGCCTGATGGATCAGGACTTTTTTTACATCGTGTATCGAAATACCACTCGTGTCTAAACATTCCTTCATGGCCGCGGGTACGTATGTGATGGCAAATTCGTAAATTTTTCTTCCATACATTTTAATATAACTGGTCTGTTTTTCTTCCGATTTATTGTATGATTCCCCAAAATACAAATAGTTCGATTCCTCGAGGGAATAGGTAGCGGAGGTATGGCCCAATATTGTTCCCGAATTTGGCGAAAGTTCTAATATGGCGGCCCCGGCCCCATCTGAATAGATCATTGAATCCCGGTCGTTTCGGTCGACTACCCTTGAAAGGGTTTCGGCACCGATTATAAGGCACTTTTTGGCCATCCCACTTTTTATAAAGGCGTACGCCTGAATAACGCCTTCGATCCAACCTGGACATCCAAAAAGAATATCATAAGCAACACATTTTGGGTTCTTTATCTTTAGATGGTGTTTAACACGTGTCGCTAAACT
>JBBQAM010000091.1:0-8648 GCA_038316335.1 Flavobacteriales bacterium
TGTTTAACACGTGTCGCTAAACTGGGGACCGTGTCAGCTTGTGATTTACCAAAAGATACATCGCCAAAATTATGGGCGAAAATGATATAGTCTAAGGTTTCCTTATCGAGCTTAGCATCCGCAATCGCCTTTTCAGCAGCATAGAACGCCATATCCGAAGTATTTAGGTTGTCTAAGACATATCGTCTTGCCCCAATACCGGTTATCGACTTGAATTTTTCAATCACTACTTCATTTGAATACTCAAATGGGCTGCCATCGGCATTCAGAAATTCATGTTCAATAAAATCACTGTTTTTTATTACTTGAGAGGGAAGGTAGCAGCCTGTACCTGTAATACCGATATTCATAAATTCAACTATAATTTTAAATCTTAAAAGTAGTGCAGATTGGGGTCAAAAAGGTCCATACGCAACTAAGTAATACGATGTTCATTTAGAATCATGTAAGGACATTACAGCAGGGAAAAGGCTTTTAGCATAGCCGAAAGCCCTATAAATAGTGACATAAAAGAAATCGTCAGGCCTCTATATATGCCTCCATTGGAGCACAGGTACACATCAAATTACGGTCTCCATACGCATCGTCGGCCCTACGTACCGATGGCCAGAATTTATTTTCGGAAACAAAGGGCAATGGAAATGCTGCTTGCTGTCGGCTATAGGGAAAGTCCCAAGTATCACTCGTCAGCATCTGTAACGTGTGCGGCGAATTTTTTAGGATATTATTAGGTTCATCTATAGAGGTGCCATCAATTTCAGACCGTATTGACAACATGGCATCGCAAAAGCGATTTAGCTCGGCTAAGCTTTCGCTTTCGGTAGGTTCGATCATAAGCGTCCCGGCTACGGGAAATGATACCGTCGGAGCATGAAATCCATAGTCCATAAGACGTTTGGCGATATCGGTGACTTCAATACCTTGCTGCTTAAATGGCCTGCAATCGATGATCATTTCATGGGCGGCCCGCCCTTTTTCACCGGTGTACAAAACATCAAATTTGCCATTTAACCGTTCTTTGATATAATTTGCATTTAAGATGGCAACCATGGTGGCTTCCCGTAGTCCTTTTTCACCTAGCATTTTAATGTATCCATAGGAGATCAAACAAGCAAGGGAACTACCCCATGGAGCCGCTGAAATTGCGGTGATGGCATTTTCACCCCCGGTTTTGATCACCGGATTCCCAGGTAAAAAGGGCACCAATTGTTCGGCAACACAGATCGGACCTACTCCAGGGCCTCCACCGCCATGCGGAATCGCAAAGGTTTTATGTAAATTGAGGTGACATACATCGGCGCCGATCGTAGCAGGATTCGTCAGGCCCACTTGAGCGTTCATATTGGCACCATCCATATATACTTGCCCACCATGGTCGTGTATCAACTTTGTAATTTGTCGGATCGACGATTCAAAAACCCCATGTGTTGAAGGATAGGTGACCATGAGCGCGGCTAAATTTGCGGAATGCAGTATCACTTTATCTTCTAGGTCGGCAAGATCGATATTCCCTTTTTCATCGGTTTTAGTAACGACCACTTGCATGCCAGCCATCACTGCCGAGGCAGGATTCGTACCGTGGGCCGATGCAGGGATGATACAGATCGTACGATGGCCTTCGTTGCGCGATTCGTGGTAGGCACGAATGACCATCAAGCCTGCATATTCTCCTTGGGCACCTGAATTCGGCTGTAGTGAGGTAGCGGCAAAACCAGTGATTGATGAAAGATTTTCGGCTAATTCTTTTAAGACGATTTGATAGCCTGCTGCTTGTTCAATAGGAACGAACGGATGGATGTTGGCCCAGCGTGCCATACTTAAGGGCAACATTTCAGAGGCGGCATTCAACTTCATTGTGCAAGAACCTAGCGAAATCATCGAATGGTTCAAGGAAAGATCTTTCCGCTCCAATTTTTTGATATAACGCATCAGATCGGTTTCCGAATGATACGAATTGAAGATCTCGTTTTCAAGGTAGGGAATGGCGCGAGCGATTCGTCCGTTCAGTATCGATTGTGGGGTCAATGTATCTATAAGGACACTTTTTTTACCCAAAGCCTCGGCAAAAACGGCAAGAATGTCATTCACATCGGCCATGGAGGTGGCTTCATTCAGGGAAATCGCAAGGGTTTCTGCGTCGATATATAAAAAATTGATGCCTTTTTTTTCGGCAAGTGGCTTTATTTTATTTGCAGCCATCTTTACCCTAAGGGTGTCGAAATAGATCGTATTTGTCTGATCAATCCCCAATAGTGATATGCCTTCTGCAAGTTTTACCGTCTTGGCATGTACTTGCTCGGCAATAAAACGCAGTCCTTTAGGGCCGTGATACACCGCATACATGCCGGCCATCACTGCTAAGAGAACCTGTGCCGTGCAAATATTCGAGGTAGCCTTGTCGCGCTTAATATGCTGTTCCCGGGTCTGCAGCGCCATACGAAGTACAGGCTTGCCATCGGTATCCTTGGTCACTCCGATTATACGGCCAGGAATGCTCCTTTTATATTCGTCTTTTGTGGCAAAAAATGCGGCATGGGGCCCACCATACCCCAATGGGATCCCAAAGCGTTGCGTAGTGCCTACTACCACATCGACACCGAATTCCCCTGGGGGGGTCAGCAGTACCAAGCTTAGTATATCGGCCGCCACAGCCACTTTAATTTCATGTTCCCGGGCTTTGGAAACAAAGTCTGCAAAGTCATAAACTTGGCCATATTTTCCAGGATATTGTAAAAGTGCCCCATAAAACGAGGCACCAAAGTCAAATGTCTCATGGTCCCCGACGACCAACTCGATACCCAAAGGCGTCGAACGCGTTTTTAAGAGCGAAAGCGTTTGGGGTAGGACATCTTCGGAGACGAAAAATTTTACGACTTGGTTTTTCTTTTGGTCTCGACTGCGCAATTCGAATAACATGGTCATTGCTTCAGCTGCAGCGGTACTTTCATCCAGTAGGGAGGCGTTGGCCAATGACATGCCTGTAAGATCACATATTACCGTCTGGAAGTTCAAGAGTGCTTCCAACCGGCCTTGTGCTATTTCTGCCTGATACGGGGTATAGGCCGTATACCATCCTGGGTTTTCTAAAATATTCCGTTTGATTACCGAAGGAACGATCGACTCATGGTATCCCAGACCGATGTACGATTTGAAGACCTTATTTTTTTCCGCCAAGTGTTGTATGTGCGATAAAAATTCATGCTCGCTCATAGGCGCAGCAAGGCCTAAGGGCTTTTTAAGTCGAATATCATCTGGAATCGTCTCAAGAATCAATTGTTCAACGCTAGCCACACCAACTGTTTTAAGCATGTGCAGGTAGTCCACTTCCTGGATTCCGATATGTCGTCTTGCAAATACGTCCGTCCTCATATTTTTATCCTTTTTTTAGCAAAATAAGGTCGACAAAATTAGGGATTAATTTGCGTAAATCAGCTATTTTACGTCAGGCCCGTCGTAAAGTTTTTAACCAAAATCCTGGGTTATGAACAGTTTGGTTACATTTGCCTTTACAAACCTATTTTTGGCACGCTAAGGAAATAAGGGCGCCGAATTTGTTTATTGCAAGAGCACTTCGGAAGAAGAGCTCCAGGCTACTGGCCAGGAAGACTATGAAATTCCTTCACCGTATATTCGACTTTTACTTAGATGCCAGTATGCATGCAGGTTTGGCCGTCTGGGCCTTGTTGCAGATAACGGGCCGACTCCTAGAAATTGAAGTAGACATCAATCTGTCGTATTTTCTTTTTTTCGGCACCATCGCCTGCTATAATTTTGTGAAATATGGTGTGGAAGCCAAAAAGTACATTTTGGTTGCCAAAACATACCAACGCTATATTCAATTAGCCAGCTTAATTGCTTTGGGAATAGCACTTTACCACTTTTATTTTTTGGCGCCTCGAATTTGGCTGATCAGCGCATGCATGGCAATATTAACCGGTTTATACGCCCTTCCGGTTTTACCCAAGGCCAAAAATCTGCGAAGTCTTGGCGTTTTGAAAATCGTTTTGGTTAGTCTTATTTGGAGCATTTCGACGGTTATTTTGCCAATCACTGCAAATAATGAATCGCTACCTTGGGATGCCTATATAGAATCACTTCAGCGTTTTATTCTCGTACTTGTTCTCCTTATTCCCTTTGAAATTAGAGATCTTCAATATGATTCCCCGATGCTTAGGACCTTACCCCAGCGTATTGGTGCTGCGAATTCTAAAAGGATAGGTGTTGTGGCAGCCACGTTCTTTTTCGTACTTACTTTTTTAAAAGTTGATATCAGGCCCTTAGATCTTATCGGCAAGGCGGTTTTGTTTATACTCTTGATAATAACCTTGTTGCGGACCAAGAGCCAACAATCAAAGTATTTTGCCTCCTTTTGGGTGGAAGGTATACCGATTCTATGGTGGCTTTTAATCGAGGGCTTGCTTGTAGCCCCTTAGATTTTTTTCTGTAGTTCCCGTTTCATCGCTATTTTTTCGGCCGCGGTGAGTGTTTTTAAATTGGCTTTTTTGCAAAGGGAGGTAAGCTGGGTGTTTTTCTTAATAAAACTGGCACATGTACTACAATAAAGTACATGAAATTGCAATTTTATCTTTTCAATAATCGTGGCCTCGTCATATTGCGATTTATTGCAAATTACAGTGGCCTCATCACACGAAATCATCTTTTAAACCAATTTTGATTCAGGCATCCCATTAAGGCCGTTCTGGCCCTATGGATCATTACCCAAAGGTTTGACGGATTAATATCAAGCTCCTTACAAATATCCTCGGTGCTCATACCTTGAACCGTTTTCATGTTAAAGACCAGGGACTGTTTTTCTGGGAGTTTTGAAATACATTCCTGAATGGCCATTCCCAGCTCCTCATTCTCAATGGCATCATTCTCGAAAGCGCTAAAAGGATCGGCTACCTGTTCTTCCAACCAGCTACCCTCATCCTCGCGATTGGTACCATAGCTCATACGTACTTCGGCCTTGCCTTTTTTCGAGTTGATTTTTCGGTAATGGTCTATCACCTTTCTTTTTAGGATAGCAATTAGCCAAGTTCGTTCAGCGGCCTCACCTTTATAGTTTTTAGCCGATTTTAATCCTGCGAAAAAAGTATCCTGTACCAAATCCTTAGCAACCTCTGAATCACTGACGCGCGAAACGGCGTAGTTATAGAGATAATCTGCATAGGAATCAACCCAAGCATCTGGATGTAACTGGTGCGCCGTCATTTTGTTTTTTAAAAGTATCAAAAATAGTCTGATTTTGGGAAACTTTATTTTTTAAGAAGCCAAAAGGAGACCTTGTCATAATTATTGCCTCGAAATTACACTGAATTTCGGCTTTTTCCTCCATAAGATTATTTTTAATCTGCAAGGATCGGCAGCATGTTCCTGCAATTCCTTAATTTTGGAATAAACAGATATCCCTATGCGACCTATTCTTTTTTTGGCCCTATTATTTTTCGTGAGCCTAGGCTGTTCACAAATGAAGTCAAAACCAATCACGGAAGTTTCACAAGATGAACTCAAAAACGGTGTGTTGGTCGATGTCCGTACGCCCGAAGAATTCAAAGCCGGTCATTTGAACGATGCCGTGAACATCAACTGGTACGATGCCGATTTCGCAGACCAATTTAAGGATATTGACAAGTCTAAAACCATCTATGTCTATTGTAAAATGGGCGGAAGAAGTTCAAAGGCCCAAGCGCGGCTAACAGAACTTGGGTTTATGAGCGTCGTGAATCTCGAGGGAGGATATGATACGTGGATAAAAGCTCAAAAATAAAGGGCTGCGGTTTTATTAAAGCAGTTTTTGCGCTACTTCCTGCCAATTGTTTACCCGTTCGAAGTCTTTGTTTCCGACATTGTGGGGAGAAGTAAAAAGTAAGGGCCTTCCATCGAATTTTTCGAGATTATACGTGCGATCGTCAATGAGGATATCTCCTTTTAAAATATGCTTGTCTCCGCACAAAATTCTATTTTTCCAATGGATAAACGGAAAATGTTCATCGAGCCATTCTGATTTTTCACGTAAGGAAATCGGAAATTCCATCGCCGCCGAGGCGATGTACACCTCATATTTTCGGGCAAGTTCCTTTAAGACGGCCTGACTATCCTGAATGGGCTTTAGCGCCCTGAAAAACCCTTCGAGCGAAGTATGGCGATAGATGCTTTCACGCCGATCCAAGGGTACACTTTGCCAAACTTCATTGCCGTGACATTCCGCTGCCGAAAGTTCCTCGTTATAGTCTAAATTGTACTGGGCAATGTGGGCAGCAAAGGTGTCTGCTATTACCTCATCCATATCAACAAATAGTATCATCAGCTATTTTTTAAATGTAAAAAACGAACACGATTTCTTAAGCCATCTTAACCTGCTTTCCTTAGAAGACCTGCCCGTTCTAAGAGCGCCTCGATTTTAGGGGCGCTACCACGAAAACGAAGGTACAAATCCATTGGTTTCTCGGTCCCACCCTTTGATAAGACATTTTCCATAAATTTTGTTGCCACCTCTTTATTAAATATCCCCATTTCCTTAAAATAGGCAAAAGCATCCGCGTCTAGCACCTCGGCCCATTTATAACTGTAATATCCCGAGGAATAGCCTCCTTGAAAAATATGGGAAAAAGAAGTGCTCATACAGGTTTCAGGGGTATCAGGATAGATTTGGGTACCTGCAAAAGCTTCGTTCTCATGTTTTTTGACGTCTTTGATGGCTCCTGGATCGGCGCCGTGCCAGGACATATCGAGTAGACCGAAGCTAATTTGGCGCAAGGTGGCCATTCCTTCCTGAAAATTTGAGGACTCCTTGATTTTTTGCACTAATTCCATGGGGATTGTTTCCCCGGTTTGGTAGTGTTTGGCGAATAGTTCAAGGGCTTCTTTTTCGAAACACCAATTTTCCATTATCTGGCTAGGAAGTTCTACAAAATCCCAATAGACCGACGTACCGGAAAGGCTGGGATATCTTGTATTTGCCAACATGCCATGCAATCCGTGGCCGAATTCATGAAACAAGGTGGTCACTTCATTAAAGGTGAGGAGCGAGGGCTTGCTGGGAGTAGATCTCGTAAAATTACAGACGTTCGAGATATGCGGTCGAATGTTTTCGGCTTCGTATCGGTACTGCGGTTTATAGGAGGTCATCCAAGCCCCGCCACGTTTGCCTTTACGCGGATGAAAATCGGCATAGAACACGGCCATAAATTCATGATCGGCATTGTATACACGATATGTTTTGACTTCCTCATGGTATTTTTCGATATCGAATACCTCTTCAAATCGAAGCCCGAATAATTTTTCAGCAATTTTGAACACCCCTGCTATTACATTTTCCAATTTAAAGTAGGGCTTTAATAATTCATCGTCGAGGTTAAAGAGTTTTTGTTTTAATTTTTCGGAATAGTAGCTGCTATCCCATTTTTCGAGGCGATCGATGCCGTCCAATTCTTTGGCGAAATCCTCCAATTGCGTGTATTCCAAATCTGCTGCCGGTTTGGCCTTATCGAGCAATTCATTTAGAAAGGCATATACTTTATCAGGGGTCTCGGCCATACGTTCCTCGAGCACAAAATGCGCATGGGTAGCATATCCCAACAGATTTGCCCTTTCATGTCGCAACCGAGCGATTTTTAGGACATTTTCCTGATTGTCCTTGCTGTCGTTGTGGAAACATTTACTGCCATAGGCCAGGGCGAGTTCTTTTCGAAGGACGCGATTGCTCGCATATTTCATAAAGGGAATATAGCTGGGAAAATCCAAGGTAATTAGCCAGCCTTCCTTTTCCTTTGATTTTGCCAGTTGTGCTGCTGCCTCTTTTTCCCCTTCAGGCAGACCGTCAAGATCTTTTTCATCGGTCAGGTGCATTTCATAGGTATTGGTCTCGGACAGGACGTTCTCGCCAAAGGTCAATTTTAGTTTAGAAAGCTCGGCATCGATTTCCCGTAACCGCTTCTTTTTGTCATCGGGCAGATTGGCGCCATTTCGACTGAAGCCTTTGTATTTTTTATCTAATAAGGTTTCCTGTTCCACATCCAAGGTTAAGGTGTCCTTACCGTCATATACTGATTTTACCCTGCTGAACAAGGCTGCATTCAACGTAATATCATTACTGAATTCTGAAAGCAACGGGGATATTTCCTGCGCTATTTTTTGGATATCCTCATTGGTCTCGGCAGCATTCAGATTGAAAAACACGCTTGAAACGCGATCTAATTGCCTTCCTGAATATTCCAAGGCCTCAATGGTATTTTCAAAAGTGGCAGCTTCTGCACGATTTGCAATTGCATCGATTTCTGCACGGGCGTCCTCGATGGCCTTGAGAAAGGCGGGCTTAAAACCTTCATTTTTGATCGTTGAAAAAGGGGCGGTATCGAAAGGTTGTAATAGGGGGTTCATGTATTTAGTATGATTCAAGGTCTAAGATTTAAGATTCAAGGATTAAGGTTTACTGTGTACTGATTACTGTTCACTGATTACTGCTTACTGCTTACTGGGTTATAAGGTTATTGGGTTATTGGAATTACGAATTACGAATTACGAATTACGAATTACGAATTACGAAATACGAATTTGTTATTCTAAACTTCGTACCTCGCACTTCTGACTTCGTACTTTGCAGTTCGTTCCTCGTGATGACGTCACTGCGCGCTTTAGATTGACAC
>JBBQAM010000105.1:0-4769 GCA_038316335.1 Flavobacteriales bacterium
TTTGATCGTTTTTGGGAACGGGCCGTGGCCAAATTCATATAATTGACACAGGCAATAAATAGAATAAGAATGGCCAAGAACGAGAGATTGTGAATCTCATTGATGTCACCGATCCGCTGAGCATACGAGTTTTGGACCCCGTCGGAATATAAATGGATTTTCTCAAGAGGTTGTAGTGAAAAGGAATACCATTGATCTGCCTTTTCCACATTATTGTTCACTATTTGTTGTATCTGAAATTCAATAGACGAAACAGAAATGGTTTGATCAAACCGCACCAAAGTTTCAAAACTTGCATTGCCCCAACTCTGGTTTCGATAAAACACCGTGGACGCAAAGGAGGCAATGGCATTAAAATCATAGCTGCTATTTTTGGGAAGGTCATTATAGATGGCCACCACCTCAAGATCTGTTCTATTGTCGATTTTTATATTTTTGCCGAGGGCTTCCCCATCACCAAAATAGCGTTGGGCCGTACTTTCGGAGAGCGCAACTACCCCGGGACGATTTAAATCTTTTTGTTCTCCTTTAATTAGATTGATTTTTAAGATCTCGAAAATTTCCGCATCGCAATAGTACAGTCCGGTTTCTGTGAGATTTTTGGTGTCGGCCGTGACAAAGGCATTTTCGCCAAACCCGCTTTTTAGTATCCTCGCCGCAAGCTCCACGTTCGGCAAATCAGACTTCAATGCAGGTTCAAGGGCTGCCGGAGAGTTTGCCCACGTCTCATTACTGAACATTTCTCCCTCGGTATGTAACAATACCCGATAGACATTCGATTCTCCTTCATAAAATTGGTCGAAACTCCGCTCATGGCTTATAAACAAAAAGAGTACCAGTGTAATGGCCATTCCTAATGAAAGCCCCAAAATATTGATGGCCGAAAACAAACGGTTTGCCTTTAGGTTGCGCCAAGCGATTTTGATGTGGTTTTTAAACATGATTTTCGTTTTTTATGTTGGTCCTCGTTGTTGGTTGCTGGTTGTTTGTTTAATGTTATTTGTTTTTTGATTAATTGTTCATTGTTTTACTCCGTATGCAAACTTTTTACCGGGTTGGCCAAGGCCGCTTTGACGGTATGAAAACCCACCGTTATCAAGGTAATCGCAATTATAACCGCCACTGACAATAGAAAGGTCGAAATCTTCAGATCTGTCTTATAGGGGAATATCTCCAACCATTTATGCATAAATAAATAGGCAATTGGGAATGCCAACAGGCAAGCCAATCCTATCAAGGTCACAAAGCTTTTTGCAATCAAAAAAACGATGTGCGAGACTTTTGCGCCCACTACTTTTCGAATACTGATTTCCTTCCTGCGCTGTTGTGTAACATAGGCCACAAGGCTTAATAGGCCAAGGCAGGAAATTAAAATGGTCAACCCCGAGAATGCCGTGAAAATCTGCCCTCGTTTTTGATCAGCGCTATATTGGGAATTAAATTCTTGATCCAGAAAATTATATTGAAATGGAACATCCGGGAACATCTTTTGCCAAGCACTTTCCAACTCGGATACCGTTCTTGGAATATTTTCACCGGCTATTTTTGCCTGAAGACCAGATGCGTTGGGCCTATATACCAAAATCAAAGGTTCTATGGGATTGTACAATGATTTTTGGTTAAAGTCTTTTACGACACCTATAACATTGAGTTCAAAATCACCATTGGGGTTTGTGATTTTCTTGCCGAGAGCTTGGTCCCAACCCATTGCCTTTACCATGGTTTCATTCACTATAAGATTGTTAAGGGTGTCGGCAGGTATATCTGGGGAGAAATTTCTACCTTCTACCAATTTCATGCCCAGAGTATTGAAATAATCTTCATCTATGCCATATACATCCACTCCTTTATCGATAAATCCATTGCTGGTCTCAACTTTGAACAAATTAAAATCGGGGCTTCGGCCAGGTTTTGACTCTGCTATGCTCGCCATACTAATGTCCGATCGTTTTAATACTTCGTTTTTATAGTTTCGTAGTTTGCCGTTGGTATTTTGTACCGGATCTATTTGAATGGAGATAATCTGATCCGCGTTAAATCCCAAATCCTTATCACGCATAAAATTAAGCTGGTTGTACACCACCAAGGTACAGATCAGCATGACCATCGAAATCGTAAATTGAGTAGTCACAAGTACTTTCCTTAGCATCGAATTGCTTGACGCTTTCGCCAGTTTACCTTTGAGCACGGCAATCGCATTCGTACTTGTTAAATAAATAGCCGGATAACTTCCTCCTAAAAGTCCGACTAGAACAACTACCCCAAAAAGGACAACTAAAATGTAGGGTTCAAAAAGGGTTTTCAAAGTAAGTGCCTTTCCAGAAATGTTATTAAAATAAGGCATTAACAGAATTACGATTAGAAAGCTCAGTATCGTTGCCATGACGGTAACTAAAAGCGACTCCAATAAAAATTGCTTGATAAGTTGGGAGCGAAAAGAACCTACGACTTTTCTAATACCTATTTCCTTGGCGCGGCCGGCAGCCCTTGCCGTGGTCAGGTTCATATAGTTGATACTGGCAATGACCAGCATAAAAAATGCTACGATCGAGAAGATGTAAATATATGACATGCTACCCGTTTCTTCCTGTTCATTTTCAAACTCGGATTTTAAATGAATGGAGGTAATCGGTATAATCCCATATTTTATTTTCACATTGAATTGCTCGAATACTTCGGCCATATAAGCATCGTAAAGCGGAAGCATCTTCGCTTCAAAACCTTTTGTATTGGTGTTAGGTTTAAGGAGTACGTAGGTGTAATAATTTCCGAACTGGCCCCAGAAATTAGAGAAATCCGCTGGTAGCGTGCTTGAAGAAATAAATGCATTTGCAGTAAAATGTGAATTTTTGGGAATATCGGTAATGACCCCGGTTATATTAAAAAGTTCGTCCCTACTGTTTTTTATGGATTGCCCTATCACATGTACGCTTCCAAAATATTTTTTAGCCATAGATGCGGTCAAAACAATTGAATTCGGTTCGATTAAGGCAGTTGATGGTACTCCTTCAATAAACGGAAAGGTAAAAACATCGAAGAGGTTCTTATCAGCATAGTAGTTTTTATCTTCCAAAAACTCCTTTTGCCCAACCTCATAATAGAGTTCGTCCTCGGCAACGATTCTGACGGACTGCTCTACTTCTGGAAAGTCTTTTTGAAGTACCGGCCCTAAAGGATATTGGGTATTGGCCGTTTTCATTTCCCTTTCTGGTTCCTGAATGTAAGAGACTACCCTATAAATGCGATCTGCATTCTCGTTATAGCGGTCATAGCTAAGTTCGTCCATAACGTAAAAAATTAGAAAAAGGGAACAGGTAATACCTAAGGCCAATCCGAAAATGTTAAGTAGGCTGTACCCCTTGTCCTTCCAGAGATTTCGCCAAGCGATTTTGAGATAGTTTTTGAACATGGTGATTGATTTTATTTATGCCTGATTATTCCTTTCATTCGGTCCGTAGGCTTTTTACAGGATTCATAAAGGCGGCCTTGATGCTTTGATAACTTACCGTTAAAACCGCAATTAATAGGGCCAGAAAGGCGGCAAAGACAAAAACGCCCCAACCGATATCGATACGATATGTGAAATCTTCCAACCATTTGTTCATGACAAACCAACCAATTGGGAGAGAAATCAAAATCGCGATGCCCACCAACTTTAAAAAATCCAAGGTCAACGTCGTTGATATCTGACCTACCGTTGCCCCCAACACCTTGCGTACCCCGATTTCCTTTACACGCTTTTCTGCATTAAAGGCTGCTAGGCCAAAGAGTCCCATACATGCAATTAATAGGGATAGTACGGTAAAAATGATGAAGATATTACCCAAGCGCCGTTCACTTTGGTAGGTAGTATTAAAAGAATCTTCCATAAAATAGTAGTCAAAAGGTTGGCCTGGGGCAACCGTGTCCCATATCCCTTCAATGCTTGAAATGGCAGTCTTAAAATCGCCTGCGGTTATTTTTACGGCCAGGGATCCGGCATCATTCCCAAGGTGAAGGCTTAGTGCATCTATTTCCTCCCGTAAGGATGAAAAATGAAAATCCTTCACCACGCCGATAATCGTAAAGTACGCTGGTTGCTCAGAACGCAGGTCATTCGTATAGCGTTTCCCGAGGGCTTCTTCGGGACTCAATTTCATCACTTTTACGGCCGTCTCGTTCACGATGATCGCGGTCGAATCATTGCCGAAATTTTTGTCGAAATTACGGCCGGCAACGAATTTAAACCCCATAGTAGCCGCATAATCATAATCAACATCCCAAGATTGCATGGAAACGGCATTTTCTTGATCTGCAGTGGCACCATCGGGATTAAAAACGTCGTCACTTCGGCTCGAAGGGGTGGGAAAAAAACTACTCAGCGTGGCATTCTTGACAAATCCCAACTGTTTTACCTGTTCCTTAAAGGAAGCTACCTTCGTCCCTGCTGTATTCACATCATTTATAATCAGGACCTGGTCTTTGGAGAAACCCAGATCTTTTCCTTGAATATATTTTAATTGTTGATAGACCACTAAGGTGCTCACGATCAGAAAGACCGAAATGGCAAACTGAAAAATTACCAAGGAGTTCCTGATTTTACCACCGCCGATACTATTTTGACCTCCTCCTTTCAATACTTTGACCGGCATGAAGCGCGACATGAAAAAGGCCGGGTAACTTCCTGAAAATACCCCTAAAACGACTATTGACCCGAGTAAAATCAACCAAAAGAGGGGGTTTGTGAAGGGAATCGAAATATCCTTATCGGCCAACTTGTTAAAAAAGGG
>JBBQAM010000118.1:0-2630 GCA_038316335.1 Flavobacteriales bacterium
CTTTGACAAAAGCACTACAAGGCTTCGACCATGTCGAGGCGCATCGTTCTTTTGATTGGGACATTGCCCAATCTCTTTGGACCACTGACTTCCTACAACTTTTCGAGGGGGATAAAAAAGAGGTACTGTCATATTTTCAGCAGATTTTTAAAGCCCGTCAAGATGCCTATTCTAAACTCCGAAAAGCCGTAGTACACAATGATGCCAACGACAATAACATCATCGTTTCAGAAGACCTTTTACAACCCACGGTAAAGACTGTAATCGACTATGGGGATTCGGCACATACCCAAATAATCAACGATTTGGCCGTAGCCTGTGCCTATGGCATTATGGGCCATAATGATCCCTTGGAGGCTGCTTTGCCCATTGTTCAAGGCTATCATGAAGGTTTTCGGCTGACCGAAGGAGAACTCGAATTCTTATATAGTGTCATCGCAATGCGACTGGTTATCTCGGTAACCAAATCGGCTATCAATCGGAGTAAGGAACCAGACAACCAGTATTTGTTGGTGAGCGAAACCCCAGCCTGGGAAGTGCTTATGAAATGGCGAAACATCAATGTGGAGTTTGCCCATTACAGTTTTCGAAAGGCATGCGGCCTCGAAGCGCATCCCGATCTCGAGGCTTTTGAACAATGGGCCGAACAACAAACCTTTCATCTTACCTCATTATTTCCTTCCGTCAAAAGTAACAAAGTGCATCATTTGGATCTAAGTGTTGCTAGCAGGTGGATCGGCCACGAAAAGGAATTCAATGATCTAGACTTGTTCCAGTTCAGGATCGAACAGCTTCAAAAGGAATATCCGGATCATATTCTTGCAGGAGGGTATTTAGAGCCCCGGCCTTTGTATACTTCGACCGAATATGATAAAATCGGCAACAACGGGCGGGAAAGTCGCACCATTCATTTGGGAATCGATTTTTGGCTACCTGCGAAAACGCCTGTGCATGCGCTGTTCGATGGGCAGGTAGTCATTGCCATTAATGATGCCGGGGATAAGGAGTATGGGGGTTTGGTAGTCCTAGAACACCAAAGCTTAAAATTTAAATTTTATACGCTTTATGGCCACCTGTCTGTAGCGAGCGTGCAAGATAAAAAAGTCGGGACAACCATTAAAAAAGGAGACTGTATCGGCCATTTGGGCAACTATCCGGAAAATGGAAACTGGGCTCCCCATTTACATTTTCAAATAATGTTATCGCTACTCGGATATTCCAAGGATTTTCCCGGGGTAGCCTATTTCAGGCAACTATCATTGTGGAAAGATCTCTGCCCAGATCCCAATCTACTAATCAAATCGGAAATACTTGCCCAATCTAGGGAAAATAAGAACGAGGCGTTGATTGCGTATCGAAAGGAACATTTGGGGAAGAGTTTAAGTCTTCAGTACAAAACCCCGATTAATATGGTCCGTGGCGCTGGTCAATATCTTTTAGATCAATTCGGGCGGAAATACCTGGATACGGTCAATAATGTGGCCCATGTCGGACATGAAAATTATGAGGTGGTCAAAGCCGGACAAGATCAAATGGCCTTGTTGAATACCAATTCACGATATCTGCATGAAAATATTAACAACTTGGCGAAGGAACTAGTTGCCACCCTCCCAAAAGAACTATCGGTGCTGCATTTTGTGAACTCGGGAAGCGAAGCCAATGAATTGGCAATTCGCATGGTGAAAGCTGCCACGGGACAACGTGATATCATTGCTTCGGAGATGGGCTATCATGGGAATACGAACATGTGTATCGACATAAGTTCCTATAAGTTTGATGGAAAAGGGGGCCAAGGAGTTCCCCAATTTACCCATATTTTTCCGTTACCAGATGCCTATCGGGGGAAATATCGCGGGAAAAGCGCAGGGAAGGAATATGCTATGGAAGTTCAAATGCAAATTGATAGGATCCACAAAAAAAAGCGCGGTGTCGGTGGGTTTATTATCGAGCCTATCATCAGCTGTGGTGGGCAAATTGAATTGCCGGAGGGCTTTTTGTCCCAGGCCTACGAAGCTGTAAGAAATGCTGGCGGACTCTGCATTTCAGACGAAGTCCAAACAGGCTGTGGCCGGATGGGCAAAACCTTTTGGGGATTTCAATTGCACGGTGTCGTTCCAGATATCGTTACCATGGGCAAACCATTAGGCAATGGCCATCCTTTGGCCGCAGTGGCCTGTACCCGGGAAGTTGCTGATGCCTTTGCCAATGGCATGGAATATTTTAACACCTTTGGTGGAAATCCCGTATCCTGCGCTATTGGAATAGCGGTACTACAAACTGTAAAACGAAAAAAATTGCAGGAGAATGCTTTAAAAGTCGGTCGTTTTTTAAAGGCATCACTTTGGAAACTGGCGGAGGAATTTTCAATAATCGGCGATGTCCGGGGGGAAGGGCTTTTTTTGGGCATTGAATTTGTGAATGAAGCCCTGGAACCGCTCGCGGCAAAGACCGATTATCTCGCCAATCGCATGAAAGACCATGGCATCTTGATGAGTATCGATGGTCCGGATCACAACGTCCTTAAAATCAAACCCCCATTGGTGTTCACCGAAACGAACGCCCAGGAAGTGATTTTCTATCTACGGAAAATTCTGCAAGAGGACTTTATGCAGGTTGATTGAAAAATACCA
>JBBQAM010000029.1:0-52597 GCA_038316335.1 Flavobacteriales bacterium
CATTGGGGTAAGGATTCCTGCACGGTTAGGCAGGCTCATTTCCAAAGCGACGTCCTCTGAATTCAGATTGTTCAACATTTCTGTCAAGAACCGGGAATTGAAGCCGATTTGCATATCGTCCCCTTGGTAGGAACAGGTCAATCGTTCTTCGGCTTTGTTGCTGTAATCGATGTCTTCTGCCGAAATGTTCAATTCAGCACCGGCGATTTTTAGTCGGATCTGGTGCGTAGTTTTATTTGAGAAAATAGAGACCCTTTTGACCGAACTTAAAAACTGGTTCCTGGAAATAGAGAGTTTATTTGGATTTTCCTTTGGGATTACCGCCTCGTAGTTCGGGTATTTTCCATCGATCAATCTACAGATCAACTCAGAATTGTCAAAACTGAATTTGGCATTGCTGTCATTATATTCAATGGTCACTTCCGATTCACTACCTGCCAAAATACTTTTCAGTAACGTCAAAGGTTTTTTCGGCATGATAAATTCGGCCACTTGGCTGGCAGTAACATCGGTGCGTTGATACTTCACCAGTTTGTGTGCGTCGGTAGCGACAAACGTCAAATTTTCTGGGGAGAATTGAAAAAACACCCCACTCATGACCGGTCGTAAATCATCATTGCCAGCGGCGAAAATGGTTTTGTTGATCGCAGATGCCAAAATATCGCCCAAGATGGTGGTAGTGCTCGGATTGGCCAATTCGACCGCTTTTGGGAATTCGGCACCGTCTGCATATGCCAGGGCATATTTACCGTAGTTTGAGCTTATCTCAACCGTATTATTGTCTTCTACTACAAAGGTCAAGGGTTGCTCTGGAAATGTCTTCAAGGTTTCCAAAAGTAATCTTGCTGGTACGGCAATTACACCTTCGTCCTTTGAATCGACCTTGAGTTCGGTACTCATGGTGGTTTCAAGATCCGATGCAGAAACCATCAGTTTGCCCTTTTTGAGATCGAATAAAAAATTATCCAAAATCGGCAGGGTATTGCTGTTGTTGATAACCCCTCCTAAAACTTGCAATTGTTTCAATAAGTATGTACTGGAAACGATAAACTTCATGCTGTATTACTATTTTCTTGTATTAAATTCAATTGTACCTGCTGGCAGTTAACCCAATGTACCTCGCATATGCTATTTTTAAAGGAATTTATGAACCATTTTGTCGTTCTTCGGTGTTCGTACTACCAATAATGGTTTTTTTGACTTTGTATAATTTGTGTGATCTGGGCGATAAACGTTAACAGATAAAAGGCCCTTCCCTTAATAATATCTGGCTTTCGCAATCAAACAAAGATATTTTAAATGTCCTTTTTACCGAAACAAACTTATTAACAGTTACCTGCCATATTTCCGTTTTCGAAAATAGTTGAATAGCAAGCCAATAGCTAAGGTCAAAAGCAATGGTAGCCCTATATTTATTAACTGCCATTGGGTTTTTTCCTGGCGTATCTTGTCGGCATCCAGAAATGGAATATGTACTTGTTTTGTGCGAATGTTTATAAGTCCGGTGTCATCAAGCAGGTAATTGATCGCATTTAAGAGGAATTCCTTATTCCCATAAAAATTATTTGTCCATTTATCATAGCCCAACTCCAAAGGCCGGCCGTTTCGAATTTGGTTCTTGATGATATCCCCATCGGAGACTACGAGCATTTTGTTGGACTTCCCATGCGCTCTATCTTTTGTGAGTTTTATTGGTTTAACACGGTTCGAATACGCTGAAATAAAGTCTCCTTCGATCAAGACTGCTATGGGCTGATTGCCATTATTGAACAATTCTTTCTGTGGCGGCGTATTAATGAGATCAAGACTGATCTGTTTCGGTGTGCCCTCTAATTTTGAAAGTTGCGAGCTTTGGAGTAGGATGGTCTTTTTATTTTGATTTTTTAAGGTATCAATAGCGCCGGCAAACTGAAACCGGAGGGCTTCCAGGTTATTATTGATCGGGTGATCATTTTTTGAAAATACCATGGGGTTGTACAACCAAGGCACCGGATTATAGGCCGAACCATTGCCTTCCCCGGTCGCTAAGACAATTTGGGTGAAATACATGTCGGTAATCAAAGTCGGATTGATACGGATGCCATATTTAAAGAAAAAATCGGTCAGGTTGAGGTCCATAGGTATAGCCATACTACTTCCCGTATCATTAAAGAGACTATCCAATTCAATATTCACGGGGTCTATCAGCCACGCCGATTTCCCCCCGTTCATGATGTATTGGTCCATAACATACTTTTCGGCATCCGAAAAGGGCGCTGTTGGCTTTGCGATGAGTGCCAAATCAAAACCTTCGAGTTGGTCTAACACTTTTTGCGCATTCGTAGCGACCGAGTCTAAGGTAATCGCCCCAATATTATAATATTCGCGTAGGGTGGTAAGTAGGTCGGCTATATAAATATCGTCTAATTCCCCATTCCCTTTGATGACCGCAATTCGCTTTTTTTCTGTGATGCCCAATTTGGTAAAAGCATCGGCAAAGGCATATTCAAGGCCTTGCACCGAGTTGTTCACGCGTTCTTCGGTGGTTGCTCCGAGCCTGTTCTTCAGTAAGGGTACTTTTACGGTCTTCTTATTAAAGTTGACCATGGCCCACGGAAAAACTATTTCCTGGGATACCTTGCTCTCATCTTCGACGGTAACGCGTGTCGGGGTGAGGCCTAATGACTGTAAATCGGTAATTGCCCCGTCGATTTGTTCTACACCTTGTAAAGGATCTGTAAAACTGAATTTTATGTTTTTGTTTTTGGCCTGAAATTCTTCCAATAAAAGCCGCGTTTCGGTTTTTAGTTTGGCAAATTCCTGCGGTAGGTTGCCATCTAAAAGTACATCGATGATTACAGGGTTCTTGAATTTCGTAACGGTATTGATCGCCGCTTGCGATAATGTATATCGATGGTCTTCCGTCATATCAAAACGACGATACAAAAAGGTAGCCAGAACGTTGACCAGCACGAGCAAAAGAACTGCTTTTAATATAGATGCCATTCCCTTACTCATCTGCGTCTGGGGTTTCTAAGTTGAAGCACGGTCATAAACAGGAAAAAGAGGGCAAGACTACTAAAATAGACCAGATCCCGGGTATCAAGAATCCCCAAGGCGATATTTTCAAAATGCGATTTCATGCCAAGGCTTTTGATCAAAATTGCAGCAGTGCCGTCGGTAAGGCCCATAGAAACTGCATCAAAACCATAATACATGACAAAACACACTGAAAGGGCGCCAAGGAAGGCAAGAATCTGGTTTTCTGACAAGCTCGATAAAAAGAGTCCGATTGCCGTGTAGCAGGCAATCAAGAAAATGATTCCGAAATAAGAACCAAAAACGAGCCCCATGTCTAAATTCCCCACGGTCGTGCCCAAGGAATAAATACAATATACATAGAGTAAAGTGGGCAACAAGGCGATGAGTGCAACGGTCAGGGTGCCAAGGAATTTGCCCCAAACGAGTTGCCAAAATGAAATAGGTTTGATATATAACAATTCAAGGGTCCCCATTTTTTTCTCTTCCGAAAAGCTCTTCATGGTGATTGCAGGTAGCAGAAAAAGAAACACCCACGGGGCCAAAAGAAAAAAATTGCCCAAATCGGCAAAACCATAATCAAAAATATTGAACGGTCCCTTTAAAAACCAAAGGAAAAGCCCATTTAGAAATAAGAAAAGCCCAATGACCAAATACCCGATCGGGGAACTGAAGTAGGATTGTATTTCACGTTTAAAAATGGCCAGCATCGAAACTTACTTCTTTAAAGGCGTAAAACTACCATTATTTTTTATCATAGTTTTCCACGCTATTTATTTAAAATTTATAGTAATCGTATCGCGATAATCCAGCCCCAATAACGTTGATGCACCGCCAACCGTATTCAGGTCGCTTTTATAAATCGCCAGTTCTAAATAGCCTGATGAATTGAAAAGTGACAAAAGATCTCCAGCGCCTTTCCGCTTACTTTTATCCAATTCAAAATTTATGATATCGCTATAGTTCGAATTAATCTGGGTGATTTTATTGGTACGGGCATTGAGTTCAAATTCCCGGCCTTTTCGATAAGCCTCGAAAAAATTTTTCTGAATGTTAGTGACAATATTGCCATAGTTGTCAATGTAGATAATATTTCCGATTATTTTATTGCCATTATCGGTAACAGTCGGTGCAAATCCCCTTAAATCCTTCAATTCCGCAAAGGGTTTTCCAACGACCTCAAGCGTTCCCCCCCGTGCAATATGACAGGCTACCTGTACAAAAACATTCATCATGGGAAAAGATCCAATGGGGTTCGGAAGATGGATCTCGACTACTTTCTCAGGTTGTATCTCTGAGGTAATCAAACCGATGACCCCATTATTGGCACTCACGAAATAATGGCCATCGACCAAAACGGCAATATGTTTATTCTCAGGAGTGGGCTCTGAATCGACCCCTACGACATGTATGGTACCCTGCGGGAAATTTTTATACGAGTTTCCGAGGATATAGGCACATTCCTGAATATTAAACGGACTAATATTATGCGATATATCAACAATTTTGGCGTCAGCCAACTCTTTATAAATACTACCTTTCAAGGCGCCTACGAAATGGTCCTTGAGTCCAAAATCTGTAGTTAACGTAATAATTGCCATGCAGCAATGTTGATATGTTTTTGGTTCTGCAAACTGATTTTTTACTTAAGTTTGTTGGACAAAATTAAACAAAAAAACAGCCTAGTGAAATTTATCTTTTTCGGGCTCAATTAATACCTACTCTTTGAACGAACTTATCCTAGAACTTTCCGAAATCAGCCCCAGAGATTTTTTTGGGCAGCAGAATGAAAATATCGATGTACTAAAAAAATATTTCCCCAAATTAAAAATCGTCGCAAGGGGGAACAAAATAATGGTTTATGGCGATGAAGAACTTTTAGAGGAGTTTGATCGTCGATTTGATATGCTTACCGCACATTTTGCGAAATACAATACCCTGAACGAAAATATTATCGAACGGGTGCTTGCCAGTAACACGCGGGAAGACTATCAATCATCTGAAAATAGCGGAGATGTTTTGGTACATGGCGTCAGTGGTAAACTGATCAAGGCACAAACCGTAAATCAACGAAAGCTGGTCGATGCTGCCAAGGTAAACGATATGGTCTTTGCCATTGGACCTGCTGGTACCGGCAAAACCTATACAGGGGTTGCTCTAGCAGTTAAAGCGCTGAAAGAGAAGCAGGTAAAGCGCATCATATTAACAAGACCTGCAGTAGAGGCCGGCGAAAATTTAGGCTTTTTGCCCGGGGATTTAAAGGAAAAACTCGATCCATATATGCAACCGTTGTATGATGCCCTTCGAGACATGATACCAACAGAAAAATTGGCGCAATACATCGAGAATGGCACCATCCAGATTGCCCCACTTGCATTCATGAGGGGTAGGACATTAGACCATGCCTTCGTCATTTTAGATGAAGCACAGAATACGACGCATGCGCAAATGAAAATGTTCCTTACACGTATGGGTAAAAGTGCCAAGTTTATGATAACCGGTGATCCTGGGCAGATCGATTTACCGAGACGGGTTACTTCAGGATTGAAAGAGGCCTTGTTGATACTAAAAAATATTGATGGGATCGAAATGATCTATTTAGATGACAAGGATGTAATACGGCATAAACTCGTGAAAAAAGTCATCGATGCCTATAAGAATATTGAACATCAGAATTAAGGCGATTAATGGCCTTAAAACTATTGGGGGGAGGGCTTCGGTAAAATGAATTCGATGCCTTTGCCGTACCACTAAACGAACAACGAATGACCCGTCTTCACGGGGGTCGACCTCGAAACAACAAAAGAAGCAATGACTGCCACTTTAATGGACACGAATTTCAATTTCCCAGGACAACTAGGTGTCTATAAAGGGAAAGTACGCGAAGTTTATTCCCTACCGAATGATATCTTGGTCATGGTTGCTACCGATAGACTGTCTGCATTCGATGTGGTAATGCCCAAAGGAATCCCATATAAAGGACAAATTCTCAATCAGATAGCCACCAAGATGATGCTGGCAACACAGGATATTGTTCCCAACTGGTTACTGGCCACCCCCGACCCCAATGTCGCCGTAGGTCATCGCTGTGAGCCTTTTAAGGTCGAAATGGTCATTCGTGGATATTTGTCAGGTCATGCGGCCCGCGAATACAAATTGGGCCAACGGCTTTTATGTGGCGTTTCCATGCCCGATGGGATGCAAGAGAATGATAAATTTCCAGAACCTATAATAACCCCCGCTACAAAAGCTGAAATGGGTGATCATGACGAGGATATCTCGAAGGAAGCCATCTTACAAAGAAAGATTGTATCAAAGGAAGACTATGAAATCCTTGAAAGATATACGAACGCCTTGTTCGCTAGAGGTACTCAGATTGCGAAAGAACGCGGACTTATTTTGGTGGATACCAAATACGAATTTGGCAAGACAAAAGCCGGGAAAATTGTCTTGATCGACGAAATTCATACACCTGATTCTTCCCGATATTTTTATGCCGATGGCTATAAAGAACGGCAGGATAGGGGGGAAGCCCAAAAACAACTTTCCAAGGAATTCGTCAGACAATGGTTGATCAGTAATCGTTTTCAAGGTTTGGCAGGGCAACAAGTCCCTGAAATGAAAGATGACTATATCGAATCGGTCTCAGAACGTTACATCGAACTCTATGAAAATATTACGGGCGATACATTTGTCAAAGCCGATACTACTGATCTTTTGGCACGCATCGAAAAAAACGTTCAGGTGTATCTCGAATCACTTTAAGACCAAAGCTTCTTCTTTTGCTACGTATACTTTCGAAACCCCTGAAAGATAGTTTTCAAGTCTCTCAACATTTTGTTTATGACCTTCATCCGCTTTGTGGGCCTTGATGATGGTATCTTACATTTCAGGGGTGTCGTAGCACATTGACCAGTCAATAAGGGTATCGTTGTCCTGAGCTTCGAAGTTGATAGTCGCTATGAACTATTAATTAAAGTGTTCGAATACGATTTTTTGATACGAGATGATTTCTTTAAAGATACGCTGGTTCGGATAGTTTGTTCCGTTAGGTGAGTGTAGGGTCAATTTCCATTCCCAGGCTTCCTTGACCTCCATTTTTTGTATGGTGGTGGTGAATCCGTTGGGCCCCCACCAATGCACAAGCTATTCGGGGTCAGTCAGAACGCCGATGGGCCGTGCTTGAAAATAGGATCATAATTCATAAAAATCATTTTCAGGAACCTGGATCGTTGTCAATTCAACGGTATGGCCATCCGGATCTTTTGTATACATCGATTTAAAATAATGGTGGTCTTGAATGCTGAATTCCATTTTCAAATCGGTATACCTTTTTTCTGCCCGTTCAAAATTTTCGAGGGTCACATTAAATGCAAAATGGTCAATTTTAACGTTTCTCGACGTTGGGTCGAGGATAGTATGGGAGCTATTTGCAGGAAATAGGGCGATGCCTGATTTTTTTGCCAGCATAAAAATCGGAAACTCTCCCCATTCGGGCAGTTGATATTTTTTAAGGCCCAATACCATTTGGTACCATTCGGCAGCTACTTGTAGATCTTTTACCCGAATCGCTACATGATCCAAAAATTGAATTTCAAATTTTTCGTTTTTGTCGGTCATATTTAAACACAAGGATGAACGGGATGCTATTCTAGTTTTAACGGTGATCCGACGACCTTCATATCGTGGTCTTCGAACACTTTTGCTATTTCTTGCTTTGAGGGTGGTGCTGTCCATTGGTCGGTCACCTTAAAAAACGCCTCCATTTTTCCTGCAGGGACGTAGGATACGACCATTTTACCGATTTCGGACAACTGTAGAAAGGCATGTTGCACATTTCTTGGTAAAAAGATGGTATCCCCAGGTTTCATATCATATTGTTCTTCTCCAACCTGAAACAAATAGGTTCCTTCGATAATGTAGAACCATTCATCCTGAAATGGATGAATATGCAGGGGCGGGCCGCCATTCGGGGAAAGGCCGGTTTGCTCAAAAACCGCAATTTCATTCTCCGTGTCACTGCCAGAAATTTTAATGTCCAAAACGTTCGAGGTAACCCCTTTCATTTTGAAATGTTTCCCAAACCTGGCTTCCCCGGAAGCAACCTTAAATCCTTTAACGGTTCGAATCGTATCTTTAAACATCGATAATTTAGCCATCAAGGAAAGGGGTATCGCAGAAAGTAAACCAATAAACACATTTCTTCTTTTCATTGTAGATCATTCTATTTAGGTTCTTTTTTCCGTTTTCGGAATTCCAGTTCAAAAAGGGCCGAAACGGTTCCGAAGACCTTGGATCGGTATCATAAATTTACATCATGTAGCCGTGTTGACAAATGGGTAGGGTACTTATTTCAGATAATTATTTTCAAAAACAGCACGAGGCCTATTTTTTGTTAGGGTATCGAAAAAACGATTTGGGCTATTGTGAAGTATTCCATTACACTTAAAAAAGGTCTCTAATCTACCATAACGAACTGTATATTTTGGTAGTTTGATTGCATAAAGGATCTTAAAAGACCACTCGGACTCCCTTATGTGAAAATTTGTAAATGGGTATCCCGCCGTGCAGTACTTGAAAGGGATGCTCAGGAAACGAATGACGCCAATCGGCCGTAATAGAATTAAGTGGGAGCCTGCTTAGGCGGTACCTAACTGCCTCAGCATTTTTACGTGTGACCAGATGGCCGAGGCAAAACTATTTTTAGTGGTATAGGGCATATCGAATTCTTTAGCAGTATGTACCACAATTTTCGATAGTTCCTTATAGTGTATGTGGCAAACATTCGGTAATAGATGATGTTCTATTTGATAATTTAATCCGCCGATCAACCAAGAAAAAAAACCGCTCCGGGGTGAAAAGTTGCTGGTCGTGGCAAATTGATGTGTATACCAATCTCCCGCAATAATTCCGTTTTCATCAGGCAATGGAAATTCGGAGCTAGGCAATATATGAGCGACTTGAAAAACAAGACTGATTAACAGTCCGGTAACAAAATGCATCCCTAAAAAAGCCAAAAGTACGACCCACCAGGGCAGCGGTACTATGATCATGGGTAAAATAAGGGCATAGGAATAATAGAGAAGTTTCCATCCTACCATACTGATAAGCGCATTTTTGAATTCATTTTTTTTATCCAAAAAGCCCATGGCATGATATCTCTTTATTCGAACAAAGTCTTTTGTGGTAATCCATGATAGGGTGGCCATCCCATAGAAAAACCAGATATAGATGTGTTGAAATCGATGCAACCAATATTTTTTTGCATGCGGGGAGAACCTCAGGAAGAATGGAGCATTCAGGTCGTCATCGGCGTGTTCGATATTCGTAAAGGTGTGGTGCAGTTGGTTGTGCTGAATTCGCCAAACCGTTGAATTCGCCCCAATAAGATTAAAGGTGCAGCCCATGAGCCGGTTGATTTTTTGATTTTTCGAATACGAACCGTGAATAGCGTCATGCATAACGCCCATGCCGATTCCCGCCATACCTAGACCTGCAATAATATAAACCAAAAACAAGATTGGTGTGCTTGTAATGAGGCCGAGATTGATAAGGATCAATGGTCCGAAAAACAGCGTGAGCATTAAAACCGTCTTGCCATACATGCTGTTATTGGCGGTCTTACAAATCGCCTTGGTCTTGAAGTGTAAATTGACGCGCTCTCTTAGGGTCTTTGAAAACTCCAAGCCTTTTGTCTTCGTGAATTTTGGAATAAGAAACTGTTCGTTTATTTCTTCTATCATTGTTTCAGGGGATGAAATGCCTTAAGTCCCTACGATGCCAAGTCTATAACTGATAACTTAAAAATTGCATTAAAGGTTGAGTTAATACATCATAATTAGGGTATTATGTGATGATCTTGAAAATCAACAAAGCGAATCATTACTAACTAACGGTAATGAATCACTATAATTGTTTACTTGATTTTCTCGAACACCAAACGGTAATGATCCATTACTTCATTTTCAAAGCATACTCGGTTCGGACTCACTTTAAAGATGGCCACGAGATGCCTGAATTCCTTGTTCGTTAAATAACTGGGTATTAAGGATATAAATAACCAATATTTTTTCAAATTGAATTTCCTGAACTTTTTACGCCATTGTCCTATAGTTTCTATATAATCCAATCTTCCACTACTCTTAGAAATTAGTTTAAAATGGGGTTCGGCATTGCGGATGACCATTTCGGGACCATAGGGCAGCCAGGAACCTGGGAATTGCTTAACCATTAGGGCCATAATGTAGGCAGTGGAGTCTTTTGGGGCGTTGATATCCAACTCTTCAAAGGGTATCATGTTCTTGCTAAAGGTCATGGTTTGCATGTAGAAACGACCTCCTACGGGCAACAGCTCGTTAAGGGTCTTAAAAAAATCGGTGTAAACCTGCTCCTGCTTTCCTTCTTGCCAAGTCTCTACCGAACAAAAATGTTCTAACCCCCCAATGCAGCTAATTGCATCGAAGGTTCCAAAATCTTCGGGTTTAACAGTTCGACAATCTTTTACTAGGACATTGAAGCCATTTTTTTGGGAAGCTTCGGCCTGCCCTTGGGAAAGGGTCAACCCAAGACCCGTAGCGCCTCTTTCTTTTACGATATACCTCAGAAAAGGTGCCCATCCGCAGGCCATGTCAAGTACTTTGCTATCTTTTTCAATGTTCAAGCTGTCGGCAATGAACTTGTGCTTTGCCTTTTGGGCTTCCTCAAGGGTCATCGAAAAATCACCATCATATTTGGCACCACTATAATCGCCGGTTTCACCCATACTAAGGCGAAAGATCTCATCGATTGTGGTGTATGTGAAGTCTAAATCATTTTTATCTGCCATAAAAAATACCGATTTCGAACCTGTCTATTAAGTCTTATGGCATTTCCTGAGTGGCTTCGAAATGTAAATATACAGGGCGAGAGGACAAAGGCAAGTACCCGTGGCGTAATACGAGAAGCTTATAATTTTTAAAGTTACGCCGATTTATTGGAACCACCTATTTCCTTAGTAAATAAGGTTGTGTTAAGATTCACAGATCATCAATTTTAGTTAGCTTTATTTCTAGAAACCAATTAATTATAGTGGAGTGTCCTAAAGCCGTACATGGTCTGAATTGCAAGTTTATATAAGGAATATCGAACGCTTAGGCGACTTCAATTCGAATATTCTTAAAAAACTAACTTAGGGCAGGGAGGGGATCCCGTTCGTGGGACGTTATAAATTCGGTAGTTTCCAATCATCTATGACGTTGTTCGATTTTACCCCTTACCCTTTTCAACATGGCCTGTCTGGACACTATTTTACCGATGGCGTTATAGGTTCTTCCCATATCGCCAATGATATAATTTTCCAACATCGGAGTCCTTAAAATCCGTTCATAATCATACGCAATAGTGCGATTGTCCTGAATTGAAGCGACCTTTTCATAAAACGCTTGTACGTCTTCTTCATTTATTACCAAACTCCCCGTAGATGCGGTCATATAGCCTTCCGGCAAGGTGTACATCAAGGGTTCAAACTGGCTTTCCACGAATCTCGTTATTGAACTAAATACATTTTCGATGATAACAAAGTCTGCATAATATTGGGAAAGATCCTTTAAGAGTTCTTTGTCTTCAAAATTATTTAGTTCGCCCATCGACTTGGCCGACTCGAAGGTCGTTACATAATTTGTCGGATTTACCGAATAATATATGGGTTCAACATACGCTCCGAATTTTTCAATGCCCATCTTTCTATTGGGATTTCTAACATAGGTTAACAAGGTGTCTAAATAATCGATCCGCTTGGTGTGGAATTTGCTGTAGTACGTAAGCTTTTCTTCATCCTTTTTCAGATCTATGAGCACATTTTCAAAAAAGTGCTGCTCTACACGTTTTGCCTTTTGCGCATCATTCCAGTTATTAATCTGTAATGCAATTAGAATTCCAATTACCACTAGGACTATTTCGCCAATGGCGTATTTGAGGTACTTGCCTGCGGCAAAGGCGGGCTTGGTCGTTTTGTTTTTATCTACAAGGTCGTATCGCATTTTCCGAAGGAGTTTTATCATAATTCACATTTTAGTGCCTAGGTTCAGAAAATTTAAGTCTTGGTCAGTTTTTTATTGAATTGCAAAGCAAGGCCGATCCAGTGTTCGAAGTCTTTTTCATGTGTTAGATTTTCTTCGTTGATGTAGAGGTAGCCCTTATATTCACGACCGCCCATTCTAACGGTCGAGCACCCATTTCTTTGAACTTCCTGTTCGTGAAGTTGAGGGTCGATTCTGCACATCATTCGCGCTGCGCCGGCAGTTAGGCATATTTTATGATTGATCAAGAAGGCAAGGCTTCCGAACATTTTTTTCTCTTCGACCTGGTAATGCACAAGGGCTTTTCGTATTCTTTCGGCCAAGGCTTCACTGTACGCCATTTATTATCATGGTTTTTATTTCGATGTATTTTTGTCGAATGTAAGTGTATCCGGGTTAATAATCAAGCCCATTTGATGGCTACTAATGCTGATTATGTTGTAAAATTAGTTCGGATAATTTTTTGTTACGTAAGATTCGATGAATCAACTCAAAGTGATTCGCTTAATTGATGAGAACCAACAGAATCGATAAACGCGTCTTGAATCTATTATAAAAGAACAAAGTCCCGTAGTTTTCTACGGGACTTTGACAAACTTAAATTGATAATTAAACTGAATATGAAGTTTTACAATTACATATCAATCCAGTTACCTTCTGCATCGGCATACAATTCGGCCGAGGAACCATCTTTTAAGGCAACTTCCAATTTATATTGTGATTCTTCGTTCATATAGGCCTTTGAAATCGTGGCATTTGGATAATCTTTTGCCAAGGCATCGGACACTGCTTGAGGAATCTTATCGGCAGCAATTTCGTTAAAACCGTCCTGTGTAGCGACTGTTTCCGTTGTCGGGTCTTGAACTGTAGTTTCTCCTTCTTGAGCGAAAGCCGTCATTGTTCCGAGTGCCAAAGCTGCTACTAAAAATAAATTGTTTTTTGTTTTCATTACTATGTATTTAAATTAATAATTCATCTATTCTCTAATAATTTATAGGTAAAAAATGATGCCAAAATCAAAATGTCTCCATAAATTGCCCTAAGCTATTGATATTAAATATATTATGAATTTTTATGAAAGGTTTAACAGCTGTGGAAAAGTGTGTAGAAGCTGTTTGAAGTGTGTAATTATTACACGTCCGAACAGCTAATATTATGTTGAAATTCGTAACTAAAAGAGTGTTGGCTTTATTTGCTTCGGTGTTTTTTGATTCAATCGCTTTTTGATTGTCTAACGGTTAGGTCCTCAATTTCCAAGGTCAGTTTGTTCCTAGAAGCTTACCCCTAAGTTGGTTTAATGATGTGAGTGCTTGATCTAAACTGGTTCGCTGTTTGGTGTGGGGCGAAGAGCTATTGGTACCGACTTTATCTTTCGTTCAAAATTTATAGACAGCTTCCATAACGTTACATATCGAATCAGCAAATTTTACCTTTTTCTTGCACACTGTTCATGACCGCCCGTGTTATACTTATTCAAATACCCTTGTTCTAAATTCCTTCCGCAATTGTTCGAAATTTAGTTTAGGTTCTTTGCAGATGTATATGGTCTGCCACAGATCTTTTTCAAAATTGGCATACGGATTATATATACGTTTCACGGCAAGTACTGATTTAAAGAAGGTCTGAAAAAAATCTATTTCGGCCTCTCCATTTGTAAAGGCGATTACCGTTTTTGGCAATTTACCATTTTTGGGGGTCCATAAGTAGAAACTCCCATGGTAAGAAATCGCCTTGGGTACGTTGTAATTTGGCCTAAAAAGATTTACGCCACCCGCTTGGCTGTAATGTTTCCCCCAAATCAAACAATCCTCTCTTTCGTTAGTTGGCAGGCTATCATAGACCGATTTAAGTCCGACCATTGTTTTTTCCCATTTAGATTTCGAGTAATATTCTTGATATTCTATTTGGTAACGACCGTCCTTTTTAGGGATTCCTGCGAATTTAATAAAGGTATCCAAGGGTAGGATTGCCAACCCGAACGGAATTAAAACGACCCCTGACAACACGAGAACTGCAGTAACGGGATATAAAATCCATTGACGTTTCAAACGTATTTTTTGTTCAAACCAAATGCCCCCGAAAATAATCAAGGTAATAACGGCAGGATAAAAATAGTAGGCCTTACTTTTACTTAAAGCCAAAAGCACTATCGAAATGACGATGGTAAGGGCAATCGGTTGATAAATCGGATTGTTCTTTGTTCTAGAGACATAGATCAGCCCTCCGACCCAAAAGATCAAGGTCAAGGGATTCAAGGATATAATTAAACCCTTCAGCACTCCCAAAATCGTCAATTGGTCCAATTGGGTTTCATAGAGCCGCGAGAACATATCGAACACAGGAAACCCATGTTTGATTTGCCATATAATATTTGGGGCGGTCAGGAGTAGGAATATGAGTACATATTTGAAGTTATCTTTTTGAAGAACTGCTTTTCGTGTTTTTTCAAAAACAAGTAACCCCGTGAATCCGGCAATAAAGAAAAGTATGTCATATTTGGTCAGAAATCCGAATGATAGGAAGATTGTTAGGTACCACAAATTTTTTGCGTGTTGGGTTTTAAGGTATCGTACCAATTGATAAAATGAAAAAAGCCAGAAAAATTGAGCAAACACCACCGGTTGGAACAATTGCTGACCCCGTCCGAAGGCAGGTGCGGTCAAAATGCACAGCAGTACTATAAAAATAGCTTTTGACCTACCACCTAACTCAAATGTTATCAAAGCGATCACAATTAAAATCAATAATGAGGCGAGGTGCGAGAAGATGTGATGCACGAATACCGATTGCGATTGAAATTGATTTTGTATAAAGGCAAGCCAACCGATTACTGGCGGAAATTCCATATATCCGAAGCTTGGGTGATTTCCTGTCGCAATATGCAATAATTCGTCGCCTTGAAAGCCTGAATTTGAGTCTGCAGTAAGGTGTAGCGATAGTTTTACAACACAAAAAAAGGCAATGATCAGGATGATTTTTCTACTTGGCATATTGGTTGGTCAAATGGCTATTAAATGTGTGGACCAGCCTAAAATTGCGTACTGGCAGGGTAAATTTCAGCTATTATTCGGAGTATTTCCGGTTTTTAATTGTTTTGTTTCAAGGGTACAATCTTTCCAATTGATTTTTTTTTAAGTAATGTTTTGGGCCCCTTTGCGCACCTTTTGATACCTTGGTCATGGCAATGGCACAAACCATTGGATGACTTGGCATAATTATCGCACTCACGACTCGGAACACTGGTATCGCTGCAATTTTTCATGGTATTGAGTACGATTCAATGCAGTAAGACCAAGATAGGGAGCATCAAAATTTATAAGTTAAAAAACCAAACACAAAAAGACTTCCAAAATTCATACTTATAAAAGTTCATTACGGCATAATGATAGCCTAGATGTATAAGAAGCGCAATGGGAAAAATCGTAAACCGCCGATGCGACCTCCAGTCCCAGAAACAAAGCAGCACCAAAATGATATCTGCCAAGGTTAAGCCGACTACCTGAACGATCGGCCCGCCGACTGATGGAAATAGCGGTAATAACGACGGGAAATAGAACATGATGATCCGGTCGATAATAGCCGTAAATAGTGCAAATATCGTACAGATCATAAATCGGGCATGAATTGCTGGTTTGTTTTTAAAGTAAATGGCCAGCCCATAATAAATAAGAAAAACGAATAGGGCGATTAAGACGGAAGCCGTAAATAAATAATCACGATCCCCAAGGGTTACTGACTGATCTAATCGAAACTTATACAGGTCGACCGTAGTAAAGGCGATCATCGGGACCAGGATATAGGAAGTCCTGCCGAGTTGCCGATGCAGCCTATATTTTTTTGCCTTGATAAGATATGCTTGTCCAACCAATAAACTGCACCACAGGATCATGACGGTGCCGTGCAAGTGCATGCGGTAATTTTCTTGGTCGAAGAGATGTGTAAAATAGGTAAGCCAAAAGCCGATCAACATTAAAATAAAAAACCCGGTCAGATACAAATAACTCTTTTGATATAAAGCGCGTTCTAACTTCATTTCTAGGTAGGTGGTTGACAAAATTTAAGTGAAATGTTCCTGACCTGTGTATTAAATTTAGCGTCTAATTTCTTTTGCCATTTATTTTGTTAGACCAAGATAAGCTAAAAGTACATTTCTTTGAAAGACCTTCTAAATTCTTTAAGTTCCCAGATATCTTTTTAATAGTAACTATAGCGATATTGCTATGTATATCCCTATTATGTAAGTCATTTTTTTAGACGCTGTTGACTATACGATCAAATTATAATTGAAATAAGCTAAATAATCTCAGATTCGTCACGTACTTTTTCGGTCTAAAATTTAATCAGTCTTGGTTAAATTGGGAATGAGGTGCTTGAGCCCTCAGTGTTTTAAGTATTCGTATGTACGCTGAATTCATTTGTTTTTGTGATAATACTATTTTCAAAAAATCGATTCGGGGCTCGACTTTTCATACTTCAATTGTCACTCATGATTAATCGAAATGGCAATTACATACCCCTAGATTGCCTTGTTACTGCACGTAAGCTATAAACAATGGAGGACCAAAAAAATGATGACAAATTCAAACTCCAACATCTCCCATCATTGTTGGTAGATACTTTCAATGCATGGGATGCCAACAATCCTTGGCGACTTAGTGCCGTGGTGTCGTATTATGCCGTACTCTCATTACCAGGATTGCTCGTAATCATCATTAACTTGGTAGGTGCGGTTTGGGGCGTAGAAATAGTCCAGGGACATTTGACCCATGAAATATCTGGCGCTTTAGGGAGGGATGCGGCTGATACCATTCAAACCATGATAACGGAAACCCAGAACGTTGACAAAAATAACATCGCCACCATTTTGGGAATTATGACCTTGATATTCGGGGCAACTGGTGTTTTTTACCAATTGCAGATTTCACTTAACCAGATATGGGAGATACGTCAAGATCCAAAAACCAGATGGATAAAGTTACTATTTGATCGCCTCAGAAGCTTTGCCTTTATTCTGGTCATTGGCTTTTTAATGTTAGTCAGCTTTTTAGTCACAACAGCCATTTCGGCACTAACCGATTATATACGAAGTGTTTTACCCGATTTTATTATCTATGTTGCCTATCTCCTTGATTGGCTGCTTTCGGTCGGAATAATTACCGTGCTCTTCGCCCTCATGTTCAAATACCTTCCAGATGCTAAAATACGCTGGAAAACAGTATGGATCGGGGCTTTTATTACCTCGGCACTTTTTGTTTTAGGAAAATTCCTGCTTGGCTATTATTTAGGGGAATCAGATCCAGGTTCTACCTATGGTGCGGCAGGAACGCTGGTACTCATTTTACTATGGGTTTCGTATTCATGCCTTATCCTGTTTTTTGGTGCCGAATTTACATGGGTATTCGCCAAGCGTTATGGTTTGGAAATTCGTCCCAATGCATATGCCATCGATACCGAAAAATGAGGCTTGGGCAGTAGGTACGACATTAAATTGGTGAGGTATTTTGTCGTCAATAACGAAGCCTTGAGGGCATTCAACTAAATAAACCTTCACTAGCTGCCGAGGCGATAAACTTTTAGCCAAGACCTTAAGCTACAGCCCGTGATGGTTATCGAATTAATTTAACGCCGTTATCGATTTATTGAGTAAAGATAAAGCTGGTAACCTATGATTTGATATGCGTACTATACGACGTCGCAACGTATCAAAACTATATTTTCTCTACCGTGTATTTTGTCAAATCGCTTTTTACATCCCCCGTATTGAGCGTTGTTTCGGGTTCAAACAACAGAACCGAAACTTCCTCCAAGGCAACTGGCCGGTGTTCAACGCCCCTTGGAACAATTAAAAATTCATTTTCTTTTAGCAAAACAGTATTATCCCTGAATTCCATTGTAAACTGCCCACGAACGACTAAAAACAGTTCGTCTTCGTTGTCATGCTTATGCCATACGAATGCTCCCTTGAATTTCACTAATTTAACCTGCTGACCGTTGAGTTCGCCAACAATTTTAGGCGACCAATGCGCTGAAAACAGGGCTAATTTTTGAATGATATTTACTTTGTCCATAGTCTTGATTCATCGGTTTTAAGACATAAATTTTGTTTCATCCCATTCACTTCCTAGTGGAAATAGCCGTTCCTTTCGCTTCCGCATTTCATTTGCGACATCGGCACTCGTACCCCCTTGTTCTTCCAATCGGGCAATAATGTTCAGATAACTAGTTTCATTTCTATTCTGGCTCAGTTTAAACACATTTTGTAGTGCTTCAACCTCGATTTCAAAACCTACAATAGCCGGAAGCATTTTTTTATGGTACGTGCTTGGTAGGTTTTCGAAAAGGGTCGGTGAGGACCTATTATTATTTTCAAATCGCAGCGTAAGCTTTTTCATGAAAGCTATCAGAAATTCTTCAGGCATAAAGCGCATGGTTCCTTTGGCATGAACACTCATATAATTCCATGTCGAACCCATTTGTTGATTGGTATACCACGTTGCACTGACATAGGCATGGGGTCCTGTAAACACCGTTAATGCTTGTGGGTTTTCAAGGAATGCCTTATGATGGTCGGTATTTCGCATAAGGTGCCCTTGCAAAAAAAGGGAGTCTTGGCGTTCCTCTATTAAAATGGGAATTTGTGTAGCGACCTGATTGCCCGCCAGCGTACTGCCAGTAAGAAAGGCAAACGGGTAATCGTTCATAAACTGCAGCAAGATTTGTCGGTCTTCTTCCTTAAAGTATGAAAAGTTGTACATAATGCGATGCTATTTTTATTGCGCTTGTAAAATATCATAATTGTAATCAAGATTTAGGATGTCTTTTTTAAGGTCGATTTTGATATTCTTCAAATACTTGATTTCCCTAGTTTTATCGATTCTTTGGGTGTTTGAATTGTTGATTTGAAGAGCGATTAAAATCCCGATTACCACTAGGATGATTTCCCCAATCGCATACTTTAAATACGTTCCAGTCTTTCCTTCGGAAAGCAACTTTCGACGAATTTTTCTATAGAATTTTATCATTGATTAATTGGTTGGTCCGGATAGCTATCGGGATGAAGCACAACGGTTTTGTATATGAGCCGTTTTAGTGGCTTAAATACGTCGTTATTATTTGTTATTCCAATCTGATTAACATTTGCTGAATTTCTTTTAAAATTTGCTTATCCGAATAATTGGCACAATGCCCTTTCATAGGCGTAAACTCAATCTGAGCATCAGATTTTGGGTTTTTAGTATTTTTTAGGAATTCATCAAAATCCCGCATTGAATTATTCAAATAAAAGTTATCCATATCACCCATCCAAACATGAATTTTTCCTTTAATTTTTGGTCCAAGCTCAGGCCAATTAGAAGAAGTATACAGGAGTAGATCATATTTCTTCCAATGCTCGGCAACATCTTTGTTTATTGTGCCAATTACAGGATTAAAAATTGGTTTTGGGAGTCCATCTTCCCCTTTAGGGCTATATAAGGCATTCCAAGCCCCCCATTGCCCTCCAGAAGTTACGTAGGTATTGGATGCCCCAAGAACATTTTCTTCTGTAATTTCTTGTTGTATAGAAAATATTGGTTCTCCATATATATCCCTCATGCTCGGTCTTAAATATGCGTGTTTATTATAAAAGGCATTATCATTTTCATAAATATCGACCAATTGCATTTTTTTAAAACTCACTGGATCTGGACTATATGACCAGCATCCGTTGAATGTGTCTGGGTAATAAAGTTGTAAAGCAAGAGACACCCAACCACCGGTAGAACAGCCATCTACAAAACGAGTTTTAGAAGATCCATTAATTCTATATTTTTTTTCTATTTCTGGGATAAACTCATTAATTAAAGCCTCTCCATAAGGACCGCTATTTTCTGAATCAAGTTGATAGCAATCGCCAAAAGGCCCCTCTCCATCAAGAAATACAGTGATTATTTGTGGTGCTTCCGCCGAAGTCCACCAAGACATAAATTCTTCATTTTCAACCAGGGAATTTATTCTTGTATACCGACTTCCATAACCACCTACATTGTATCGAACAGGATACTTCGTATCGGGGTTACTGTTATAGCCAGAAGGTAATAATACCGAAGCTTTAACACTCATAGATTTGCCCCACCATTTGGACAACACCTGACTTTGCATTTTGAAGAATTTAACCAGCACATGGTCTTCTATTTCTCTTTGGGGAATTGCTTTTGAGAAGGTTAATTCAATTTTTTGTGATTCTTGTGTATTCACCTTTACAGGCTCACTATAAAGATTACCTGGAGAATCACTTTGTGATTCAGAATCCCTGTTTTGATCCCAAACGGCCTGTATATAATAAACTCCATGAGGAACAGCATTAAAACCCCATTCAGAAGTTTTTACCCAATCATTGCTGCCATCTAAAACCTTGTTGTGGTTCTTATCCCAATTTTTTATGTTCTCCCCAAAGGTAAATCCCTTGCCATTAAAAACCGAGACGTATCTAGGCTCAAATTCTTCTGTTTCTGAGACATAAATAAGCAATCTTCCATCGGACTTAAAGGAAGCTTTAAGGTTTTCATTTACAGAAATGGTAAAGGCTAATTTTGAAGATTCCTGCTGTGCAGCTGCTGTATAATCGGTAATGACAAGAAATGACAACATGAGAAAATATTTTATATTCATCTGATTTGTTTTTTAATAAATGGTAACAATGTGATTTAGTTATTTACAATAAATCTTTATAGCTGCTAAAGTAACAAATCATTGCTCATCCTGAATGATCTATTCGCCTCGTCTTAGTATCTGGTGTTTGTCTTACTTTGACCACGCCCTAAAACCGCTATTTTCTTCCCGGGACGATTTTAAACGCGAATTTTATATACAAACATGGGGTGTTCATTTCCCCAGGGAATCTTTTAGAGATACATGACTTCTTTATAGGGTAAGATGTTCTAAGCGAAATAACTTTTAAGGAAGTTGCCATAGTCTTTTTTGAACGGCTATAGTAAACAAAATCCTATTTGACCACAAGTAATCCCGCACATACAACAAATGTAGGAAAATACGCAAATAAAAAGTAGTTCTATACGTTAATCAGTGATTCGTGCCCTTAATCTAACAAAGACATCTAAATAAAATGAAAAGATCCAATTGCCTTTTGTCCCTCCCATAAATATGGATCAAAAGCCTATAAAATCAACAGATTTAAGAATTTCAACTAACAACTCATTTAATCACGACCGTTTTACGTGTTCACTTTTTCAAACCAATCTATGACCCTTGAGACCACGCTCCCAAAAAGACAAGGAACCATAGCCATTTTCTACTCCGCAATTTCCCATACCCAAATAGAAAATGGCACCTGATTGCATTCCTTACTTGGGGGCCGTTTTCAGCCATCCAAACCAATGCAAAATTCTCAATATAGAATTTCAAGGCATCTCAAGATTCGATGCAAACTATTAATTCGAACAATCAATACAAAAATCAATAACCAATGCGTAAACATGTATTTACCACTGATGGTATAAAACGAAATACAAAAACTTGGAGGGGATTCGATAGCTGCAACCAACGGAATTCACAGTATCCTTCTCTAATAAAGAAATTCTTAAGCGTAACCGTACTGCTTCTTTCGATGCTGATGACAAACGCCCAGACGAATCTGGAAGCCATCACCTATGGTTCCGGAAAGTTCGTGGCCATCGCTTCGAACGGGGAACTATTAAGTTCTTCCGATGGGATCACCTGGACTTCGGTTGCAGCTCCATCCGGCAACTGGCAGGATATTATTTATGAAAATAACCTCTATGTAGTCGTTGGATCCAATAGTGCGATGACCTCCCCGGATGGCGAAACTTGGACAGTTCAGACCGTTCCTTCAGGTGGCTGGGTGGCCGTTGTAAGCAATGGCAGTTTATTTATCGCATCGTCCACTGGCGGCAATTATGTGATGACCTCCCCGGATGGAATTACTTGGACCGCAAGAACTCCGGCCTATCCATGGCCCCATAACGATTTAGCGTACGGTTCGATTTCCGGTGTTGATCGATTCGTAGCGGTTTGTCAGCTGGGCCGTGGCTGGATAGCTTCAGATCCAACTGGGACCTGGTCACAAATCAATCCTGGCGCAATCGTAGATATACGGGCAATTACCTTTGGAAACGGGAAATTTGTATGGCTACAATGGGGAGGAAGCGGAACGGTCTATGCCGGGGTTTCTACCAATGGCACCAACTTTACGCCCTATGCCACTGGGGTGGTCAATCAGTGGAACTCCTTGGTATATGGCAATAATACCTATGTGGCCGTCGCATCGGGCGGTAGTAATATGCGGGCCGCATATTCGGCGAACGGGCAAACCTGGACCTATGGAACCGGGGTGGAAGCAAATTCTTGGCAAAGTGTGGCATTTGGTAATAGTACCTTCGTCGCCGTAGCCAATACGGGCACCAACAGAATTATGTATTCCACTGATGGAATTCAATGGAATCATGATGTGGTCTTGCCCCCGGTAATTGTAGCCCCTACGATAACATCTTTTTCTCCCATCAATACCATCTCGGGAGAGCAAGTGGTCATTACCGGCACCGATCTAGAAAACAGTACAGAAATACAGATAGGAGGGTTAACCGCTGATTCCTTCACCATCGACAGTCCGACCCAAATAACAGCGGTAGTTCCCGTAAATGCGGTCTCAGGCAGTATTTCTGTTACCAACGGCACGGGCTCAGGTAGTTTATCGGGATTCGTAATTAACTCGTCTCCGGCAGACATTGCGCTTTCGGCGGATCTAATTCTTGAAAATAACATCTTGAATCAAGTAATTGGGTCCTTATCAACTACAGATATCGATGTCATGGACACCCATTCATATCGTTTGGTTACCGGAGTTGGGGATACGAATAACACTGATTTCACCATTACTGGAACCGATCTACTGGCCAACGCGGTTTTTGATTTTGAAACCAATAGTGATTATTCAATTCGGGTGGAAACCCAGGATAATTTTGGACAAGCATTCGAAAAGACGTTGGTGATCACCGTCACAAATGCAAACGAACGTCCGACCGATATCACCTTGTCGAACAGTACTATTTTAGAAAACAGTGCCATAGGTACGGTAATCGGTAGTTTGAGTACGATAGATCAGGATGCGGGGGATACCTACACCTACAGCCTTGTTGTGGGCGATGGCAGTAATGATGCCGACAATGCCAGCGTAAACATCAATGGCACGGATCTGAAAATCGCGCTGATCCCGGATTATGAAACCCAGAGCAGTTATAAGATCTATTTAAACGTGAATGATGGGGCCAACGAGTATCAAAAAGCATTCGTCGTTACTGTTGGCGATATCAATGAAGATTTGGATGGTGATGGAATATCCGATGATTTGGATCAATGCCCCGATACAGCAAGCGGCGAGACTGTGGACTCAAATGGCTGTGCGCCTTCTCAATATGATGCCGATAGTGACGGGGTGCCGGATTATGAAGATGCCTTCCCCAACGACCCGATTGAATCAGTCGATACAGACGGAGACGGTATTGGGGATACCATGGATACGGATGATGACAATGATGGGTATTCAGACGAACTTGAACTTGCAGAAGGAACAGATTCGAAGGATGCAAATGCGTTTCCCTTAGATTCCGATGGGGATGGCATACCAGACAGCATCGATCCAGACGATGATAACGATGGCACACTCGATTCAGAGGATTTCTTCCCTACGAATGCGAGCCCTGGTTTGATAGCGGCCGAGGCCTTTACCCCAAATGGGGACGGGGTCAACGACTATTGGGTGATACCCGGGATCGAAAGCTATCCCAATTCAGTAGTAACCGTTTATAATCGCTCGGGACATGAAGTATTCATGGCGAAAGGGTATCGAAACGATTGGAATGCGGCCTATAAATCGAATGCAAGCAAGTTGCCGCCGGGATCCTACTTATATATTATTGACTTGGGCAATGGATCTCAGCCGATCAAAGGGTGGATATTCATTAATTACTAACCAAAAAATTTATCACACCATAAAAAATAACAGATGAAACTAAGCTATATATATTCAATGCTAATCGCCCTATTGACACTAGGGGCGGCACGTGCCCAACAAGACCCGAGATATACCTTTTACAGGTACAACATGAACTTGATAAACCCTGCGTACGCAGGGGCCGGAGAACACACCGAAGTAGGTCTGGATGTACGAAGCCAATGGGCCAACGTACAAGGAGCACCCGAGACCCAGAGTATATTCTTTGGTACGCCCTTGGGAAAAGGGGTAGGTCTTGGTTTATCGATCATCAATGATAAAACGTTTATCGAGAGCCAGGTTTGGCTTGCGCTTGATTTGTCATATCGCCTAAAATTAAGTCAGGGCACCGATCTTTTCTTCGGAATAAAGGCCGGGGTAAACTCCTATAATGCCAATACCGACGGACTCATCACTTATGGCATTCAATCAGATGCCAGTTTAATGAATATAGACGGAAGCTTTAACCCCAATATAGGAACGGGTATCTATCTAAAAAGCCATGCCTTTTTTGCTTCTCTGTCGGTTCCCAAGATCTTAAGTCCCGACCGATTGGAAGACAAAAACGGACTAGCAAAGCTCGGAAAAGACAAGGTGCATGTATATGCCGCAGCAGGTTACGATTTTGTGATTTCAAGCACCTTTGTTTTTAAGCCCTCGATCATCTTACGGTATGTTGATGCGGCTCCGCTTTCGGTTGAACTAACGGCGGCAATAACTCTGGGGGAGCGTTTCGAAGTTGGCACCGCCTACCGATTGGATGAGAGTGCCAGTGGCTTTTTTATTTTCAAGATAAGCAATTGGCTTAATCTAGGGTATGCCTATGAGTCGGCTTTCGAAAAGCCGGTGTCTAATTTGTCAAACGGCACACACGAAATACTCTTTAACCTCAAACTATAAATACTGATATGCCGTTAAACCACTTTTCAAAATGGGGAGATGGATGGTTTGCCGAACGACCTGTTTACAATAGCCAGGCGATTACAATCGGGACCGATCATTGTTTTCGGTCTGAAACCATGCCATTGCCTAAAGTTAACAATTTTAAGATATGAAAACCCTTCCTTTCATATCTTGAGTAGATAAACAGTGAGGAGGAGGTTATAATGAATCAGAGATCGCTCCATTTTGGAGCCTATTAAAGTAACAAAATAATAAAAAGAACAGCTTCGGATAACTATTTGAAACGTATTTTATCAGCTACTGTCAGGCCGTAAAAAACTACCGAAAACCAGTCCCAAGCAACTACTTATGGTTCCATATATTGTCGGGTCGATGTGTGTTTCAAAAGAGTCGCAAAAAAACCAAACAAGGCCGCCCGCAAAAATGGACGTCCATGCACCAAAAACCGATGCTTTTTTCCAAAAGAGCCCAAAGGTAAGTGGTGCGAAGAGGCAGACCATGAGCAAGACCGTTGATGCCACGACCAAACCATGGATGTTGGCATCATTAAAGGCCAAAAAGCAACAAATAAGTGCCACCAAGATTACACTCATTCTTGTATAGAACAGTAAGTTTTTATCAGAAATAGCCGGCACATAGCGCTTTAAAAAGTTTTCCCCGATGATAGTGGCCGGTGAAAGCATGGCCCCACTCGATGTGCTCAGTATTGCTGAAATAAGGGCGCCAAAAAAAAGCATTTGCACGGGGACACTGGCATATTGGGTAACCATATTCGGAATCAGGTTTTGTCCGTTATCATCACCCATCAACTCAGGGTGTAGATAGGCGGCGCCAAGTCCGATTATGAGCGGTATGGTGGTAATGACAAACAGCAATATGGCGCTAAGAACGACCCCTTGCACCCCGGCGTTCGCCGATTTCGCGGAAAATACACGTTGGTAGATTTCCTGGGCCGGGATGGCCCCAAGTCCGAAGGCCATCCACATGGCCAAATAATCGGTCCAATTATAAAACCCGTTTTCCGGAAAAAAATTAAAAAAGGTTTCCGGTTTGTTGGCGAAAAGCGGTTCGATTCCGCCCGTTTTAATCAGAATGGTTACCAACACGATTAACAATCCGATTACGATAAGAATACTCTGCAGTAAGTCGGTCAGGCTCACCGCCCACATACCACCAATATACGTATAGATGACAACGATTGCCGCACCCAAAATTATTCCGCTTGTAATGGAAGTGCCGATTACCGACGCGAATAGGTAGGCCAAGGCTACGAATTGGGCGGCGATCCAAAAGAAATAGGTAATAACTATAATGATCGAAGTGGCTATTTCAAGCGACTTATTATAGCGTAGCTTAAAAAAATCGCCCAACGTAATGATGTTCATCTTATAAAGACGGCGGGCATAAAAAAATGCCACCAGACCTAGACAAAGCATATTGCCGAATTGATCGGTAATAATGCCCATAATACCTCTTTCTACAAATTGGCCAGGTACGCCCATAATCATTTCAGGTCCAAACCAAGTGGCAAAGATGGTGACACCTACCAAGGCCATTGGCAGGCTCTTTCCGGCTAGGGTAAAGTCGTTGGTTGTTTTTATTCTTTTGGATGCCCAAAAACCGATGGCAAGTGTTATTGCTATATAGACAAATATGGAAACAGTTAACAAATCAGGTTGCTTTGAAGGGCCATAAAATAGTTTTCAATTCGGTGTAGGCTGATTTGTTTGCGGCGGTTTCCCATACGTTATTTTCTAATTACAGATGCTAATTGGTGCTGCGGTGCTTTCCAGGGCGTAAATTATTTTACAATCGTCGGTGTCTTTCCTAAAAATCAATGTGCCGACCAATATTTGAATGTTTTTAACCACGCGCTTCATGAAGCCAGATGAGACCTAACTTTGAACCGGCTTTTAAAAATAGTGAATTTATTGCGTACCGTTCAATATCAAGGGAATCTCCTCTTTCGAGCATTATGAAGAGTTGAAGTAAGGCAAAAATAAAAATGAGATGAATGGATTTCTATTAGACTTGCCTGTTGAGGAATTCGCATGTGGGCTTTCATTAAAATGGCATACGATAAAGCGGTGTATTTGCAGCTCCCTATTCTTTGTCAAACCTATGATGCATTAAGCGCCCAGACCAGGCAGTAAGATGTGTTATTTCACCCTGATCATCCTTATTAAACAAAATCCAACTGTCAAAAGCAATCCCAGGATATTTTTCACTGATAAAATGGAATTGATTAAGGCCATCGGGTTCTAATTCAATATCCGGTAAATTGGAACTTTTTAAAACCAATGTGCCATTATCCATTAATTCGATATTCCAATAATAATCAAGATGCTTGCTATAAAATCTCCCGGTAAAATCAGCTACCGTTTCTTTTGAAGGCTGCCAAAGCGCTTCCGAATCCTTTGCCATCACCACCCCGGGAAATCCGTCGTCATAGGTCACGGTTAAAACGGTGGGAGCCTCTTTTGAATTTTTAGTGAATTCAAATTGACCACCAAATCCATCGCTCCCTCCCTCCTCATAATAAAAAATATTTTTCGCGACAGGAGTAAGTGCTATGACATAATTGCCTTGGTATCTCATTTTCAGTGTATCTCCATCCATATAGAGTGTACTTATCTTTTTTGCCGTATTTGACCCTTCCCATGAAACCTGATTTTGCCAGCGGTAGTTGCCGGCAAACCCTAATAATTCACTTTTCGATAGATTGATAGGGGTTGTTATTAGTTTTGGCAGAGGTGGGCTCGATTGCTTTAAAATATAATTAATTATGGCCTTGTTTTCTTCAGCAAATCCATCCCCATCCCTGTTCCCTAAAGTAATAACGGTAAGCCCTTTGGAGGGGATCCTGGAAATATAATTATATCCATTAACTCCTTCATGCAAAATAACTTGGTCGTTGGCAATCGTATGGTAGGAATACCCTATTGTGTAATGATTTTCTTTGCCTGGCATTTGTCGTGCGTTTTCCATTAATTCAGATGTTGCTTGACTTATTTCAGAATCGGAAGTATTACATGCCCTTGACCAGAGTTCAAGGTCATTTGCCGATGTAAGTATATAATAATTTCCACCAGGTGAAGTTTTTTGCACTTGGGCATTTCGGTAAATCCCTTCACCAGAATATTCATACATAGTAGCCTTCTTGGGGATAATATCGAGCGGACTTTTTTGCATAATGGTCTGTGTCATTTTCAATGGCTCGAAAATTCGGTGTTTTATCCAATCGGGAAGATTTTTTCCAGATGCTTTTTCCATGATAAGACGAAGTAACCCAAAATCAGAATTCGAGTACATGTAGCCCTTGCTAGGTTCAATTTCGGGAATTGGCTGATCGTAAAGTAATCTTAAAAATTGTGCTGTTTCAAACCGATTCGACATGCTATTATACATGAGTAATAGGGTTGCCCATTCATCGACAAATCCACTTCGGTGATTCAATAAATCCCATAGTGTTACCGATGCTGCCCATTCAGGAAGTTTCGGGAAATAGTTTCTTACTTTATCATTCAAACTTAAAATGCCGTCTTTCTGCATCAATACCGCAGCAATTGTAATAAATTCTCGCGACTCTGAATAGGGGAACCTAACTACGGACTCATGTGTAAATGCTACTTCGTTTTCGATGTTTGCGCTTCCAAAGGCCTTCTTGACTAACACTTTGCCATTTTCAATGATTGTTATTGCACAGCCTGGGCTTGTTTGGTTTAATCGAGAGAATAGGCTGTCTACCTTTACATTCAAATCAATTGGCGTGCTCGCATCAATTTCGTTATAGCTTTTGAAAGAAGGTTGTCCAAAGGCGAGGATAGAGGACAACATTGAATAAAATGCAAGTGCACTCTTTTTTATTTTCATGGTGGTTTGATTAATTCTTGACTTTGCTCATACCTCGTAATAGAAAGCATTTATGCGATCGGTTCAAGGATATTTATGCAATGTGGGCATTCGTTTTTGAACTTGCTATATCGGTATAACCCCAGGTCACCACCGCTTCAATGAGGGGAATCAAGGTTTTACCTCTGGCACTGAGGCGGTATTCAACTTTGGGAGGAACTTCATTAAAGGCTCTTCTCTTGATTACATCGAGTGCTTGTAGATGCTTTAGCTCTTGGATTAGCATTTTTTCCGATATTCCAAGTACATCGTGTTTCAATTGACCAAACCTTCTACGTTCATTTCGCAAACTCCATAAAATACCAATTCGCCATTTCCCACCTATGAATTGATGCGTATGCTGAACCGGGCACTCATTTATAATATCCGATTGCACGAATTTAAAATTATCTTTCATAGTTAATGCATTGATTCTTAATATTTATAACCTTATGGTAAGTACCCTACTATAAGGTAGGTACTTGCATACTAGTAAGTTAAGGAATAAATTTGATACAAATCATCGGTAATGAAAAGAAAAGAATTTCTTGTAGGTTCTGCAGTATTGTCAATGCTCCCCTTACTTGCATCAGGCAATAATACGCCAAATAAAGTGGTAGATGCGCACCCAAAGCTCGCAGGGCCGTTCTTGGGCAATTCGTATTGGTATATCGGCCATCTCATAAGTGTCTTAATTTCAAGCAAGGATACCAATGGAAGTTTTTCGCTATTACATGGGTTTGAAATACAAGGCCTTGAACCACCACCTCACACGCACACCAAGGAAGATGAATCGTTTTATCTAATGAATGGGGAAATACGATATACCGTTGGGAGTGAAGTCTTGCATGCAAAACAGGGGGATTGGGTCTTTCTTCCTCGAAATATTCAGCATTCATTTCAAGTGCTTACCGAAAAGGCAGAGGTATTGATACATTTGTCGCCTGGTGGTTTTGAGGATTATTTTATAGAAATGTCAGAGCCTGCAAAGGAAATGGCTATCCCACCGAGACCTACTGGACCACCGGATGTACAAAAAATTGTCGAGACGGCTTCGCGCTATGGCATTCTATTCCCTCAACACTGATAAAGTATTGCCAAACGATGGGTGCCAGAGCCAATATACCTGCCTTGGGCTAGTCGGTAGAGAACCACTCTGATTTATCATATCATATTAAGTACGCCTAAATAAATATGGGTCTTGAGAAGGGTAGGGAAGAAGCTGCCAGCCATTTGCAGATGGTGCACTGTTAACATTAAACGTCAAATTGCTTCAGATGAGGTCACAGTGCTTGTAAATGAATTGCCCTAATTGGGTTTTGGTCATTTTACCAAAAAACCAGTGGGTGAAATAGGAGTTCAAAAAACTACGACTTTCTGGGAAGTGACCCGTTCTCGCTTTTTTTAGTAGGTTTGTTAATCACCCTTTTTCGAACTTGATCGGGGTACTTGAGAGAGACTCTTTTTGCCTGGGATTTCAACAAAAGTCAGGAAAAACGACAAGGTGACAATTACCTTTTATCGAAAATACAATTTTGAGAAGTTGATTTCCTACTTAATTTATTAGATTGGTCGAAATTACCTACCTATGCTTAACTTTATTACCCTATTTTGCTTTTTTGCAATTTGCTTTGTTATGGTCTGTATTTTGGTCGCTTTTTTTGAGGAACATTAAAGGCTTTCCGATAAAATTGTATAATAAAAAGGCTTGATTAAGCAAATGTTTAAAATTGCTGCTTGTCACTTGATTTGTGCAATTGTGTATCTTCGTACTCAATGTTGTAAATCAGCAATGTTGATATCCTATTGTTAACCTTTGTTCCTCCTGATATCCCACCCAATAGGTAGCGGGACCAACCACGAACCAATGATCCAATTCTTTCGGAAAATTAGACAAAACTTACTTTCAACCGGAAAGACGGGCAGGTATTTTCAATATGCCATAGGTGAGATTATATTAGTCATGATAGGTATCTTATTGGCTCTGCAAGTGAATAATTGGAATGAAAATAGAAAGCAAGTAATTGCAGAACAAAAAATTCTAATCAGTTTACAAAAAGAATTAGAAACCAATAAAAATAACCTTTTCTTTTATATCAATAAATACGAAAAACAATATGAAAATGGTGTTTATTTATTGTCATTATTCTCTAAAAATAGTGATACTATACCAACACTTACCCTAGATAAAGCTCTAGGCAGTATTGAGGAGACATATACCTTTGAGGCAAGCAATGGTATTATAAATTCTATAATAGCCTCTGGCAAAATAGACATAATACAAAATAGCGAATTAAAATCATTGATAACCTCTTTTAATGGTGCTGTTATTAATGCTACTCAAGAAGTTGAAAACGTAACGCTACTACTTCATAATCGTCTTTGGCCTTCTATTGACGGTAAAATAAACAGTGCAAATAGGAGCAGAACTTATGAAGGTTTTGCTGACTTTCCAAAAGGGTCGTATACTTCAGATTATACATGGTTTTTTAAATCAAAAGAAATAGAAGATATTATAGGCAACATAACAAGCTGGCATAAAACCATCTATACCGACCAAAATAATCTAATGCAAACTATGGATAAAATGCTGTTTATAGTAAAACAAGAGATAAATGCTAACCAATGATCCAATTCTTTCGGAAAATTAGACAAAACTTACTTTCAACCGGAAAGACGGGCAGGTATTTTCAATATGCCATAGGTGAAATAATCCTTGTCGTTATTGGAATTTTAATTGCACTAAACATTAACAATTGGAATGAAAACAGAATTAATGCAGAAAAAGAGTATAAATATTTAGCAACTATAAATAAGGAAATAATCACTGATTCCCTGAATCTTGAAAACAGCTGGTTTAAGAATCGGCAAAAAAAAATTGAATGTTTGGAATTAGCAAGACGCTATGTAATGGGCGATTATACTCCAAAGGATACCCTGCAATTTATTAATACTGTTTCGTTTGGGGGCATAAATAGTAGGGCATCTTTCGTAGGCTCTTCAAACACTTATAAAGAATTGATCAGCACCGGAAACTTGAGTTTAATATCGAATGATACCATACGTGAACTGATTGTGAAATATTACAGTATCAAGGACTTTTTTGAGGAATATTCTAAAAATATTAGAAGTGAGTATGCCACCTATGTAAATTCAATTAAAGTATTTAATTCAAAATTCCCGGATAGTATCAATACCAAAGAAATTCCAAGAATTTTGGAAAAATTAAAAACGGATGAATTTCACAGTTTAATTAACCAAGAATTGACCTATGCATATTCTATTGAAAGGCCATTAGTAGGGAGTAAGAAAGGAGCGAATGAACTTCATGCATTAATAGAGCGATTCCTAAAAAACAACTAACGAAAGAACAGCTAATTTTATAAAAACCCCACGTTTGAAGTTAAATCAATGGTTGTTTTTGATTTGCCTACGGAAAATTTTCCCAAACATACACCTAACCTCTTTTACATAACCGTACTAAAATTCAATTAAAAGTTTGTAATGACTCCGGGCGCTTTAATTTTCCTAAATTTAAATGCCTCCAATCGTTCAAACCCAATTATTTTTATCGTCATACCCAATGAAAGGCAAAACATTCCCCTATCTGATTTTTACAGTGGCAATCATCCTATTGGCACTTGTTTCCTGCTCCAAAAAAGAAAAGTCTCATAACCAGTGGGATATTTTTGAAGAAATGCAACCCGGCTACGAACTTTTGGCATTCTTGGCAAAAAACGAAAAAAAAGACGTGGCTTTGGTTTCGGACAGTCTGGATGTTCATTTTAAAAGCATGGGTTTTCAAAAGATGGAAAACCTTCCCCTGATCATCGGCAGCGATACGATGCCCAAACCTGCGGGTTCATATATGTGGAAGAATCCGGAAAATGGGTATACGGTGTTTCTAAACGAATCTCAAAACAAAAATGACGCAAATTCACTTTGGTCGGAGGTCTAAGGACACATCGGTCGCTATACCGGTATAAATTTGGGGAAAAGAGGTACCTATTAATTGAAAGATGACCCAGAACGCCCAACAAGCCTTAATGCTACTTTTAAAGCCCATAACATCATTTTTCAGGTAGGTACGCCATTAAGTTTTGCGCTTTCGGATGCAAATAAGGTGGCAAAGGACCAACAAGATGAAATAAATGCAGTCAACAAATACATGATCGAAATTTTGGATATGCTGGTCGATGTTTTTGTTACAGAAGATAACAAAATATACAAACCGTTGAATGGTAGAATACTTACAGAAAATGAGCGCTTGGTCGGATTCATCAATTTCTGGACCGAAGTGAAATACAATTTTGCTTTTTTTGACCAAGTGCCCGACATTGACTGGCAAGATGTACTCATCGAGTACCTTCCGAAGGTAAGGAATGCGACCTCCAATTTGGAATATTACAGCGTCCTCCAAGAAGTATGTGCCCTACTGCACGATGGGCACACCAATATTTTCATGCCAAGTGCACTGCAGCGATTAATTGGCACACCTGCCGTGACCATCACACCGATTGAAGACGCCCTATATGTTACCAATGTCGCCATAGATCTTTCCGAAGCCATTCCGTTGGGATCTAAATTGATCCAAGTCGACCATGTAGATGCAGAAACCTATATTCTAGCACATGTCAGACCCTATATCAGTTCATCCACTGATTATATTCGTAGAAATACCGAAGCAAGGGAGGTCCTGGTGGGTACTAAAACCGATTCGGTTTGGGTAGAAATAAAAACGCCGGAAGGCAAATTGAACCAACTTACATTGAGTCGATACACAGCTGATGTACAATGGGCGCTACCAAGAGCTACTTGGGAGCTCTCTTCCTTCAAAAGGTATGGCGACATTGCCTATGTCGCACTCAATTCATTTGACGGCGACAACATTGTGGAAGCGTTTGAGGGCTATTTAGTGGATGAGCCGGTCAATGTGAACGTGGGCTACAACGTACAGGCGGGCTGCGACGCCAAGCACAAGCTCTTCGTCAACATCGACACGGGAACCGTGAACGATACACACTCACTTTCACCCATGGCATTGGACGCCAAGGCGTTATTGGGCGTAGGGGAAATGAAAACCCTGACCGACAAGGGCTTTACGACCGCCAAACATCTGGAGATATGCACCAACAACGGGATTACGCCCTACTCATCCCCCAAAGTGCATTCTTCGCAGCACAACGGGCTTTATCCCATGGTCGATTTCAAGTACGACACAACAAAGGACACCTATACCTGTCCCGACGGACAAATATTGGCGACCAATGGAACCGTTTACGATAAGGCAGGGCACAAGGTAAAGCATTACAAGAACCGACCGGCATGCAAGGTATGCCCCGTAAGACATCTATGTACGGTAAATAAAAACGGACGGTTCATAGAGCGCTCCATTTATCAGGAGGCCTTGGAGGAAAATCAAAAAAAAGTAGAAGAGAATCCTGGATATTATAGACTTAGGCAACAGATCACCGAGCACCAGTTCGGGACCATCAAAAGACAATGGGGGTTTACCTTCACGCTCATGAAAGGAAAACAGAACGTGCTCTCGGAGGTGAACCTGGTCATGATCTGGTACAATCTAAAAAGACTTATGACCATCCTCGGTCCCGAAGTATTCAGAAACAGGCTTAAAGAACTTGGATTTGAATTATCCGCCCTTTTCCGGGCCTTTTTCACCCATTTCGGAGGGTTGCTCTTTTCCGGAAATCTTCCCGTCACGTATCGGACAAACAACAAAACTTCCCCTGCGATTGCCTAAATCCCAATCGAATCATTAATTTTAATCTAAATGGAGTTGCAGCGCAAACTCCCGTTAGGCATAAAAAAGCGCAAAAATTAAATTATTGAGCGCTGAAAAATAGAAAATCATAATAGATTATACTTTAAATGAAACCAACAACAAAATATGCTAAAAACAACGACATTAATATTGCATATCAAGTAGTAGGGCAAGGTTCTGTTGATCTCATTTTTATTCCTGGTTGGGTTTCAAATATAGATATGATGTGGGTAGATGTGAAACTAGCTAGTTTCTTAACATATCTCACACAATTTTCAAGACTTATATTATTTGATAAAAGAGGTACTGGACTTTCAGATAGAGTAAACCCATTGTGTACCCTCAATGAAAGAATGGACGATATTTTAAGTGTAATGAATGCTATTGGAGTTGATAAAGCCATAATCTTTGGTCATTCCGAAGGAGGAACAATCGCTAGTCTTTTTGCTGCTACTTACCCAGAGCGTACGATTTCGCTAATAACATTTGGAGCTTTCGCAAAAAGAAAATATTCTGATGATTATCCTTGGGCTCCTAAACCAGAGGAGCGCCAAGTTTTCTACGACAACATTGAAAAAGAATGGGGTAATGGCCCTAAGATGGGTTTAGAGTACATTATGCCTTCAATGGAAAATGACTCTAATTATTATAATTGGTTTGCAGGTTATTTACGCTCCGCAGCTAGCCCTAGTTCTGCTCTAGCACTCGCTAAAATGAATACTGAATCAGATATTACTGAAATCTTAAATAGGATTAACGTTCCTGCACTAATCCTTCATAGAACAAATGATATTGATGTACATGTAGAAGAAGCAAAGTATATTGCAAACCGAATTCCAAATTCAAAATTTGCTGAACTATCGGGGAATGATCATTGTTTTTGGGTAGGTGATTCATTTTCAATAATTGAAGAAATTGAAGAGTTTATTACTGGAATAAGACCTTTTAGGGAGACTGCAGAAAGTAGCCACACAAAAATAGTATACACTAAAATTGATATTGAAAAAACAATGCTAGATAATTTTCAGTACAACTTAAAACTTGAAGAGTTTGCAAAACTATGCGGAAGAAGCTTGTCTGTTTTTAAAAGGGATTTTAATAGCCACTTTAATACTACACCTTATAAATGGGTGAAGACTAAACGTCTGGAATATGCAAAAAAACTTTTAATTGAAAGTAAGTTAAATGTAAACCAAGTATGTTATGAAAGCGGATTTATAAATAACTCTCATTTTATTAAATCATTTAAAGAAAAATTTAAATTACCTCCAAATCAATTCAAGTCCATAAATAAAAACAATTAATACTTTCACAAAGCGTTCGGACCTTAGAACACACTTTTTGGATTTTTAAGCAAGTCGACAACATTTCTTTTAGATGAATTTTGTGGTATAACAAAAAACTAAAAGAAATGAAAAAAGTAATCATCTTAATTTATGGAGCATTAGCATACATTATTTTTCTTATTGCTTTCCTTTACGCAATTGGTTTTATCGGGAATATTTATGTCCCAAAAACAATAGATTCTGGGATAGAACCCTCAGTAATTATTGCCATTTTAACAAATACAATATTGTTAAGCGTATTTGCTTTACAACATAGCATAATGGCTCGTCCAGCATTTAAAAAATGGTTTACAACTATTATTAGTCCTGCAATTGAACGAAGTACTTATATACTTCTATCAAGTTTGGCGCTACTTTTAATTTATTGGCAATGGCAACCAATAACAACTATTGTATGGGAAGCCGAAAGTAAAGTTGCTATTAATATTCTAACCGGAATCTTCTTTCTAGGATGGATTATTGTTCTTCTGTCAACATTTATGATTAATCATTTTGAGCTTTTTGGTCTAGCACAGATTTTTGATTATCTAAAGAACAAACAAACTCCTAACCCAAAATTTCAAACCAATTATTTTTATAAGATTGTTCGGCATCCTATTATGTTAGGTTTTCTAATAGCCTTTTGGGCAACGCCAACTATGACAGTTGGACATTTATTATTTACTATAGTTACGACTATTTATATACTAATAGCAGTAAAATATTTAGAAGAAAGAGACCTTAAAAAGATCATTGGAGAACAATATGAAACCTATCAAAAGGAAGTACCTATGCTAATTCCATTTACAAAAAGACAACAATAAACTCTGATGGCATGAAATTCTTACACTTTATAGTACTCATTTTAATATTGACATCTTGTAATTCAACTGAAACTCTTGATAAAAACACCTTTGGAACATATACACAAAATTCTAAAATTATAGAAATGACTTATAAAAATATTGAATTTCCTTCTGAAGGTGTTACTTTAAAAGGCAGGCTTTATCTCCCTATAAGCGACCATATAAAATTGCCGTTAGTAATAATGGCTCACGGCTTTTCTGCTACAATAAATGGAATGGTTGCAGATAAGTATGCAGAAGAATTTTACAAGGCAGGATTCGCTGTTTTATTATATGACCATCGTAATTTTGGAATTAGTGAAGGAACTCCCAGACAGGAACTCAACTATTGGATGCAATGTAGAGGTTATATTGATGCGATAAATTTCGTGTATACTTTAAGTATGATCGACACCAATAAAATAGCACTTTGGGGAGATAGTATTAGTGGTGCCGAAGCCTTAACTGTAGGTGCTGTAGATGAAAGAGTGAACGCAATTATAGGTCAAGTTCCTGCTTTCGGTGATACAAAAGTCCCATTTGAGAAGTCAGATGAAATGATGAAAAGCATTAAAAAAATACTTTTAAATGAACATTTAGAAAAGGTTGAGAAAGAGGAAACGCGCACTATGGCTGTAGTATCTCCGAATCAACAAAATATGAGTTCTGCACTCACGGAACTTAGTGCTTATCGCTGGTTCATTGAATATGGAGGTCGTTTTGACACAAAATGGCAAAATTATGTTTCGTTTTCTACATTTAAGAATGCACCAAAAAACTATCATAGAGGAATTGCAGGAACCTCTTTAAAAGCTCCTATCTTATTGGTTGTTGCCAAGAATGATGAAATGGAAGGCGCAAGTGATATTATAGCGAAATCGGTTTTTGATAAAATTAGTCAACCTAAGGAAATTGTTTTCCTAGATGGAGGTCATTTTGGACTTTTAGAATACCCTAGCGATTTATTTAACCAAGCAAGTAAAGTACAGGTTGATTTTATTAAAAACATATTTAATCTTTGATAATAAACTATGCCCAATAACTAAGTATTCGGCCCGCCGATAGGCCAGGGCTGAATATCTTGTTGACGGATCCGGTGGTTTCCTATGCGGAAAGCGTTCCTTCTCGTATTTGTTTTTGATTTCTGTTTTGGCAGACTTGCCGTGGTTTTGTGTTGGTTTCTGAGTTCCAACATTTTTTTAGTGACTTAAATCTAACTTTTTTATCAGTTTGGCGGACTGTTCGGTCACTTTTGGATTAAATACTTGCCTATGGCACATAGTTCTCCCGCCCCGCGGTTTGCAAGTTGTTCTCATGGTCGATCATCGGTCATTAGTAATTCTTTCCAGCCATGGGGCGGGCCACGCTGGCCGAAGGTCATGACGATGACTAACTTTCCCTGTTTGCAGCTCGGGCAACTGCCATGGAGCAATGGCGGCTTCTTTTCTTTGCGGGTAATGGGAACTGCGGCCAGTGCTTTTTGCAGCTCGGGCAGTTTCGCCTTTTTCCAGCTGCTGCTCAGGATGCCAAAATGCCTGATGCGGGTAAAGCCTTTGGGCAACACATGCAGTGCAAATCGGCGCACGAACTCAAGCGTAGGGAGTTTAAGCAGTTGCTTTCGGCCTGCTTTCCTGTAGTCCTTTATCTGGAAGGTCACTGTTCTTTTAGCCTTGTCCAATTGCTTGATCCGGTAATTGCTGATAGCAATTTTATGGGTGTACCGGCCCAGATATTCTACTACATATTTTGGTGTGTGGAACTGCTGTTTTGCATACACCACCCATTTTTTGCCAAAGAGCTTATCGTAGATTTCCTGCGGTACGGGCACCTTGCTCTTGCGCAGCAGAGCGGCATACTTGGCCCGGAACACTCGGCCCATCGATTTTACATTGAACAGATACTTTCCCTTGTTTTTGGCCGGTCTCCATTTGCCCGATCTGCCCGCACCGCCACCCGGCACAATACAGTGCAGATGTGGATGCAAGCTCAGGTTTTGCCCCCAGGTATGCAGGATGGCTATCATCCCCATTCGTGCGCCAAGGTGTTTTGGGTTTGAACCAAACTGCTCAAGGGTGGCCCATGCCGCTTTGAACAGGCTCCCATAGACTATTTTCGGATGGGACAGGGCATACGTATCCAGCTCTGAGGGCAGGGTAAACACGACATGGAAATAAGGCACATTGAGAAGTTCGCTTTCCCGCGCCCGTATCCATGCTTCGCGTTTATGTCCCTGACATGTAGGGCAATGTCGGTTCCTGCAACTGTTGTAACTGATGTGGAGTCTATGGCAGCGATCGCACTGATCTATATGTCCTCCCATAGCAGGGGTACGACACCGACGGATGGCATGCAACGTGCGTCTATGCCAGCCTGTAAAAGCCTGGGACGAGATATGGTTCTGCTCCATTTCCAGCACATCGGCCACTTTAAAGTGGCCGCGCACTATTCAAAAAGCGTATCGAGCGGGCTGAATTTGCGCGAACTCCCTGTGTGGCAACGTGCAGGTACACCAGTGTTGTCTCGATATAGGCATGTCCCAAAAGCTCTTTCAGGCTCATAATATTGAGCCCAGCTTCCAGCAAGTGCGTGGCATAGGTATGGCGTAAGCAATGGGTGGTAATGGTTTTACGGGTGTTTACCTTGCTCCTGTTTTCTTTTATTACCCATTGTATCCCGGTGGTGGTCATGGGACCGGGAAACCTTGGCTTCCTACAAGGACGATTATTGGTTTGAAAGTGGTCCGGATACCCTTGCTGCCCGAAACGACGGATTGGTAATACTGCCTACGGTAGTGCTTGTGGGGAACAACACGGCCTCTGCCGCAGAGGATTTTTTGGTCGCTGCCGACCCCGTTGAGAACATCGTTACCATGGGCGAATTCTCTTATGGAAGTACCGGACAACCTATGTTTATTCGATTGCCGGGAGGTGGCAAAGCACGTATTTGTACTAAAAGGGACACCTACGCTGATGGCCGTGAGTTTGTAGGCTATGGGGTGAAACCAGACATATTTGTGCGCACAACGCTTAAGGATTTATTGAATAATGAGGATTCGGTGCTGAAGACTGCCTTGGAGCATGTAAGGGAGCAGCTTCATTGATGGTTGTAAAAATGAAAACAAAGCCTAAATAATTGATCTCATAAAAATCAATTTGTGGAAGCATCTTCCCAATGTTTGAAATTTAATTACATTTAAAAACCATAAATAGTTATCGTGACCTATAAAAATTCCGTCAGAACTCCATCCGCATGGTATACCAGCATCTTCCTGTTCCTTTCCCTTGTCACAGTGGCATGCGCTCAAAATCCCAAGGAACAGGTACAGGCAATTCCGGGGGAATTACCAGATCCATCGATTATAAAGGTCGGCACTACCTATTATGCTACCGGCACCACAGGCGATTGGGCGCCACATTATCCCGTCTATAGCTCGCGTGACCTTCAAGACTGGAAATTGATAGGCTATGTCCTTAATAAGACCCCTGACTGGGCTATGTCAAGTTTTTGGGCCCCGGAGCTTTTTTATAAAAATGGGACATTCTTTTGCTATTACACAGCGCGTGGTAAAGATGGGATATCGAAAGTAGGTGTTGCCACTACCAAGGATATTTCCAAAGGATTCGAGGACAAAGGCCCTTTAATCGAATGGGGTAACGAGGCCATTGACGCTTTTGTCTACGAGCAAAACGAAACATTATTTATTACCTGGAAGGCCTATGGCCTTACCCCGGGAAAACCCATACAACTTTTAGGATCCAAACTATCCGACGATGGCCTTTCCTTAGTCGGGTCGGAGTTCGAGGTCCTAACGGCGAATGATACGGATTGGGAAAAGGGGGGGATTGAAGGGCAGTGCATCGTTCAACACAATGGGTATCTCTACATGCTCTATTCGGGTAATAATTGTTGTGGAGCCGATTGTGATTACATGGTAGGTGTCGCCAGGGCCAAAAATATGGAAGGACCCTGGGAAAAGTATGTTTCAAATCCGCTGCTGGTCGGAAACAGCTCCTGGAAATGTCCGGGTCACGGTACGCTAGTTGATACCGGCGCTGGTTGGTACTATCTTTACCATGCCTATAACACCGATGGTTTCCCGATTTTGGGACGTGTAGCGGTCTTGAGTGAAATGTATTGGGATGATGCTACGGGATGGCCATATTTCAAGGTCGATGCGCTAGCTGCAGATGGCAAAAGAATAACACAGAACATAACAGATGCTTTTGATAAAGGGCAATTGGAAAACTGGTGGAGAATAAACGTACTGGCCGGTACCCCGGAAGTAGCACTTACCAATGGGAAACTAAGGATGGGAGATGCCGCTCCCAATAGCGATAATAAGGCCGGTGCTGTTCTCTGCATTGTTCCTGAAAGCCCTGATTTCACCTTTAAGACGCATCTCAAAGAAAAGAACAACGCACTGAAAGGGCTTGTGCTCTATACGAATGAGAACAATAGCATGGGCCTTGGGGTGCAAGGGTACGAATTGGTACTTTGGAAGGTGTTAGAAGGTACCTATACAGAACTGAACAAAGTCACGCTAACAAAAGCAGATGATATCGAGTTAAGAGCGGTCGTAAAGGATGCAAAGAACATCAGTTTCCAATACAACACAGGGACCGATGCGTGGAAGGATATCGAAGCTGACGGCTCCTCGTCTAAGAATGCATCTGGAGAAAATCTGGCATGGTGGTCTTCGGGCATGAAGGCCGGGCTACAAGTTCTGAAAGATTCCGGTTCCGGAGATTATGAAGGCGTCTTTGAGTCTTTTCAGGTGGTGTATTGAATGAACTTTCAAAGGCCTTTATCTATAAAATAGATCTGTGTTTTCGTCATGCCTAAATAGGGGCCTGACCCCTCAAACACCCATATCCGGGCCCATGAATATCAGCACCATCTTTTGATAAAAAGCACTTAAATTCAAAATATGACCGATAAAATATATATTATTGGCGCGGGTGCCGTCGGCAAAGCGTTGGCCGTTGTATTAAAGGCAAATGGCAAAAATGTCATAATCATTCGTGGGAGTGTGGATGACGGGTCGGACCAAATCAAAAAAATAAGAGTCCGCCTGAATAACGATGTCGTACTTGCTGAAACCATCCGATTCAGTACCCTTAGTACTTTCAAGGAATTAAACGGGATCGTAGTGTTCACGAACAAGTCGTATGGTAATGATCACCTTGCCAAGAAATTGAAGGGGAAGACACACCATGCACCTATCGTGCTTTTACAAAACGGATTGGGAATCGAGCAAACTTTTCTTGCCAATGGCTTCACTGACATCTATCGGTGTGTTCTTTTTATGACCAGTCAGAACATTTCCGAAAATGAAATACGCTACAAACCGGTAGCGGTCTCCCCGATAGGTACAATTAAAAACACTACAACCAATTTGAAAACCGTTGTAGCCGCACTGAATAGCCCGAATTTTAGGTTCAAGGCTGAAAAACACATTCAAAAAATCAGTTGGGAGAAGGTAATCGCCAATTGTGTCTTTAATTCGATCTGCCCGCTACTAGATACTGATAATGGCGTATTTCACCGGAATCAAGCGATATTTTCCATTGCCCAACGTGTCATAAAGGAGTGTGTTGCCGTATCCGAAAAGGTCGGGATTGACCTTGATGTGGCGACGGTCGAAAAAAAGGTACTGATGATCAGTAAACGCTCTGACGGCCAGTTTATTTCGACCTTACAAGACATTCGCAACCATAGACAAACCGAAATCGATACGTTGAATTTCGAAATCGTACGAATTGCCACTGAATTGAACATTGAAAGTCTTTGTACAGAAACGAAGTTGCTCGGCGAGCTTACAATAGCGAAATCAGCGCTTTGTCAATAGGGTAGTGTTCTTTTCGTATAAATGAAACACCAAGGCTTCGAAGGTCAAGGTTGCTATAAACCTGTTCGAAGACTTGATGTTGTGTAAGCCGATGATGATTCACGTGCACCTCTGCAAAATTAGTAACCGCTTTATTATTTTGATCGAATTATAATATCGCCATTAAAGGTCTTGAAGAGCATCTCAGGACCACCCCCGTTTATCGTACCATTGACCCATTGATCAATTTTCACCTTGTAGGTCTGGGAGGATTTCTCGGTTTTTGCTACGGCTTTTTGCTTGTCGACGGCCATCTCAAAATCGGTATAGATTTCACCCATTTCAGATTTTAATTTCACGTTCGCCTTCAATGAATTAGGAAAGGTTACATCAACGGTACCATTAAAACTGCTAAACGCCATGCCCGCATTGCTTTTTACGCTGTTGAAAACTACCGTAACATCTCCATTGGTCGTGTCAGCAGATGCAGAGCCCCCGATATCACGTAATCGTATTTCCCCATTCACATTGCTTATTTCCAACTCCCCAGTGACGCCTTGTACTTCGATATCGCCATTATTTACGGTGCTGAGTTTTAAGGAAAAGTTTTTGGGTACCTTGATATCAAGGTCGGTCTCACGATTGGGATTTTCATTGATGATTCGAACCGTGTTATCCTTTTCTTCGGCACCGATGTTCATAGAGGAGTTTGTGACCCGTTTTAGGCCATTCTTCGTTTTTTCACTTGAACTTCGCTCCTGTATGGACGCTTTAACGATCACCTCTTTCCCTTCATAGCCCAGCACATGTATGGAGCCTGATATTTGACCCACTTCCAATCGACCCGCCTCGTTTGGTCTGCTTAAGGGAACACTGAATAAGTCGACACTTTCTTGCGCTGAGGCCATTAATACCGGGAATATTATGAATACGAGCAAAATTTTTCTGATGTTTTTCATGATTTAGAGATTTATATTTTTTTAATGATTACGTTCCCGTTCAAGGTTTCAAATTCAAAGTCCATGCCCCCGTTGCCGATTTGCACGACCGGTTTCGACTCATATTTATAGCGGGCCTTGCCGCCTTTTCCGCTTTCATCCTTGCTAGACTTGGCGAATTGTTTGGCAATATCGAAATCGGTAAACAAATCCCCATTCATACTCTTGAACGCAATGTCTGCCGACAGATTTTTTTGATAGGTGATATTGATGTCCCCGTTTAGGGCATAATAGGAAGAAGCCTCCCGCGGGTTTTCGGCATAGGAAATGGTCACAGCCCCATTGATACAGTGTACTTTCGTCTGGCCGGTAATACTTTCAAGCACAATACCGCCATTGATATTCTGGGCCTCCAGGAAGCTGCCCCTTGTATTCTTCACGACTACCTCTCCTTGGTTTATGGTACCCACCTTCAATTTCGAATTTTTTGGCATCTTAACCTTAAAGTTGAGATTGTAATCGTAGGCCAGCTCTTGCCAGCCATCACAATTGCTGTTTGTAAATCGGCCATCGCGATATACCATATTTGGTATTTTCGGATAGACAATGATTTTGTTTCCTTCCTTAAGTACGTTGATACCGATTTCCTGTTTGCCCAATTCCAGATCGTTTGAATTGTTAGCGTCGATGCTTTTTTCGACTTCAAGTAGTACGACCTTCCCGTCGTAGCCTTCAACGGTAATCGATCCATTTAGATTTTGGACTTCGAGGTAGGGGTCGTCGGCCGTCGCTTCGTAGGCTACTTCCTTGGTGATGATTTCCTTAAACTCTTTTTTCTGTGCAACTGCACAATGCATTCCAAAAGCCGTAGCCAAGAGAATACCGATACTTGCTATTTTCATGATTTTTGATTTTTATCCGTATTGCTACAGATTGATTGATGAATAAACTCGTCCCAAAGGGGATAGTATCGACCATTTTCAAAGGATCGACGCTATGGATGTTTCCAATTTTTTCCGCACCGATTCGTGCAGCCCCTCTATACGCATGAGCGTTTTGAAGGGTTCTATCGATTTTCTTTCCTGCAATGCCACCATGAGATCTGCCAGGGTGACCTGTACAATGGGCGAATCCTGTTTTACGATCGATTGTACCAACCCTTCCCGAACCGTAGCATTGTCTAGATAATTGGTCAATGATTCGATGGCCGCCAAACGAACGTTTACGTTCGGGTCGTTGACCAATGTCCGTAAAAGCGCCTCGATGACCTTTTTATCGACTTCCGTGATCTTGTTGGCCTCATTGATGCCTTGCAGGCGCTGATTGGCCGAAGGCTGATCCAATAGTGTTAATACCAATCTTTGACGCACTTCTTCTGTTTCCGGGGTATGCACGACGGTAGTATTGAGGGTCATATCGGTATCGTTTGAGTTCAAGAAATACCCGAAGCCAAAACCGATTGCCAATAGGAGCATACCAAAGGCCAGTTGAGGCCGCCATACACTTTCCAGGAAAGTCCAATATTTGTTGCCCGAGTCTTTCGTTGTGCGTTCGGCTTTTTCTATTTCATTTTGGAGCATCCCATAAAACTGCTGATCCATTTTTTCGGAAGGGGAGGGCACGTTCAGGGTATCCAAGCGTTGCCATGTTTCCTTTATACCCGCGAATAGTTCCTGAAATTCAAAATGGTCTTTTAGAAAATCCTCGAACTCGTTTTGCCCAGGGGCATCCAAGTTTCCCGATACATACTCCATTGCCCATATTTCAAATTTTTCCGTCTCCATACTACCTGGTTTCCAATTGTAAAAAAATAGTCCGTAACTCATTTAATGCTCGGTGGGCCTTTACTTTTGCGGCTCCCTCTGAACACCCCAAAATTTTACCGATTTCGCTGAACTTGATTTCCTTGTATTTGCATAGGATCAATATTTCGCGCTTCTCCGGCGTCAGTTTTTGCAGGGCCCTGTTCAATTGGGAAACATCGTCTTCAAGATCCATTGCTTTGTTCAAATCCTCTGTCTGTGGCAATCGATATTCCATTTCGGTAACTTCACGATGGTTGATTTCCTTTTTGTGTTTATGGTAATGATCATAATTTATATTGCGTGCTATCTTGAACATCCAGGTGACGAACAGGCCACTCCCGGTAAACGTATTACGCGATTTCAACATCCGTATGAAAACAGTCTGAACAAGGTCTTCACTCAAGGCTGCATTCGAATTCATATTGTAAAAGAACCCGAACAGCCGTTTTTTATGGCGCTCATACAGCAAACCCATCTTATCCAGTTCCCCGGATTTAACTTTAAACATCAATGCATTGTCGGTCAGTGCTTGCATTCTTTTTTTGGTACTCAATAGGGGTAACCTGATTTTTAGGAAAAGGTTACAAATAAGTTCGATTTTTTTTAAGATAAGGGTTTCCTTCGATAAAACGGTATACTATTATCCGTGGATGGCCTGACGATCGGCACTTTCACTGCCGAGTACCAGGAAGGCCGAAAGGAGGATATTTTAAAATGCCTTTTTAGCTACATTTTTCTATTCGTATTTTATTCTTTAGACGAGGATGATGCAGCCAAACTAACTATTGAATTGCTGATATCAAGATGATTAGGCCGCTTATTTACCGCCATGGGCTAAATAATTCTTTTAAATAGTTGGTAAAAAGGCTATTTTAGTAGGTATGCCAACGATCATGAAATCATTTTTCAAATTTTCATTCCTTTTTTTCCTTAGTAATCTGGGAACCGTTTCATGGGGTCAGGAATTCAAAAAACCCGATAGCCTCCTGACAGCCTATAAAGCGCAGGCCGATGATAGTATCAAAGTAAAGACGTTACATGAATTGTTCAATTCCTATATCTACAATGACCCGATAGTAGCTAGGGCTTATGCGCATAAACAACTAACGCTTGCACAACAGATTGGTTACAAAAAGGGGGTTGCCCAGGCGTATTATGATATTGGCGTATACCATAACAATCGGGATCAGGTCGATTCTACCAGGATTTATTACCAAAAAGCAGTTAAGATTTTTGAAGCTATGCAGTTGCAATTTGGCATTGCCATGGTCAATTATGGTTTGGCTATATTAGAATTCGAGCATGGCAATTATTCGAAAGCCCTTGAGATGGTAAATGAAAATATAGAAATTCAAAAGAATACCGATTCCTTGAAATTAGCGATGGCCTATGGGTTAAAAGGTAGAATCTTTGCGCAACAAGGCTATTACCGCATCGCCCTTACCGAAAGCTTAAAAGGCCTGAAAATACTCGAAAAGATCGACAATCCTATTCGATTGGCCGATGCGCTCAATATTTTAGGGAGTATCGAAGCCTACAACAAAAATTTCGAAAAATCCCTAGAGTATAATTTTCGAGCCCTTAAAATTTATGAGGAAAAAGATGATCGAATGTACCAGGCTCAGGCCTTGAATGATATTGGCAACGATTATTTTTATATGAAGGAGTATAAAAAGGCCCGTCAATATCTTACGAGGAGTGTGTCGCTAGCAGAAGAAATGAACAACACCGATTTGCAGGCAACGACCTTAAACAATTTGGGCAAAGTCTATCGGGAGACCGGTCTTTTTGAGAAAGCAATTGAAGCGCATAAAACCAGTTTGAAAATGGTTGAAAAGACACGAAGCAATAACAAAATAGTCGAATCCTTGAATGACTTGGGTCAGACGTACAATGCAATGGACAAGGCACGATTCGGTATCGGTTATTTTAATAAAGCCATTCAGATCGCCGATAGTATTCCCTCTTTGGGAGGGCTCTTGGAAGGGTACCAAAATAGGGCGCTCTCCTTTGCTGAAATGGGGGATTATAAGGCTGCCTTTCACGATATGCAGCAGTATGTTGTTCTAAAGGATACCGTTTTCAACATTACCAAATCCCAACAAATAGAGGAACTTAAGACCATCTATGAGACTGAAAAAAAAGAACAACAAATCGCCCAACAGACCACGGATATAGCACTTTTAGAAGAAAAGGAAAAAGTAAGCTCCCTGCAGAAATGGTCATTGGGTGCTGGTCTGGGGCTCTCCTTTCTGGTTTTTGGGTTTGGTTTTTATGGCATTCGACAAAAAATGAAACGTACGGCCCTTGAAAAGGAAAAAGTAGAGGCTGAATTGGCTTTCAAAAGAAAGGAATTGACAACACATGCCCTCCATTTGGCCAAGAAAAACGAAACCTTGGAGAATTTAAAAATGAAGGCAGAAGAATTAAAGGTGCAGGAGGCTTCCACCAACGGATATCAACAACTCATCACCTCCATTAACTTTGATTTGCAAGATGACAACAATTGGGAAAACTTTGCAAGGTATTTTGAAGAAGTCCATAAAGACTTTAATTCGAATGTTGCCAGAAAATATCCTGAAATCACCTCGAACGAACTCCGTTTGATGGCCCTGTTAAAAATGAACCTCTCCTCAAAGGAAATTGCCAATATTTTGAACATTTCCATTCCGGGTATCAAGAAAGCACGGCAGCGATTGCGCAAAAAAATGAACCTTTCTACCAGTGATTCCCTCGAGAATGCCGTTTTGGCTATTTAATGAAACCCCAATAAATAGGGGCACTCCTCATTAAATTTTTGGATTGTATACCATTTGTCTCCCCACTTTTTTTTTTGGCTGTCATGCAGTACCCTAGGTTTGTTGTGTCATTAGGTTGACAAATCAGTTTTGTGGTCTTGCTCGGTCAGGTACTGCAGACCAAAATCGGGCAGGTCACACAAAACTGAAATTTAGTTTAACCACAAAATTAGATTGATCATGAAAACACAAAACAGATTATTACTGATATTCCTATTGATAGGTTGCCTATGCATTAGCTTCACGGCATGTACTTCTGAAAATTCGGATCCGCCCATCGTTGCAAATGACAGTGACGGAGACGGCATTGTTAATACCAACGATCAGTGTCCCAACGAAGCAGGTCCAGTTAGCAATGGCGGATGCCCAACTGAAGTAGGCATTGACAATTCGGACGCAATCAATGCCTTGGTGGCAAGCCTTGATTACGATGCTGATGCTTTGTTAAACGTTCAAAATACAGCGGGAGGTTCGAAACAACGCGAAGAATTAAGTAAAGAAGTATCGAGTAGTGTTGTATTGGGTGCAGAAACGACTTGTAGCACGACTGAATACAGTTTGGCCGTCAACTTTGAGGATGTCGCTATTTTAAGACCGCTAGATGGCGTAATTTGGCCAGGAGCATTGGTGATTGGAAATCAAGGAATGCTTGACGGACTGCCTGATCCCCTGACCCTAAAAAGGGCACCGGTTACGCTAAGTATCGATTTACCGGGAATCGGGGAAAATGGAACAATCGTAGTAGATAACCCAACGAACTCAAGTACAAAAACAGGGATTGATAGTGCGCTTGAGTATTGGAATAATAATGCGTACCAAGAGGGCTACGTAAATGCATCCAACTCCTCTCACCAGACGACTACTTCCTATTCTTCCAAACAAATGAGTCTTGATGTGGGCCTGAACGTAGCTTGGGCCACAGGAGATGCTTCCGCCCAATTCGACTATAACAGCACCGAGGAAAAGAGCGTTGCCATGATGGTATATAAGCAAGTATTTTATACGATTACTATGGACACTCCTGAAAATCCGGCAGCAGTTTTTTCAAGCGACATTCCCTTCTCCGATGTGGAGCACGCATTGACCTCTCAAACTCCCCCGGCCTATGTGCAATCGGTATCCTACGGACGTATTATTATGTTTCGAATGGAAACCACCGCTAAATCTACAAGTGCCGAATTGGAAGGAGCCCTTAACTATGCGGCTGGGGTGAGTGTTTCGGCGACTTTGGAGGCAACGTATAAATCAATTCTTGCGCAATCGAGCATAACCACAGTGACTATTGGAGGCAATGCCGCCGTTGCTTCCGAGGCGGTCAGTGCTAGAAATTTTGGGGATTTGGAGCCCATCATCAAAGGAGAAAATGCTGTATATAGCAGAAGCAACCCTGGTTTCCCTATAGCGTATACGATACGGTATCTAAAAGACAATAGCCTTGCCAAAATGGGGTACACAACAGAATATACCGCTAAGGATTGTTCGTCACATCTGGTCCAAAATGAGCGAATCAATTTTAAAAATGATGCACGGGTGTGGATCAACAATAAACAAACAAAGACCTCGGATAGATGGCCAGGTTGGGCGAGAGTGCAACTACAATACAAAAAACCAAATAGCAACGACATTGTGCTAATGGCATGGAGCAAGGATGTGCCGGTCAATGAAATAATCGAACTCCCCGTGCCACCACCGGGTGCACATGACATTCGGGTATTTCAAGAATATTATTTTAATTGTTTCGGATGTTGCGCCTGTTGGACGGATAGAAACTCGGTCATCTTAGGAACTACTCCCGTAGAAACATTCGTAGAATCATGGTATGATGATGATAACGCAACTATGAAAATCTATAAGACCGACCGGTTTCGAGATTAAAGTACCACTAAATTTAGCATGAATGTATTTTTAAAACAGGCTTTAGGGCCTGTTTTTGCTTTGTTTTTGGGACATTTATCAAAAAAGCTTAAATACACCATGACCTACCAACTAGGAGTTATGTTATTTATTTGCAAAGTGCTGACTAGCCGAATCCCTTGTCTCCGAGGCAATCGATTAAAAATGGGGTTATTGGCCGTGTTGTGAACGATGTATATATACTTAGCCACAACGGTCTGATTATTTTATAGGTTTTTGAAATCCGCTTTGTTTTTTGGTTCGATTCGGAAACTAAGCGAGTGGGCCACTTGCGCTCCATCCTTATGGAAATAATATCCTGGTTATTGCGAATCGTGCGGTGTGTTTTTAATCAAAATCCAGATAATAATCGAAAAAAGGCAAAACCTGCTGAGGCAATCTACCTTCCTTGGTATAGATGTTATTGGTATGGGTGCCGATATATTCTTCCGAAAAATGTGTGATTCCGGCATTTTCCAAACCTTGACTGAACATCTTACATTGTATGGTAAACCGATCTCCGGCATTGCGCCCCCAATCAAATTTTATGGCCTTCAATTTGTTTAGATTATCAATATAATCGGGAATCATGTACAAAGGCATATTCGCGTACCATTTTTTGAGTACTTCTTGGTGTACTTCTAATTCATCACCCACATAGGAAAAGGGAACATCACAATAAAACGGGGCATTATCCGGATTCGGTGACCAAGACCGTGCAAAGGCCAGGATAACTTTCCCAAAATAGGATTTTGAAAGGTCACCGATTGATTTTGATTTGGAATACTGCACGTACGTTTCGCTATTCGGGCCATATTCTCGAACGATCGCCAAGGCACCAGGACTTAGGGCATATACGGCGGCAAAGATATCAGGATGCTTCATGGCGATCTTAAGGGCTCCATATCCCCCCATACTGTGCCCGGCGATTCCCCTACTTTCCTTTTTGGGCAGTGTTCTATACTTCCCATCCATATAGGCCACTAGGTCAAAGGCAGTAAAGTCCTCCCAATTTCCAAAAATACCGGTATTCGAATAAAAACTTCCGTCGTAGGTGGTTTTTTGATCGGGAATTACTAAAATAAATGGGGCGATTTTATGGGCTTGAATCGCATAGTCCAAAAGTTCTTTCATCGGGACGATCATGCTATCATCGTTCAAGAATCCATGTAAAAAATAGATGACGGGATATCTTTTATCAGAATTTTCGTAGTTCGGTGGTAGATAAACTGACACCGATCTTTTAGGATTTTCGCCAAACGTATTTTCTAGGTTTTTAGAAAACAGGGAATCCTTGATTACAGTACCTGTCAAAAGATCCTGACCCCATGTCGTATGCGATAGACAAAGTAGTATTAAAAATAGAAGCGTCTTTTTCATAGGTTTTGAATATTAGTTAATTGGCATTTCAAGTAAATAGGCACCGAATGTCTTTCCGTGTTTGTCCAAGGCGGTAGAGCAGGTCACGCCACCACCCAAGGCGTCCTGCATGACAAAATTCAATGCGCCCAGTTGTGGCAGTTCATAACGAATAACCGCTCCCAGTACTTGCAATCCAAACCATTTCTTAACGCAGTCGGCGGTAACTTTTTGCTTGATCAAATCGTAGTGCTTCAGGTCGTATACAATGATTGAAATATTACTGATAGTTCCTTTATCGCCTGTTCTGGCATGTGCTATGTCCCAAAGTTTCATTTCCTTACAAATTTATATATTGAATTTGCGTGATGATATCCGATTTAGGCACAAGGATGGAGGCAATCGCCAACACTTCGGATATCTTTTTGGTCGCACCCCCGCCACCTGCCGGACCATTGGTGTAGAGCGCCTCTACTTCGTTCGCAATGAACTGGGCCTCTTCCCGCAAAGTTGTTTTACCAGCCACCCGCAACCGGACTTCATTGGGTTCCTTTGGTTGCATGTCTTTTTGAAACAACGAATTTATCCCAATAAGTTCCAAGCGTAGATCTGAAATCGGAAACGGAACCAGTTTCAGCCTTTTTTCAACGACTTCCTTGGCCAACAGGGCTCTGCGTACACAATTGGCACCTCCGTAACTTATTTCGCCTTCGCCAATAAAGCCATTGCTGTATCCAACACTTACCTTAAAAGTATCTGTTGCCATTTGTGCATTGGCACCGCTAAAGGTGACCTGATCCTTATCTTTTTGTGTGAATAGTATTCCTGAGAAATCAGCAATACAATCCGGGGTAATATAATTCCTGGGATCATGGATCTCATAAAGTAGTTGTTCTGTACAGGTCGCCGGTGATACGATGCCCCCTGACCCATCAAGTTTGGAAATATACCCCTTTCCGGTTTCATCGATGGCAACATATGGAAACCCTAAATTCCATAATTCAGGCACTTCCTTTTTCCCGGGATCGGCAAAATAACCTCCAGTTACTTGTCCGGCGCATTCCAACAAATGTCCGACCAAAGTTCCGATACCCAACAGTTGGGTGTCGGTGCTTTTCCAACCAAATTCATACACCATAGGGGCTAAAAA
>JBBQAM010000065.1:0-20721 GCA_038316335.1 Flavobacteriales bacterium
GTTAAGGAAGCCTTGCGGGCCCATAATCTCGTACCTACGGTTTGTGGGGTATTCGGACCAACCAAAGACTTGACGCATGAGGATCCCGCCGTACATAGAACCTGTCTCCATTATGTTGAAAGGTGCTTCGAACTTTGCAACCATTGGGAAGTCGATTTTGTCGCCGGCCCAATGTACTCCGCTGTAGGGAAAGCACGGATGGTTTCGACAGAGCAGCGTAAAATCGAGTGGGAAAGAGCAGTAACAAATTTACGGATGGCATGCGATATGGCAGAGATTCATGGGTTGTCGATCGCCTTGGAACCTTTGAACCGATTTGAATCTGATATGGTCAATACGGCCGAAGACGTTATGCGGCTGGTCAATGATATCAACCATTCCAGCGCCAAGGTCCTGCTTGACGGTTTTCATATGACCATTGAAGAAAAGAATATTCGTGAGGCCATTCGGACCGTCGGTTCTAAATTGATCCATGTACAGGTTTCGGAGAATCATCGAGGAATTCCTGGAACCGGATTGACGCCTTGGAACGATATGAAACTGGGTCTTTTAGATATTGGGTATCAAGGAGCCATGGTCATCGAAAGCTTTACCCCTGAAATCAAGGAATTGGCAGGGGCCGTTTGCATCTGGAAAAATCTTGCGGAAAATCAGGACCAATTTGCCTCGGAGGGCATCGCATTTTTAAAAAATACCTTTAACTAATTCTGTATTCGCTATGAGTAAGGACAAAATTAATATCGCCATTGTAGGTCTTGGGTTTGGAGCAGAGTTCATTCCGATTTATCAGAAACACCCCAACGCGAACCTGATTGCCATTTCACAGCGTAATGCCGTAAAATTGAAAGACCTGGCCGATATTTTCAACATCGAAAAAAGATATACTTCGTTTGATGAATTGTTGAAGGATCCTGACATCGATGCCGTGCATATCAATACGCCGATCCCGGATCACGGGATCCAATCGATCAAAGCCTTGAAGGCGGGAAAGCATGTCGCATGCACGGTTCCTATGGCAACCACCGTAGCCGAATGCGAGGAAATCGTACGCTTGACCCAAGAAACCGGCCTGACCTATATGATGATGGAAACCGTGGTCTATGCCCGGGAATTCCTATACATGAAAGAATTATATGAGAATGGGGAACTGGGTAAGATCCAATTCCTAAAAGCAAGCCATCAGCAGGATATGGACGGTTGGCCAAACTATTGGCCCGGACTGCCGCCGATGCACTATGCCACACACTGTGTGGGTCCCGTTCTTGCTTTGACGCGGGGAGAGGCCGAATATGTTTCCTGCTTTGGTTCGGGAACCATTCGGGAAGAATTGATCAAGGAGTATGATTCACCATTCGCCGTGGAGACCACCCATATCAAGTTTCGAAATTCGGATCTGAGTGCTCAGGTATATCGGTCGCTATTTGATGTTGCTCGTCAATATCGTGAAAGTTTTGAGGTCTATGGATCCAAAAAATCGGTGGAGTGGCCGTTGATCGAAGGACGGCCTTTGGTGGTTCACACTGCGAAAAAGCCCGAACACGAGATTCCTGAGGAAGTCGAGAGCCCTGACTTTGCCAAATTACTGCCCAAGGAGATCCAGCATTTTACCACGAAAGGCGTATATGATTCCGATGAACACCAACATCTTTCGTTTACCCAAGGTGCAGGCCATGGGGGGTCACATCCGCATCTTGTGCATGAATTTGTCAATGCCTTGATCAACAAGCGCGCACCCTATCCGAATGCCAAACAATCGGCCAACATAACCTGCGTGGGTATCCTGGCCCATGAATCGGCCCTAAAAGGAGGCGAAATCTTAAAATTGCCCGCTTTCACACTATCCTAGGCGTATTTGTATATTTGCCGCAACCTAGGAAGGCCGAATATTCTGATTGACCCTAAATAGGTTTTTTGGGTCAAACTTATGTTTGATTTCGACTAGACGATTGTAGTTGTGCTTATAACTTGCTTTAACCCGTTCTTGACCTTCATCCATCATAAAGTTTGAATAGGCTCCTCCAGCGGAATAAGGATGCAAGGCTTCATAATATTCCTTACACCATTTGGTTATCTTTTCTGCATTCTTGGGGTCCGGATCTACCCCTACGATGACCCCGGCATACTTGGCATCGCGATACGCCCACGGAGTAGCCGTGGCGCCGATCCTGCTGGCTGCACCACTGATAGGATATAAATGCATTTGGGACAAAGGGGTTGGAATACTTGAACCGAATTTTAGATGCTGCGCGCCTACTTCCGGTCCCAATTCATTGAAGAAATCTGCGCGCCAATACCATTGCAGCCCTGGTGGAAACAAACCATCAAAGAGGGTTTGAATGGAAGGGTACGGCATTTCACCAACATGTTCGAAGAGGGGGTTTTTTGCCAAGATGGGTTTAAAGGCCTCTTTTGCTTTTGCCATGTCCCCCACATAGCACCAAACAATCCCGCAAAAATGTTTTTTGTGCAAGGATTCTGGAAAGGGCGGCCCTGGGATGACCATCGTCGCAATAAAACCATTTAATTCATCTGGGGCCTTATTAATAAATTCGTGATACCATTTCATAATCTCCTCCGTTTTTTCAATAGGCCATAACGTAGGTCCACCAAAAACGGTTTTCACGGGATGTGCCTGGAATTTGAAGGAGGTTATAATTCCAAAATTGCCGCCACCTCCCCGAATGGCCCAGAAAAGATCTGAATTTTGGGTTTTGCTTACGGTGACAAATGAACCGTCGGCCAAGACCATATCAGCCTCCAATAAATTATCAATGGTAAGTCCATACTTTTTTGATAAATACCCGACACCTCCTCCTAAGGTCAAACCGCCTACCCCTGTTGTAGAAATAATACCGGCAGGCACGGCCAAGCCAAAAGGATGCGTTGCATGATCCACTTCGCCCCAAAGATTGCCGCCACCGACACGTACTGTGTTATTCGATGTGTCGACCCGAATATATTTGATCCCAGACAAATCGATGACCAGTCCGTCATCACAAAGGCCTAATCCGCCACCATTATGGCCTCCTCCACGGACCGCCACCAAGACATCGTTCTCCCTTCCGAAATTTACGGCAGCTATAACATCTGCGACATCGACACACATAACAAACAACCCAGGATGCTTCTGGATCATGCCATTAAAGATTTTGCGAGTCTCATCGTAATCGGGATCTTGTGGCTTTACCAATTTGCCTCTTAATTTCGAGGCAAGGGCGTCAACAATAGCGGGTTTTAATTCTTTTATTGGTCTGGACATAACGTATTATTTTAAAATCTTTCGTACTAGTTATTTTGCAATGATCATTCCTTTTAAAGACCAAAGAATGGCCAATACATCTTTTTTGGTTTCATCGGTCATGGCATTTTTATCCAGGGCTATAAAAATATCATCAATAACATGCATATATTCTTCGGGACTTATATTCATTCCCGTATGTGTGGTGATCATATCTTTCCCCGTATACGATACATTTGCTCCACTGCCCATACTAAAAAATTCAACGGTATGTTGCTTAATTATGTTCAAACGCTCTGGTTGGTCCTTAAAAGGTAAAAAACGGGCTTTTATAGCCGGATTGTTCATATGGGCTATTACGGTATCATCTACGATAGCGGTAATCCCTTGTTTTCCGCCCAGTCGGTCAAATAGTGTGTCGGTCATGATTCTAAAATAAATTTGTTCAGTTCAAACTTAAACACTCGAATGATCTTAGCATACCAAGTTTGATTCAAAAAATTACAATTTTGAACCATCCGGTGCGAAAAGATGCTGCTACTTCATTAGGAAGCTACATAGTAAGGGAAACTTCGCTTTAAATATTTGAGGGTAGAATGCCAAATTTATCGACAAAGCATTTTGAAAAATACGCCGGACTATTAAAGCCCGTCGCATAAGCGATTTCTGAAATTGTATTTCTTCGTTTTTGTAATAAGGCCAAGGCATTGGTTAATCGATACTCCTTGATAAATTCATTGGGGGATTTGCCAACAGTGGCCATTAGTTTTCTGTACAATTGCGATTTACTGCAACCTAACCCTGTTTCAAGAGTGACCACACCTAGTGTAGGATTGTTCCATTCGATTTCGATCAAATCAAAGAAGGCATTTAGAAACTTCTCGTCATTGGAGCCAACAACATGAATTACCTTTTTATCAATGAACGTATTTAAATTCTCACTTTCATATAAATCCTCAACTTCAGAAGTCATTACAATCGGCCTTTGGATAACGTAACAAAGCCGCTCTGCCAATTTGATGGTGTCCTCGAAGATTTTAGACTTATCAGTAACTGGAACCCCGGCATTTAAGCCAATATGAAATGCGATATCATTTTTCTCTTTTTTGATTGTTTCCTGTAAGAACGACTGAAGTTGCATCGTGCATTGCACGGCTTTGGTAACTGAAGTAAAGGACGCTAAATAATAATCGGATTTTTGTTGAACACACCTTCCTGAAAACTTTTCGATGGTATTTTGAATGTAAGTGTTAACGCTCGTGGTAGCTGCAGACTGTTTTTTGGAGGCTCGACCTTTTGATGGTCCATTTTGTATCCTGATTATCATAATGGTCCTAAAGGCGGGATCATTGATGATATTCAATGCTGTTTTTTGTGACTTTTTTGGATCTTCAATACGTCCAAGGAATGATTCGACGATCGCGCTTTCGACTTCGATTATTCTATGGGGAACAGCACCATGTGCATGATCGTGCATCGCCTCTATGGCCTTCATGTTTGGAGCTTGGATCAAACAAAAGGCAGTTTGCCGTTTTTCATCGCACCAATAGGTCATTCCCTTACAACCATATATATGCTCGATTTCTAAATCGGCACGATGCATCTGAGCCACATGTTCCGCGGTTATTTCCTCGGGTATATCGTGACGGTCCATATAAATGGGCATAGTCAAATTTATTTTAGATTCAATACAATCACTGACTTATCAGGCAATCCGGTTCTGGTGGTAATCGGGGGGAGGGCACGATTGGCCAGTAAACATAAAGTGACGCTAACAACTGTGTTGTACAATTTAGTTCAAATATGTACATAAAGCAATTTATACGATGTATTCCCGCTATGTAAAGCTAAGATCAGCACATGTATTTAAGTTACATTTTGACTTTCAAACATGTCAAACTACAACCCAAGCCATGAATACTACACTTCGGCAGCTCTTTTTTTATGATGATGGTCATTAAATACAATTTTGCATTTATAATTGAAATAATTAGAATGAATATGAAAAAAGTAACTACAATCGTGGCGCTATTTGCCATCTTGGCCATGGCTGCTCAAGATCAGTACACCAAAGGCATGCAAAAGGCATTTCAACTCTGGGGAGAAGGTAAAACCACCGAAGCATCAAATATGTTCGAGCGGATCGCTTCCGTTGAATTAGACAACTGGCTTCCCAATTATTATGTGGCCCAAGTAAATACGGTTGCGTCTTTCGGGGAGCAGGACAAGGAAAAATTGACAAGGCAATTAGAAAAAGCACAAGAAGCAATTGATTTGGCAAATGCGATTTCTCCGAATAATCCGGAAATCCTTGTACAGCAGGCAATGATACACACGGCCTGGATTGCCTATGATGGGGCCACCTATGGCATGCTGCTTTCCGCCAAGGTAGTGGCCCTTTATCAGAAGGCCTTGCAATTGGCGCCAAACAATCCGAGGGTTGTTTTTTCGAAAGCGGAATGGGATATGGGATCAGCTCAATATTTTGGTCAGGATACGGCACCCTATTGTAAGGATGTTGAACATGCCTTACAACTTTTTGCTAACTTTAAACCTGAGGGAGCATTTTTTCCTAATTGGGGAAAAGATAGGGCCGAAACAACCATGAAACGTTGTAAGGAATAAAGCGAAGTTAACTGGAAATAGCCTAGGCCAACATTTAAAAAGGAAATCGATTCATGCGTTATATAGGAAAAACAATCTTATTGGGAGTGATTATCGGCATGGTAATCATGGTGGTGATCATTGGTATCGAAGTCCTTTCAGGAAGGGAGTTGGTTTTTGATGCGGATTTTCTACGGGAAATAGCCTACTATCTTTTGTATTCAGTGGTGCTAACATTTATAAATGGTACTTTCTTTGACTATTTAAACAATAGGATTATCTGGGAAAAATATAGACCGTATCGCGTATGGATCGGTATTTTTGGGGGTATTGCCTTGACGATGTTGGGAATTTTCGGCATTCGGATGTTTATTAGAATAGGTATCGAAGGAAACGGTTGGGCGACTTTTATAGCAGGTGAAAAGATGGTATATTACCTGTATTCCCTTATTATTACTATTGTCATCTCGATGTTTTTTCATGCCTTGTACTTTTATAAGGCCCTGCAAGAAAAAAAGGTAAAGGAACAAAAAGTCATCGCCGGTACTGCATCCGCAAAATTCGATGCCCTTAAGAACCAATTAGATCCTCATTTTCTTTTTAATAGCCTCAACGTACTGACCAGTTTGATCGATGAAGATCCTGTTCAAGCACAAAAATTTACGACCTCACTTTCCAAGGTATACCGCTATGTCCTTGAACAAAAGAACAAGGATCTAGTTTCGGTAGATGAAGAACTGCAATTTGCAAAAACCTACGTACGGCTCCTCAAAATGCGGTTCGAGGATAGTATTTTGTTAGAGATCCCAGAAAAGAGCCAAGACCCCGAAGCCAAGATCATTCCCTTATCCTTGCAGCTTTTATTGGAGAATGCCGTGAAACACAATGTGGTCACCGCCGATAGGCCACTCTCTATAAAAGTGTATGAGGAGGATGGCATGTTGGTCGTGTCAAATACGATGCAAGAAAAGCAAGTCGTGAAAAAAAGTAGTGGAGTAGGGCTTCAGAATATTCGACAACGGTATGGTATTTTAACCGACCGCCAAGTGCAGATTACTACCTCCGCAGCCGAATTTAGTGTAAGACTGCCCATACTTACAAAACAGGTTTCCCCGGCGAAAACCCAGGAAATCTATATGGAGGATAAGCGCTATCAAAAAGCAAAGGAACGGGTTCAAGAACTAAAGTCATTTTATGGCAATCTCATTGCCTATTGCATTGTAATTCCTTTTCTGGCCATCCTTAACTACAAAACCTCTGATTTCCCATGGATTATCTTTCCAGTCCTTGGATGGGGATGGGGCGTAATTTCCCAGGGAATGCAGGCCTTTGGCTATCATCCTTTATGGGGCAAACGGTGGCAGGAACGGAAAATGAAAAAATATTTGGAGGATGATAAATTTTAACGATATCAAGCTGTGTCCGAAGAAAGAAGGACATCAGTACCATTTGCAAGCTGTCACAGATGGTGCGCTGCCCATTTTGAATAGGGTCTTCCCATTGCAGCGGGCAGCTTTTTTTAATGTAGGACATTCTTTGCTGGCCGGCCGCAAGGTCCGGACTACGATTCATCCTAGAAACTCGACAATTCGGGAGGATTGATTATAATAGGCTGCTATTTTTCTAGAATTTTGAACAACATTAAAAACGAAACCCATGAAAAATTCAGATTTTGACAACAAATATTACCGGGCCAAGGAGCGCGTGGAACAAATAAAAAAGTTTTATGGCAGTTTGACCTCCTATGTAGTGGTTATCTCCATATTGGCCGCAATCAATTATTGGAACAATGAATGGCGGCACGCGTGGTTCCTTTGGGCCGCCTTCGGATGGGGGATTGGACTTGTTTTTCACGCCATTAAGGTTTTTGGCCTTAATTCATTCTTCGGAAGGGACTGGGAAGAACGAAAGATCAAAGAATTTATGAACGACAGTGAAAACGAAAATCGATGGAAATAAATACAGAGTATCCCACAGAAAAAATAAAACGCGCAAAAAAAAGGCTCGAGGAATTAAAGGGATTTTATTGGCATTTAGCCGTATACCTGGTCGTGAATAGTGCGATAAGTGCACTTGAGATCGGTACGAATTTAAACAATGGCCAGACCTTTTTTGACGCTTTTTTGAATTTTGGCACCTTTGCCGTATGGTTTTTTTGGGGAATAGGATTGGCATTTCATGCCGCCAAAGTATTTTCCTTCAATCCGTTTTTTGCGAAAGATTGGGAAGAACGGCAGATTAAAAAATTTATGGAGGAAGAACAACGGGAAAAAGAAAAATTTCGATAATGGACCAGGAAAAAATTAGATTCGAAAAATATATGCAGGTTCGAAAAAGAATTGATGCCATTAAAAATTATTATGCGCACTTGATCATCTTTTTGATTGCCGCAATTGCCTTAGTAAGCTTCAAGGGAATGATTTTGGATTTCTTTTTTTCCAAGGGCCTAACCGAGCCAGGTTTTAACAAATGGCTGACGTGGAACATCGTCATGATTCCAGTGCTATGGGGACTAATATTGTTGATTTACGGGATGTATTTATTTCTTTTTAAGCCTGGATTCTTTAAAAATTGGGAACAACGACAACTTCGGAAATATTTGGAGGAGGAAGAGTATAACAGTGAACAGTGAACAATGAACAATGAACAATGAGGTTGCTAGAACGCCTCGACACAAAAACAGACACCAACGGGCATACTAGATTAGAACATTCGGTTGCTCAATTTTAACCGCTGATTTACAAATATAAAACGATGAAGACATTGATTATAGAGGATGAACAACCGGCTGCCCGAAGACTTTCACGATTATTGGCTGATATTGATGTAAACGTAACCGCCATGTTGCATTCTGTCAAGGAAGCCATTGAATGGTTTCAGAACAATGAGCATCCCGATTTGATTTTTCTGGATATCCAACTATCCGACGGCCTCTCCTTTGAGATTTTTGAGTATGTAGACGTGAAAAGTGCCATTATTTTCACCACTGCGTATGACGAGTATGCCCTTCAGGCCTTTAAACTGAATAGTATCGATTATTTATTAAAGCCGATCGATGAGGAAGAATTGGAAAATGCCATCAACAAATACCGTGCTTTAAAACCAAAACCCCAAAAACTGGCATTGGATTTTGAGGACATTAAAAAATTATTGGTAAATCCGTTGGAACGGGAATATAAAAAGCGATTTACTGTTCGGGTAGGGCAGCACCTAAAAATTATTAACAGTGATGAAGTAGAATGTTTTTACAGTGAAAACAAAGGTACGTATGCTGCTACGAATGATGGGAGAAATTATTTATTGGAAACTACGTTAGAGAACTTGGAAAACGAATTGGAGCCCAAGACATTTTTTCGAATTAGTCGAAAATTCTATATTAATATAAACCATATAAAAGACATCGTTTCCTATACGAATTCGCGCCTGCAAATAAAGCTAAATCGGTTTTCAGAGCAGGAAATCATCGTGAGTAGGGAACGCGTTCGTGATTTTAAGCTTTGGTTGGAATAACATAGTATAAATAAATGATATTTAATTGATTAAAGCCTGGCATAGATTTTTCTTATACCTTGTTTTTGTAAGAAATTATGCACGTTTTTCAATACGATTTTCATCAAAGGAGGAAGGTAATAATTTTGGAATCAATTTAATGAAAATCGGCAAAAGTACCGCCCCTCCCGGAAGCATAAAAATGGCCAATGATGGGATGCTCTTAAAGATGTCTAGCAATTGATTTTGAACTTTTTTCTTCTCTTCCGGAGTCAGGTCCTTGACCGTTGATTTTGATAATAAAGTGACCAATTCCTTGCTTTCCGATAGTTCTTTTTGCAATCGTTTGCTATTGCGAATAATCAACTTGTTGACCACTTTTGACATGCTTTCATAAAATTGAACAGCCAAGTTGCTATCTCTAAGAAAGGGTATTGTCTTCGAATTTTTCTCAAAAAAGGTGGTGATCTCTTCCAGCGAACATGTAATTTGGCGGTCGTCAATCCCCAAGTCCTTTCCTATTCCATATATGAATTCCGATTCCTTGTACTCCAAAGAGTGATCCTCCCAGACGGTCAAGCAGGCCATGTCTAAAAAATACCGGTTTTCCCATGCAGAGTGATTGTTGAGCAGTACTTCGCGGTACGTGCCGTCAAACTTTTGGGCATCACTATCTATGAAGGTCAAGGATGCTGCGAATAATTGTGCCAATTTCTCGTCGCTTTTATTCTTTTCTTTCGAATTTAGGGCGTGATAGGTGATATTAATGGCGATGAATTCCAATTTTTGGGCATGTTGCCGAATATTCCCCGGCTGGCTTAGATACCGTTTGAACAGCAGGACATCCATAAATAGCAATGAATTGGTAATGATGCTATTGAAGGTTTTGCTGATCATGTTATCCTCCAAATAAACCCTTGAATCGATGAGGCTTTCGAGTTTTGAAGATGTCTTATTGCCCGAAAACAGTTTTCCGAGAAATGATACGTGATTCACCTCCAATTCACAATAAAACTCCATGATCCGGGACAGGAATGAATTAAAGTCCTGCGATTGCGCCTCAAATACAAAAGTAAAATATAAGGCCGTCAGGAGGTTTATCTTGGCCTTCTCGTCTTCCGATAAATGATGTTCCGGGACTATGAATCGTGGAATGTTGGTGTTGATGCCATATACAAACCCCGTTTTCTTTAGACCATTGTATAAGTCTCCAAAATCAGCGTACAAGTCGTGATTCTCACCGACAAGGTAACCGAATTTTGCAATCCAACCGGATCCAGAAGGGTTCATAGGAAGGTCATTTAAGGTGCCAAATTAACTCAAATTATAAGATTACAAGTATATCAAAGCCATTTCCTATGGCACATTTATCATGTTAACAAATATTTAACATTTAAAAGCAAACCCTGGAAATTGATCTTCGTAGGTACTGGTAATTCTAATCTAAAATTAATATAAAATGAAAAAGACAAAGCTTTTAGTATCAATGGCCATTGTGGTAGTCGTAGGCATCATACTGGTCGCGGCAGATCACATTGATGCGCCTTCCACGAAAGGAACAACCGCAGACATTGCCGATTTTTATGCATTTGAGCCTACAGAGGGATCGAATAACACCGTTTTTCAAGTTGACCTACAGACCTCGGTCTTGCCTGATCTGGCGTATGGCACCTTCGATGAGAACGTACTTACCTTGATCAAAATCGACAATGATGGTGATCTTGTTGAGGACTTGGTCATACAGGCCATACCTAGGAATGGAAGAATGTACTTTTTTGGGCCGGTTGCCCCTGGCACCACTGGTCTGAATAGCCAAGTATTGGTCGATGCACCTCTGGGGGATGTGGCGATATCCACTACTTCTGCGATTACGGCAACAACCGATAATGGCGTCACCTTGTTCGCAGGACCTCGACAAGATGCGTTTTTCTTTGACTTTACCCAATTCAATAAGGTAATCGGAGGGATGGCCCCTGAAGGCTTTCTTCCCGCAGGAGAAGCCGTCAATACGTTTGCATCGGCCAATACCATGTCGATCATCCTCGAAATTCCCAATAGCGTACTTGGAAGCACTACAGCCACGAATGCGTTGGGCATTCCGGTTTATAAAGTATGGGTTACCACGAACATAAAACAATAGTTAAACCTTTAAATTGAAATAAAATGAAACTTTACAATAGAAAATATACGTATGTGGCAGTTATCGCCCTAATGGTTGTCCTAGGTGCTTGCAATAAAGATGATGGGTATACGGACCCAATGATGATGGCGACCTGCAGTGATGGTATAATGAACGGCGACGAGACCGGGGTAGATTGTGGTGGTAGCTGTATGGCATGTACCGACGCGGTCGATTTTACGGGGACGTATGCGCAGGCAGATCACATGGGACGCCCTGGTATCAATACGGTTCTAGGATATGATATGATGGGCGAAGCGAGTGTAAAGGACGCCCAAAATGTGACCATTCCTTCAGAAATGGCCGCCAAATTTCAAGTAGGCTACGAAGCTCGGCTTGAGCAATACTTCGACGTGTATGCCGGTCTTCTAGGCATAGACCCAGCAGCCTTAAACTACGAGAATAATATTTTAGGATTGGATGCCACCACTTTGACGACCGTTTTGGCGGCCGATGTCTTGGATGTAGCGCCAGATGCACCTACCACCTATTTTGACCCAGGAACCGACGCCGATATGGACGGCAGCATTTTAGTACCTGACGGGGATGAAGTTGCGTTAACTGGCAGAAAGTTACAGGATGATGTCATCGATGATTCCTTGATCCTTTTGTTCGGTGGTATGACCGGAGATCGTTTTAGTGGTCAGGATGATGGCAATGGCGGCATGCTGCCACGATTGACCTCCGATGGCGTTGGCATCACCGCTACGATAACTACAACTTTCCCGTATATCGGGGCTCCTAATTAAGTCTATGAAGAAGGAGTGTAGGGGAGGGCGGTAACAGTCCTCCCTTATTTTAAAACGCAGTCACTAAAACCTAAAAAAACAAAAATGAAAAATTTATTGCTATTGATACCACTCATTTTCCTGAGTGCATGTCAACCAAAGGAAAAACGGGTTACCCATGTAATCGACTATGATAAATACCTTGTAGCCACATCTGTAAAAACCACCTCAAAATATTTTGAACTTTGGAATTCCAAAATCGAGCCTGATAGTATGCAATTGCTCAGTTTTGGTATCGTTGGAGGGGAATACAGCCGATATTTTCAGGAATCTGGAGATATACAATATCTTAAAAAGGCAGAAAAGGCCTTGAAAAGGGCGAAAGATATCGCCGCAATCGGAAAAGGCGGCTATTTCAGGGCGTTGGCGCGCAATTATATCTCCCAGCACAGATTCAAGGAGGCGTTACAACTGGCCGACTCTGCAAGGGTCATCGGTAGCAGTATCAATTCTACACACGGCTTACTTTTTGACATCGAGATGGAGCTTGGCAATTATCAAAATGCTGAAAAGTATTTAGATAGCATTAAAAATCTTTCAGATTTTGGGTATCTGATTCGCTTGGCGAAGTGGAACGACCATAAAGGCGATTTGAATACCACTATTAAATTTATGGAATTGGCCAAAGCCAAGGCGATAAAATCAAAGAGTAAAGCCCTGATGCTTTGGGCCTATACGAACTTGGCCGATTACCTGGGTCACGCCGGAAGAATCGAGGATTCGTACGTACACTATTTAAAAGCCTTGGAACTAGACCCCCAAAATTCATATGCCAAAAAGGGGATTGCATGGATCGTATTTTCCTATGAGAAAAACCCCGAGGAAGCCTTGCGCATTCTTGATTCAGTAACAAAAAACTATCGGGCACCAGATTACTTTCTACTAAAAGCTGAAATTGCTGAATACATGGGTAATCAATTAAATAAACTTAACAATCTAGATCAATACTTTAATTCAGTAAAGAATCCGGCCTATGGTGCGATGTACAATGCCTATAACGTACGAATGTATCTTGAAGAAACAGGACAATACCAAAAGGCGTTACAACTTTCGGAGTCGGAAGTACGTAACAGGCCAACTCCGAAATCCTATAGCTTTCTGGCCTTTAGTTATTTGAAGTTGGGCGAAACTGATAAAGCCTTGAAGATCGTCGAACAATATATTGATGGAAAAACCTATGAACCGGCGATTTTGTATTACGTAGCAGAAATTTACAAAGCGGCGGGAAGGAACGATAAGGTTAGCGAACTTAAACATGGACTTTTGGCGGCCTCCTATGAATTGGGACCCTTGCTCGAGAACAAGATTTCAGCACTTTAATAGATGATTTAAGCTGGCCTCGGTGCTTCCTCATCCCAAGGGTAATAAAAATATAATCGGATCACATGAAAAACCTTTTTTGTCTTTTGCTTTTGGCATATCTAGGCCCTGTTTTCGGTCAAGAGGTTAGGGGATATCTCCTTGATTCTGATGGCAGGGCCATTGAAGGCGGTTACATTTACAATACCGTCAGGAATACCCACACCCATACGAACGAGCTTGGCTATTTTAAAATTGATGGGATTCATTTGGGCGATACCCTTCGTATCGGGGGACTTGGGTTTCAAAAAATCGAGGAAGTGATTACGAAGGAAGTTATCGAAAAAATATTAAAATTCTCATTGGCCGATGAACCCGTACATCTTTCCGAAGTGGTTGTGCGTCCCAAAGTCAGCAGTCTCAATGTTATTGGTGCGATCGATTTAAACATAGCGCCTGTAAAGTCATCACAGGAGATCCTGCAAAAAGTGCCCGGCCTTTTTATTGGCCAGCACGCGGGTGGGGGAAAGGCCGAACAGCTATTTCTAAGAGGATTTGATCTAGATCATGGCACTGATATCGCAATCTCAGTAGATGGCCTACCCGTAAACATGGTATCCCATGCCCATGGTCAAGGGTATGCCGACTTGCATTTTCTAATCCCGGAAACATTAGACAAAATTGATTTTGGAAAAGGACCCTATTACGCGTCTAAGGGTAATTTTTCAACGGCGGCCTATGTCAACTTCGAGACCAGGAAATCGCTAAAGAAAAATCAAATTACTTCTGAAATCGGCTCCTTTGGTTGGAACAGAAATTTGATCATGTTCGATTTTTTGAATAATCAAAACAATCAAGCCTATTTGGCCGCCGAGCACACCTTATTCGATGGGCCTTTTGAATCCCCACAGCACTTTTCACGCTTGAATATCTTTGGAAAATATACCACCTTTTCAAAAAACGGGGACCAATTGTCGACGTCACTTTCTCATTTTGAAAGTTCTTGGAATGCATCGGGTCAAATACCTCAAAGAGCTGTTGATCAAGGAATTATTTCACGTTTTGGTGCTTTAGATGATTCTGAGGGCGGCCAGACTTCACGTGATAACCTAAACCTCGCCTTTATGAAAGTGTTGGATGACCAAAGCTTCATCAAGGGGAATGCGTTTTATACTGCATATAAATTTCTGCTATATTCTGATTTTACTTTTTTCCTTGAAGACCCCATAAACGGTGACCAAATAAAACAACAGGAAGCCCGATCGCTCTATGGGCTGAACCTTGAACTTACCAAGAACCTTAGCATGGAAGCTAGTGATCTTCTCCTTCACATTGGTGCCGGATTACGCAAAGATGACATCGATGACGATGAATTATCACATACCCAAAATCGAGGTACTATATTGAATACCATTCAATTAGGCAACGTCGAGGAAAGCAATGTTTTCGGATATGTCAATGCAGAAATCACTAGTGGTAAATTTACAGTGGTTCCTGGCGTACGAGTCGATCATTTTGAATTTGCCTATTACGACGCCCTACAGGGCGAACCGTTTATGCAACGCGTAAAAGCCGCAAAGGTTTCCCCTAAATTGAGCATTTTATATACCGAAAATAACAGCGTCCAATATTTTTTCAAGACGGGAATCGGTTTTCATTCAAATGATACCCGAGTGGTTACGGCCCAACAGGGCAAAGATATTCTTCCAGCTGCCTATGGTGCCGATATAGGAGTCATTTGCAGGGCTACCCCAAAACTGGTTCTGAATGCCGCTGCTTGGTATCTGTATTTACAACAAGAATTCGTATATGTGGGGGATGCCGGCATTGTTGAGCCAAGTGGCGAGACCCAACGGTATGGGGCCGATCTTGGTGTACGGTATCAGGCCTTTCCAAAGGTCTTTTTTGATACCGACCTTACCTATACCGTAGCAAGGAGTATCACCGCGCCTACCGGACAGGATTACATTCCCTTGGCTCCTGATTTTACCGCAACTGGGGGTCTGTCTTTTGCCGATTTGGGCAAATTCTCCGGGGGCATGAGGTTACGGTATTTAGATAGTAGGCCTGCGAACGAAGACGGTTCGATACTGGCCGAAGGTTACTTCTTGACAGATATTAACCTTAGGTATCGAATCACCGATCATTTTGAAATGCACCTTTCAGTCGAAAATTTGTTCGATACCGCTTGGAATGAGACCCAGTTCGCAACCGAGTCGCGACTGCAGAACGAGTTGACCGCGGTTGAAGAAATACATTTTACACCAGGTACACCATTTTTTTTAAAGAGCGGAATCGATTTTAAATTCTAGGTATAAGAAGATTTTCATTTCAGTTTTTAGGTTGGTTGGTTTGTGTTTGAGCACTATGGTCGAAAGGCCATAGTGCTCTTTTTGCTTAGAGATATGAAAATAGCAGTGTTTATGTAGGATTTTATCACACTATTTTGTATATTTATTTCCCTTATTTTCAAAATAAGCTTCTGAACGCCCCAAGTGTTGCAGAAAACCAAATAACCTAAAACCTGAGAAGCTATGGAATATCTTCTGTTTTTACTATGGATGACTATTATGTCTGTTTTGATTTACTACGTACTTAAGGCGCACAGGCTTTTGCGTAAATCGACCAAATCACATGAGTAATCGTTGAAACTTTATATCGAATCCCATTTTTCTAAGAAGTAATATTTTATTACCGCATTGGAGAATAAAAGAGGGAATTCAAAGTTCTATCCAATTTCCCAAATCGAGGGTCCAGTCGTAGTCTTTATAGGTGATATCGATTCCTTCGGTGGCGGGTATGATTTTATATTTTTTCAGTATCTCCAAAATCCCGGACGAAGAACCAAAATCTCCCCTGAACCAGCTGAACAATGGGGTAACTGCCACTGTTTTCTTGGCCTTGCTATAGATCGATGTACGTTTCAGGTATTTTTCGGTGCCTTTATTAAATTGTTCCTCCAATCGATTTACCTTGTAAATTGCTACCGGAGGACAATCCTTGGCTCCACAGTTCAAGGCAAAATGGATGTGATAATCCCTATTTTTGACCCGCAAGCGTTTTTCGAAATCGTCAGGGAACCATTTCCCGACCAATCCCAATCCGATTGACACTTGGGATTTACGAATGATACCATGTTCGATTTTATCGAAGGAGACAAGTCTACCGGCAATCGGTACCTGATCTTTCTTGAAAAAAGAACCCCTATCCTTATACAGCTCTGGGTTTTCAGTTAAAACCACTTGAATATAGGCATTGTATATATTTATCCAAAAGGCTAATTTTTGGTGATCGGTAACCAGGGACTTTTCTAACTGTTCAATGGTGAGTCCGTTCAGTCGGCTTCTGATCTCAGTTGTACTTTGCTTATTTTTTATAGCACTCAGAAAATTTTCGGATAATCGATTAAGTCCAAGCTCTTTAGGTGTTTCCTGTGAGAATCCTAAATTGACCATAATCGCTAAGACGAGCAGAATCGTTTTTGATGTAATGATTTTTGATACCATTAAGGTTCTATTTAACTTCGTATTGCTATGTACGTAGCATTTTTATAAATGTTTTGTCGTGATATAAAAAATACCTTTCAATAGAGCTGCGACTTTTTGCCACAAATTCAAAAGTCGTTACATTGCCGAACGTAAATCGGAGGCCTCCCTCTGATATTCCGTACCATTATTATATGCTATGATATCGATAGTTATTCCTGCCCATAATGAACATTCAAACCTAAGGAAACTACTGGAAAAACCCTTTTTAAAAGCCGCTTCAGACCTTGAAATCATTGTCGCCTTATCCCCGGGGAACAATGACGGTTCTGAACAAATACCCGTATCCACCGCGGTGCAATTTCTGAATTGCTCCGGAATGGGAAGGGCGGTACAGATGAATCAGGCCGCTCTAAAGGCAAAAGGAGATATTCTTGTATTCCTTCATGCCGATGTGCTTCCCCCAGATTCATTAGTGATAGATATTGAAAGAACCCTAAATGAATCATATGATGCCGGTTTTTTTTCATACCGATTCGATCGAGATACTTATTATCTAAAAATAAATGCGTTGTTTACGGCCAATGACGGATTTTTTACAGGAGGTGGCGATCAATGTTTGTTTATTCGCAAATCGGTCTTTTGGGAACTAGGTGGTTTTGATGCGCGACAGGTTATAATGGAAGACTTTGAGTTTTTTGATCGAATGAAAAAACAAAAGGTACCGTACAAGATCATTAAGAACGATTTAATAGTATCTGCCCGAAAATACCAAAACAACTCATACTTGCGCATAAATCTCTCAAACCTTATGCTACTGAGCCTTTATAAATTAGGGTATCCTGCTACCAGATTGAAATCTTTGCATAACAAATTGATTCGAACCCCGTATCAAAAATCGATTCACCCCCCGAAGCAGGAAAAAACAGTTAATGGCATACAGCAAATAGGCCTTGGGGTGAAAAATGCAAAAAAGGTCTTTAATTGGTATCGAAAAAATCTCGGTTTTGACATCCTCGTTTTCGAGGATGAATCCACTGCTGATCTCATGACGCGTTATACCAATGGAAAAATCTTTGAACGCTATGCCTTATTGGCGCTGAATTTAAAAGGTGGGGGCGGACTCGAAGTATGGCAATACAAGAACAGGGAGCCTAAACATCCGGCAAACCCCATTGAATTGGGCGATTTAGGGATCAATATCATGAAAATACGCTCTGTGGCCCTTGATCAGACCCATAGGGAGTTGAAGAAACAAATAGTGCCAATGGTTGGCGATAGTATTCGAATAGACCATGAAACATCCAGTTTTTTCCTAAGCGACCCATGGAACAATCTTATCCAAATAGTGCAGGATCCTCATTGCTATAGTGAGACCAAGTCGCCTACGGGGGGCATATTGGGCGCCGTAATAGGGGTTTCGGATATGGAAAAATCAATTTCCTTTTACACAGGGCTATTTGATTATGAAGTTTTAAAAGATCGAACGGGTATTTTTAATGATTTCATCGATTTGCCTGGAGGGAAGAATCGATTCAGAAGAGTGCTTTTAAGAAATAGCGCTAAAAAAGTAGGAGGGTTTGGTGAATTATTGGGTTCATCGGAAATCGAATTGCTGCAAGTGTTGGATCGAACACCTCTTAAAATTTATAAAGATCGATTATGGGGAGATTTAGGGTTTATTCATCTTTGTTTTGATATCCATGGTATGGACGTCTTTCGCCAGGAGGCGAGCTTGATAAACCAAGGATTTACGGTCGACAGTGCTGAAAGCTTTGATATGGGCGAAGCTGCCGGTCGGTTTAGTTATGTTGAAGATCCCGATGGTACCCTGATTGAACTTGTAGAAACCCATAAGGTACCCATTGTTAAATCCTTAGGAATTTACATCAACCTTAAAAAAAGAAAACAGCCAAGGCCTCTATCCCGGTGGCTGGTAAGGACATTGAAGGTACATAGGGTTCATAAAGACCTCTAAAGCCTACTCCTTGTCACTATGTATAGAATATTCCAAAAACTGGCTTTTTGGTTCGCTTTACATTTGCTGCTTTAGATTCAGTTGCCGAATGTTAAAGAAAAGCGGCGGAAATATACTGCCGAGAACATGAAACAACGCCGTATGATTTCAGGTTAAAGGCTTGTTATCCTTGATGTATGAAATATGTTTTGGAATTAATAATTTATCCTTCGGAAATATGGAAGATTGCATCGCCTTGATTCACGATCGGCGATTGGTTGATACAAATGATATAACCTGGGAAATGCGCTTTAATGCGACGTTCGAAATACCCGAAGGGATCTGAAATACTACCAAGAAAATCACCTTTTTTAACAAATTCCCCAAGTCCTATTTTAGGATGAAACATACCAGAATATTTAGCACGAAGCCATTTCGAAGAATTAACCACCACGGGTTCTTTTTTCTTTTGGGAGGATTCCTCCAATTCATTCGTAAAATCGCGCATGCCCAAATGTTGTAGTACCCGAAGCGCTCCTTGTAGGCCAATTTGAGTGATTTCATCATCGATATGTAGCGATTTACCACCTTCATAGAGGAGTACTTTTTTGTGTAGTTTATGCATCGTCTCTCGAAATGACTTGTCCCGGTGTACCGATTTTATGATAAAGGGTGCCCCAAAGACCTTTGCCAATTCAAGACCTTCGCTATCATTATTAGTTATGCGAACCTGGGGTGCGTTGAAACGACTATCACCCCCTGTATGATAATCGATACAATAATCGACCAAAGGTGCAATCTCCTGCACGATAGTATAGGCGAACCTACTGGCCAAAGACCCCCTCGGACTTCCAGGAAAAACGCGGTTGAGATCCCTGCCATCTGGAAACTGCCTTTTTTGGTTTAAAAAGCCAAAGACGTTGACTACTGGAATACAAATAATCGTGCCCTTTTCGGGGATGTTATACTTGTTTGAAACCAACTGGCGCACAATTTCCACCCCATTGATCTCATTCCCATGAATCCCCCCTGTTATTAGGATACTAGGCCCATCCATCTTGCCCCGTTGCACGATAACCGGCACTTCGATCTTTGTTCGGGTATGCAGTTTGGCAATATCAAGATTGAGTTGTACCCCTTTACCTGGCGAAATGGCATGACCAAGAATCTCAATCTTATTCTTCGACATTGCGCTCTACGTACTTAATGATCTGACTGGCGATATCCATTCCTGTTGCCCCCTCAATCCCTTCAAGGCCGGGTGATGAATTAACTTCCAATATCAATGGCCCCCTAGACGATTGTAACATATCTACCCCTGCCACTCCAAGTCCCATAACCTTGGCGGCCTTTATGGCGGCATTTTCTTCCTCATCGGTAAGTTCTATGATATTTGCACTTCCGCCGCGGTGTAAATTGGATCTGAATTCACCTTCCTTTCCTTGTCTTTTCATGGCGCCTACGACCACTCCGTCAATAACAAATGCCCTTATATCGGCACCTTTGGCTTCCTTTATAAATTCTTGTACGATGACACGTGCCTGTAATCCATTAAAAGCTTCCAATATCGATTCGGCCGAATTTCTATTATCCGCTAAAACGACTCCGAGACCTTGTGTACCTTCCAACAGCTTTATAACTACAGGGGCGCCGCCGGCTTTGTCGATGATGGCACTAACATC
>JBBQAM010000054.1:0-26186 GCA_038316335.1 Flavobacteriales bacterium
TACTTACTAAGCTACTAAAATTTTGTCGACCAAGGCCAATCCGTCATCGATCAAATGCCCGACGTTTGGATTTTCGCGTTTTACGGTTTCCAGGTGTTTTAGGATTTCCTTCGCGAAATTAGTATCGCCATTGGTTTTGGCCAACTCGAACAATTCAACGGCCAATAACCAATCGTTCGGGTACTGGGCCTTTATTTCCTGGAAGACCTTGTTCCTCGATATGGTGGTATTGGTGCCTTCTCGAAATTCGCGAATTTGCTGGTATAATTTCCCCAATTGGGTCTGTTTTTTATCCTTAGGGGATTTAATAGTGGTGCTTGTTATTTTGTGGGTTACTAGGTCAAAACTATTCAAATCGGCCGGCCCATTGAATGCAGAAACGATTTTTTCTCCAATCGCCAAGTTGTATATTTCATCGTCTGAATCAAAGAGTATGTTTTCGCCATGAAAGACTTTGCAGTTCCTGAAAGTTATCAAAATGATTTCACCCCTTAAATTTCGTGTTCCTGTAACGATGCGTCCTGATATTTTGATTTCACCTTCAAATTCGAGGGTAACAAGCTCACCTTCATAGATGTTATATGCCTTGAGGTCTCGCGGGCTCATATCCTCGATCGCAAGATTGATCCCTTTTAGCTTTCCGATGGGGCTACCAAAGCCTGTGCCGTGACTTTTGATTCCATGTCCGACCAATTCCTTTTCACGATATGCCAGGGCCGTAGGTCCCGAGGTTTGAAAGAAAACAGGTTTGCCCTCGAATTCCAAAAATCGATCGAAGTTGCCCGAAATTTGTAATCCTGTACTTAATTCAATGGTCCCCAATTCTTTGGAAGCAATCAGCTTTTTAAGACCCTCTAAACCCCCTTTTCGTACCCCCATCGTATTGGCGAATTCTTCGAGTACCTGGCTCAAAAACGCAAAATCGGGCGTAACAAAAAGTTGTGGCTGAGGTTTGGTAATATCAAATGGGGTATGCGCAGCTTCCATCGAGTAGGGTATTTTTTTGACCGAATCAGACTTGCACCAAGCGCTTTCCCCAATAGATGATAAAAGGCCGGCACCATAGATCTTCGGATTTTTCAAGGTGCCAATGAGCCCATATTCTACGGTCCACCAATGAAGGTTGCGAATGAGGGCCATTTCACTGGGTGTGCCCATAGTTTGTTGAAGTTCGGCGATGGTCTTTTCGGCCCTTTCGATTTCATCATCAGGAGTCCCCGGAGCTTCCTTAATGATAGAAAGATGCCGTACAGCTTCGTACAATTCAAAATCCTGGGCGTTCGAAATGGACTTGCAGCCAATTTCACCAAAACGTCTTAAATACTCGGCGTATTCAGCGTTGGCAATAATCGGGGCATGGCCGGCGCCTTCATGTATTATATCGGGAGCAGGGGTGTATTCAATATGTTCGATTTGTCGAATGTCGGAAGCTATAACCAGGACATTGTAGGCTTGAAACTCCATAAAAGCGGAAGGCGGAATAAATCCATCAACAGCTACAGCGGCCCACCCGATTTCCTTTAAAATACGGTTCATGCCATACATGTTAGGGATATGGTCGATCGAAATCCCTGTTTTTTTGAGTCCATCAAGATAGGATCCATGGGCCACCTTACTCAAATAATCAACATTCTTGCGCATTACATACCGCCATACCGCTTGATCAATCGCCGAATACTCCTCATAATTTTGAGGTTTGATATACTGCTTTAAATGGTTAGGAAGTTTGTCAAGTATGTAGTTGCTTTTGTACGACATGTGGCACACTTTTTTAAGATTTAAAGATACAAAAAGGCATTTTACCAAATTTGTGATTTTCCGTTGCTCATGTAGACATTACCGATGAGAGCGGCATCCATAAAAAAACCGCTCGATATCGGAGCGGCTTTTAATTTTTAAAGGGCCATCTATCTGCCGGCGATGGCATTCGGAGGATAGGCCTTAAGAATTTCGGTAACAAATTCCCTGATACGTTTTTCTTTTCGTTCGGGGTTTTCTACATTTCCAAGATTCCCGACACCTTTACCCTGCCATACCAATTCCTTTGATTTGGCATCTATAATGTCAATATATAAAGAGCCTTCCGTACGGGTGCTCACATTACTTCCACCCCAGCCAGGTCCCCAATACCAAGGATTCCATCCCCATCCATAATAACCGGCTCCCCAATAATTGTTATAGATATCGACTTGTTCTTTTTCCTTGGTGAAGATACTGATCAATACGTCGGGGGTATTCGACTTGGCAAAACCACGGTAGGTCATTTCTCCGTCGATCGCCTTTAATATCCGTTTCTTGTCCAAGTCTGATATTTGCGCCTTGTCTATGCCTGTTTTGTAGAAAGCGTAGGATTTATAGGTGTTGAAATCTGCCTTTTGATCATAATCCGACACTACACGGACAGAAGTACAGGAACTGAAAAATAGCAATACGAACACTGGTATCGCCGCAATTTTTATTTTTTTCATAACCATTTTTTTATTAAAAAGTTTGCTGTTTTTTCTTAAATAAAATCAAAAATCATGCCGAACCAAGGGTATGTTATCGCGAATTGGTTTTCGCATCGTAACCGAAAGGGCAATGCCTGCATCCACTTTCACAGCAATAGCCTCTTTTAAGATGGTATTGCCGGGTAAAAACCCGATAACCCTCCTGGGAAAGGTAAAAATCCCCATCTTCAATTGGAATGACTTCGCTCATGTATCGCCCCTGCGGACCTATTTCTCTAATCGTAGCATAAAATTAAGGGATCTTTGTTAATAAAATGGCATGAAAGATCTTAAAGCCTGCATTTCATGGGGAATAGCGGTGCATATGGCGATCCAATACAATTGTTTGCAACCTAATTCTGTTATAAGAAGCGAGGGTTTTATATTTTGTAACTTTATCGAGCCCCGTTTTAATACGGATATATGATTTTAGTCGTAAAAAAGATTTTTTATAGTAACTATGTTGGACTTTCTTTTTGGCCTTTTATTTTTTTAAAGTATGAAAACCTAAAAGAAGATCAAATTCTCATCAATCATGAGAAAATCCACTTAAAGCAGCAGCAGGAATTGCTGCTATTGCCTTTTTATATTTTGTATGTAATCGAGTGGTTGTTACGTTGTCTATATTATCTTGATAGTTATAAAGCGTATCAGAATATCAGCTTTGAACGTGAAGCATATTGCAATGAAACTAACTTGGAGTACCCATCCGAAAGAAATGCCTTCGGTTTTCTAAAATATCTTTAACTACGAAATAAACCGATTTTGTGCCAAGTGCTTATCATCCCGTAAAACTTCCCATTTTATTTGAAAAAAAAATTACGCTTACCGTAAAACGTGATGACCTTTTGAATCGGCATATTTCGGGCAATAAATTGCGAAAATTAAAATATAATATCCTTCATGCCAAGGAGCTCGGGCACGATACCATTTTAACCTTTGGCGGGGCCTATTCAAATCATATTGCGGCCACGGCCTTTGCCGGCAACGCGTACCATTTTAAAACCATTGGGGTTATTCGTGGGGACGAACTAGCTAAAAACTGGGAATCTAATCCCACTTTAAAGTTGGCTGGCGAACTTGGGATGCAATTTAAATTTATTACTAGGGAAGCGTATCGCAAGAAGGATGATCAAGCATTAATCGATGGCTTGAAAACAGAGTTCGGTCGGTTTTATTGGTTACCAGAGGGCGGTACAAACGCCCTTGCGATAAAGGGATGCCAAGAAATCGTTTCGGATTGTGACTACGATTTTGATATCATATGTTGCGCCGTTGGAACAGGAGGGACCATTGCTGGAATAATCAATGGTTCTCATACCAGACAAACGGTTTTGGGTTTTCCTGTACTAAAGGGCGATTTTTCAAAAGAAGATATTCGTAAATTTGCCGACAAGGAGAATTGGAAATTACAAAACGGATATCATTTTGGAGGTTACGCAAAGGTCTCTGGTGAACTTATTAATTTTATGAATGACTTTCACGAAAAAACGCAGATACCGTTGGATCCTATCTATACAGGAAAGATGTTATATGGTATTATGCATATGATAGAAAATGATCATTTTAAGTCAGACACCAAAATACTGGCGATCCATACGGGAGGTCTTCAAGGGATCCAGGGCATGAACCAATTGTTAAAAAAAAGGAATTTACCATTAATCACGGTATGATACGAAAAATAGGGGTGTTGTTTGTTTTAGGTAGTTTTTTAATTGGTTGTAAGGCCAAAAGGACCGTTGTCAATACACACAGGGAAAGACCGATGGCCGAAGTAGTATCGGCCACCCCCAAAACTATTAAATATGAAGGAGACGGGCTACATCCATTACCCGAAGATGACGGGCGGTTCATAAAATTCGCGGTAGCGTCGATTTCAGAATATATCACCACCTTTTCTGAAGTGGCCCAATTTGAGATGAAGGCGTACGGAATACCAGCAAGTATTACATTAGCCCAAGGCCTTTTGGAAAGTGGATTTGGGAATGGTGCACTCGCCAAAAAGACCAACAATCATTTTGGCATCAAATGCCATACCGGTTGGAACGGTGATTATGATTACCATGACGACGATGAAGCCGGGGAATGTTTTAGAAAATATAATCACCCTAGATATTCGTTTAGGGATCACAGTATCTTTTTGTCGAGCCGATCGAGATACGCTTCCCTATTCGAATTGCCAAGCGATGATTATCGAGCTTGGGCATACGGACTGCAAAAGGCGGGTTATGCCACTGACAGACGCTATCCCCAGAAATTGATACAGCTCATAGAAACCTACGGCCTTCATAGATATGATACGACGTTGGCACGTACTGCCTATAAAAAGGAACCTAGCTCGAAAGTGGCCGAAAATTACACGTATGTCGTTCAAAAGGGAGATACCCTTTATTCTATTTCAAGAACCTATTCAGTTTCGGTCGATGACTTGAAAAGATGGAACTATATGTATGATAACACGATTACCGAAGGTCAACAACTTACTGTTAAGTCTGCTAAATTCAATAAATAGATGATATACCAACGAAGTAGTGCGTTGTTTGCCGAGGCCAGGAAATATATTCCTGGAGGTGTTAATTCACCGGTTCGCGCCTTTAAGGCGGTTGGGGGTGATCCCATTTTTGTCAACAGGGCAAAAGGTGCTTATTTGTATGATGAAGATGGGAATCGTTTTATAGATTTTATTGCTTCTTGGGGCCCATTGATCTTGGGCCATGCGTATGAACCCGTGCTTGAAGCACTGATTGAAAAAGCAAAAAAAGGAACTTCCTTCGGGATGCCTACCGAAATAGAGACCGAACTTGCCAAACTAGCGATTTCAATGGTGCCGAATATTGATAAGATCCGTTTTGTAAATAGTGGCACCGAGGCGTGTATGAGCGCTGTTCGATTGGCGCGAGGTTATACTGGAAAAGAAAAGATAATAAAATTTGCGGGATGTTATCATGGGCATTCTGATTCCTTTTTAATTCAGGCAGGTAGCGGGGCAATGACCTTTGGAAGCCCCAATAGCCCAGGTGTAACCGCGGGTACTGCGAAAGACACCTTACTTGCCAATTTCAACGATTTAGAAAGTGTTGCAACTTTAGTGGCGGCTAACAAAGGTGAAATTGCAGCCATAATTATTGAGCCTGTCGCTGGAAACATGGGTTGTATTGCGCCCAAAGAGGGCTTCCTCAAAGGCCTTCGGAATATTTGTGACCAAGAAAATTGCTTGTTGTTATTCGATGAGGTAATGACAGGTTTTCGATTGGGAAAGGGGGGTGCCCAAGAAGTTTTAGATATAAAAGCAGACATTGTAATGTTCGGCAAAGTAATCGGAGGGGGTCTTCCAGTAGGCGCCTTTGCAGCCAAGGAAGAAATAATGAATCACTTGGCGCCTGATGGCCCTGTCTATCAGGCAGGTACCTTGAGTGGTAATCCCTTGGCTATGAGTGCAGGCTTGGCCATGCTTGCCCAACTTAATCAGAGTCCCGAGGTGTATGAAAGTCTTGCTGAGAAGACGGCACATTTACACGAAGGATTCGACAATGTGCTTCGAAAATCTGACATTCCCTATCAGATTAATCGCTTTGGAAGTATGATTTCGGTGCATTTTACGAATGAACCTGTTGTTGATTTTGAAACTTCTTCGAAGGGTAATAACGAAATTTTCAAAAAATTTTTCCACGGAATGTTGAAAAAGGGAATCTATTTGCCACCCAGTGCGTTTGAAAGCTATTTTTTAAACGATGCCTTAAGTTATGCGGATCTTGACGAGACGATAGCTGCGTTGGAGCATATTGTTCCTACATTGAAATAAAAAGGGCGGTAACATACCGCCCTAATTTAGATTAATTCCCTTTTTCGGGCTTCATTTCCTTTCTCATCTTTTTCTTACCCTGCATTTTATGGCCATGCATGCCTTTTCGATGATCCATCTTCTCCCATTTTTGGAACTGCTCATCCGATAAAATCGACTTCATTTTGTCCTTTTGAGCAATCTGATGATCCAACCGTTCATTTTGCATGGCAAAACGTTCTTCCGACGTACGCTCCTTCATTTCACCATTTTCCTTTTTTGCTTTGAACGCAGCCATCTTCTCTTGGCGCATTTTGGCATTTTCCAAGTTCAAGGCTTGCATTTGCGATTGTTGGGCGGTCGTAAGATCAAGGGCCAACGTCATTTTTTTCGTTTGTAAAGTGGCCATTTGCTCTGGGCTAAGATCTTGCCTGCCATCGCCATGACGCTTTCCATCCTGTTGTGCTATGCTAGTTGCCCCAACCAATAGCATCAATACTAAAATTGAATTTTTCATCTTATTTAATTTTAATGATTTGTGAATAAGACCCCAAAAAGCAAAAAGAGTTTAATACTGATTTGGCAATTGTGATTTGTTTAACGTACGTTAACTTAAAGCCATGAAAAAAGGCGCGGATACATACCCGCGCCTTTTATTCTATAAAATATAAGTAGGTTAATTGATTTCCAACGGAGTATCTTGATTTTCTTCTGCTTGGGCAAGCTGTATGCTTTTAGTTGTTTTGAGTTCGCTTGAATTAGTGTCAAGGCTGTAATAGGCTATCGATGCTATAAGAAAACAAACGAAGTAAATTAGACTTTTTATTTTCGGATTCATGATATCGGGTTTTTTAATTACAAATCTAAGATAGGTATTGTAAGGCCTGCAATTTTCCATTTGTTGTAAAACGCCAATTTATGTAGGTAAGAATGCTTTAAAGTGTTGAATAGTGAATCAGTTCATCTGATTTTTTGGTATTTGAGCTGTAACGCGCTATTTTGGCTTTATTCTTTGACGGTGTCCCAGCTTGAATTTCCAAGGTCTGGTTTCAAAAAAAGTGGCTATTTCTATATTTTATGCCGTTACATTGTAACATTTGCATTTTTTAAGCGTCTATTAGGTATAGATTTTCATTTTCAATTAGCGAATTAGTCAAGAATAAAGCCATCCAATTGCTTGGAAGGCTTTATTTTTTTAATAGATGTCTTAAAAAGGCCTGTATTTTAGTCATAAAAACAGACTGAATAGTGCCCCAATCGAATTCCTATAAATTTTTCGACATAAAAATCCTGCTAAAAATTTAAATTAATACTTCATAATCAAGGGTAATATTGTGAAGTTGATAATTTCAGATTCCCGAACATACGATATTCGTTTTTTAACCCATACCGCCCTCTCTAATTTCTTCCCGGCAAGCAATAAAAATTCGTTTGTTCGTTATACAGTCTCATAGTTTTAACCATTGAAAGTAATGAGCAGAAGACAAGTAACACTAAGTATCGCTTTGGGCCTAATAATTGCGAATACGGTATTTGCCACCGATCCCAAAAGAGACAAAAGACCCTTTGATATTAATTCTATAGCATTGTTTGAGGAAGAGGCAGTAATTGAATTGGGGTTTAATACCTCCGAATATTTACCGGAGGGTTTTGATCCCTATGCCTATCCACAAAATGTTGATGGATTTAATTACATTGACGAGAAAGATTCTTTCGAATTGGAATTTGACACAAGCAACTATTTGCCGGAAGGCTTTGATGCTTTTGAAAAAGCACACTAAATTCCTTCTTAATCGTAGTGATTTTAAAACCTCCATTCCTCGTGGAGGTTTTTTTTGTTCCAAATTTTGGCGGCATGCAATGGTAACTGCGTGGGGAGAAAACAAATCGTCGACCTATGGAGCAATTTAGAACACGAGTGGGATGATAAATTGGAACATCAAAATGAGGAGCACAGTTGCTATCAAGTTCAAAATTATTCCTACTCGGGCCATTTCATGTACCTTGATGTAACCACTGGCAAATACGATTGCATTTGGCGGGGTGGCCATGGGAAGCATAAAGGCACAACTACTCGCGATCGTTACCGGGATCAATAGATAAACAATTGGCAGATCCAGCCCTATGGCGATGCCGGCCACTACCGGCGCCAAGACCGCAATCAATGCCACATTGCTCATCAATTCGGTCATAAAGAGCATTAGAACGATTAATAGTGAAGCAGTAAGTACCACACTAATATCACTTGTGGCGATCGCATTGGCTACAAGGTCAACAATTCCACTCACCTGCATTGCTTCGGCGAGCGCCAATCCGCCACCGAAAAGGATTAAAATTCCCCAAGCCAACTTTTGCGTATCCTTCCAATCAATCAAGAAATCCCCTTTCTTAAGATTGTATGGAATCGCAAACATCGCTACTGCCGCGGCCATACTGATAATCGTATCGTTCAGTTTCAATTCGGGGAATATTCCATTGATGATCGTTCTGAAAATCCATAGAAAAACAGTGACACCAAAAATGGTCAGGACCATTTTTTCCTTACCACTCAAGGGCCCCAATTTCATTAATTCTTCATGGATAATATTTTTTGAAGCCGTGAATTTCAAGTGACGACTTGGGAACATCCATTTGACCAGCACCAAATAGCTGATGGCTATCATGACGACCGAGAAAGGTACCCCAATGATCATCCACTTAACAAAGGATATCTCAATGTGGTATTGATTTTCCAAAAGTCCGATCATTACCGAGTTCGGTGGTGTTCCGATAACCGTTGCAATACCTCCTGCATTGGCAGAAAAAGCAATTCCCAACATCACACTTAATGCGAAATTACGGTCGTTTTTGGTAAATCCGTCGGCATCGTTGACCAACAGACCGATTACCGACATGGCAATAGGCAGCATAACTACGGTTGTGGCAGTATTGCTAATCCACATGCTAAGGGAAGCAGTGGCGATCATAAACCCCAAGACTACCTTGTTAGGCGTAGTTCCGGTAATCTTGATAATGTTAAGGGCAATTCGTTTGTGCAAATTTACCTTTTCAAGGGCCAGGGCCAGGATAAAGCCGCCAAAAAACAAAAATACGATAGGGCTGCCATAGTTGGCGCCTACATCATCGATTGGCATAATCTTCAGTATAGGGAACATGAGTAATGGTAATAGTGCTGTGACCGATATTGAAACCGCCTCGGTAATCCACCAAACAATCATCCAGGACGCCACGGCAATTACGGCATCGCCTTGTTCCGAAACCATTTCAAATGGCAAATAATTCAAGAGAAGAAATAGAATAGGCCCTAGAAAAAGCCCTATTTTGCTACTAAGGTTCATAGGTGGTCTTTATAGCCTCTAAGCTATGTTTTTTCTTTATGATTTAAAAATTAGTAGACAATAGAATCTGCAGCTATCGTAGGCAATCGATAAGCGCCAAAGTCAATGTTAATTTTGCTACTGTCCCTTTTTTGAGCACTTTCGGCCCTTACCTTCGTATTATATAGATAGAGGTTTCGCAAATTTTTGAACTCGTATACTATTTCCAGATAGCGTGTTTCAAACTGGGAACCTGTCAGGTTGATTGATTTCAAATGCGCTAGGTCGACCAGGCGTTCGATGTTTTTGCCGGTCACCCTCGTATTATCCAACTTTAATAGGGTTAAATTGGGGAGCATGGCCAACTTCTCAAAAATGGCATCACTAATTTGTGTACCACCTAGATCTAGTATCGCAATTTGTTGGGCAATCGGTTCTAATAACCCAAAATCTGCATCGTCAAAGCCAGGCTTGTTGATACAGGAAACCTTCAAAAAATTCGAAGCCTTGCTAATTCGATCTACATGAACACCAGCGCCCTTTAATCGCTTAATAGCGTCATTGTCCCCCATGGCAATTTCCACATTGGGATAGTCAAGATCTATTTTTTTTGGGAAAAACGTTCGGAATAGGTTCTTTGAAAGGCCGAGTTGTCCGATTGATTTATCGAATGGGTGCCCATGGGCAATCCAGGATTCGATTAATTGGATTTCCTCTTTGGCAGGTTGTCTTTTCTCTTTGGGAGGCATATGGTCTTCGTCATTTTTAGGAAGAATCAGTCGTGCATAAAGCACACTTTCCCCCGGATTCTTCAAGTCTATAATTGCTCCATGTTCGCCCCCCTTTAAAATGCCTTCCTGTGAAGTAAGTCGAAGCCCTCCTTTATTTTTTTTGTCGTTATGGCAGCTAGCACAGTTGTTGTTAAGTATCGGCTTTATGATATCTTCATAGAATTGCGCATTTTGCCATGTAGTGTCATTCAATAATATGTGCTTCTCTTCAAAAGTTTCAATACCAAGCATTGATTTTAGTTTGTTTGGCAAGGGTTCTGTCAGATAGTCATCACCATGCGTGATGCTCCCACCTAAGTGACCGGTAATAGCTATAAGTATAAAAAAGAGTGAGGCAAATACCGTAATCGGGATTTTTGACAACACACCTATGCCCTTGAGCACTTTCAGTCTGGCGTACATTAGGAAAGAGAAAAGCGCTGTAACGATTCCAGACCATAAATGCCATTTCACGGTATTAAAAGTAAATCCTTCGCCTATGTATTGCAGATACCCGGAGATACACGCTAGGATGGCAAGGATACCTGCCCATAAATATATACGTGGAAGAAGCCGTGTGTATTCCTTTTTTTTATGGTCAAGCCACTGTAGTAACAGTGCAAGTACGATAAACCCGATGGGAAGATGAATGATGAGAGGATGCAGACGGCCTACTAGTTGTTTTATGACATCCATAGATCACGCCAATATCTCTCGAATTATTTCTCCCGCTACATCGGTCAATCGAAATGGTCTTCCTTGAAATTCATAGGTAAACTGTTCGTGGTCGAAGCCGAGCAGATGAAGCATGGTGGCATGAATATCATGCACAGATACACGACCTTCAATACCTGAAAAACCAATGTCATCCGTTTTTCCGTGACATGCACCTTTTTTAATTCCTCCACCGGCCATCCACATGGTAAACGCATCGCCATGGTGATCTCGTCCTTTAAAGCCCATTTTTTTGCCTTCCCGGTTTTCCTGCATAGGGGTCCTGCCAAATTCACCACCCCAAACCACCAGGGTTTCCTCTAATAACCCCCTTTGTTTTAAGTCGAGTAATAAGGCTGTCATAGGGCGGTCTATTTCCCTACATTTGTTTCGTAGGCCAAGATCCACGGCATTGTCATGATCCGTGCCGTGACTGTCCCAGCCCCAGTCGAAAAGTTGTACAAATCGAACCCCTTGTTCAACAAGTTTTCGAGCCAATAGGCAATTGTTCGCAAAAGATTCCTTGCCTGGTACAACACCATACATTTGTTTGATGCCATCAGGTTCATTATTGATATCCATTACTTCGGGTACGGCAATCTGCATTCGGTATGCCATTTCATATTGGTTGATGCGGGCCAGGATTTCAGGATCCGCATAGTGGGCATATTCGTTTTTATTGATTTTGTTGATGGCATCAATGGTCTTCTTTTTGAGGCCTCTTGAGACACCTTCAGGATCATCGAGGTACAAAACGGGATCCCCTTTTGACCGGCATTGTACCCCTTGATACACCGAAGGGAGAAATCCACTTCCCCAGACACTTTTGCCCGCATCGGGTGTTTTGCCACCGGACGTTAGGACGACAAAACCAGGGAGGTTTTGATTTTCGGAGCCAAGCCCATAGGTCACCCATGATCCGATACTGGGTCTTCCCAATCGAGGACTTCCGGTATGCATGAACAATTGTGCAGGGCCATGGTTGAACTGATCGGTATGCACCGCTTTTAAAAAGGAGACCTCATCGACTACTTTTTTAAAATGGGGTAGGTTATCCGAAAGCCAATTGCCAGCTTCACCTACTTGTCTAAATTCGGCTTGAGGGCCCAATAATTTAGGAGTACCCCGTATAAAAGCGAATTTTTTCCCTTCCAGAAGCGACTGAGGACAAGCTTGATCGTTCAATTTCCGAAGCTCGGGTTTATAATCGAACATTTCCAATTGGGAAGGTGCACCCGCCATATGAAGGTAAATGATGTTCTTTGCTTTAGACCCAAAAGGGGGCGCCAACGTAGCAAGTGGATTTAGGTCACGTTCGGTATATGCCAATGACAATTTTTTAGGGGTTGTGCGAAAGGGATCGCATCCCATAAAAATAGAACCCAAGGCCAGACTGCCCAAGCCAGTGGCGCATTGTTTAATAAAGTGCCTTCGGGTCTTGGCCTCCAAATCGCGCCTTACTAGCTCCATGATCAACTTTTCACTCGTATTCATTACGCTTTGCTTAAAAATTCATCAAGATTCATGATCGCATTGGCCACCACGGTCATGGCAGCCAATTGTGCGTTGGTTTCCATTCCAAAATTTTGGAAGGCCTTGTTCGATTCCCCGGCATTCTTAAATTCAGCAAGAGCGGTTTTATACAACTGTTTCAGAATCTCTAATTTTTCTGGGCTAATCTTCGAATAGGTGGCTTTTTCATATCCGTAGCGTATACCTTGATCTACTTCAAAGGCTTGCATCTTCTTTGCCAAGTAGTATGCGGCCTCCAAATAAACCGGATCGTTCAAGGTCACCAAAGCCTGTAAGGGTGTGTTGGTTACCGTACGGCCAATGGTGCATACTTCACGGCTCCCTGCATCAAAAGTGATAAATGAAGGGTATGGGCTTGTGCGTTTGAGGTAGGTGTAAATAGCACGGCGATACTTGTCATCTCCTTTACTTTCGACCCATTTTTCCCCACTATATACCGACTGCCATATATTTTCAGGTTGTGGCGGCATTACACCCGGACCGTACATTTTAGTGCTTAACAGACCTGATACGGCCAAGGCCTGATCGCGAATTTGTTCAGCGGATAGTCGTTGCCGAGGTCCCCTGGCATAAAACGTATTTTGCGGATCGATTTGATAGGCTTCTGCATAGGTTGCTGAACTTTGTCGGTAGGTGCCAGACATCACTATATCTTTTATCAGGGCCTTTATGCTCCAATGGTGCTCATTCATCAGCCGTAATGAAAGCCAATCGAGCAGGGCGGGATGGGTAGGGGGATCAGATTGGGTGCCCATATCTTCAATGGAAGCAACAAGGCCCCGACCAAAAATTTGTTGCCATACCCGGTTCACTATCGTTCTTGCGGTCAACGGGTTCTTTTTACTTGTGACCCATTGTGCAAGACCCAATCGGTTTTTTGGCCATGAAGCTTCCCAATCATTTAGCACTGCGGGGGTTTTGGCTGCTACCGTATCGGCCTTCAATTGCCAATTCCCACGTTCGAAAACTTGCGTGGTACGTTTCATATATGGAGGATTTTCAACCATAATGGGAAATTCAGGGACTTTGGTATTTACTACTTTCAAAAGTTTGTTCCGGATCGCTGCATATCCCTGCTTGCCCGAGGCAGGTAACTCTTCCAAAAAAGCAAACCAGACCATAAAACTGGTGGCCGTTTGAGGAGCCAAGGCGTTGTTTTGAGCTTCGATATACAGGTTGATTTTTTCGTTTGTTTTTTTGAAGGGGACCCCTTTGATGATGCTACCTTGGGTCTTATCGAGAATGAACTGCGATAGTATTTCCCCTTTGGCATCGTCTTTTCTGATGGTGATTTTGGTGCCGTCGTTTCCCGACCAATAACTAAGATACATTTCACTGGCATTGTTGGTGTAAACATCGTTGAGGTGGGCCGAACCATTGTTCCAAAGGGCCAGCCATTTGGTGTCGGCAAGTTCCCCATTGGTAAAATCAACACAATTGTGGAGCTGGTATTTTGGCTCCATATAGGTCAAAAAATCGGTATAGGCCTTCAACGTTTTAGGGGTTCCATTTACTTCGACCCAGTCAGTTATTTCAGTGGCCTCTTTTTGTTGTTCCGGGGTATAGACACGAACATTCGGTTCTTCCCCGGGCGTATCTTCGTCCCGTGAATTATTAAAAAATGCCATTGCCTCATAATATTCCTCATGCTTTATAGGGTCATAAGGATGACTATGGCATTGTACACATCCGATTGTAGTGCTTTGCCAAACTTCGAAAGTCGTATTGGTACGGTCGATTACTGTGGCCACCCTGAACTCTTCATCATCAGTGCCCCCTTCGTCATTGTTCATAGTATTTCTGTGGAAAGCCGTTGCAATCAATTGATCTACCGTGGGGTCGGGGAGAAGGTCGCCGGCCAGTTGTTCAATCGTAAATTGGTCGTAGGGCATATCCTGGTTGAGGGCCTTGATTACCCAGTCGCGGTAGGGCCACATGCTTCGGCCAAGGTCTTTTTCATAGCCTTTGGTGTCGGCATATCGCGCAAGGTCTAGCCACCAGCTAGCCCATTTTTCGCCATAGGCGGGCTGTTGTAAAAGGTCATCTACATACATTTCATAGCTGATTTCCCCTTTTGAAAAAGCATCGTAGGCATCTTGTCCTGGGGGGAGGCCCGTAAGATCCAAGGCCAACCGTCTTGCCAGTATATTTGGAGCTGCCTCAACATTCGGGTGCAGAAGATTATCGTTCATTCGGGCCAAAACGAATTGGTCGATGCCATTCTTCTGGAAAGGCGTTTCTTTGTCCGCGATGTAACCAGCTTGCTGCGATATCGGGGGCAAAGGGACTTCCTCAGGAAGTGAATACGCCCAATGTTCGCCCCATTCGGCACCTTGGTCGATCCACCGTTCAAATAGTTTGATTTCTGACTCGGAAAGCTTCGGTTTTTGATAGGGCATGCGAAGTTCAGGGTCTGTTTCCTTGAGTCTTCGGATCAATTCACTTGCAGAGGCATTACCAGGTATGATGACGCGTTTGCCCGATTCGGCCAAACCCATTGCCTCTTCCTTAAAAAGGAAACTCAAGCCCGAATTCTTTTTTACTCCGCCATGGCAGGTGATGCAATTTTTGTTGAGAATGGGTTTGATATCGGCACTAAAATCGACCTTTTGTGAAGGTTTCATGGAATACCAGGCGATTAGGACCAATACCAAGGTGGTAAATACCAGTATCCCAAAACCCGTTTTCCTATTCATACCGCAACCCGATAGGGAAGATGACTATCGAATCTAAATATAACAAATTTTAGAAGGATGGCATAGGGGTATCAAAAAAGTGCACGGTCGGATTTCTTTATCAGATCAAAACCACCATTTTGGTGTCGCCATCGACCACGACCTTGATCAAATCGTTATGGGATAATGCCTTCATTGATTTATCCCATTTTTTGCCGCTTAGGGTGGTTTTAGATCGGAGTGTCTCCAAGGCCATTTTACCTTCCGATTTTAAAAGGGAAAGAATGGCCTTTTCTTCCTCGCTTAAGGCGACCGCTTTTTTTTCAGGTCGCATTTGGGGAAAGAACAAGACTTCCTGAATTGATGAATTGTTAGTCATTAACATGACCAAACGATCGATTCCTATACCGATTCCCGAAGTGGGAGGCATTCCGTACTCGAGGGCCCTTAGAAAATCTTGATCAATGAACATAGCCTCATCATCGCCTTTTTCAGAAAGTTTCAATTGATCTTCAAAACGTTCCCGTTGTTCCAACGGATCGTTTAGCTCTGAATAGGCATTGGCGATTTCCTTGCCATTGGCGATCAGCTCAAAACGCTCAGTAAGGGCAGGATTGCTCCTGTGTTCTTTTGTCAGCGGACTCATTTCTTTCGGATAGTCGGTTATAAAAGTAGGCTGTACATAATGGTGTTCACATTTCCCACCAAAAATCTCATCGATCAATTTGCCTACTCCCATACTATCATCTACTTCGAGATGCAGCTTTTTGGCAACTTGTTTCAATTCATCTTCCGGCATACCAGCAACATCGAAGCCCGTATGTATTTTTATGGCCTCTAAAATTGGGACACGGGGGTACGGTGCCTTAAATTCGATTTCATACTTTCCGACTTGGACCTTGGTCTTACCACAGGCCTCCATGGCCACTTTTTCGAGTAATTGCTCGGTGGTGTCCATCATCCAATGGTAATCCTTATAGGCGACATAGAGTTCCATTACCGTAAATTCAGGATTGTGGGTGCGATCCATGCCCTCATTCCTGAAATCTTTAGAAAATTCATAAACACCATCAAAACCTCCGACGATCAAACGTTTTAAATAGAGTTCATTGGCGATTCGCAGGTACAAAGGTATGTTCAAGGCATTGTGGTGCGTTAGAAATGGCTTCGCCGCCGCCCCTCCTGGAATGGGTTGTAAAATAGGGGTTTCGACCTCCAAATAACCCTTGGAATTATAAAATTCACGAATGGTATTGGTTATTTTGGTGCGTTTAATAAAGGTTTCCTTTACCGAAGGATTTACCACAAGATCCACATAGCGTTGGCGATACCTTTGTTCTGGATCGTTGAACTCATCAAATAGATGTCCTTCGGCGTCTTTTTTAGGCAAAGGCAGTGGTCTAAGGGCTTTGCTCAGAAGTGTAAATCCTTTTACCAAAACCGTTTTTTCTCCAACTTGGGTCATGAAAAGTTCTCCTTCGATACCGATAATATCCCCGATATCAAGTAGTTTTTTGTAGACCTCGTTATAAAGCGTGGTATCTTCATCTGGGCAAAGTACGTCCCGGTTAAAATACACTTGAATTCTTCCGGAACTATCCTGCAATTCGGCGAAGGAAGCCTTACCTTGAATCCTCCTTGACATTAACCTACCAGAAATAACGACTTTTTTTCCCTCCTCAAAATTGGCTTTGATTTCTTTTGAGGTGGCATCGACCGGATAAAGTGGCGCTGGATAGGGATTTATTCCCATTTCCCGCAATTTGGTCAATTTTTCCCTTCTAATGACTTCTTGTTCCGAAAGCTGCATATAGGTGCTGATTAAGGCTGCAAATATAACGAGTCTGCATTAATCTATCAATTAGGCTATGGGTATTATAATCTGTGATGTAAATTATTACGTCGGAGGCGTAACAAATCGCATAATTTTGCGTCCAATAGTCACATCGATCAAAATCAAAGACGAATGAGCATATTACGAGTCATATTGGCCATTATTTTCCCGCCTTTATCGGTAATTGGAAAAGGCTGTGGTTCTTTTATAATTGTCCTTTTACTTACGTTTTGTGGCTGGGTTCCGGGCGTGATAGCGGCCCTTGTAATTTTAAACAACCCGAATTAACGAAGGCCTGACTGTTGAATCCTTTAGTGATCTCAAACACAAATTCGTACCTTTGACTGTATGAACAAAGAGGTCTATTTAGAAGATTTAGGGCTGATGGAATATAAGACGACCTGGGACTATCAAGAACGATTGTTCCGGGAAACGGTCGACCTTAAGATCAAAAATCGAAGGGAAGGGGCACAAGAACCGACGCCTAATTATTTTCTGTTCGTCGAACATCCCCATGTATATACCTTAGGAAAGAGCGGGGCTATTGAAAATCTTCTAATTGACGAATCACAACTTGAATCAAAAGGCGCCAAATTCTATAAGATAAATAGAGGAGGGGATATTACCTATCATGGCCCAGGCCAAATTGTCGGGTACCCGATTTTGGACCTCGATAATTTTTTTACCGACATTCACAGATATCTCCGATTTTTGGAGGAGATGGTGATTCTCACCTTGGCCGAGTATGGGTTAAAGGGAGAACGTTCTAAAGGGGAAACAGGCGTTTGGCTTGATGTCGGCACACCATTTGCCCGCAAGATATGTGCTATGGGCGTTCGCGCGAGTCGTTGGGTGACCATGCATGGCTTTGCGCTCAATGTCAATGCCGATCTGGGCTATTTTGATTTGATGATTCCATGTGGCATCAAGGGCAAGGCCGTGACGTCGATGAACGCAGAATTAGGAATCAAGGAACTCGATATTTTTGAAGTGAAGCAAAAATTATCAACCCATTTTGCGAGACTTTTTGAAGCCAAACTGGTGCCTCAAAAAGCCCAGGTCTAAATTCTATATCACAGCTGTCTTTATGGCAAGGATTATTTTGAAAACTTCGTGAGTTCCATACGACTTATAAGATCCCCGTTTTTTTTGTAGGTTTCCTGCTTTACCATTCCCACACCTTCCGCCAGCCACAACTTTGAAGACATATCCTGGTTCATGTTCATGACCTCCGATTTGTTGTCCGCAGTGATCAGATAACAGTCAAAGGTTCCTGATGGAGTGGTCACACTTTCATATTTTTCGACCTTGCGATTGACCATATCAACGGTTATCGTCATATTCATTCCGGGCATTTTCATTTTTACGGAAACATTCGAATCCGCTAAGCTTTGTCCCACACTCAAATTATTGGGCAGTTCCATATCGGTCCCGGTAATCTCCATTTCCAACCCCATATCCTTATATTGCTGCATCATCTGTGATGGCATCAGTGAATTGAAGTCGATCTTGATACCATCTGAAGTACAGGACATTTTATAATCCGAAACCACGAGTTCCTTCCCTTTTTCGTCTGAGTATTTCATGGCCATAGTTGCCGTAGTATTACCTCCCGTATTTTCAACGGAGGTTATGGTATAATCGCTCACGCCTTCGGTCTTCCCTTTTTTGTTGGTCATGGTATATTGAAAGGAGCTTCCTTCGACCATGGGATAGTACCTACTGCAGTTGGTTTGGGCTTTAATTGATTGCATGCCAAAGAAGCATACGGCAAGAAACGGGATAAGAATTCTTTTCATTTTATATTTTTTGTTTATGATTCTATTTTACTACTTAATACGATGTGCTTTCTGTGCATAAAAATTTAGCCGACGTCCAGGGAGTAACGTTTCCTGTATCCTTGCCATCGACTAGAAAACAAGGGTTGCTGGATGCATTTCACTGTTTTATAAACTCGACCCTTCTGTTTTTGGCCTTTCCATCGGCCGTGCTATTGTCTCCCAACGGTTCCGATTCACCCTTCCCTTCAGCCGTCATTCGTTCGGGAGCTATACCATAAACCGAAATCAAGGTATTCTTTACCGCCTCTGCCCGCTTTTTGGAAAGTTCCATGTTGGTGGCATCGTTTCCATCGGCGTCGGTATGCCCAACAATCTTGAGTTTCATAGTCTTTTCCTGCTCCAGTACCTGATAGATTTGACGTATGATTCCCATTGATTGGGGTTGAATATTGGCCGAACCACTTTCAAAAAGAATACCGTTGGTTGACACCTTGCCATCTGCAATCAACTTTTTACGAAGATCTATACCGCCCCCGGCGATTTTTAGATTTTTAATAAACAATCGATCTTTGCCGTCCTCTAGACCTTCTAAATCGAAACGGACATAGTTTAAAAGATCGTTCGGCACGAGTTTTGGAAGGTCTAAATATTTAGTTTCGTTTAACCACAACCGAAATCGCGTCCCAGTAACGGCAATAGAAATGTGGGGTTTGTCAAGTACCACCTTCCTGATATCGGATTCTACCAAATTGTTGATGGTAGTTTCCCCGTTGATGCTGTTCCAAACACGAATGTCCGTATCGATATATTGGCATAGGGGTAAAGTCACCCTAATCCCATTTTTATCGGTATTGTACCAATCGTACGAATTATTATCCCGGAGGTTTAGTATTAGGTTTGCACCGCTCGAAGTGCTTTGGTCTACACCAAGGACCATAAAATCAAACTCGATGGTAAAATCCTCCGGAAGGTCTTTAATTTCAGGATAATAGGCACTTTTAGATTTTAGCTCGAACCATTTTTCAGAAGATTCCTCGTAGGTGACCACTTCCCCGTTGCCATTTGTATCCCATTTCGCAGGAAAATCTCCAACAAAATCGGCATCGAAATCGTCGAAGAATAGCGGTTGATCCCCGGGCACATAATCGAATTTACTATAGACCTTGATCGACTTCGGGCCCACTTGACCAGATGATGCAGCCACTTCATTGGGCCCCGTAATTTTGTCGGCAGATCCTTGATCGTTTCGATTATCCCCATGACTATCGCTCGGAGTAGTTGCATTGTCTTTAGGCTTTTCTTTTTTGCTGGGTTCTAAGATACTATCCAAGGCCTGATCCGTTTTTTCCTGGGTTTCCTTTTCCACGCGACGTTCAACAGTTCTTTGTGCCGCATCTTCGGCCCTTTTGCCTAGTCTTTTAAGAAGTTGTGCGTTAACATTGCCTGCATATCCTATGAGAATAATGGGTAAAAGAATTCGAATTGATCTGCCAAAGGTCTTCATTGTAACCATTTTTAAAATGTATCTAAATTTAACGAATAATCAAATGCATCTGAAATGGAATTTCAAGAAAATTGCCTCGCAAGTCGTTCGGCATACGTACACTTAAACATTCGTGACGCCTATGAATATACTAGAAAAAAATGGCGTCTAAGGACCAAAATTGTACAATTGGTGCTCAAAGTTGTATAATTGGTCAAAATGCAACTTCAGCGCATCTTGTATACAATAATCGAATTGTCCTGATCTTTGGCGACCAATTCAAGTTGTCGATTATTATTCACATCGGCCATATCGATAAGCGAAGTGCCATACACCGGAAAGTTGGGAATCGCTTTCGCTTGGCTGTCAAAAAGATATATTTTTTGATTCTGTATATCTGTTACGCTAACATAGATCTTATCGTGGATGTAGAAAATTCGGGGTTTGGAATAGACTCCTAATTCAAGTTCCAATTTTCGTCCCTTAATGCTTAAGATGTTGTCGTTCATATACACCAAGGTATTGTTGGTGGCGTCGATGCCATGATCTTTGTTTAGGTTTAAATTGGTCGTGGAGAGACCGCCTTTGGCATCGATGAGATATAACATCCCTTTTTTATCGGTCGTAATGAACTTATTGGTATACAGATAGATCTTGTTCTCCGAAAAATCGATTTTCTCATTCACCTTTGTGCGAACATTGCCTACCCTATTAACTATTTTTAAACTTCCATCATCTAACCGGAATACCAAATAATCACGATTTCCGATAATGAAATGTTGTGGAGCACCTACTATTGGTTTTTCGGCACGTGTAAATTTAAAGCCACCAACAATTTTACCTTTGTTATTGTACATAACTATTTTTTCGCCTTGGGTGACCACAAAGCGATACTCCTTCTTATTTTCATAATCAAAAACCGCCAAGGGATTTAGATTCCCCCCTTCATATGAGAAGGTGAACGGTTTTACCTCATTTCCATTTCGATCCAAGATTAAAAATTGATGATCCGTTGTGAAGGCCAATTGTAGCCGTCCATTTTTAAAAATATCCACTTGTTGAATAGTCCCTTGTATGCTCCCGTCCAATTGTTTTTTCCATATAATTTTTCCATCCGAAGAAATTAGGTACAGCACGTTTGCAACGTCTTGGACCACAATTTCTTTTTTGTTCGTATAATGATTGGTAACAAATTGTGGGTTAGTCGCTAGGTCATTTTCTAGTTCCAAGGTGAATACGGGAGAAACCTGAAGTTTTCGTGACTCTTTTTCGATTTCTTGGATAACCGTATTGGTATGATAAAAATCCTCATCGGATATAAGTTGGGTGCCAAAAACAAATTTGGAAACGTCCGATTTTTTAATATCAGCAGGCAATGGATCCCTAAAATAGTTTTGAGACATCGTTTCAACTCCCTCGGCACTTGAGATGAATAGAAAAGTAGATTCTGTGGCCAAGGACTCCATAGCGGCACTGAACATGGTCGTCTTGTCGAAGGTTGCACCATTTTTATAATTGCTGATGATCTCTTGCAATGCTTCTTTATTTTCGGAAAACAGGAAGGCATTTTCCAATATAGTACAATAGTTGGGCGTAAAGTCATCAACCAGGGGATACAACGAATTTTTAAAGAAATCTAGGAAACCAAGCTCCAGAATTTCATTGCCCAGGTATACAGAACCATCCTTTTTGATTCCCATAAGATAATCTGCAATATTCTCGGATCCAAACGTGTTCAGCAAAATTATTTTTTGTCGGTTTAGATAAATAAACCCGATTTCCTCCACCGTGTTAAAAAGTGAATCCATTGGAGTTTCCCGTTCCAAATATTTTTGTTGGTTTTCTGAAAATCGGGCATATTCGTCAAACGTATAGGATGCGATGGCACTTGCGTTAAAAGGAGCAAAAGAGGCAGTCTTGTTGAGCAACGGATTCGTATGCCTGAAAAGGTTTATATAATTTTTGGTTGAATCGTTCGCAATAGCAATGCCATTGAGTTGTAAATAATCTTCCCCTAAACCGATATCTACCGAGATCCAATCGGCAAATTTTGATGTAGCGGACTTCGAAGGATCCAGCCATAATGAGCTGAATGCCGTATCGGTTTTTTTTAAATTAACAAAAACAGATGCCACTTTCGCGTTATTGGCGGTTTCGTAAAGTCGGACCAAAGTAGGCGAGTGCCATGGGCTACTGAGGCGGTTAGTGAGATTTTCAAGCAGGGTCTGGGATGAACTAAAAATTCTAGTATCATCGACTAGCGTGCTGTAGAAGGAAGCACCATCGATTTTGTATTGATCAAAGGTGAAATTTTCGTAGGTAATTTGTTCGACGGTTTTGTTCGGCACCCTATCAATGTCCAAAAGTTTCTGATGATCCTTTGTGATGAAAATATAATCTAGGATGTCTTTATCACTATTTGTAAACACAAGAATACTTTCCGATTCAGTTTGGACATAGTCTAAATTTTTGATTTTCGTAAAGATTGACTGGTAAATACCCAAATTCTTTGCTTTTGAAAGAAACTCATTTGACGCAAAGGCATCCTTAAAATCACTGAGGTTATTAATTTTGATGATTGCCACAGGATCTTTTGGAGCAAAATCCAATAAACTGGAAGTGACCTTGTGCTCGTTTTCACAACCGAAGCAAAAAAGTAGGGCGAGTACAACGAGTAATTTAAATTGCATACAAGAAAATTTCACACAAATTTAGGGTATTAAATATTCAAGGGCAATTGCTCTGGCAGTTGTCTAAAACTTTTTCTATGATGCGCTGTAATTCCATATTTACGAATGGCATCGCGGTGCTGCTTCGTCGGGTAGCCCTTATTTCTTTTCCAATTGTACATGGGATGTTTTTTATGCAGTTCCTCCATATAGTCATCGCGATATGTTTTTGCCAACACCGAGGCGGCTGCAATACTCATATACTTACGATCGCCTTGAATAATGCATTCAAAGGGCACGTTTGAATAGGGCTTAAAACGATTTCCGTCTACGATAATAAATTTTGGATGGGTCCCCAGTTGTTCAATGGCCCGGTGCATAGCTAGCATTGAGGCGTTCAGGATATTTATTTCGTCTATTTTCCTTGGAAACACATGGGCGATCCCAAAATGGAGACAACTGTTTTCAATGATAGGTCTCAAGATAGCCCGTTGCTTTTCTGACAAGAGTTTGGAGTCATTGAGCATTTCATTGCTAAAATCATGTGGAAGTATCACTGCCGCCGCCGTAACAGGACCTGCTAGGCAACCGCGACCAGCCTCATCGGTGCCTACTTCATCGAACATAACATGAAATGGCTTGAGCAATACTTTTGGATTTTGATACCAACGAAGATAAATTAAATGTGGCGATTAGGGAATACTTCATGTGATTTGGCATTCATCCCATATGGCCGTTGCCGCAAAACTTTCACATTTATTTACGAACAAAAAAATTAACTTTGTCCGAGTTAGACCGATAAATGAGATATTTTCTCCCGTTGTTTTTGTTTTTACTGAGCGCGCCGCTGTTTTCCCAGCAAGATTCGACATTAAGGTCCAGGCAAATGGATTCGTCGGATCTTGCCAAAAAAATTGCCCGAAAATCAAAGGGAACGGCAAAGCCAGGTGAAGCTCAAAAAATAACGATCGAAGACTATAAAATAATCACGTATTCCCGGGATACCACCTATTTAGATACCACCCTTACCATTCAGAAAGAATTTAGTTACAATTATCTAAGAAGGGATATTTTTGAATTGATGCCTTTTGCAAATGTTGGCCAGCCGTATAACAAATTAGGGGTAGATTTTGAGAGTAACACCATGTATCCTGCGATGGGGGCCAAAGCCAAGCATTATAATTATATGGAGGTAGCGGATATAAACTACTATAATGTAGCGACGCCTATGACCGATCTTTTTTTTAAGACGACTTTTGAAAAAGGCCAACTCCTGGATGCCTTGCTAACTTTTAACACCTCACGTAGATTCAATTTTTCAATTGCCTATAAAGGCTTCCGATCTTTTGGGAAATATCAATTCAATCAGGCGCAATCAGGTAATTTTAGGACGACTTTGAACTATGAGACCAAAAATAAACGGTATAATCTGCGGGCTCACATTGCCGCGCAAGATATTGATACCGAAGAAAATGGCGGCTTGGCCAATCTAATTCAATTCGAATCAGGAGAATCAGAATTTCGAGATCGATCAAGGATCGATGTGCGTTTTACCGACGCCGGCAGTAAACTTTTGGGCAAGCGGTATTTCTTGGATCACCATTATAAATTGATCAAAAAGAATAAGGATTCTTCACTTGTTGAAAAGACTTCGTTGGCCTTGGGACATCAGTTTAATTATGAGACCAAGTACCAATTGTATACCCAGACCGCGGCCAAGGATTATTTTGGGGATGCTTTACTTCCGGCTATTTACGATAGGGCAAATCTCAAGACCATGCAGAACGATTTCAATATCGAATTTTACAATGCAACACTTGGAAGATTGAAGGGAAATATAAGCCTCCTCAACTATAATTACTTTTTTAATAGCACGCTGCAAACCGATACCCAGTTAATACAAAATCAGCTTAAAGGTACTGAGATCGCCATCGGTGCAGATTATAAAAAGCAAATTGGGGGCTTTATGATCGATGGCGGAGTAAAATATAAGGTTTCGGGGCAACTCACCGGAAGTATCCTAAATGCCTCTGCCAGTTACCAGATCAACGAGGCCAATAGGGTAAAGGTGACCTTATTTTCGCTCTCCCGTATGCCTGATTTTAATTTTCTTTTGTATCAAAGCGACTATACCCAATACAATTGGCAGTTTTCTGACACTTTTCAGAAACAAAGTGTAAATAGCCTCCAATTTAATCTCGATTCGAATTTTTGGGGAAATATAACGGTAAAATATTCAAGACTTGGCAATTACACCTATTTTACGTCGGCGCCGGGCATGCTTATCGAGGAGGGAAAAGAAGAGGCGAATGTTCGACCGTTTCAAGAAAATAGTGGTGTCAATCATTTAAAGGTAAAATATGCCAAGGAATTCAAGCTAGGGGGATTTGCTTTAAACAATACGATACTTTATCAGGTTGTTGAACAAACCAATGATGTGCTGAACGTGCCACAACTCGTGACCCGTAATACGTTCTACTATTCGTCGGATGTTTTCAAAAAAGCGATGTATTTACAGACGGGTATTACCTTCAAATATTTTACTTCTTATTATATGGATGCATACAATCCTTTGCTATCTGAATTCTTTGTACAGGATGCAGAAAAACAAGGAGGGTATCCGATGTTCGATTTTTTCATCAATGCACGGGTAAAGCAAACGCGGATTTATTTAAAGGCCGAACATTTTAATGCAGGATTCGGAAAACCTGATTATTATGCTGCACCCGGATATCCCTATCGCGACTTTGTAATACGTTTTGGTTTGGTATGGAATTTCTTTTCCTAATAGGCGGTCTGTTTCTGCATTGATACCTAAATGGCTCCTAAACCATTGGTCGGTATTGGCTTTTCTAAAAATTTAGGTGTAGGCACGTATTGACAAAGGGTGATTATAGGGTTTCTTAAAAAAATATTCGACTCTTACCTATTGATAGCCAATATCTTAAAATCTTTTTTTAGAAGCTTTTCAAAAAATTCGATGTATGTATTGTGTAACAAAAAAAACCATCTTATATTTGCACCCGCTTAGGGAATGATGGGGATGATTTTGATGTAAGAAAAGCGGAGGGAGGGCTGGAAAAGGCCTTTTTTTTTGAGAAGTTCATTGACATACTGTAAAGACGAAAAAGAATGCGCCG
>JBBQAM010000068.1:0-17865 GCA_038316335.1 Flavobacteriales bacterium
CTTCGCCTTTCCCAGCGGTCCCTAGCTGCAAAAGCAACACCTATCGTCATGGGATTTGGGATTTGGGATTTGGGATTTTTTATCAGGGATTGGCTCAGTCCCTTCGCCTTTCCCAGCGGTCCCTAGCTGCAAAAGCAACACCTATCGTCATGGGATTTGGGATTTTTTATCAGGTATTGGCTCAGTCCCTTCGCCTTTCCCAGCGGTCCCAAGCTGCAAAAGCAACACTTGGCAAGCCGCGGCTTGCCCTGGTTTTTGTTTTTCACATGATCTCAGGTAAACCTGGATCAAATTCAAAACAAAAAACCCTGCCATTTGGCAGGGTTTTGCTTTTGCTGGTGACCTGGCTGGGATTCGAACCCAGGACCCTCTCCTTAAAAGGGAGATGCTCTACCAGCTGAGCTACCAAGTCAAAATGTCATATTTTGCCGAAGACGTTTCCCTCTTAGCGGCTGCAAATATAAGATCATTAATTTATTTAACAAGTGGAATTAAACAGAATTTTAGGTTTTCTTTGAAATCAATTAAAAATCCTTCAATTTTACGAATATTACAAGGAGGGTCGCTCGCAAACAAACTACCACGCCTATGTGGAAGCAGACGTTTGTAAACTACCTTTGCCTTCATTAGATCTTGATTAAATGAAAATAGTATTATTGGGGTATATGGGTAGCGGGAAATCAACCATTGGACGCCTCTTGGCCAGTGATTTGAATTTGACTTTTATTGATTTAGACCGGTATATCGAAGAAAAGGAACACACCAAAATTAGTACCTTATTCAAGCAGCGGGGTGAAATTTATTTCCGAAAGAAAGAACATGAATATCTTAATCACCTTTTATTTGAAAATGAGAATTTTGTTTTGGCGACCGGAGGTGGAACACCGTGTTATGGCGATAATATGGCCTCGATCACGAACATGAGCGACGCTTCTTTTTATCTTAACCTGTCGGTCAATGGTTTGGTCAATCGGCTTATCAAGGAAAAGGCTGAACGGCCATTGATAAAAAATATACCCGATGCCGATTTGCCGGAATTTATCGGTAAGCATTTGTTCGAGCGCAATTTTTTCTATACGAAGGCACATTACAAAATCAACATTGATACTGAGAATACAGCCGAAATCGTTGGTGAAATTAAATCAAAGCTTAAAATGCGCTAAGGCTTTTACGCGAGGTAGACGCTATCATTTTTATCCTTAAATTGTACGTGTACATGTTCCTGCAATGAGGTTGAAAGTGATATGCCTTTATAGTCGGCCTTTACAGGATATTTCTTGTGGTTTCTATTTACAAGTACCGCCGTTTTTAATTGCTTTAATGGTACTTTTAAGAAATGATGGACACCATAGATCAGGGTCGTTCCCGAATTGAGAACATCATCGATTAATACTACCGATTTATTGGTATACTCCGCTTCGGGTATCGAGGTTGAGACCCCGCTTAAGATAGGATTCTTTTTATTCATGCTAACCTTACAAAGCACGATGCGTGCCGTAGTGATCTCTTCTAGGACCTTTTGTATTTTCTTTGCAAAATTCAGGCCCCCTCCATCAATCCCAGCCAACACGATTTCTGATTCCGTTACATTCGATTCATAGATCTGATAGGCAATGCGTCGCACTTTATATTGTATTTGTTGGTGTGAAAGAATCTTATTTTGCATTGATTATGGCTTTAAAGTGGCAAAGATAAAGAAACCGTTGTGACATTAAAGGTTTAAACACTTGAGTCATTTTGGTCTTCTACGATCTTTGATCCGGGTGTTTCCAAATAATCGTCAATTTCCCTACGATCTTTTTTGGTCGGTCTGCCCATGCCAGCCTTTCGATAATGGCCCTTGGCATGTTGCAGCAGCTCGGTATGTTCAAAGACCTCTTTGGGCGTCGTATCCTTACGATACATATCGACCAATTTGGCCCCGACACGGTTTTCCGGAATATCCAGAATCGTAAACTCATAATTTACCTGTTCTTTTCGAACAACTATTTTATCGCCTGCATACACCTCTCTTGAAGGTTTTGCCACGTGTGCATTGATACGCACATGGCCCTTTTTGCAAGTAGTTGTTGCGATATTCCTGGTTTTAAAATAACGCACATTCCATAAATACTTATCGATACGCATACCCAATTAAAAATCTTTGTTAACGTCTCCTACAAAAATAGGGGAAAATTGTATCTTGCCGGCTTTATAGACAGAGGATGATAATGAAAAGAGTGTTTTTACTGTTAATCATAGTTAGCGCAACGTGGTCATGTAAGAAGGATGACAGCACTGCGGCCGAAGTAATTCCCCCAAGATTGTTAAGCGAAGTTTCGGTCGAGGATGACGCGACTATAAAAGCGTACTTACAGACCCATTTTTATAACTATGAAGCGTTTGCAAACCCACCTGCCGACTTCGACTATAAAATTATTATTGATACGATTGCCGGCGCGAATGCGGACAAGACCCCTTTGATGAGCCAAGTTACGCCTAAAACGATTCTGGTCTCTTCGGGTCAATTTTCCCTAACGGCAAATGAGACTGATATACCGTCGACTTTTTATTATTTAAGCGCTCGGGAAGGTATCGGCGAACAATTGGCAGTGGCCGATTCGGCATATGTGCGATACGAAGGTAGCTTGTTGAACGGGAAAATTTTCGACGGTTCGACCGACGTTCCCATCTGGTTCGATTTGGCAAGGATACAGAGTCCTGGAGGAGGAGCCCGGGGATTTAGCGAAGGCACCTCGAAATTTAAGGCTGGAGGCCCCGCTATTGTTAATGGCGATGGTACTTTTACGGTCGAAAGTTATGGTGTCGGTTTGATGATCTTCCCTTCCACTTTGGGATACTTTAATTTTTCGCAGTCGGTGATTCCGGCGTATAGCCCATTGATTTTTAAGGTTGAAGTTTTTGCTGCAAACCAAACAGATCATGATGGTGACGGTATCCCTTCAATACTTGAGGATGTAAATGGCAATGGCTATCTTTATGATGATAATGCCGACGAAGCCCAAGAAATTGCAAATAAATCGACTTTATATGCTAACTTTTTAGACGCCGACGATGACGGGGATGGCATATCGACACGCGACGAAATATCTGACAGCGAGGGAAATATCATAATTCCCTACCCCGACACCAATGGTGATGGGATACCGAATTATTTAGATCCCAACCAATAGAAGAATAGCACGTTGCCTTTAAAGATAAAAACCCCCGAGAATCATCGGGGGTTTTTATTTAATCCCTAAAGATGAATTGATACGCTTAAAATCAACATATCGGGTCTGGTGTCGATTTTATCACCAGATGCAATATTGTTGACCGACAAGATCTGCACCTCGTTTTTGGTAAAACCTCGTTCGTATCTCAGATCGATGACTAATTTTCCGAGCGTAAGCCCTGCCCCGATGTTCATTCCCACCGTAAAGTCATTCTGTACATCACCGATGGCAATACCATCGAAATCGGTATCGAGTATGTATTGCAATGCGGGTCCGGCAAATAGGTTCAAAGGCCCTATTAAATTGACGCCCAACAATATGGGAGCATCTAATTTGCTCATTTTGAAAGTATCTCCATTGTAACCCGATTTTAAATGGGTATATACAAGTTCGGGCCTCAAATAAATTTGTTTTCCAAATTTTCCGAAGATTCCAAAATGATATCCCAAATTTTTGTCAGGGTTTTGATAGGCATCCTTCGCAGAATCAAAATAATCGCCGTTGCCGCCATAATTGAGGCCGCCTTTAATGCCGAATCCAGAATTGTTCTGCGAAAATACGGCAGTGCTGAACGTCATCAACACCACCACTAGAAGTGATTTTTGTACTTTTTTCATTTGTTCTTTTTTAATGTTCAAAGAGAACAAATGGAACGCACCGTTAGGGACAACAAAAATTGATGGCCCTTAGGACGGCTCATTTCATTAGGTTCTCGTTTTAAATACCACGGTGGTACCTAAAACGATACCAGCGTCATTTTCTTTTCAATACCTTCAAAACGGCCTTTTCAATCGCTTTATTGTTGAGACCGTACTTTTCCATTAGTTGTTCAGGAGTACCACTTTCCCCAAAGGTGTCCTGGGTAGCAACAAACTCTTGGGGCGTTGGATACCTTGTGGCCAATACGCGGGCGATACTTTCCCCCAAACCTCCGAGATAATTATGTTCTTCCGCCGTGACCACACAACCTGTTTTTTTAACAGACTTTAACACAGCTGTCGCATCGAGCGGTTTAATAGTATGAATGTTGATTATCTCTGCTGAAATTCCTTTGGCCTCCAAGCTTTCTGCTGCCTTTAATGCCTCCCATACCAAATGCCCGGTGGCAATGATGGTAACGTCGGTGCCTTCGCTGAGCATCAAGGCTTTTCCTATTTCAAATTTTTGATCGACAGGGGTAAAGTTCGCAACCTTTGGCCTACCGAACCTAAGATAGACCGGACCAACATAATCGGCGATTGCCAGCGTGGCAGCCTTCGTCTGATTATAATCACACGGATTAATGACGGTCATGCCCGGTAGCATTTTCATCATTCCGATATCTTCCAGTATTTGGTGGGTTGCCCCATCTTCACCCAAGGTGACCCCTGCATGTGAGGCACAAATCTTGACATTCTTTCCGGAATAGGCAATTGATTGCCGAATTTGATCGTAGACACGTCCCGTTGAAAAGTTGGCAAACGTCCCAGTAAACGGTATCTTCCCACCTATGGTCAATCCAGCGGCAATCCCCATCATGTTCGCCTCGGCAATACCGATTTGAAAAAAGCGCTCGGGATTTTCATCTATAAAATCCTGAATTTTTAAGGAGCCCACCAAGTCGGCACATAAGGCAACCACATTCGGATGCGTTCTTCCCAATTGGGTCATTGCATCACCATATCCACTTCGGGTGTCATTCTTTCCTTGATCAACATATTTTTTCATATCGGTCATGATTTATAGTTCCGCAGGCGCCCCCTTTTTTTGGAGTGCAATCGCAGATTTTTGATTTTGGATCCTTACAATTTAGTATTCGTATTACGTACGTGCAAATAAGAGCTTAATAGTCTCCTAAGGTTTCAGCGTTTTGTGCAAGTGCTTTTGCCAATTGTTCATCATTCGGCGCCTTGCCATGCCATGCGTGGGAATGCATCATGAAATCTACCCCATGGCCCATCATGGTATCTAGGACAATACCCACAGGCTTCCCTTTTCCGGTTCTGGTTTTGGCTTCCTTTAGGCCTTTGATGACCGCCTCTAAATTGTTACCGTCTTCGATTTCGATAACATCCCAACCAAAGACCATTAATTTCTCCTTGACATCGCCCAGGGAAAGTACGACTTCGGTCGGACCGTCAATCTGCTGCCCATTTCGATCAATCGTTGATATGAGATTATCGACCCGGTTGGCCCCGGCATACATAATTGCTTCCCAGTTCTGGCCTTCTTGAAGCTCCCCGTCTCCATGTAGACTGAACACCAAATGCGCATCCCTGTTCAATTTTTTTGCTAATGCAGCTCCGATTGCAACCGACATGCCTTGGCCAAGGGAACCAGAAGCTACACGTACCCCAGGAAGTCCTTCATGGGTCGTCGGATGGCCCTGAAGCCGTGAGTTTAGCAATCGAAACGTGTTGAGCTCTTTTATAGGGAAATACCCTTTACGGGCCAAAACACTATAAAAAACAGGTGAAATATGACCATTCGATAAAAAGAAGAGATCTTCTCCGATACCATCCATATCAAATCCTGGCTTGAGTTGCATTATTTCATGGTAAAGGGCCACAAGAAATTCGGTACAGCCCAAGGATCCTCCTGGATGACCAGAATTTACATTATGTACCATACGCACAATATCCCTTCTTGTTTGCAGCACAATATCTTCTAATTCTTTTAGTCGCGACATGTTTCGAAAAATTTGTTATGGGCAAAAGTACAGGGTATCGATACGGCAAACAAATTGTAGTTATAAGATTTTATTAACGAAAGTCTTTACAGGGCAACTTTATTTTTTTGTTAAGGACTTTATGCTTTTCAGTTGGTTATCTTTGCGACTTTAAAACGGAATTTGAAATTTACGCTACATCATACCGATCCTCTAAGTAAGGCACGTGCCGGAACACTACTTACAGATCATGGCAGTATAGAAACGCCGATTTTTATGCCCGTAGGAACGGCCGCTTCTGTAAAAGGGGTACATCAAAGGGAACTGCGTGAGGAAATCAACCCCGATATCATCCTTGGTAATACCTATCATCTTTTTTTAAGACCGAAAACCGAAATTATCAGGGCAGCAGGCGGTCTCCATAAATTTATGGGTTGGGACCGGAACATTCTGACCGATAGTGGAGGTTACCAAGTATATTCGCTTTCCGCGAACAGAAAAATAAAGGAGGAAGGCGTCAAGTTCAAATCACACATCGATGGCTCCCTACATTTTTTTACTCCAGAGAATGTGATGGAAATTCAGCGGGAAATTGGGGCTGATATCATTATGGCTTTCGACGAATGCACCCCGTACCCATGTGATTATGACTACGCAAAGCGTTCGATGCACATGACGCATCGCTGGCTGGATCGCTGTATGGCACATTTGGAAAAGACGCCCTTGTGCTATGATTTCTCCCAATCATTTTTTCCAATTGTCCAAGGTTCTACCTATAAAGACCTTCGTCAAGAGTCTGCCACGTATATTGCCAACGCAGGTGCCGATGGAAATGCCATAGGCGGACTTTCAGTAGGGGAACCGGCCGAGGAGATGTACGCAATGACCGAGGTAGTATGCGCTATTTTGCCGGTAGACAAACCTAGATATTTAATGGGGGTCGGTACACCCATCAATATCCTGGAAAATATTGCCTTGGGTATCGATATGTTCGATTGTGTCATGCCAACTCGAAATGCTAGGAACGGAATGCTTTTTACTGCTAATGGCACGATCAATATAAAAAACAAGAAATGGGAAGATGATTTTACGCCCATTGATGAAATGGGAACGACCTTTGTCGACAGGGAATATACCAAGGCCTATCTGCGACATTTGTTTGCAGCCAATGAATATTTGGGGAAGCAGATTGCAACGATCCACAATCTTGGCTTTTATATGTGGTTGGTCCGGGAGGCAAGAAAGCATATTTTAGCAGGGAGTTTTTATGATTGGAAGCAGAAGATGGTAAAACAAATGGATAAACGATTATAGGTGACCATAATTGACCGCTATATTTTAAAAAGATATTTGCTCACTTTTACGGTGATGCTCCTACTATTTATTCCTATTGGTATTATGGCCAACTTGGCGGAGCAGATCGGAAAGATGATCGACAATGAGGCCCCTTTGAATGAAATATTGGTCTATTATCTGAATTTTACCATTTATATCGGGAATCTCCTGTTGCCTATTTTTCTATTTTTATCGGTAATTTTCTTCACATCGAAGCTGGCCAATAATACTGAAATCGTAGCAATTTTAAGTTCAGGGGTTTCTTATGGGCGTTTTTTAAGACCTTATCTTATCGGCGCCTCTTTAATGGCGGCGCTCATGTTCTTAATGGGAATGTTTATCGTACCAAAGGCGAGTGTTGGGTTCAATGAATTTATCTATAAATATTTAAAGAAAGGAAAACAAGACCGGCAAACGGTGAATATTTTTAACCAATTGAATGAACATGATTTTATTTACGTAAGTAGTTTTGATCCTGCACGCCAATTAGGTAATAATTTTACGTTCGAGCGATTCCATGATGATAATACCTTGGATTTTAAAATTTCGGCCTCCAATATACGATGGATTGAAAAGGATAGTCTGTATCGCCTGACAAACTATAAAAAAAGGAAATTGGTGGGTGATTCTACCATTGTGAAGAGTATGTTGCGTCTGGACACTTTGTTTACTTTTAAAATTGACGACCTTACACCGGTTTCCTACGTGGCTGAAACAAAGAACCTGTACCAATTGAATCGGTTTATCAAAGACCAAAAAAGTAAGGGAGCGGCCAATATCAACACCTATATTTTAGTCAAATACAAACGGTGGGCACTTCCGATCACTGCTTTTATTCTCACGATTATAGCTGTTGCGGTATCGTCGGTAAAAAGGAGGGGCGGCATGGGCATTAATCTAGCCTTTGGCATTTTGGTGGCTTTTATATTTATTTTTTTTGACAGGGTATTCGGTACCTTGGCAGAACAGTCGGGGTTTTCACCACTTTTAGCAGTGCTGATCCCGAATAGTACCTTTAGCATTTTGGCAATTTACCTGTTGCAAAAAGCAAAACGATAAATCCATCGCTTTAGGCGGCTTGGCCGGCATTAAAAAATGCCTTCCGAGTGACGGATGCCTAAGAAAATTTTATATTTGCGCTATCAAACGAACTAAACGACCCATTCATGGAATATTTGGATTTTGAACTCCCCATCAAGGAACTTGAGGAGCAATTGGATAAATGTCAGGTTATCGGGGAAGAGAGTGATGTTGATGTTTCCGAGACCTGTAAACAGATCGAGAAGAAACTTAATGAGACTCGGAAGGAAATCTATAAAAACCTGACCGCTTGGCAGCGCGTTCAACTCTCCAGGCATCCAAATAGGCCGTATACATTAGATTATATTAAGGCCATCTGTAAGGAAACCTTTCTTGAACTACATGGTGATCGAGGTGTCAAGGATGATAAGGCCATGATCGGTGGCCTCGGTAAAATTGGTGACCAGAGTTATATGTTTATCGGCCAACAAAAAGGGTACAATACCAAAACAAGACAGTACCGAAATTTTGGCATGGCGAATCCAGAGGGATATCGCAAAGCTTTGCGCCTAATGAAATCTGCCGAGAAATTTGGTATCCCCGTAGTCTGTCTGATCGATACCCCAGGTGCCTTTCCGGGAATCGAAGCAGAAGAACGTGGTCAGGGAGAGGCCATAGCGCGTAATATTATGGAAATGACGCGATTAAAAGTGCCTATTATCGTTGTAATCATAGGTGAGGGTGCCTCAGGGGGTGCCCTGGGCATTGGTGTCGGGGATAGGGTATTGATGCTCGAAAATACGTGGTACTCGGTAATCTCACCAGAATCTTGTTCTTCGATTCTTTGGCGAAGTTGGGAATATAAGGAACAAGCGGCCGATGCCCTAAAGCTTACCGCAACCGACATGAAAAAATTACAATTAATCGATGAAATCGTGCGAGAACCGGTAGGTGGGGCCCATACGTTTCGCGAAAAAACGTTTGAGATCGTAAAGAATAAGATAGTTGCCACATATGGCGAACTTGAAAAGTTATCACCAAAAGAATTGATCAACCAACGCATGGAAAAATATGCCAATATGGGCGTATTTAATGGTTAATAGGTGATTTTAACAACCTTAGAAAAATCCATAATTCCCGGACTCCGGATTTTTTCTGTTATCAACACATTTTTGTAACTTATCAACATCTTATTTGTTGATTGACTGTGAACATCGTCCACCCGATTCTAAGGTTAACTCAAGGTTAAATGCATATTTTCGTACCCATGGAAAAATCGAACCCCATAATCGGTCGCAAAATCGATAAATCGACGATCATAAGTCTCGAGCGTGGCAAAATACCACCACAATCAGTTGATTTAGAGGAAGTTGTTTTGGGCGCTATGATGATTGACAAAAAGGGCGTCGATGAAGTAATAGATATCCTACATCCTGATGTTTTCTATAAAGATGCGCATCGGCATATTTACGAGGCGATCTTCATTCTCTTTGAAGAATCACAACCGGTCGATTTATTAACCGTTTCCGCCCAATTGAAAAAATCAGGTCATTTAGAGACGATAGGAGGGGATTTTTATTTGATAAAATTAACCCAAAAGGTTGCTTCTTCGGCACACATCGAATTCCATGCGCGCATCATCCTACAAAAATACATTCAACGATCCTTGATTAAAATTTCGAATGAAATCATCGAGGAAGCCTATGATGAGTCCACCGATGTATTCGATCTTTTAGACAATGCCGAAGCAAAACTATACGAGGTTACCCAAGGCAATTTAAAACGTTCTGCTGAAACCGCCCAAAATCTTGTCATACAGGCTAAAAAGCGAATAGAGGAGATTGCGAACAAAGAAGGTCTTAGTGGTATCCCATCAGGTTTTGACAAGGTAGATAAATTGACATCGGGATGGCAGCCCAGTGACCTAGTGATCATTGCTGCGCGTCCGGGGATGGGAAAAACGGCCCTGACCCTCTCCATGGCCAGGAATATGGCCGTGAATTCAGACATTCCCGTCGCCTTCTTTTCGTTGGAAATGTCATCCGTTCAATTGATTACACGACTTATTTCTTCCGAAACCGGACTGTCCTCTGAAAAATTGCGGACCGGCCGACTTGAAAAACACGAATGGGAGCAATTGAACGTTAAGGTAAAGGCGCTTGAGAAAGCACCGCTGTACATTGATGACACCCCTTCACTTTCAATTTTTGATTTGCGGGCGAAAGCGCGCAGATTGTCATCCCAACATGGTATTAAGCTGATCGTGATCGACTATTTACAATTGATGACTGCTGGCGGTAGCCAAAAAGGCGGTAATAGGGAACAGGAAATTTCTACTATTTCACGAAACTTAAAGGCCTTGGCCAAAGAGCTGAACGTCCCCGTCATTGCCCTCTCCCAATTATCAAGGGCAGTTGAAACCAGGGGTGGTAGTAAAAGACCGATTCTTTCGGATCTTCGAGAATCAGGGGCCATCGAACAGGATGCCGACATTGTTTCGTTTATCTACCGACCTGAATACTACAAAATCGACGAGTGGGATGATGAGGAGAGAACGCCCACTGCTGGGCAAGCTGAATTTATAGTTGCGAAGCACCGAAATGGTGGCTTGGATAATATTCGTCTGAAATTCATTGGACAATTGGGTAAATTCGATAATTTGGATGATTTCGATTCCCCTTTTGAATTTCAATCAAAAATGAATGTGAATCAAGAAAATCCGTTTATCACTAAAAAATTCCCGGAGGCCAATGAAGCTTTTGGAAGTGCAATGAACCAAGATGAGGATCTAGGCGATAATGACGTCCCTTTTTAAAGGCATTTCATAATAATCAGCGGTCACCTGAACAGAATTGATTCTTCAACCTGCATCGTATCTTACGAAATGTTTAACGGGACCTTAGGTTGAAGTGCGCGTTTTTCCCGTAACTTTGATTCAGTAACGGCAGTGAAGACGAGTTATGCGAAGTACTTTTTTTTTCTTTTTATTTCTACTATTTTCCTTGAATAGCTTCGCATCGGCCCTACTGATTCCGATGGACGCCGAAGGTCAAGAAAATCACCTAAAAGCCTATGGAATAACCTATTGGGTACTTTCTAAACAACAAAAGGTACAGTGGTTATTAAACTATCGCGGCGGATCTTTCTTATTGCCCGATGGAGAGAATATTCGTAAAGAGTGTCAAATACGCGGGGTATCGTATGAGATCCTTTCCGATGCCCAGACACAACAAATTTTAGATGAAATTGCGAGTCCTTCGCAAAACCAAGAAGCGGTCGTTCTTGAAAAGGCCCCGAAAATAGCGGTGTATTCTCCCAAAGGAAATCAGCCATGGGACGACGCCGTGACCATGGTCCTGACCTATGCCGAAATACCGTATGAGACCATTTACGATGAAGAGGTATTGAATGATAAATTACTGCTTTTTGATTGGCTGCACCTGCATCACGAGGATTTTACCGGGCAATATGGAAAATTTTATGGAGCGTATCGTGCTGCGCCATGGTATATCGAACAAAAACAAGAGGCTGAAGCACTTGCCACCAAGCTGGGATTTGCCAAGGTTTCTGAAGAAAAGCGAGCGGTCGCCTTGAAAATACGAAATTATGTCATTGGGGGAGGTTTTATGTTCGCCATGTGTTCTGCTACCGACAGTTTTGATATTGCCCTTGCCGCCGATGGTGTAGACATCTGTGAGCCGATGTTCGATGGAGACCCTTCTGATGCCAATTATCAGGCTAAGTTGGATTTCACAAAGACATTTGCCTTTACAAATTTTATTTTGGAGCGCAGTCCGTTGCGATATGAGTTCTCATCGATCGATATGACCGATCGAAGGGGCAATGTCCCCAAAGAGTCGGATTACTTCTCCCTAATGGATTTTTCGGCCAAATGGGATCCCATACCCACCATGTTATGTCAGAATCATACAGCGCTGGTCAAAGGATTTATGGGGCAGACAACGGCATTTTCGGCCGATCAAATAAAGCCGACTGTGCTAATATTGGGGGAAAATAAGCTCAATGGTGAAGCCCGCTATATACATGGCATTAAGGGCAAAGGCTTCTTCACTTTTTATGGGGGCCATGATCCCGAAGACTATCAGCATAGGGTAGGGGACCCGAAAACCGAATTGGAGCTACATCCCAATTCCCCGGGATATCGACTAATTTTAAACAATGTTTTGTTTCCAGCGGCCAAGAAAAAGAAACAAAAGACCTAATGGGCCAATAATTTTGCCAAAATCCGCTCCACCCCGAAGTCATTATTACTTGTGGTAACATAGGAGGCGGCCGCTTTCACGTTCGGATGGGCATTCGCCATGGCAAAACTATAATCAGCCAAAGCCAACATCTCAAGGTCGTTATTGTAATCGCCGAAGACCATGGTTTCCGATGGACGAATATTATAGAGTCGTTGCACTTTTTCCAAGGCGAATCCCTTGTGCGCATTGGGGCTTGAAACATCTACCCAGTTTTCACCGGAGACCTTGACCTTCAGTTTGCCTTCCAAATGCCGTACCATTGGATAAACGTATTTTTCAGAACTTTCGAAATGGAAAAGCGCAATTTTAAGGATTTCCCCTTCAAACGATTTTAGGTCATCCAATAATTCAAATTCGGAGTAATATTCTTTTAATCTATCAATAAACTTTTGAGAATTTCCTTGAAGATAGGCATTGTTTTTGCCACATAGAACGGGATGCACCTCGTGCATATCTGCGAAAATATGCAAGACCTCATTTTTAGATTCATTGTCCAAGGGTGTTACGACCAGTTCAGTGTCATGCTGCATGGCAAAACCACCATTTTCCGCAATTACGATGATATCGTCCTTAATAGGATACAACTTATCTACTATGCTGTTATACTGTCGCCCACTGGCGGCAACGAATCGAATATCACGTTTCTTAAGCTGCTCAAAAAGTTCGAAGAAATAGTCACTCACCTCATGTTCCGAGTTGAGCAAGGTCCCATCCATATCAGCAACTACTAATTTAATTTTTGAAAGATCCATCAACCTATAATTATTGGTGCAAAGGTATTTTATATGAATTCATTAAGACAATTAAATTGCATAAGTTTATGGTTGATTCGTAATGACAACTCCCATAGTAATGAAGCTGTATCAAAAGGAAATACGATTGCAACCCTACAAAAGAGGTTTTCATTTGATTACTAGGGAGGTACTTGGTGCTATTGCCGAACTTGCAACCATTGAAAGCGGATTGCTGCATGTATTTATTAAGCACACCTCCGCAAGTCTTACTATAAATGAGAATGCCGACGCCAGCGTTCGCGAAGATTTTGAACGGCATATGAATGTATTGGTTCCTGAAAGGGCCACCTATTATACACATACTTTTGAAGGTGATGATGATATGCCAGCACACATAAAGACCTCCTTAATGGGAAGTTCTGTTCAAATTCCTATTACCCACGGGAGATTGAATCTAGGCGTTTGGCAAGGAGTTTATCTCTGCGAACATCGTGATCATGCCGTAGGCCGGGAGTTGGTAATAACGGCATATGGTACTTAAATTAGTAGCGAAATTATAATAGATTAGGGGAACGTTTAAAATAGTAGAAATGGATACCAAAGAATCAATATTGAATAAAATTCAAATTCTTATTACCAATCAATTTGAGACCCCACAAAAGGCCTTCGAATTTTTTGATGAGGACGGTGATGGCAAACTTAAAAAAAGCGAGCTGTTGAAATTGCTTAAAAATGCCGAAATCAGTGGATTTATTAGGGGTATCGTATCCTCAAAGTTAATCGAAGGCTACGATTCTTCTGGGGATGAATTAATTGACTGGAAAGAATTCAAGGCAGCAATCGACAAAATCAAGACGGTTTGAACTTTTATTCAAACAAAAAAAAGTCCGGTCGATTTTGACCGGACTTTTCGTAGTGGGAATTGCTTATTGTTTATTTTATGGTATCTACGATTGCCTTGAACGCATCAGGATGGTTCATTGCCAAGTCGGCCAATACTTTTCGGTTCAAGTTGATATTTCCAGCTTTGACCTTGCCCATAAACTGTGAATACGACATACCATGCATGCGAGCACCGGCATTGATACGGGTAATCCACAAAGCACGGAAGCTCCTCTTTTTATTCCTTCGATCTCTATAAGCATATAACATTGCTTTTTCGACCGCATTCTTCGCTACCGTCCATACGTTTTTTCGTCTGCCGAAAAAACCTTTGGCCTGTTTCATTACTTTTTTTCTTCGGGCTCTTGAAGCCACTGAATTTACTGATCTTGGCATAATTTTTAATTTTTTGTAGTAGGCGATTCCTAATTTTGAAAAGTGAATCCAAAATCGTGAATTCTTTTTAATGGCCTATCTCCATGGTTACTATTGATTTACCGAATTGAACAATTACTTTAAACGTAATTGTTCCTTAATACTGTTAACATCCGACTCATGCACTAGGGCTGAGTGTGTCAACGCGAGCTTGCGTTTTGTCGACTTCTTGGTAAGAATGTGACTTTTATACGCGTGCTTTCTTTTGATTTTACCCGTACCGGTCAGCTTGAAACGCTTTTTGGCACTGGATTTTGTTTTCTGTTTAGGCATTTTCCTTTTTTATATTAATCCCACTTTTATGCTGAAGTTACCCACGGTTGTAGGTAATGATCCAGTATTTTACATGAAGTTCGATGCGCCATCGATACTTCGTTTATTTTTTGGTTTTCGGGGCAAGGAACATCGTCATTCGTTTTCCTTCCAACCTAGGCATTTGTTCAACTTTTCCCCACTCTTCAAGCTCTGAGGCCAACTTCAACAAAAGAATTTCGCCTTGATCCTTATAAACAATTGACCGCCCTTTGAAAAAAACATAGGCTTTTAATTTGGCTCCTTCTTTTAAGAACTTCTCGGCGTGTTTTTTCTTAAATTCGTAATCATGATCATCGGTTTGGGGACCAAACCGTATCTCCTTGACCACGACCTTTGAGGCCTTGGCCTTCATTGTTTTTTCACGTTTCTTCTGTTCGTAAAGAAACTTTTTGTAATCTATGATCTTGCAGACCGGTGGATCTGCGTTCGGCGAAATCTCTACTAAATCCAATCCCAATTCCTCGGATTTCTCCATGGCGGATTGCAACGTATATACCCCGACTTCAATATTATCACCTACCAACCGAACATTGGGAGATATAATCTTTTCATTGATTTTATGCGGATTTTTATTCTCCCTTCTAGGTTGGGGCCTAAATCTTTTACGTATTGCTATGACTACTTTTTTTAAGTTAAACTTATTTTTTAGAACGACTTTAAGGTACTATTTATTTCTTTAGTTACCAAGTGCGCAAACTCTTTCACGGTTATCGATCCCAGGTCATCTCCTCCATGTTTTCGAACCGAAATGGTATTCGCCCCTTCCTCATTTTCCCCAATAATGAGCATAAATGGTATTTTGGCCATTTCCGCTTCCCGTATTTTCTTACCTACGGTTTCATTTCTTTTATCAATGAGGGCGCGAATTTCGTTATTTTCCAGTGAATTTAAAACTTTTTCAGCATATTTTTCATGTTTCTCGCTGACAGGCAATATTATGGCCTGCTGAGGGGTCAACCAGATTGGGAAATTTCCACCTGTATGTTCTAATAAAAGTGCGATGAAACGTTCCATACTTCCAAACGGTGCACGATGTATCATGACCGGTCTGTGTAGTTCGTTGTCACTGCCTTTATAGGTTAAGTCAAAGCGTTCGGGGAGGTTGTAATCAACCTGAATGGTTCCCAATTGCCATTGTCTTCCAAGGGCATCCTTGACCATAAAATCGAGCTTCGGGCCATAAAATGCGGCTTCGCCAGTAGCGATGACATAATTTAATCCTTTTTCCTTGGCGGCATTCAAAATGGCATTTTCAGCCTTTTCCCAATTGGCTACCGAACCAATGTATTTTTCAGGTGTACTCAAATCACGAACCGAGACCTGTGCAGTAAAATTCTCGAATCCCAAGGACCCCAGCACATACAAGGATAGGTCGATGACATTTTTAAATTCCTGATCCAATTGATCAGGGGTACAAAAGATATGCGCATCGTCTTGGGTAAAACCACGTACACGGGTTAGACCATGTAATTCCCCACTTTGTTCATATCTATAGACCGTACCGAATTCTGCGTATCGTTTGGGAAGCTCGCGATAGCTGAAAGGCCTTGAATTATAGATTTCACAATGGTGGGGGCAGTTCATAGGCTTCAATAGAAATTCCTCACCTTCTTTTGGGGTATGGATCGGCTGGAAACTATCTGCACCATATTTTTCATAATGGCCCGAGGTAACATACAATTCCTTTTGACCAATATGAGGGGTCACGACCATTTCATATCCTGCCTTTTTTTGTGCTTTTTTTAGAAAATTCTCGAGGCGTTCACGAAGTGCGGCACCTTTAGGCAACCACAATGGCAGCCCTTGGCCGACCTTTTGCGAAAAGGTAAACAGCTCCAATTCCTTTCCAAGTTTACGATGGTCACGTTTTTTGGCTTCTTCTAGGAATTCAAGATAATCGGTAAGATCTTTTTGTTTTGGAAAAGAAATACCATAGACCCTGGTAAGTTGAGCCTTTTTTTCATCTCCCCGCCAATATGCACCGGCCACGCTTAAAATTTTAATGGCCTTTACAATGCCTGTATTCGGAATATGCCCACCACGACATAGATCGGTAAAGGTATCATGGTCACAAAAAGTAATGGTACCGTCTTCTAAATTTTCAATAAGTTCTACCTTATAGCTGTTGTTCTGGGCCTTATATAAGGATAGGGCATCAGATTTAGTGACGGGTCGCATTTTGAAGTCATGCTTGCCGCGGGCGATTTCCATGGCCCTTTTTTCAATTGCAGGAAAGTCCTTTTCGGAAAGTGTACGATCCCCAAAATCGACATCATAATAAAATCCGTTGTCGATAGCGGGACCTATGGTCAATTTGGCACCTGGATAGAGTTCTTCGATTGCCTGGGCTACAATATGGGAAGTAGAATGCCAAAAAGCTTTTTTGCCTTCGCTATCGTTCCAAGTATAAAGTACAAGCGAACCATCTTCATACAGGGGAGTCACCGTTTCAATGACGGTAGTATTGAATTTTGCCGATATAACATTTCTTGCCAGGCCTTCACTTATGCTCTTGGCGATGTCCATGGGCGTACTTCCGTTGGCATACTCCCTTATAGTTCCGTCGGGTAGTGTAATTTTTATCATGCGTATTCTCTAGCAATAAGTTTGCAAAGATAGTATGTTGCTTCGATGCGGACACTATATAATAGGTATGTTTTTGGAGTAGCTTCTTTTAATCGGTTCGTCTGGCATACCGGATGGCTCTTTTTTCGGTCATTTGGGTGTTAATGATTCTTAATGTGCTTGTACACGTAAATAAATTATACTAAATTTATAACCCTTTTTGCAATTCGAACACGTAAGTGATTCGCAATTAGTCCTTTAAAAAAGGGATAAAAAAAAGATTAAAAAAGGTCCAAATAAACTTCTTATTTAAAAAAACCATCTTATATTTGCACCCGCTTAGGGAATGATGGGGATGATTTTGATGTAAGAAAAGCGGAGGGAGGGCTGGAAAAGGCCTTTTTTTTTGAGAAGTTCATTGACATACTGTAAAGACGAAAAAGAATGCGCCG
>JBBQAM010000016.1:0-71249 GCA_038316335.1 Flavobacteriales bacterium
TCGATCATCCATGAGGAATAGGCCTTTTGAATTTTACGTGAAAAATTTAATCGATGGATAGGAAATCCGAATTAAAACCTCCTTTCGTGCCGCGACTTAAATTATTCCTTAAAGATCAGTTGTCTTGGTTGCGATTTAATGAATTCCTGATTATCCACTGCATTTTACTATCTTGTATCCTCTAAAACCAACGATAAACCTTATGAATTCTAAAAACAGTGTATGGCTCGTTTGTCTCCTAGTCAGTTTGCCGATAATGGCACAAACAGGAAAGGTCTTCGATAACCTTACCATGACGAGCAAGATTCTTAAAAGTGACCGAAAATATGCCGTTTATTTACCTCCAGACTATGAGACTTCTGAGCGTAGTTACCCGATTTTATATCTATTGCACGGTGCGGGGGACGACCAAACGGGCTGGGTTCAGTTCGGTGAAGTACTTCGCATAACCGATAATGCCATTAAGGACGGTACTGCCACCCCGATGATCATTGTTATGCCTGACGCCGATACTGGCAAGCGGGGTTATTTTAATGTTGGGGAGTGGAAATATGAAGACTACTTTTTTGAAGAACTGATGCCCTATGTCGAACAAAAATACCGCGTCAAAAGTGATAAGCGATACAGAGCAGTCGCCGGACTCTCTATGGGCGGAGGAGGCACCTTTATGTACGCCTTGCACCATCCTGAGCTTTTTTCATCGGCCTGTCCATTAAGTGCCTATGTGGGTCCGTTGACCCTCGAAGAACTGAAAGACCGTCTTAAAAGAAGCGATGAAAAATTATCAGAGTCCCAAGTTCAGCAATTCTTCGATCAACACAATGCGATAAGCCTGATTGAAAGCGTACCGATTGAAAAGATCAAGTCTGTTCGTTGGTATATCGATTGTGGAGATGACGATTTTCTGTATGAAGGAAACAGTAAGGTTCATATCGCTATGCGGAAAAAAGACATTCCCCATGAGTATCGCGTGCGTAATGGAGGCCATAACTGGACGTACTGGCGTGAAGCCTTGCCGACCGTCCTCGCTTATGTTTCCGATGCATTTCATCAATATTAAACTACTATAAAAGATAAATCATTAAACCCATGAAGAAAATTATTTTTCTGCGATATCCTTCCCTGCTATTGTTTTTGTTTGCACTTATGTTTTCCTGTAAAAACAAGCCTGAATTGCCGAAGGAGAGCCCCTTGGTCATTTATGAAGATATAGAAACGGGTCTTGCCAGGGCCAAGGAAACCCGTGAAAATACGGCTGCCCAAGTTGCCGATGGCCTTACCCTTTCCTTATGGGCATCCGATTCGTTGGCGCCTGATCCAGTGGCCATGTCCATCGATGATTTGGGAAGGGTTTATCTCACCCGGACGAATCGTCAGAAGAATTCAGAGTTTGATATCCGCGGACACCGGGATTGGATGACACCTTCGATTTCGTTCAAGTCAGTAGAAGATCGAAGGGCATTTCTTCATAAGACCTTTGCCCCTGAAAATAGCAAAGAGAACGAATGGTTAAAAGACTTGAATCATGATTCGATCCATGACTGGCACGATTTGACGGTTGAAAAAGAAGAAATTTGGCGCTTGGAAGATTCCAACAAAGATGGTTTGGCAGAATCTTCGACCAGGATCCTAAACGATTTCCATGATGAGGTTACCGATGTGGCAGGTGCACTATTGGTGCGTAAGAATGACGTTTTTGTTGGTGTGGGACCCGATTTTTGGCGATTGACCGATACCAATGGCGATGAGGTGCTTGATACCAAAACTTCATTGGCGCATGGTTTTGCCGTACACATAGGTTTTGGAGGCCACGGGATGTCAGGGGCCATAGAAGGGCCTGATGGTAAAATATACTGGGGTATTGGCGACATTGGTGCAAATCTTACGCTTCCCGATGGCGAACATTTTATGTATCCGAACCAAGGGGTCATCGTACGGGCCAATCCAGATGGGAGTGATTTCGAAGTATTTGCAGCTGGGCTTCGTAACACCCATGAATTTGTTTTTGATGCTTATGGCAATATCATTTCATCTGATAATGATGGCGACCACCGGGGCGAAAGTGAACGTTTGGTGCATATTGTCGAAGGCCATGATGCAGGATGGCGTGCGAACTGGCAGTATGGAAAATATACTGACCCCTTGAATAATGGGTATAATGTTTGGATGGATGAACGGCTCTTTGTACCTAGATGGGAAGGTCAGGCCGCCTATATCATTCCTCCGATCATGAACTATCACAATGGCCCTACTGGCATGGTCTATAATCCAGGTACCGCTCTGGGCAAGGAATGGCTGAATAAATTCTTCCTGGTCGAATTCGTTGGAAATCCCGCAAATTCCCATATATGGGGATTTAGTCTGCAACCAAAAGGTGCATCCTTTGAACTGAAGGAAGAGAAAGACGTGTTGAGCGGCGTCTTGCCGACAGGAATAAAATTCGGACCCGATGGTGCGCTGTACGTAGCCGATTGGATCAATGGATGGAACACAAAAAATTATGGACGGGTCTGGAAACTCGATGTTAGTGCTGGTAAGGATAACTTGGCGGCAGAACGAAAAGAGACCCAACGTCTTATGACCTTGGAGTATGCCGATGAATCTGTTGATGAATTGACCAATTTGTTGTCTTATGGCGATATGCGTATTCGTGAAAAGGCCCAGTTTGAACTGGTGAATCGGGGGAATAAAGGGTATAATGCCTTCAAGAAGGTCATCGAGGAACAACCGAATCAATTTGCGAAGATCCACAGTATTTGGGGTATTGGTCAATTGGCGGCGAAGGAGGCTTCTAAAGCGGCCTACCTTGTTGAATTGTTGAATAACACTGATTCTGAAATTGTGGCACAGGCATTAAAAGTATTGGGAGATGTCAAATATGAAGCAGCTGGCTCGGCTATAGTTCCTTTATTAACAGCTGACAACCCAAGGGTTAAGTTCTATGCTGCCCAGGCATTGGGGCGGATTAAATATAAGGATGCCGTTCAGCCCTTGCTAGCTATGATTGTTGCCAACAATGATGAGGATGTATACCTACGGCATGCCGCCGTGTTCGCACTTTTCAGAATTGGGGAAGCAGCCCCTATGGTTGCTTTGGTAAATGACCCAAATCGAAGTTTACGGATTGCAGCCGTTTTGGTGTTACGGAGATTGCAAAATGCCGATGTGGCCAAATTTTTAACCGACTCCGAAGAGTATATTGTAACCGAAGCGGCCCGTGCCATCAATGATGATTGGTCAATTGAAGCGGCCTTACCGGCATTGGCAGCCACTTTAAACGACAAACGTTTCACCTCCGAACCATTACTTCGCAGAAGTATCAATGCTGCACTGCGCGTTGGTGGTGATCAGCAATTGGAAGATCTGATTGCCTTTGCCAAAAGAAAGGACGTGGCCGGTAATCTTAGGGGAGAGGCCTTGGCTGCGCTTGGTACCTGGGCTTCTCCATCGGTCTTAGATCGGGTAGATGGCAGGTATCGCGGAGAAATAAGTAGGGAATCAAATACCGTTAAACAAAAGATGGAGAATCTTATTCCCGAATTCTTAACCGAATCAGATGAGGATATTTTAGTGGCGGTTTCGAAGACGTTGAGTTTATTGGGAATTCAGGACCATAATCAGGGTTTATGGAAAATAATGACCACTAGTAAATCCCCTAAAGTACGTGCAGCCATGTTGGAAGCTTTGGGCAACCTGAAATATGATAAAATCGCCATTGCGATGCAACAAGGAATGAAAGATCCTGATTTTAACGTTCGTACCGTGGCTATTGGGTTGATAACTCAGTTAAATATTGCCGAAAAAGACCTTCCGGCCATCGTCGACCCTATTTTTAAGAGCGGTTCGATTCGAGAGCAACAAAAGGTCTTAGGTGTGCTTGGGGAAATGCCCCTAGCGAAGACCGAGGGAGTGCTTCGTCAAATGATCAATAAGGCCAAATCGAAAAAATTGTCCCCGGCCGTTATCCTAGACCTTGTGGAAGCCGTTGAACTTACAGGATCAGAAGCTTTGATTGCCGATTTGGGGCCTTTAAAATCAACGGGCACCGATGTAGCATCTTTTAAGGAAACATTGGAAGGCGGTAACTGGTGGGAAGGAAGAGACTTTTTTAACAACAATTCGACCGGGCAATGCGTGCGTTGTCATGCCGTCGGAGGTATGGGTGGCAAAGTCGGCCCTGAATTAGACAATATAGGCAATACTTTGAGCAGGGAACAATTATTGGAGGCCCTAATTACGCCGAGTACACGATTGGCACCCGGTTTTGGTACCGTTACTTTGACCTTGAATGATGGTCAGACCGTCACTGGGGTCTTGGAAGAGGAAAATAAAGACGAACTTATCCTTAGGACGTCGGATGCAGAACCGATGGAAGTACCACATTCGCGTATCAAGAAGCGGGAAAACATGATGTCGGGTATGCCACCGATGGGAGGCGCGCTTTCAAAACGGGAAATTCGGGATGTTATCGAGTATTTGGCGAGTTTGAAAGTAGATAAGTAGGTTGTAATGAAAATCCTGGGCATGCTATTGCATTTATAGCAGCTAGGTAGATACCTATAGAGTTTACTAATTGAAAATGCACGCTTTGGATTGAAATACAGAATGGTTTGTAGCACATTTGTTAATGGGGTTGCGAACGTTCTAAAAATAAGACTTTATGAATTACAGAAGATTCGGAAGAACCGATTGGCAGGTAAGTGAAATTGGCTATGGCATGTGGGGAATGGCCGGCTGGACGGAATCAAGCGATATACAATCAGGTAAATCCCTCGACGTGGCCGTAGAACGCGGGGTTAATTTTTTTGACACGGCCTGGGGATATGGGGAAGGCCACAGTGAGGAATTGTTAGGGCAATTGGTGCGTCGGCATCCTACTAAAAAGTTGTACACGGCCAGTAAAATACCGCCCATGAATTTCAAGTGGCCAGCCAAACCTGAGTATCCATTTGAGGCGTCCTATCCGACCACACATATAATGGAATATACCGAGAAAACCTTAAAAAATTTAGGTCTGGAACAGATTGACCTCATGCAGTTTCACACCTGGGACGATGGCTGGTCGTCCCGTGAAGAATGGCAACGGGCCGTTGAGGATTTGAAAAAATCGGGGAAAGTAGCGGCCATGGGGATCAGTGTAAACCGTTGGGAGCCTGAAAACGGATTGAAAGCCTTAAAAACCGGGAAAATCGATATTGTACAGGTTATTTATAACATCTTTGATCAAAATCCGGAAGATGCACTTTTTCCGCTATGCGATGCCCTCGATATCGGGGTCATTGCGCGTGTTCCGTTTGATGAAGGCACCCTGACAGGGAATCTTACGAAGGAGACCACCTTTCCGAAGGGGGATTGGAGGGGTACCTACTTTGTACCCGAGAATCTAATTCCCAGTGTTGAACATGCCGATGCACTAAGACCCCTGATTCCTGAAGGAATGACCATGGCGGAGATGGCCTTGCGATTCATTTTGATGAACAAAACTGTGGGCACCATCATTCCGGGGATGCGTAAGGAGCGCAATGTTATCGCCAATACAGGAACTAGTGATGGGAAGGGGCTCTCCAAAGAACTCTATGCTACCTTGCGAACACATCGCTGGGACCGTCAACCTACGGCCTGGTCCCAGTAAAAGATAGTAGGGTCGGTATTTCAAAAGAGGCCGAATTTAAGTAGGAACCTTTTGGAAAATCATTGACCTTGGCTTGCTAGATATTCATTTTTGCAGCCAATAAGACCACTATCTTTATATATGGTCTTTGGAGTTCGTTGTTTGGGTCGTCTGTCGACTATCTAATAGTTTGCCCGAAAGTCAGTAAGTTATTGTCGGGGTCAAGCAAGGCAAATTCTTTTTGCCCCCATGGTTTAGGATGCAAAGCTCCGTTTGGATGAATGATCGTTTTATTTTCGAGCAAAGATTTATATAAACCGTCAATGTCATTGGTTCGTATATATATTTGGCCATAATTTTCTCTTGGATCAAGATCTTTGAATTCAAAAAAATGAATTTCTATTTGATCCTTTTTAACCATTAAATACCCTTCATAGTCCCCGATTTCCTCAAAACCTAATTGATGAATGTAATACTGTCTTGTGGCAGATTTGGAACGCATTGGTAATTTTGGGTGGATGTGCGTGAGCATGCTTTTAAATTTTAAAGTTTTTGTTTTCAGTGCATTACCGGGATATAGAAGTCTACAATCGCTTTGTTTTCCGGATGTTCACTGAAATTATTGTGGAATATTTCGAAAGGATTTTTATCAGCTTTCTGATAGCCATTTTCGTTCATCCAAACAAAAAGTGCATTCCATGATTTTTCAAAATCCTTGGGTTCGATTTCAAAATGGCCAATGATACATTTCCCCTTTTCAATGGCCGTCAGACCAATTTCCCCATTCACTTCGATAGGCTCGTTTAAAACCATGCAAGCACTCATTCTAACTTTTTCTGGCTCGGTAATTTTAAAACTGTCGTGGTAAATCCTAGCCATTTTCACATTGGGATTATCAAATAGTCCTTTTGGTCTCGCCCATTTAATGAGCTTTTCAAAGGCATGGTGTAAACCACGTTCTCCAATGTGAGTAAGATAAGCAAGATCTAATTTTGGGACTTCCTTAATTTCGACGTTTGCGTTCATTCTAATCCAATTTAAATGGGTATCAATCTTGCAAATGTAGTCTTCGAATGTGGGTCGAACTTGTCCATTCTTGCTTTGCACTTTACCAATCTTGCTATACGTATCGATGCTTTGTTTTTTAAATTCAGACGGACTTATACCATATATTTTTTTGAAAGCCCTCGTAAATGAGGAATTGCTGTTAAAGCCATAATTCAATGCAAGTTCGTTTATTGACAGCTCTTTTTTATGGATTAGTAACGAAGCGGTCTTTTCGATGCGCTTGCGATTTATGTAGGTATTAAGGGTTTCATTGGTGTATGCCTTAAAAATTCTATGTAGGTGAAATGGTGAGTAATATGCGATGGCCGATAATTTTTCCAATGATAGATCATGGTTTAAATTATCGTCGATATAGTTCAAGACCTTGTTTATTCTTTTGGTATATTCTTCGTTCATTTCAGGAATATGAGTCGCTTTGTTCAATGTTCGCCCAGGGTATGTGCGTTACACCTAGCGTGTAAATAGCCGTTCACTTTTCGTCCCGAAAGTAATCGTGATTGCGGTCTATGCAGACAAATACACCAGTTCCTCGAAACTAGGGTTAACTTCGGTTAGGTCGCCGTTTATTTTAAAGATATGGGGTGTTATAATTTTTCAAAAACTCGGTAAATAGTTCCATTTTTAAATTCAAAAGCGTCATTTCAGGCGCACCATCATTAATTAGACCCTATTTTTAAAAAGGAATTTCGGTTACCATATTTCTTTTTAAATGGGCTGGCTACTTACTTTGCAAACAACTGCTCCATGTCCTTAAAAGCCTTGAATTCAAGGGCGTTGCCGGCGGGGTCCAGAAAGAACATGGTAGCTTGCTCGCCTACTTGCCCCTTAAAACGTATGTAGGGTTCAATGACGAATTTGATTCCTTTTGATTTCAGTTCCTTAGAAAATGATTCAAAAGTATCCCAGGGGAGTACCACACCATAGTGGGGTACAGGTACATCATGCCCGTCTACGGGATTATGATGTAGGTCTTCACCCGCTGCTTTTGGTTTATAATGAATGACCAATTGGTGCCCAAAAAGATTAAAGTCGACCCAATGATCACTGCTTCGGCCTTCTTCACAATTAAGGACATCGCGATAAAACGTACGGCATTCATTAAGATTATGAACGGGAATCGCGATATGGAAGGGCGTTATAATTTGCATCTTGATACTATTTAGAATAAAAATACACCTTTCCTATGAGTTCAAAAAATCTAAAATTCGGTCATTTACGCCATCCTGATGCATTGAATGGCCCAAGCCCTCGGTAGAGATCAATTGGCTATTTTTCCAATTTGCATGTACTTTAGCTGAGGCATGGTAAGGGGTAATCGGGTCTATCTTGTCATGCAGCAAAAGACCTTTCTTGGTATTCGTACGTGCAAATTCGGAAGTCGAAAATTCATGTATGTAAAAACCGAACCGATTATGAATGTACCCATCCAAGCCGTGTAGCACCCGATCATTGAATTTAAGTAGGTCTTGATAATGACTCATGATCTCATGAAATTCGGAGGGCGATCCTATGGTGACAATCTTTTCTATGGGCGAATCGGGATGTTTATATTGATTATATAAGATAGTCATTCCGCCCATCGAATGCCCTATTAGCACGGTCGGACGGTATCGTTCGATTACATGTTGCAGTAGCTCCTCGTATACGGGAGCGGGTAGTGTTTTCCCGGAAGAATATCCATGTCCTGGGGCATCGAAGGCAATGATGTTGTATCCTTGGTCTTGCAGTTTTTCAATAAGGTTGCGCCATCGAAAGGCATTACTTTCCCAACCATGCACGAGTAATACGGTTTCCTTGTTTCCTGGCCAACAATATGTTTGGATATCATGGTGGCTTAATGGTAGAAGTTCGTATTTCGCAAGATTCAAATACGCAACCTGATGTGGCAAGACCTTACCTTTTCGAACTGTGCTAAAAAGCCTGAATGCCTTTTTCGCAGTTAATTTTATCGAGAAAAGGGAAAGAAGGTTGTAATAGTGCCCATAGAATAAGGGAATTATCTTTTTAAAAGTAGTTTTCATAGCTATTGTTTCGGCAAAGCAGTGGCAAACAATTTGGGTTTTGCATGCCCAACTTTTTAGAGATCGGGATTACTCTTTTAGTGGTTTTTTCTTGATCATGCCACCTTTGATATCCTTGACTACATTCATTACGACTACGGCCTTTTTATCAATTTTATCGATTTCAGTGCTGAGTCTTGCAAGTTCTAATCGCGTAATTACGGTATAAAGAATATCCATGGGCATGCGAACCCCTCCGTGCTTACTGTACCCCTGTTTTCCTGAGTATACGGTACAGGCCTTTCCCATGTGCTCTGTCAGCATAATTCGTATTTCTTCATTTTTTTGCGAAATAATCGTTACCCCCATATACTCTTCTACACCATCTACTACATAATTTACCGTTTTAGCCGCTACCAAATAGGTGAGGATGGCATATAGGGCGATCTCTAATGAAAGCAGATAGGCTCCTGCAGAAAATATAACGATGTTTATCAAAAGAAGGATATCACCAACCGTTAAATGCCATAGTCTACTCAAATAGATGGCCAAGACCTCCGTTCCGTCTATAACGCCCCCACCTCGCATGGCCATCCCAATACCCAATCCCAGGAAAAATCCACCAAATACGGCAATAAGAAGTTTATCGCTGGTTATGATGGGATAGGGTACAAAATGAACTACCAAGGCCAAGGCGACGATTGCGATGATGCTTTTAAAGGCAAATTTATGGCCAATGAACTTTGCCCCCAATAACACAAAAGGTAGATTGACAAGCGTCAGTAAGATACCCAAAGAAACATTTGATTTCACTTGAATGAGCAGAGAAACCCCCGTGGCACCCCCATCTATGAATTGGTTTGGGAGTAAAAAGCCCTTGAGTCCAAAACCTGCCGCAAAGACCCCGATGGCAATAAAAACCATTTCTTTTAAGGCATGCGCAATTTCGACCTGCCCTTCCCGGACCTCCTTAACGATTTGTCGCTGGGTGGAAACCTTGGAATTCTCCCTTGATTTTATTCTTTTTTTGGCCCTTTGAACCAAAATATATTGTAATAAGGGATTCATATATATTTGCTGTGAAGGGTTTAATTTCGGACTAAGGGAAACAAGATAAAGGCACTGCTACTGCGTAAAGGGATAACTGCAATCATAATTTCCTTAAGGCAGAGTTACTTTCCCATCCCTATTCCCATCCGATCATAAAATATTTGATTTTTGCTTTATCGGGAATTTGGACGGGTTCAATGTTGACACTTGAGGCATACTGAAGGCTTGCGGGAAGTTCCTTCTTGTCAATGGTAAAATACATGTCATTGTCCTTTAACAAGATGACCACATTGTTCATTGAGGTAATCACTTTGCGAATGGCATAATTATCCTTGATGTCCTTGAAGGTACTACTTAGGCCAACTCCCTTGTCGGTTTTAAAGCGAGGGTCTTCTATCTTAATGTTTTCGATAGTCGGGATACTATCCGAACTTGGTGTCAAGGTCAATAAATGTTTCCCCCCTTTTTCAAAAATCCGCACTTTTTTGGCGTTGTTCGACAAATTATGCACCGTACTATCCCGAACAATCGAATCATTGGCATAAATAACCTCTAGGTCTCGTGCCAGACTAATTCGATACAGTTCACCAATGCTGTTGTTCGTTATCAAAAAAGTGGTATTGATCTCCTTTTTACAGGCAACGATCAAAAGCGTGAGCATTAGGAATTTAATAATTGATTTTCTCATAACTTTTTAACGCATTACTTTTTTCAAAACACCTAGGACGCCACGAATGAAGGTTGCACTCGTAAGTACCTTGATAACCGGGTTCATTGCGGTACTCCTCCTTGAAACAGATTTTGCCTTAGGCCGTTGTTTTTCTTCCTGGGCGTGTTGTTGGGCTTTTTCAATCTTACCATTCAACAATTCATAGGCGCTCTCCCTGTCAACAACTTCATTGTATTTTTTGATGATCTTTGAGTTTCCGATTACCCCCTTCAATTCACTATTGGTCAATATGTCCATTCGGCTCATTGGGGCCCGAAGTAGGGTGGCGGCGAGTGGTGTTGGTCTTCCTTTTTCATCCAAGGCCGATATCAATGCCTCGCCAATTCCCAAGGAAGTCAATACATCTTCGGTTTTATAATAGGCCGAGTCGGGATAATTCTGGGCGGTCAATTTTATGGCCTTTCGATCCTTGGCAGTGAATGCCCGCAGGGCATGTTGTACCTTTAGGCCCAACTGTGCAAGAACGTCATCGGGGATGTCGGTAGGGTTCTGGGTGGCAAAATAAACGCCGACCCCTTTAGAACGTATCAGCTTTACGATATTTTCTATCTGGTTCAAAAGCGCTTTGGAGGCCTCGTCAAAAATGAGATGGGCCTCATCAATAAATAGAACCAGTTTTGGTTTGTCACTATCGCCTTCTTCAGGAAATGTGGAATAGATTTCAGCTAAAAGACTTAACATAAAGGTCGAGAACAGTTTTGGGCGATCTTGAATATCAGTGAGGCGTATGATACTGATATACCCATTCCCATTGGTATCTAAACGCAAAAGGTCATTTACCTCAAAAGATTTTTCCCCGAAAAAAAGTTCGGCGCCTTGTTGCTCTAATTCGATCACCTTTCGCAATATCGTCCCAGTGGAGGTGGTATTTACCCTACCATATTCCTTTGCAAATTCATCTTTGCCATCCTCGGTAGCATACTGCAATACTTTTTTAAAATCCTTCAGGTCTAGTAAGGGCAATCTATGATCATCGCAATACTTGAAAATTACTGCTACTATGCCTTCCTGTGCTTCGGAAAGGTCTAAAATACGGGATAACAAAACTGGACCAAATTCAGATACGGTGGCCCTCATTTTTACACCTTCCTGTTCTGAGATCGATAAGATTTCCACGGGAAATCCTTTTCCCTGAAAAGAAATACCGATTTTCGCACTCCGTTCATCAATTTTTGGGTGTCCCGGACTGGGTTGGGCGAGGCCACTTAAATCGCCTTTTAAATCCATCAACAAGACGGGGACGCCTTTTTCAGAAAGGTTTTCCGCCAATACCTGTAGCGTCTTGGTTTTCCCGGTTCCGGTAGCGCCGGCAATCAACCCATGGCGGTTCATGGTCTTCAACGGAATTTTCACAAAAGCATTGGTTATGGCTTCCCCATTGAGCATAGCAGCTCCCATAATAATGGCCTCTCCTTTCGAGGCATAGCCTTCCTCGATATATGTATAAAATTCGTCCTTAACGGCCATGGTATTTAATTTTGATATAAAAATAAGGGATTTTTGGGGTTTACGTGTTTCGGAGTCCTTAGTTTATGAAAAAGTTGTGTATGTAGGGCGTAGATTTCAGAAAAAGGTCCCTAAATATTTTGGGTTTTTTGGAATTTCAAAGCTAGGAGACCTATCTTTGCCCGATGGTTAATGCAGATGTTCTAGGCTTGGTCGAACAGGGAATACTACTCCCCTTGATGGAGGAATTTTACACCATTCAGGGTGAGGGCTTCCACAAAGGAACGGCGGCCTACTTTATAAGGGTAGGTGGTTGCGATGTAGGCTGTCACTGGTGTGATGTAAAGGAAAGCTGGAATGCCGAAACGCATCCACCAACCGATATCAAGCACATCGTAGATAATGCGGCCCGACATTCGAATACGATCGTTGTTACCGGTGGAGAGCCCCTTACTTGGGATATGGGCCCTTTGACCAACGCCCTTAAATCAAGGAACTTACAAACGCATATCGAAACTTCGGGGGCGTACCCCCTGACCGGCATCTGGGATTGGATCTGTCTTTCTCCAAAAAAGAATAAGTTGCCCGAGGGTAAAATATATGAAGAGGCCCATGAACTAAAAATCATCGTTTATAATAAACATGATCTTCTGTTTGCCGAGGAGCAGGCCGCCCGGGTCTCGAACAAGTGTATTCTCTATTTGCAACCTGAATGGAGCGTACGTGAAAAAGTTACTCCCATGATCGTAGCGTATGTCATGCAACATCCTAAATGGAAGGTATCTCTGCAGACCCACAAATATTTGAACATCCCTTAAGAGGTGCAAGGTTCAAGGATCTAGGTTCAAGGTTGAAAGGGAGGCCTTTGAGGTAAAATCTATCCCTACGAATAGCCGAAGTACTGCCGACTGTTACTCGCATCTGATTACTGTTCACTGATTTCGTCACTGTGGGCCCGTCAATCGGGTGGAGCCATCCCCTGAATCGGTGTCCTAAAGAACCAGATCACCGCGTCGCTTCCGCTCCTTGTAATGACGACACCGGGTTTTTTTCATTGTTCATTGATTATTGTTCACTGTTCACTGATTGCTGACAACTGCCTACTGAACTAGCGTCCACCATTGGCCTGCAGGTCTAACACGCATTCCGAATCCAGCCCGGGTACCACCGCTCCTTTCGAGGTCTTGGTTTCCAATAATTTAAGTACATCTTTGCCCTGTAACGCGCAGGAAGCATATAGGCCACTAGTGCCTTTCGCTGCCAGTTTTTTGCCAGTAAATCCACTAAACTGAAGTTCTGAACGCATCAGACAACCCGCTATACTGCAATGATTTTCAGCATCAGGGTCTTCATGGGTATTGACCATGGCCGTTCCTAAATTTACCAAACCACATAAGTGCCCGAATTCATGGTTCAAGGTCGCTGTTTCAACATTGGCCACTGTAATACTCGAACTCTGTCCGGCCAGTTTACGTACCGTAACTTCATGTATGACCATAGAGGTATTTCGATATACAGCGCCTAACGTAACAAGTCCTTGTACTTCATCATCATCTGTGGAAGGTGCATCGGCAAAGTAGATGTAGAGGCCTAGTGTACTTCCCGAATTATAAACCGTTCGATTCTCCTTTTCAAGATTGGCAATATCCTGAAGGGAAAGACTATCCTTATTCGGGGAGGCGAGTTCTAGATATTCAATCTCAATAGCGGTTTTAAAGGTATGCTGTTGCAAATAGGCCTGAAAATTGACCATTGCTTCGTCGGTCGGCTTATATCTCGTTACATATGCGATTTGTATTTTTAATTTGTCGTATGTATCGTTTGAAAGTATGTCGTGGGCTGATTCCCCGGTACCCAGCAAATTAGCCGACGTATCGATCGGAGGATCCATTGCATCTTTTGAACACCCGATCAATAGGGCGAAAAACAGGGAAATAACTACTAAGAACTGCTTTTTCATTTGAATGTATCTAGTTGATATATGTGTAACGTAAAAAACGGACCTGCTAGTATTAATAGCGCTTCAAGATAGCCAAATAGTCGTAATGTTCGCCTTCCATGACAAGTTCGCACGAAAGATCGTTGAAGTGGGCCGCACGCTGTAGCGTATTAAAATCAAGATAAAGCCACGAAAATGAAGGGCTCCTTAGGTTTTTATATTCCAGGGTAAAATCGACTTCCCCGTAATAATTGGTGGTGCCTGGGATCCATCGACCCCCATCCTCATCCTCATCGAACATATAAACGATATCACTTGAATCTAATAATATCTGTCCATCGGGTTTCAATAGCGATTTCAAATGACCCAAAAAACGATTCAAGTTTTTTAATTTCCCGGCAATTCCAATGCCGTTCATTAACAGGAGCAAGGTATCGAAGCGTTCGCCTTTATATTGGGCTATTTCTGTCTGTATCGTATGGTTGATGCCTCGCAATTTGCAGGTCTTTATTGCTCCGGCAGAGCTATCCAAGGCAGTCACGTCAAATGATTTTGATTGAAGATACAGGCTATGGCTACCGGCACCACATCCAATATCCAAGACATTGCCCTTGCAAAGGTCAAGTGCCTTTTGTTCCAAGGGGGGCATGCCGGCATAATCCCTGAATAAATAGGGTAGGGGAATGATATCGTCTTCATCCAACGAGGAATGGGTGGCGATGTCTTCTGAATACTGTCCTTGTTGATACTCCAGTAAAGCGTTTCCCAATATATCTGTCACGGTAGGTTCGATTAGCACTGCAAAAGTGGTATTTTTATCTGCTTTATACCAAGATTACGATATTATTTATGGCGATGGACGAAATTCTAAAACAACTTCCCCAACTGGCACGTGAAAAATTTGATGGAAATAGAAAGTTCTTCGCAAAGCTCAAACAAAAACCTCCAAAAGATCTTGATTATCTAATGCAGGAATTGCATGAGGCCGAATTTAATAAGACCGATTGCCTTCAATGCGCCAATTGTTGTAAGACCACGGGACCACTCTTTACAAGGTCCGATATCGAGCGTATTGCCAAGCATTTTAAAATCAAGGTACAGCCATTCATTGATCGGTACCTGAAAATCGATGAAGACAATGATTATGTACTCCAGCAGGTACCCTGTTCTTTTTTAGGCGCAGATAATCAGTGTACTATCTATGACATTCGGCCTAAGGCCTGCCGCGAGTTTCCCCATACAGACCGTAAAAAATTCCAACAAATCGGCCAGCTCACCTTAAAGAATGTCGCCATTTGTCCGGCAGCATTCAATATCGTTGAAGAAATGAAGAAAAGAGTGAACAATAAGTAGTGTTCATTAGGCAGTAAGCAGTGGGCAGTAAGCAGTGGTCAGTGAACTGTAAACAGGGACAGTCCTCCAACCTAGAAGGTTTCAGGGAATAAAAAAATAGAATTTGGTCCCGATAACTATCGGGAGTTATCGGGGTGGGATTTGGAATTTAGCCTTTGGCCGTGGTTATAAAACAACACATAGTTCCAACTTCGTATTTCGGAATTCGTCCTTCGAATTTTATATCTTTATTCTTGGTTGCTATCCATTGTAATAATTCGATATGAAGAAATTAGCCTTTATTATAGGTATACTTTTATTTATGAGCGGTTGTTTGAGTAAACAGGAGCCAACAAAGACTGAAAAAATCCCTAATCGAAAATGGTGGAAGGAGGCCATTATCTATCAGATTTATCCCCGCAGTTTTAAGGACAGCAACGGCGATGGTATTGGCGACCTAAAAGGGATTATCCAAAAACTGGATTATATAAAAGATTTAGGGGTGACAGCGGTTTGGTTAAATCCGATCTATAGTTCACCAAATAATGATAACGGCTATGACGTCAGTGACTATCGGAATATCATGAGCGATTTCGGAACCATGGCCGATTTTGACTTGATGCTGCAGGAAATGCATACAAGAGGAATTAAATTGGTAATGGATTTTGTAGTCAACCACAGTAGCGATCAACATGAATGGTTTACCCAATCAAGAAGCAGTCGGGACAATGCCTATCGGGATTATTATCACTGGTGGCCCGCTGAAAAAGGAAAACCGAGTCCGCGTTATAGCCTTTTTGATGCAAATGGCGATGCCTGGAAGTACGATTCACTCACCGATGCCTATTACCTGCACTATTTTTCTGCCCAACAGCCCGATCTGAATTGGGAAAATCCGAAGCTACGGCAAGAAGTATACGAAATCATGAAATTTTGGGCAGACAAGGGGGTCGACGGATTTCGACTCGACGCCTTCCAATTTGCCGCAAAGGACACCTTGTTTCCGGCAATCGATGATGATCTTGAGAAAAATTTCGTCAAATATTATGCGATGCAAGGCGATTTACATTCCTATTTAAAGGAAATGAACGAAGCCGTCTTTAGTAAATACGATGTTATGTCGGTTGCCGAGGGGGCTGGCAGAAATTTTGAGGATGCCCATAATTTGGTCGATGAAGACCGAAACGAATTGAACATGGCCTATGCCTTCGAGGGAGTAGACATCGCAACTCCTGAAGGATACTCTTTGGCGCAATTTAAGGAAGTTTTTTCACGCTGGGACCATGAATTTACCGATAAAGGATGGCTTTCTATTTTTCTGGCCAACCATGATCAAGCGCGAATGGTAAGCAGGTTCGGAAACGATAGTGAGACCTTTCGGGCCGTCTCATCGAAGCTCTTGAATACCTTTTTACTCAGCATGCGGGGCACACCCTATTGCTATTATGGGGATGAACTGGGAATGACCAATAGCTCCTTTGAAAGTATTGGGGATTATGAGGATATTGCGGCCATCAATGGCTATAAAAAAGTCGTCAACAACGGTGGGGACGTAGAAGCGTATATGAATGCCCTAAAATTCGGGTCTAGAGACAATGGCCGAACGCCCATGCAATGGGATTCAACTAAAAATGCCGATTTTACTACAGGGATCCCATGGTTGCCCGTGAATGCCAATTATAAAAACAGCAATGTTGAATTAGAGGAAAAACGTGCCAATTCGGTATTAAACCACTTTAAAAAAATGGTCAAACTTCGAAAAGATAGGCCCGTTTTTATATATGGGAAATATACACTACTTCAACCTGAACATCCCAAGATATATGCCTATACTAGGGAATTGGATTCAGAAAGGGTCGTAGTACTTCTGAATTTTTCGGATGCTGATGCACGTATTGACTTGGCATCGACAACTACGCTTGGAGAGATACTCATCAATAATTATAACAAAGTGGTCCAAACTAAAAATAAAGTGCTGCTTAAACCTTACCAAGCCGTAGTTTTCCAACTAAAATAATATGGGATTGCTACCCTTTGGTACATTTTAAAAAACAGTAGTAAATGGAGTCAATCATCAATTATTTTGAAACCATCCCTTCTTGGCATCGATCGCTGATATTGGTCGGGGGGATTACTTTTTTCTGGCTTCTTGAGGGTACCGTCCCGCTCTATCGATTCACGTACAAAAAATGGCGGCATGCCCTGCCAAATTTCTTTTTTACCTTGACGACCATCATCATCAATTTTGCCTTTGCATTTGTCTTGCTCAAAACAGCCGATTGGACGGTAGCCCATGATTTTGGCATTATTAATTGGCTGCCTGCCATGCCTTTATGGGCGTATGTCATCCTTGGCGTATTGTTGCTCGATTTCCTAGGTGCCTATCTTCCGCACTATGTAGAACACCAGGTAAAACCTTTATGGATGATCCATCTGGTACACCATACTGACCACCATGTCGATACGACCACGGCGAATCGACACCACCCTCTGGAAAGTATCATCCGGTTTGTATTTACGCTTTTTGGTGTCTTTATCATCGGGACACCGATTGGCATCATCATGCTCTATCAGTCGCTCTCGCTCGTGGCAACCCAATTTGGCCATGCAAATATTAAACTGCCCAGAAAGATCGATGCTGCGCTTAGTTGGGTGCTTGTTTCCCCCGATATGCATAAAGTGCACCATCATTACCTATTGCCGTATACCGATAGCAATTATGGTAATATCTTCTCACTCTGGGACCGCGTTTTCGGGACGTTTATGAAACTCGACCGTGATACGATCGTGTACGGGGTAGACACTTTTCCTGACGAAATCGAGAATGCGAGTATTAAAGGGCTATTAAAACAACCTTTTAATCCCTATAGAAAACCCACCACTGGAATTTAAAGAGTTTTTCCGTTGATTTTTTCTTTCCTTTTAAGATTTTGGAATCTTAGCTGGGGTTTCAGCATTTCGTGGATGCGCCTATTTTCATAATGGCCCTCGTTATAGGGCACAAATCATGTTTAAAATTCGTGCGTATCAATTTGAAATCTGTTATAGTGAAGTAGTGTGTGCCAATTGCATTTTTGTGATTTCAAAAGCGAAGGCTTCCTAAACTTACTCGGGATACATCAAATATTTTCCCCTGATGACCTTAAACTTCTCCAAATCGGGCTGCCAGGTTTGCTTGATTTCTGATTCGGTCATCCCTGCTTCGATCTGTTGCTGCAATAAAATAGTACCTGCATGTTTGGTAAACCCAGCGGTGTTGAAGACCAAACTCTTGTCGTTGGCATGGGTATAGGCATCAAGTAGCCATCGTAAGGATACTTCACTCATTCTCTCGATTTTTGACAAATCCCTCCCATAGCATAACTTCCCTTTTTGCTTAGGCTCCTTGGCACCAAAATTCGGTTCGGGGGTATACGAAAAATCATAGCTAAGCGAATCCAAAAAAGGAGCCCCATAGCGTTGAAACTGATATTCAGTGCCGCGTCCTGCATTGATATTCGTGCCTTCGAAAAGTCCCATACTGGGATATAGATTTATGGCCACATCATTGGGTAGATTTGGAGAGGGGCGAATCGCCACATGATAGGTTGATTGGTGGGTCCAATTTTCCAATGGAATTACAGTAAGATCTGCTTTCACGCCATTTTTCAACCAGCCTTCCCCGTTGATCATTTGAGCGTATTCCCCGATGGTCATGCCATATACCAGCGGGATCGGGGTCATTCCTAAAAATCCCTCGTTTTCCGGTTCCATGGTCGGGCCATCTACATAGTGTCCGTTCGGGTTGGGGCGGTCTAACACTACAATAGGGACTCCATTTTCGGCACATGCTTCCATTACCAATTGTAGCGTTGCGATATACGTATAAAATCGCACGCCGACATCCTGGATATCGAACACTACAAGGTCGATGTTTTTAAGTTGTTCGGCCGTAGGCTTGCGATTTTTTCCATACAGGGAAATTATGGGCAGTCCGGTTTTTGCATCTGCGCTATCGATAACCTTTTCCCCGGCATCGGCCTCCCCTCGAAAACCATGTTCAGGAGCGAAAACCTTTTTGATGGCCACTTGCAATGCAAGTAACGAATCGACCAGATGGGTTGTTCGAATGTTTTCCGATGATCCGCTAACGTATTCCCTGAAAATAACACTGGTCTGGTTGGCAACCACGGCAATGTGTTTCCCTTGCAACAAGGGCACATAGGCCTCGATCCTATTGGCGGCAACGCGCAAGGGAGCAGCTTGCGACGTTTCCGATTTGGGCTGTTGTGCTTCAATCTGACTTTTTATTTCCTTCGCATGGTTTCCACAGGTTGAACCTATCAAAACCCATAATAAAACTGTATTTTTGAAACCGGATAAAAGCGCCATAATTTGAATTTAGAATATTTTATAGCCAAGCGACTCATTAGGGGTAGAGAGCATAAAATTAGTATATCCGCACCGATAATAAAAATAGCGATTGCCGCTATTGCCTTAGGGATTATCATGATGCTGATTGCCATTGCTACTGGTATAGGCCTTCAATACAAAATACGTGAAAAGGTTTCGGCATTTAATGGCCATATACAGATTACGAATTATGACAATAATTTCTCGGAGGTTTCGGTTGCCCCAGTTTCGGTACATCAAGACTTTTATCCGGAATTTAAAAATGTGGAGGGTGTGGCACATGTGCAGGCCATCGCGAACAAAGGGGGAATCATTCGTACTGAGGATACCTTTGAAGGTGTCATCGCCAAAGGGGTGGGCGCCGATTATAATTGGAAGGTCTTTGAGGAGTTTTTAGTGGCCGGTCGGCTACCTGATTATTCTGGGGAGTTGAATGATGAGGTTTTGATGTCGCGGCTTATGGCCAATCGTCTGGACCTAAAGACCGGGGATTCTTTTTTTGCATTTTTTTTGAAGGATGATGACCCAGATCAGATTCCCAATCAACGAAAATTTACGATTAGCGGGCTGTACGATAGCGGTTTTGAAGAAATCGACGGTCAATACATCCTAATAGATATCCGTCATATTCAGCGAATGAATAAATGGGCAACCGATCAAGTTGGCGGCTTCGAGGTGTTTTTGACCAGTTTTGACGATATTGATGCGAAAGCCAAGGAAATCTACGGAAAAACCTTGTCTGATTTGGATACACAAACCATCAAGGATAAATATCGAAAAATATTTGAATGGATCGGCTTGTTCGATTTTAACATCGGCATTATTATCGGTATAATGATCATTGTAGGGGGCATTAATATGATTACCGCCCTTTTGGTCCTCATCTTAGAACGTACTCAGATGATTGGCATATTAAAGGCCTTGGGCACGACCAGCTGGAGCATTCGTAAAGTTTTTCTATACAATGCGGCCTATTTGATCGGGATTGGCCTCCTTTGGGGAAATGCCATTGGTCTTGGCATTATTTGGGCACAGGACACCTATAAATTTTTAAAATTTCCGAATCCGAAGGAATATTATATCGATTATATTCCAGTACACATTGACGTTGCGACCGTGCTATTATTAAATATAGGGGTTTTGTTACTTTGTTTGTTGATGCTTTTAGTGCCCTCCTATATTATCACTAAAATTACGCCCGTACAGGCAATTAAGTTTGAATAAATAGGGTTTTGGGCTTAAGAGTCAATACCTTGGAAGTTTAGGAATGGAGTTGGTCTAGGGTACCTTTTCCGGACTTTTTGGGAGTAACGACTGCATTTTAATGATTTTTATTCAACCACAGGCAAGCGATTATTGCATATGAGATACGCAAAAAACATACTTGAAACCATTGGAAATACCCCTTTGGTAAAGATCAATTTCCTTACTGCCGAACTACCGTGTTTGGTCTTGGCAAAATATGAGACCTTTAATCCGGGAAACTCTACCAAGGACCGAATGGCACTTCAAATGATCGAAGATGCAGAGCGACAGGGACTGCTTAAACCAGGTAGCACCATTGTAGAAGGAACCTCTGGGAATACGGGCATGGGGCTCGCCCTGGCTGCGACGGTAAAAGGGTATAAACTCATATGCGTCATTACCGATAAGCAATCCCAGGAAAAAATAGATATCCTGCGAGCCATGGGTAGTGAGGTTGTGGTGTGCCCTACTGATGTGGCACCAGATGATCCCCAAAGCTACTATTCGACGGCGCGACGACTGGCCACTGAGATCCCGAATGCATGGTATGCCAACCAATATGATAATCTCTCGAATACGAAAGCCCACTTTTTGACCACCGGTCCGGAAATATGGGAACAGACCGATGGTAAGGTCACTCATTTTGTCGTTGGTGTGGGAACCGGCGGTACGGTTTCAGGTGTTGGGACCTACCTTAAATCTAAAAACCCGGAAATCAAGGTTTGGGGCGTAGACACGTACGGATCGGTTTTTAAAAAATACCACGAAACCGGTATTTTTGACGAAAATGAAATATATCCCTATAGTACAGAAGGCATCGGTGAGGATATCCTTCCCAAAAACGTAAATTTTGACATTATTGATGGCTTTACCAAGGTGAGCGATAAGGATGCCGCCCTCTATACCCGGAAATTGGCTTCTGAAGAGGCCATGTTTTTAGGAAATTCAGCAGGTGCTGCAATTAAAGGGGTGCTGCAATTGAAGGAACATTTCAAAAAGAAGGACGTTGTTGTGGTTTTGTTCCACGATCACGGTAGTCGGTACGTGGGCAAGATATTCAATGATCGTTGGATGAAGGAAAAGGGGTTTCTAGAATAGTTAACGTATGTAATTTATATGCTATCGTCAATAACATTGAAAAATCAGGTTGCCTTGATTAGTTCAGGTGAATTAACCAGCTATCAAATAAGCGGGTACGAATTCATCCATCAAAAGGGAAGTCCCGGGTGGCGCAATTCGGATACCGAAATGTTCCCCATTATCGGCCCGACCTCAGAATCTGATTTTCAAGTGCACACGCCACGAGGGGCCGCGGTGCAGGATCAACACGGCTTACTTCGCGAACTGCACTACCAGCTCATCGATCAAAATACTACCGAAGTTCGCTACCGAAAGATCTATTCCGCGGGAACCCTGGTATCCAACTCAAAGTTTCCCGAAAAATCAAAGGTCGAGACCTTGTTCTGGCCGTATGATTTTCAATTCGAAAAGCTTTTTGAGCTTACAGAATCAGGTCTGACGATTACGTTTAAGATTGCCGGCGAAAAAGGCATGCCCTTTATGCTTGGCTATCATCCTGCATTTAAACTAGCTACCGAAAGACCCATTTTGAACGCTGGGAAAAGAACGATATCCCTTGGTGATGTATTGGAAGTTGGAAGTAGGGCACTTCAAGTGGCCGATTGTAATGAAATAATAATAAACGACCGCGAGCGACTACGGATACGCACAACGGGATTTCGTCATTTTATGTTATGGACCGAGGTTCCGAATATGATCTGTATTGAACCGATCACGTTCTACCCGTATGCGGTTTCCCAGGATACTTTAGAACAAGGGTTTCAATTCTTAAACAAGGCAGCCAAAGAATTTACGGTGAACCTCACTATTTTATAAGAACAATGAACACGTTAACCGAAACATTAAATCAAAATTATGGATACCTATTTGAAGCGCCTTTATTGAAGGAAATCGAGCAGGTTGGGGGCTATAAAAAAGTCAAGCAAGGTGATATTCTACTCGATATTGGCGAACCTATAGCCAAGATGCCCCTGCTTCTCCATGGGGCTATCAAAATATTGCGGGAAGATGATAATGGCGATGAACTGCTGCTCTATTTTTTAGAGCGTGGCGACTCTTGTGCCATGACTTTTTCCTGCTGTATGGGCAAAAAGAAAAGCGAGATCCGTGCCGTCGCCGAAACCGATGCCGAATTGATTATGATTCCGGTTGAGAATATGCAGATTTGGATGGGGAAATACCCAAGTTGGCAACAATTTATTCTCGACAGCTATCATACTCGCATCACAGAATTATTCGAAACGATCGATACCTTGGCCTTTATGAAGATGGATGAACGTCTATTAAAACATTTGCAGGACAAGGCGAAGGTGAACCAAGACGAAATGATTCAAAGTACCCATCAGGAAATTGCCTATGATCTGAACACTTCACGGGTCGTTATTTCACGACTCTTGAAAAAATTGGAGAAGGAAGGGAAAATTAAAATGTACCGCAACCAGATTGAGGTAATCGAATTGTAAGAGGCGACCACGAGTCAAGGAAATGGGTCGTAATAACGAGCAATTAAAAATTTATATCCAATAAAACGGGCATCCTAATGATAGGACGCCTATTTTCATAACATAATATTTCAAAGGGATGAAGCGGCAAATTCTTAAAATTAGTGGGGTTTTTATTTTTTTCTGTTTAGCGAATTTACGATCTGGCCTTGGGCAGACAGAAAATCGGCCACCTGATGGCTATGGGCAATTGGTTGCCCTATTCAGCGATTGGCGCACGTTTGAAAGACCCCCGATGCTACATGGGGCACCCGATTATACGGCCGAGGCCTTCGATAAGCGTGGGCCCATGTTCAAAAAACTGCAGGCAGATTTGCAGGCTTTGGATACGGTGGGTTGGGCCATTTCCCAACAAATAGATTGGCGCATCGTACAGGCCGAAATGAATGGGTATGACTTCAATCTTCGCATTCTTAAACCCTGGGCGCGTGATCCGGCATTCTATAAATCGTTTTTTACCGAACGCAGCGATGTCCCGGCTCATGAAGGGCCTACACACCATATGATTACCGATATCTGGACCTATAGTTTTCCGTTAATCGCAGCCGAAAAAGACAGGCTTTTGGCAGACCTTCGTATAATCGCCCCTTTAAACGACCAAGCCAAGAAAAATCTTACCGGAAATGCACGGGAACTTTGGGTTGCCGGTATTCGGGTCATTCAGACCCAAAGCGAGGAACTAAAGACGCTCCTCGACCAGCCTAAGGTTGCAGAGGACCCAGAGCTTGTGGCGACTATTCAAGCAGCCATAGCATCTACCGATGATTTAGCCGGTTGGCTCCAAAAAGAGGCTAAGACAAAAACTGGACCTTCCGGTATCGGAAAGGACAATTACACCTGGTATCTGCAAAATGTGAACCTAGTGCCCTTAACCTGGGACGATGAGGTCATGTTGTTGAAGCGTGAACTGGCCAGGGCATGGTCATCCTTGAAATTGGAGGAACAACGCAATCAGGATTTGCCCCCACTTGTTGCGGCCGATTCCCCCGAAACCTATGATGCACGGGCGGAAGCATCGGCAAATGATCTCCTCACATTTTTAGAGGAGCACGATATCTTAACGGTAAAAGATTATTTCGGACCGGCTTTGCGTGAACATTTGGGTAGTTTTGTTCCAATTGAACGGCGTAATTTTTTCCTTATAACCGAACATTTCGATCCTCGCCCGCTTTATTCACATTTTTATCATTGGTTTGAATTGGCACGAATGGAAAAGGAGCCCAATGCCAGTATAATACGTCGGGGCCCTTTATTGTATAATATTTTTGCAGTTCGTAACGAAGGCATGGCCACTGCGGCAGAAGAGCTCTTTATGCAGGCGGGGCTGTATGATAAAGAACCAAGGGTACGGGAAATCGTTTATATCATGATTGCACAACGGGCTGCCCGTGGTTTGGGTTCCCTATATGCGCAGGCCAATGACATGACCATGGAGCAGGCCGGAAGTATTCACTCGGAGTTTACACCGCGGGGTTGGATGAAGACCGAAAAAGAATTGTTGCTTTTTGAGCAGCACCTTTATCTGCGGCAACCCGGGTACGGCACTAGCTACATTACCGGGAAATATCTGATCGAGGCCGCCTTGGCCGATTACGCCCGATTACAGGAAGAACGAAAACTTCCCTTTCATATCAAGGACTTCTTTGACAAAATGAATGCCATTGGCAATATTCCAGTATCCTTGGGACATTGGCAACTGACCGGGCATCATAATTTTATGGGTGGACTAAAAAATGAATAAACCGAAACCGGCAAAACTGGCCCGTCAATTGGGACTTCTAGCCCTTACGGCGACCGGTGTGTGTTCAATGTTAGGGGCCTCGATCAACGTGGTACCCTTTATGATCCAGCGCAATGTTCCTGGGATCGGACCCTATGTATTGCCCGCATTCGCTTTTGCCGCGATACCGGCCTTGTTCGCTGCTTTTGCCTACGCCATTTTGGCATCGGCCATGCCGCGCGCCGGGGGTAGTTATATCTATGCGAGTCGCGGATTGAATCCGTATTTGGGTTTTGTCGCTAGTTTTTCGCAGTGGTTCGGACTTTCGATCGTCATCGGTGTCATCGCTTATGTTACAGTCCCGTTTATAAGGGATGTGGCCGAGGGCTTGGGATGGCACTCCCTCGCGATGGCCCTGGAAACTGCCGTTGTTCGGGTCGGTCTTGCATTGGCCTTGATATGGGGGTTCGTATGGGTCAATATACAAGGCACAAAAACGTACGAGCGTACCTTATTGCCCATGATGTTTCTAATGTTCGCCCTTGGGGCCTTGGTTATTATTGGTGGATTTAGTTTTGATGCAAACGATTTCTTGATGGCCCTGAAAGAAAAAGAAGGGCGCATTTTTACGCCCATCGCGAGCTTGAATTTTGATTGGCGTATTTTCTTGTCGGCCGCCGCATTGTTGTTTTCGAGCTTTATAGGTTTCGATTCGATTGCACAGGCGGGGGGAGAAGCGAAAAATCCCGCAAAGAATCTGCCAAAGGCCATTTTATTGGCAATTATTGGTGTGGGTAGTTTTTATTTTCTTTTTGCAGCGGCAGTCTATCATACCGTACCTTGGAGCTTTGTGGCGGCAGAAGCACTTGAAAAGGATATCACCGCCCCTGGACTATTGAGTTATGTACTGCCTGTCGGTTTGGGGGTAGCCATTTTAATCGGGGCCGCCATCGCACTGATCAATGACCTTCCAGCCATGCTTCTTTCGGTTTCGAGATTGATGTTCGCATGGGCAGAAGATGGAATATTTCCTACTTTCATTGCCAAGGTACATACCAAACATCACACCCCACATAGTGCGCTCCTTGTTGCTGGGATTATGGCGAGTATGGGTGTTTTAGGGTCTCATTTTGCCGGAGACTTTTTTCTGGGAATCGACATCATGGTCACTTCGATGCTGGTCAACTTTCTGCTAATGTGCATTACCCTATTGACCATTCATACCGTAAATCCCGCGTTGGCCCAAAACATAAAGGTCTTTAAAAATAGATCATTACAGGTCTTTATCGGAGTTCTTGGAACCTTGTTGCTTCTCGGATTCCTCGGTATCCATACGTATAAGGACCTTACAACGCCAGCAACGGCATGGTATTTTCACTCCACGCCCGTTTGGCTATTGGTAATGGCTTTGGCAAGTCTCCTGTTCGCCTTAAAATGGAGACAAATGAGCGTCAAAGGAATCGACCTAACAAAACAATTTGAAAAACTTCCAAAGGAATAAGATGCAAAATTCGATCGTATTGGCCCCAGGGCTTCAAATTTCACGCATTGTTACGGGGTTGTGGCAAATTGCCGACATGGAAAAAGAGGGAACCGTCCTTGATCCAAATTATACTTCGGCCTATTTCGAACCCTATGTCAAAGCCGGATTCACCTCATTTGATATGGCCGACCACTACGGTTCAAGCGAGATTATCGCAGGTACTTTTAAAAAAAACCACTCCCTAGGTTCACAAACGCAGTTATTCACAAAATGGGTGCCCAAACCGGGTAAGATAGGAAGAGAGGATGTCAAAAAGGCGGTACACTTGGCGTTAAATAGACTGCAGGTAGACGCCATCGATCTAATGCAATTTCATGCCTGGCACTACCCAGATCCTAGTTGGCTCGACGGACTTTTCTATTTGCAGGAACTGGCCGATGAAGGCTTGATCAAAAATATCGGGGTCACTAATTTTGATGCTGCTCATTTGCGGATTGCCCTTGCTAGCGGCATTCGCATCGTGAGCAACCAGATATGCCACTCTTTGATAGATCAACGGGCCCAAGGCAATATGAGTGATGTCTGTAAGGAATACGGGGTAAAGATCTTGGCATTTGGCACCTTGGCCGGAGGATTTTTAACCAAAAAATGGTTGGGGAGAAATGAACCAAGCGAAAAAGAGTTGACCTCTTGGTCCGAAATGAAATACAAACGATTTTTAGATGCGGCCGGAGGCTGGGAACCTTATCAGCATCTTTTACAAACGGTACATCGAATTGCAGATGAACATCAGGTTTCAATGGCCAATGTCGCTACCCGATGCATCTTCTATAACCCAGTGGTGGCCGCCGTAATCATTGGTGCCCGTTTGGGAAAAAGTGAACATATCAAAGACAATCTACGCATGTTAGGAATGGAACTTCGTCCTGAAGACCTGGTGGCAATACGACAAGCGCAAGAATTGTTAATGCCCATTCCGGGGGATTGCGGGGATGAATATCGAAAACCTCCTTTTTTGACCGCCTCTGGTGATTTGAGCCATCATTTACAAGAAATTCCCAAATCATTCGAAGTCATACGCACAGGGATAACCCGGGAGCAAGTATTCAGTGGAACACCTTGGGAAGATTTCGCAGGCTACTGTCGGGCTGTAAAAGACGGCAATCGTATTCATGTATCCGGAACCACCGCTACCCACGGGAACAAAATGATCGGTGGAAAAGATCCAGCTGCACAAGCACATTTTGTCATTGACAAGATCGAGGCCGCCATTGAGTCCTTGGGCGGTACCTTGGCAGATGTTGTACGCACCCGCATTTTTGTGAACGATATCAATGATTGGGAGGCCGTTGCCCGTGCCCATGGGGAACGCTTCGCAGGCATAAATCCGGCAAATACACTGATAGAAGCCAAGCTAGTGGGCGAAGGTTATAGGGTAGAAATTGAAGCAGAGGCCGTTTTACCTTAATTTTTGGTACTTCCTGGTTTTTTGTCCCAAGGTTGTAACCAATCGATAGTGCTTTTTTTAATCTTTTCTACGAAGGGGTTCCAGGAAGTGTTTAAAAATGTACTGACCTCTAGAGAAAAGTGATCAATAAGTTGTGTGGCTTGTACTAATCCATTTTTATCGGATCTTGATGGAATGCTGGTTCGCGCAGCAGCGGCCATCAGTACTTCTTGAATCTTTGAGTAGGGTGAGACTTCAAAAGACTGCCATGCCCCCACTTGTCGACTCGGCCGTGCGGTCTGTCCTTTCGCCCGCAACACGTCGAGTGCTTCTAAAATGCCCTTGACGGCAACTCGCAGCGTATCTTCCGGTGGCATGTTGAGGTCCTTTAGTTGTAGCTCTAGATGATTGACCCTTTCCTTTTTGGTATCGATATCTTTAAGTAATTTCGATAATTTTGCCACTTGAATATCGGCTTCCTTTCGAAAATCATAGAGCTTGCTATCAATTTCAGGGGCAAGGTCAAACCTTGGGTCGTTGATTACGGTAACCATTGATGAATCTTTGCTCATGCCATTGCTGAAAACGATTTTGTAGTTTCCTGGTAAGACGGGAATACGTCTCGTGTTTTCTTCGATCGAAGTGTCTGGTAAAGAGGCTGCGGCTTCATCTAAATTCCAAATCATGTAGTTGAGGCCTTGAACCACGGTATCTTTTTTAATCGTATTGATCAAGATGTTATCCTTGTTGTAAACAGCGCCTGTTACGGTTGTGGTCGAGTCTGGCTTTTTGGAAAGGTAAAACGGAATTTTTGTGCGCTGAAAGACCTTGTTTTCCCCTTCAAAAGTGGTATGGAACCCTGTCCAAATATTTCCAGGGGGGTTGATGAACAGTCCTTTTACCTGTACTACACTATTATTGGGTAGTGCCGTTAATGTGGGCTTCAACTCATTATTCGCTATTTTACGAAGGCTTAAAAGATCATCCAGTATCCATATGGCGCGGCCAAAGGTTCCAATTACCAAGGCAGATTCAGGTTCTTGTACCACGAGGTCCATGGTCGAAACAGCAGGAAAACCATTTTCGAATTGTACCCAGGTCATCCCCTCATCAATACTGATCCATAGTCCATTTTCGGTGCCTAGGAATACCAGTTTGGATACCACCGGATCTTGGAGCACTGATAAGGTGTATCCCTTAACCTTTGAATCGTCCACTAACCCGGACCATGTTTTTCCGTAATCGCTGGTTTTAAAAAGGTATGGTGCATAGTCTCCTTTTCGATAGTTGTTTACCACTACCCATGCCGCACCGGCATTATACCGTGATGCTTTTATCTGTGCTATCCATCCTTCCTTGGGCAGCCCTTTGATTTTTTCCGTCAGATTAAGCCAGGTAGCACCGCCATCAATGGTTAATCGCACCTGCCCATCGTCAGTCCCTGCCCAGATGGTTTTAGGGTCGATCGGGCTAGGTGCAATGGTGAGAATCGTATTATACATTTCGGCGCCCGAAACATCAAGGGTCAAGCCTCCATAATCTGCCTGCTGATGCTCGGGATTGTTCGTTGTCAAATCGGGGGATATACGTTCCCAATTCGCGCCGTTATCATGGGTCATATGTACAAACTGCGAACCGTAATAGACTAATTTTGGATCGTTTGGGTCTCGGGCAAAGGCGGCATTCCAGTTAAAGCGAAGCCGTGTTTTCAAATCAGGCGCGGGTGGTATAATACTGCTATAATACCCGGTTAATTTGTCATATCGATAGAGATTTCCGTTTTGTGAAGATCCATAACCGAACCTTGGATTATCAAGATCGGGCGAGATATCGAAACCGTCCCCACCCACTAGATATTGCCAGTACAACGTTCGTATTCCACCTCTTTTCCAAGTGTATCCCGGACCAGACCAGTTACCATTGTCCTGCATCCCTGCATATACCTGGTAGGGGCGTTCATCATCTACGTTGACACAATATAATTGGGCCACTGGAATCGTTTCTGGAAAGTACCAACTCTTACCATGGTCATTTGTGATTCCTAACCCCCCGTCACCTCCTATTATAAAATTTTCAGGATCTTTGGGATTCACCCAGAACGCATGAAAATCGGCATGAATACCCTTGGTTTCATCCGCAGGAATCATCGGAGTCGGATCAAACGTCTTTCCCCCATCATAGCTGACGGTCAACGGCTGGTAAATATTGTATAAACGATTCGGGTCTTTGCTGTCGACCGCCAAATCTTGAAAATAGAAAGGGCGGTTATTGGTGAATTTAGGATCTTCATTGATTTTGTACCAAGAAGAACCTCCGTCATCACTCCGGAACAGGGCATTTTTGGTTGCTTCTATCTTTGCGTACATACGTTTTGGGTCACTTGGTGCCATCGCCAGACCAATGCGACCGAGTTCCCCGGAAGGCAGTCCGTCTTTATCCGTAATTTGCTTCCATGTGCCACCACCATCATGGGTGACGAACAGGCCTGAACCAGGTCCTCCCGAGGTGAAATAATAGGGCGTTCTTCTATGCTGGTACATTGCGGCAAAGAGTGTATTTGGGTTTCTGGGATCTTGTATCAGATCGGCAATACCTGACTGTTCGTTCGTATACAATATTTTCTTCCATGTCTTACCACCATCGGTCGTTTTGTAGAGCCCTCTCTGTTCGTTGGGTGTGAATGGATCCCCCATGGCCCCGACATATACAATGTCTGGGTTATGGGAGTCTATCAAAATGCGATGAATCGTTTTGGTCGCCGTTAGGCCCATCTGCTGCCAAGTTTTTCCAGCGTCGATACTCTTGAATATACCCATGCCCAAATTCATTGAATTTCGGGGATTGCCCTCACCGGTCCCTACCCAAACAACGTCAGGATTACTTTGCTGAATGGCTAAGGCCCCAATGTTTTGGGTGGGCTGATCATCGAATATCGGATACCAAGCAGTACCGCCGTTTTCCGATTTCCATACCCCTCCCGATGCCGCCCCGACATAGATTATTTTTGGATTGTAGGTCAGCGCATCGATAGCAGTGATGCGACCGCTCATATTGGCAGGGCCCACATTTCGGAGATTCAGATTTTTTAGGAGTGTAACATCGAGTTTTTGTGCGTTGACTAGAAAAATACTTAAGAGCGATACGCAGAAAAAAGAATATCTTGTAATCATAGAAAGGGTGTCTTATAGGAAGTTTCAAAGATACAATAAGCGGCCATCTTTTTGAGCGCTGAACAAGACCAATGGCACAACGGATTTAGTTAGGAACTAAAGTAGCGTTAAGACCTGAAAATCCAAATCAACCCAATGCAACCATCATTCTGCGGATGGGCTCAATGTATGAGCAAAAAACAAAAATTGCTAGGTTCTTAAAATTTATTTGTAAGCACAGGCCGACGGATCTGATTTTACATAGTACTTTTTGTAATTGGTGGCTTTGGGATCCATACAGCCTTTTAGGTTTTTGATTTCTACCAACCTAAAGTCGACGGGCTGACCCTCACTCTGTAAGGCGATAAAGCCTTCTTTTAATAATTGGCCGTCCTTTTTTTGTGCCGGGTCGAAACCCTCGACAACGCCGCCGCCGATTTGCGGCTTGCTGTATTGTAATACGGTTTCCCCATTGACGATATGTGTAACGAGGGAATCCCCCAATACAATTGCTTCGGCCCGAACCCATTGATCGCCAAAATACGTTTTTGAAGAAGAATTTATACAATGCCGCGGGTCGATTTTACCATCATAGACGACATCAGTGCCCGGAGAGCACATGTTCCCCGTGGGGCGTGGTTCCCCTTCCTTGATTCCGGCCAATAATTGTAGTTCTACCGATATTGGCCAATTTTGTTCTTTTGGCATCGTTTTGGGGTCCTGTGAATGGAACATGACCCCGCTATTTTTTAAGGTATAATCCGGTGCACCGGGATATAGGTCACCAACAAATCGATATTCGACTACCAGATGGTAATACGAATAGGGTTTGTTATAGTACAAATGGGCAAATCGGTCATTGAATTGGCCATCGTATTTGTCGTATCGTACTTTTACAATGCCATCTTCGACCCGAAACGTATCCGCATAGTTATCGCCTACTTCGTAGTGATGCACTTTGGCGGTCCAATCGTTTAGGTCCTTTCCATTGAAAAGGGAAACCCATTCTTGCTCCTTGGGTTGGGCCGGTACTTTTACAGTGCCACAGCGGCAGACCAACAGGCCTAGGCTGATTAGGAAGATTATCTTGGTAGTTCGGAAGATTGTTTTCATTTCAAAGGTATTCATGGCTTGAATATACAATATGTTTTTGATAAAAGACGAGCGTCGAAGCCACTGAAATGAAAGGAATGATATCTTACAATTTTTTATTTTGCAGTACCTTTGGGACATGCGAAGATTTCTTCCGGTTTTGCAGTGGCTGCCGAAATATAAGCGGGCTTGGTTCCTTAAAGACCTGGTCGGAGGTCTTACCGTTGGGATTATTCTTATCCCACAGGGCATGGCATATGCCATGATTGCTGGTTTACCTCCCGTTTATGGCCTATATACCGCTTTGATTCCCGTTTTTTTCTATGCTATTTTGGGCACATCGCGCCAAATATCGGTCGGCCCGGTCGCAATGGATTCACTTTTAGTGGCTGCCGGTCTTGGTACCCTGGCCATTTCGGGGTTGGAAAATTACATCGCCATGGCCATTTTCCTTGTTTTTTTGGTGGGGGCCATTCAATTGTTATTCGGCCTGTTACGCATGGGCTTTTTGGTAAACTTCCTCTCCAAGCCGGTGATAAGTGGCTTTACATCGGGTGCTGCCATTATCATTATATTCAGTCAATTGAAGCACCTTCTAGGGGCTGATATTGAAAACAGCAATCGTTTTCATGTTTTAGTAGTGCATGTTTTTGAAAAGCTAAACCATACCAATGCATACGATTTGACCATTGGGTTGCTCGGCATTGGTATCATCCTCGTCCTCAAAAAATGGGATAAAAGAATCCCAGGGATCTTATTGGTGGTCGTAATCGGAATAGTAGGGGTTTATTTCATGAAGTTAGAATCCTATGGGGTTAAATTGGTCGGAAACATTCCAAGTGGCTTGCCCCACTTCAAGATTCCACATTTCACACTTGAAGGTATTGGTGAATTATGGCCGATGGCACTCACTTTGGCACTGGTCGGATATTTGGAAACCATTTCGATTGGAAGGGCACTTGAGGAAAAAAACGGGGAGGAAACGATTGATGCAAATCAAGAATTGGTAGCATTGGGCACTTCGAATATGGTGGGTTCTTTTTTTCAATCGTATATCTCTACCGCCAGTTTTTCGCGTTCTGCGATTAGCCAGGAATCGGGAACAACAACGAACTTGGCAGCCTTTGTAAGCGTCGTATTGGTTGTGGTCACCCTCTTGTTTTTAACGCCCTTGTTTTATTTTTTGCCGAACGCCGTGCTGGCCTCGATTATTATGGTCTCCGTTTTCGGCCTTATTGATGTAGCCTATGCCAAAAGTTTGTGGTTGCATCGTAGGGATGAATTTTTGGTGTTACTCATTACCTTTTTAGCAACCCTCTTCATAGGCATCAAGGAAGGTATTCTTATCGGGATTCTTATCTCCTTATTACTTATGGTATATCGTACTTCCAATCCGCATTTCGCGGTTTTGGGAAAGATTAAGGATACCGATTATTATAAGAATGTCGACCGTTTCGGGAATGAGGCTATCGTACGCGACGACTTGTTGATCATACGTTTTGATGCGCAATTATATTTCGGGAATTCGGGTTTTTTCAAAAAGCAGATTTTTAAGCATATTGACGCGAAAGGAAAAGCACTAAAAGGTGTAATCGTAAATGCCGAGGCTATTAACTATATTGATGCCACGGCCACCCAGATGTTGATAAAAGTAATTCATGAAATTCACGACAGAAACCTGCAATTCTATTTTGCCGGCGCCATTGGCCCCACGCGCGACATTATTTTTAGTAGCGGTATTATCAACGAATTGCACAGGGAGTTTCTTTTTGCAATGACCAATGAGGCGGTAGCGTACTTTGATCATCCCCATTCGGTATCGATTGCCGGCAGTAAAGTGGCGTATCAAAACAGGGTGCATGGTAACTAAAGTTACCTTGACCAAAAAATTAAGCATTATTTTTGTGGGAATTTTAAAGGAAGGATTATGAAAATTGAACAGATATATACGGGATGTTTGGCCCAAGGGGCTTATTATATCGAGAGCGATGGAGAAGTTGCGATCATTGATCCCTTACGCGAAGTGGACCCTTATATAAAAAGGGCCGAATCAGACCATGCCAAAATCAAATATATCTTTGAAACCCATTTTCATGCCGATTTCGTTAGTGGCCATGTGACACTTTCCAAAAAAACAGGGGCCCCGATTGTCTATGGCCCAAATGCAAATCCGTCATTTAAAGCGATAATCGCCAAAGACGGCCAAGAATTCAAACTGGGAAAAATCACCATCAAGGCCTTACACACGCCTGGCCATACGATGGAAAGCACGACTTATTTGCTGAGGGACGAAAAAGGAAAGGACTATGCTATTTTTTCTGGGGATACACTCTTCCTAGGAGATGTGGGCCGCCCTGACCTCGCTCAAAAAGCGACGCATTTGACGCAAGAGGACCTTGCTGGGCTCTTGTTTGAAAGCCTCCGCACAAAAATTATGACTTTAAGCGATGATATCATAGTGTATCCGGCACACGGGGCCGGTTCTGCTTGTGGCAAGAATATGATGAAGGAAACGGTCGATACGTTGGGCAATCAGAAAAAAATGAATTATGCGCTACGGGCCGATATGACAAAGAAAGAATTTGTGAACGAAGTTACCGAGGGTCTTTTACCCCCACCGAAGTATTTTCCACTGAATGTTAAAATGAACAAGGAAGGCTATGAGGACATCGCCGATGTATTAGATCGCGGTACCACGGCGCTTTCCCCAGAAGAATTCGAGATGGCAGCAAATGAAACCTCGGCCATAGTTTTAGATGTACGGCGTCAAGAGGATTTTGTCAAAGGCCATATCCCCAGATCGATCTTTATTGGCCTCAACGGGGATTTTGCGCCTTGGGTAGGCGCGCTGATCGCAGATACCAAACAAGAACTATTACTGGTGGCACCAAAAGGCTCGGAGCACGAAGCAGTAACCCGCCTGTCGCGGGTAGGATTTGATGGTACGATCGGTTATTTGGCAGGAGGTTTTGACGCGTGGCAGCAGTCAGGTAGGGAAGTAGATACAATACAGTCGGTTCCGGCTTCAACGGTAAAATCGCGCTTGGAAGCCAATCAAACCCAAGTTTTCGACGTTCGTAAACCCAGTGAGTTTGCAGCAGAGCATGTTGCCGGAGCCCAAAGTGCTTCGTTAGATAGTTTGAATGAGCATATGATGAAGTTCCCGAAAGACGAGACGTTTTTTGTGCACTGTGCAGGCGGGTATCGCTCGGTAATTGCCGCTTCGATCCTTAAAAGTCGTGGATTTCATAACGTAGTCGATATCGCCGGCGGTTTTGAAGCTCTTAAAAAGGCTGGCGCGTCTGTAACTGAATATGTCTGCCCATCAACAAAATAGACTGATAAATATCATGTTTTAAGGGTTTGTTACGCACTATCTTTGACCTATGGGGTTCATGAAAGCAGTGTAACATTTCTGATGTAGGCCGAGAATAGGCCTATTTTTTGAAATTGTGCTTATCGTTGAATTGTTGTTCACCACTAATTACGAAATGATGGAAAAAAATATGGGAAGTACTGACAAAATGGTACGTTTGGCCTTGGCAATCCTAGTAGGATTCCTGTTTTATTTTGATGTGATCCATGGTACGTTGGCCTACCTACTGCTAGCCGTTGCGGCTATTTTTGCAGTTACGAGCATCATCAATTTTTGCCCGATATACGCCGTTTTCGGTCTTAATACCTGCAAGGCAAAAAGTTAAGATCTACTGATTTATCTTATTGTCAACCAATACCTTTGATCATTATCAACTAGGAAAACATGCTACAGATGGTACTACCTTTAGTCAATTGGAGTAACGGAATCATAATGATTTCGGTTTTCGTCGTCGTATGCGTGGCGTTGGTTACTACGCTGGTGCTTTTTATCAAAAGTGGAAAGAAAGACCAATAATCCAGGTTTAGACCCATGATTTTCGCATTTTTATTTTTTGCAATGGTGCTATGCCTTTAGGCCTATTTGAATAAAATACCCCTCTATATATCAGTGATGCTATAAATGTTAAAAAATCTTAACAAGTATCATGTGATTTCCCTTTTTATTGCCTATTTTTAATAGGAATTTCTGCACGAAGTATGATGAAGGATTTTATAGAAAAAGTTGGAGTGATCAACTGCATATTGCTCTTGGTAGTTTTCTCGATCATCATAGTCTCAGAATATCTGTTTCTTTCTGGAAGAAAGTTGGATGCGATTTTCGTGGCTTTCTGGGCACCGACTATTCTGGGTTTGATGAATTATTTGAAATACAAAAAGTAGTGGACTTCATTTTAATATACTCCATATTCGTTACCATCATCTTTATGGTATGGTTGCTTTTTGTAATTCGGATGTATCGAAAGATGAAGGATTAATACATTAGATAATCGATTTGATCAGGTGTCAATATCCGATCTGGATATTTAGTAGCATAGGATCGTATTATTCCTCGCGCCTCTACCGTATTTTTAGTGGAGACCATATAACCCATTAAATCGTCAATGGAGCCTATCTCTTGTTCGCTAGGGATAAATCCGTACCCTAAATACACATCTTTCTGAACCATTATAAAAGCTTGCTCTTCTAGATGTCGCCCCTTTTCCTTGATGATGAAATCTTCTTTTCTGGTCTGCATAGATTCAATGGCCATGTGCACTCTTTCATTGTATTGAGGGGGAGATTCGGTACCGCGACAAATACCGTTGCAATTTGGAAGGCGATAATGGGAGCATGTGGTGACATTTTCCTGTAAATGGCAGTACTTGGCACAAAGTTGATAGGTCTTACAGATTTCCTCGAGATACAAACGGCAATCGGTCGTATTGTGAAATGTAATCAAGGGCTCGGGTACTGATTTTAATTTATTGAAAGCCAAATGTAAAATGCCGTTTCTATCCTCATAGCTAAAAATAGCGTATTGCTGCACGGTGGCTTTTTGGGCACGGTTGTATAGTGGATAATGTTTTTTTATAGCATTCGATTCCATTAAAAGGGCTAATAGCTCACTTCCGGATAATTCGAAGTCAATATCGGCCGTTGCCTGGCAGAGCTGAATTTCTTTCGTTGATTTATCGTAGAAATGGCCAAGAACACGTTTTTTTATGTTTATAGCCTTACCAACATAGATTATTTTACCTAGATTATTTTTGAAGTAATAGATCCCTGGCCGATTTGGTAGGCCATCAAATACTTTTTTAGGCAGCGATGGGGGCAAAGTAGCTTCTTGGGAACGGGAATTTAAAAATGCTTTTATTACTGTTTGTGAACCTTCATTGCCCAACAACTTTTTGAACAACAAAACCGTGGCGTGGGCATCACCCCGAGCACGATGCCTGTCAGTAAGCGGGATGCCCATTGCCGAACACAGTTTTCCCAGACTGTACGAATTATAACCTGGAAATAATCGGCGGGAAAGTCGTACGGTACAGAGTTTTTTTCTTGTAAAGTCAAGGTCGATCGACTTAAATTCATGTTTGATGACATTGTAATCAAAATTCACGCTATGGGCAACAAAAATAGTATCTCGGGTAATTTCCAAAATCTGGTGTGCTACTTCATGAAGACGTGGGGCATTCCGCACCATGGCGTTGTCGATTCCGGTCAAGCCTGTTATAAAAAAAGGAATTTCACATTCAGGATTGATCAGGGTGGTAAATTCGTCCACGATTTCCTGGCCATCAAACTTAAAAATGGAAATTTCGGTTATTTTATTTCCCTTTATGCCATTTCCGGTGGTCTCTATGTCGACTATGGTATACAAATAAACGTGGCTTTGTTCTAATTTTTTATAAAGTTAGGGGAAAAATTCAATTGCAAATGACTTCAAGACCGCCTTAAATAAAAATGGCCGCTTGTTTTAGAAGCGGCCATTTTGAAAACTAAAACTAACTCAAATAATTCGTGTTTGGAAAACAGGGGGAATCATTGCTAAATTTACGTTCAAAGATTCTCAATTCCTAAACATCAATCCACAAATAATGATACTTTTTTAACAAAATAATGTGTATAACCGTGATTTCATTTTTTTTTAATAGTAAAACCTGCTTATGAAATCGATTCATTTATTAGGATGGAGCCACCACTCGTTCAATCGATTCCCCAGTCATTAAATCGAAATAGCATGGTTATTTAAATAGCTAGCACCAATATTTAATGAATTACAAGCGTTGCAACGGCCCCTTTGGGCAAAGCGATGGAAACGGCTTTTTGTGCCACCCCTACCATGACATTTTTATCGGTTGTATCCCTGTTTTGAAGTATGACGACAAGATCGCCTGTAGGCGTTCTATACGCTACATTCGGAAGATGGAGTGCCTCCGATGATCCTATGCGCACCGAGCCTGGAGGAATGAACTTAGAAGCTTGGGCGATGATGTAATAGGCCGGATTTCGAATGATACTGTCCCCGTTGAGCGTCAAGGCTCCTAAACACCCTATACATCCGCCGCGATCCGTATGTGGTTCCTCATTTTCATCGGCCGCCAAATTCCATTCCAAGACTGTTTTGGCCCAGTTTTTAGGCGCCCCGATTACCAGATTTTCGATATGCCATGTAAAATCGGTTTCAAAATTCCCAGGAGCCCCGATCCACTGTTCGGTAAAATAAATATTTTTATTAGGGAAGGCTTCATGTACTTGTGAAAGCGCGTCAATAGTGCCGCCATAGAGATGAAAGGCCGCACCATCGATATAGCTGGCGGTTTCTGGATCTTTTAAAATTTCCAATGGATAATCGGGGCGGTCAGCATTGTGGTCATAGATTATAATTTTGGTTTTTATCGCATTTGCCTTAAAGGCAGGACCAAGATAGCGCTTAATGAAATCTGCCTGTTGATCGGCTAACATTAAAAGACTGGGATTGTTCCCCGCATGTAAAGGTTCGTTCTGAACTGTCAGGGCCTCGATAGGGATGTCCCTTTTTTTCATATCCTGCACATACCGCACAAGATAGTCTGCATAAATGCTTGAATATTCAGGTTTTAAACTTCCACCTCGGGTATCCTCATTATTTTTCATCCATGCCGGTGGTGACCAAGGTGACCCCATGATTTTGATCTCAGGGGCAATTGTTCTGATTTCCTGTAATGTAGGAATGAGATACAAGGTGTCATAGCCTAATGAAAAATTCGCCAATTTCTCGTCGGTTTGGCCCTTGGGCCTGTCATCATAGGACCAGGTCTTTTCATCTAAGTCAGATGCTCCGACGCTCACCCTTAAATAACTGATGCCAATCGCGTTCGCATCCTTCCCAAAAAGCTCTTGAAGAAGACCGGCCCTGGCGGTTTTAGTCATTCCTTGCAATAGCTTTGCACTTCCACCTGTTAGCGTAAATCCGAATCCATCCATTTCTTGAAATGTTTTGGAGGAATCCAGTGCAATGGTAATCCCAGAAGGCGAACTATCGAAACTAAGTGGTTGTTCTTCTAGGAGTTTGGATTTATCCAAAGTGGTCAAATACATTTTTGCCTGCAGTGTGGATTCCCCTGCATTTTTATCGGCCCCTGTACATCCAATCAGGCATGATATCATGAATGCCTGCATCGTTATCCTTTGGAATGATTCGTACTGTTTTCTCATTAGATTCAACGCCTTAAAGGTTCATTTCACTAAGATACTGATAAACAACTCTTTTATGGGGTGTATGTGTTTTGAAAATTTCGAATGCTTATATTTAGCTTCCGTATTTCTTGGAACCAAATTTAAAAATAACGGTAAATGGCAGTACAATGTGGGTGTCGGTTATGGAATAAGGCACGTTTTATCATGGTCGTATGTACCCTTTTTGGGATAGGTTTTTCTTCTTGTGAGTCAGAACCGCTTGTCGAGACGCCTCCAAACATTGTACTTTTTTTGGTCGACGATATGGGTTGGCAAGATACGTCGGTTCCTTTTTGGACAGAAACCACCCCCTTCAATCAACGCTATCATACACCCAATATGGAACGGTTGGCCAACGAAGGAATGAAATTCACTCAGGCCTATGCTACACCGGTTTGCTCCCCTACGCGTATCAGCTTGATGACCGGAATGAATGCAGCACGCCATCGGGTGACCAATTGGACGCTTATTAAAGACTCCATTCAACCCATGGAAAAAAATAATGCCGTACTTGAGTTTCCGATGTGGAACGTTAACGGAATGAGTCCGGTACCGGGAGATCCGAAAGCGGTTTTTGCGATGCCATTACCACAAGCCTTGCACGATGTGGGTTATTTTACCATCCATTCCGGAAAAGCGCATTTAGGGGCGATCGGCACCCTAGGGGAAAACCCTTTGAACCTGGGTTTTGATGTAAACATTGCGGGCCATGCCGCAGGTGCCCCAGGAAGTTATCTGGGCACTGAAAATTTTGGGAATGGGAAGGTCGGCAAAGAAGTCCGGGCGGTCCCAGGATTGGAAAAATATTATGGCCAGGATATTTTTTTAAGCGAGGCGATCACCAAGGAAGCCATCAAGGCCATCGACTCGGCAATGAGCACCCAACAACCTTTCTTTTTGTATATGGCACATTATGCGGTGCATACCCCTATTATGGGAGACCCCCGATTTTTACAAAAATACCTTGAAAAGGGGCTCGATTCGATCGAGGCGAACTATGCGTCGATGATCGAAGGCATGGACAAAAGTTTGGGGGATATTATGGACTATCTGAAGGAAAAAAATAGCGATGAAAAAACAATCATCATTTTTATGTCAGATAATGGAGGTTTGAGCGCCCATGCCAGGGGAGGGGAACCCAATACCCACAACAAGCCTTTGGCCAGTGGCAAAGGTTCGCTATATGAGGGTGGCATTCGAGAACCGATGATCGTAAAATGGCCTGGGAAGATTGCGGCCCAGACCAGTTCGGATCATCAACTTATCATCGAGGATTTTTATCCGACCCTACTGCAAATGGCTGGGATTGACAGTTTGCATACAGTACAGCAAGTTGATGGGAAGAGTTTTTTATCCATTTTAAGAGGAACGGCCGAACCAGAGGAGGCCCGGCCTTTGTTTTGGCATTATCCCAACGAATGGGGTCCCAAAGGGCCCGGTATTGGAGCGGCCAGTGCGGTACGTTTGGGAGATTGGAAACTTATTTATTTCCATGCCGACCGCCGTATCGAATTGTATAACCTCAAAGACGATATAGGGGAAACGCATAACCTGGTGCTTGAACAACCCCAAAAGGTACAGGAATTAGCAACCGTGCTAAGCGATTATTTAAAAAATGTGAATGCCCAAATGCCGGTTGATAAAAGAACTGGGAAACCGGTCGAATATCCTGTTGATGTATTGTAAACTGAAATAGTATATGAAGAAACTCTATGTATTGGCCGCATTGCTGTCCTGTCTGTCGGGTTTTGGCCAACATGTCGAACCAACCAGGGATTGGCTGCTCGACAACTCAGGTTTTACCGCCAATGTAACCCAAGAGGGTAGTGATATTGTGCTTAACAATGGACTTTTATTGCGTCAGATCCGTATCGCACCAAATGCGGCTACCGTAGCATTCAGCAATCTTGTTTCGGGTGAGGTTATGTTGCGTAGTATCAAGCCCGAGGCCGAGATTACCGTTGATGGCAAGACCTATCCGATCGGGGGCTTGGAAGGTCTGAAAGAGCATGGCTATCTATTGGATCAATGGATCGATAGCCTTTCAACCAGTTCGGATGCTTTTCAATACATACACCATCAGGTGAAGCCCATTCACCGAAAAGTGCCTTGGAGCCCTACTAAAAGATACTATTCAGCTACGACCCTGGAAGCATCGGGAAAGGAGCTGATCCTTCAGTTCAAGCATCCTTCCGAAGCGCTTGACGGAATTTTGGTCGCGGTTCATTATGAAATCTACGATGGAATTCCATTGATCTCAAAATGGATTTCGGTAGAGAATAATTCGGGTCAGGAGGTCGTTATTGACGCTTTTAAAAGTGAACTATTAGCATTCCCCGAGGTTGAAAATCCCGTAGAAACCCCCAATAGGTGGCGACGGCCGAACATGCACGTTGAAAGCGATTATGCTTTTGGTGGCTTTACTTCGGAAGAATCAAACGTGACCACCTTTTGGGAAACCGATTTGGAGTATACCTCACAAGTGAATTATAAAATGGAAACCCCATGTCTCTTGATAAGCAGGTTGCCAGTCGGTCCGAATTATGTTTTAAAAACAGGGGCCGCCTTCGAAAGCTTTCATACCTATGAACTGTTATTCGAAGGAAGTGACCGCGAAAGAAACGCACTCGCAGAACGGAAAATGTATACGCTATTGGCGCCATGGGCGACTGAAAACCCCATTTTTATGCATCTGACCACCACCGAACCCGATGCGGTTAAAGCAGCAGTTGACCAATGTGTGGAAACCGGTTATGAAATGGTCATCCTCAGCTTTGGTAGCGGCCTCGATATGGAAGATACCACGGCAACCAACATTCACAAGTTTAAGGAACTTGCCCATTACGCACATTCAAAAGGTATTCAAATAGGCGGGTATTCCCTATTTTCAAGCCGAAAGATACGTGATTCGGTAGATGTTATCGACCGGGCAACCGGGAAGCCGGGTGGGGCAAAATTCGGAAATGCACCGTGCCTTGCATCTGTTTGGGGGAAAGGATATTTGGAAAAACTCAAGTATTTTCTTGAAAAGACCGGCTTTGACCTTTTAGAACATGATGGTCCCTATCCCGGGGACTACTGTGCATCTACGACCCATAAATATCACAAGGGCTATGAAGATTCCCAGTGGGCGCAATGGAATATGACCAAGGATTTTTATCATTGGCTCAAAGAAAAGGATATCTATTTGAACGCCCCTGATTTTTACTTTTTGCAGGGATCCAATAAATGTGGCATCGGATATCGCGAAGTCAATTGGTCGTTGCCCAGGGAGCAGCAGCTCCTATTGGGCAGGCAGAATATTTATGACGGCACTTGGGAAAAGATGCCATCGATGGCTTGGACGTTCGTGCCGCTGACCGAATATCATGGTGGCGGTCAAGAAGCGACCTTAGAGCCCCTAAAGGATTATTTAAACGCCTATAGTAGGCATATGGCACAAAATTATGGTTCAGGGGTTCAGGCCTGTTATCGGGGACCTCGACTGTACGATACCGATGCTACAAAATCCTTGGTACAGGCCCAGATCGAACAGTATAAAAAATACCGGGATATTCTAAATTCGAATCTTATCCATTTGAGAAGGCCCAACGGACTTACTTGGGACGGTTTTATGCATGTTAACCCCGATCTTCATGAAAAGGCATTTCTCATGCTCTTCAATCCGACGGAAAGTGTAATTAAAGAGCGAATTAAGATTCCATTATATTATACGGGTCTTACTGATGAAAGCAACGTATCGGAAAAGGATGGCATCCCGATTCGTCAAAAATTAGACCGGAATTTTGAAATAAATATCGATATCAGTATTCCTGCCAAAGGCTATACGTGGTATGTACTTCGATAAAATATAGGAAATGAAAAAGCGTGTGTTCGTTTTATTTTGGGCGGTGGCCCTTGGTCTTGGTATATCATGTTCATCGGTCGTACCTCCTGGGCCAATAGACCCGCTCCCCTCGGCCCGGCAATTGGCCTGGCAACAACTTGAATACTATGGCTTCATTCATTTTAATATGAATACGTTTACCAATATGGAATGGGGTACAGGCGGAGAATCCCCAAGTCAATTCAATCCTTCGGCATTGGATGCACGCCAATGGGCAAAGGTTGCCAAGGCAGCAGGTATGAAAGGGATCATCATTACGGCAAAACACCATGATGGTTTTTGTCTTTGGCCTACCAAGACCACAGAACATTCCGTTAAAAATTCGCCTTGGAAAAATGGGCAGGGAGACCTTATCAAGGATCTCTCGGAGGCTTGTAGGGAAAACGGACTCAAATTCGGAGTTTATTTGTCACCGTGGGATCGCAATAACGGGGCTTATGGTACCCCTGAATATGTGGCGATCTTTCAGGAACAACTGCGTGAATTATTAACGAATTATGGGGATATTTTTGAAGTATGGTTCGATGGGGCGAATGGGGGTTCAGGCTACTATGGCGGGGCTAATGAGACACGTAAAATAGATAACAAGACCTATTATCAATGGGATAAGGCGATTGAGATCGTTCGTGAACTTCAGCCCAATGCCGTAATCTTTAGTGATGGGGGACCTGATATTAGATGGGTTGGTAATGAGGAAGGATGGGCCAATGAAACCAATTGGAGTATCATGCGGCGGGATGAGATCTACCCAGGATGGCCTCGCTATATCGAACTCCGATCCGGTCATGAAAATGGCACCCATTGGCTTCCTGCCGAGGCCGATGTATCCATTCGTCCAGGCTGGTATTATCATGCCGCCGAAGATCATCAGGTAAAGACATTGCCACAGTTATTGGATATCTATTATAAGTCGGTAGGCAGGAACGCTTCGTTCCTCTTAAACATCCCAGTTGATTATCGCGGCTTGATCCATGAGACCGATGAGCATCAATTGATGGCACTACATGATCACTGGCAAAAAGATTTTAAAATCGACTTGGCCAAAAATGCCAAGGTGTCGGTAACCGATACGCGCGGATCTAACACCGATTTCGATGCTAGAAAGGTAAATGATGCGAAGCCCGACACCTATTGGGCAACCAACGATAGCGTTACAAAGGCAACCATTACGCTGGCCTTTGCAGTGCCCACGGAAGTCAATAGAATGCTTTTGCAAGAATTTATTGCGCTTGGGCAACGTGTAAAAGCTTTTGTCGTGGAAGCGGAAGTGGATGGAAAATGGATTGAAATCGACCGACAAACCACCATCGGCTACAAACGTATTTTGCGATTCGATACTGTTGCGGCGACGAAGATTAGGGTGCGATTCTTGGATTCAAAGGGGCCCTTGGCCATCTCGAACATTGAATTATTTCGGGCGCCGAATTTATTGGTCCCTCCACAGATCGAACGAGATCCTAAAGGCATGGTCACACTCTCGGTGCCTGACCAAAAGATAATCGTTTACTATACATTGGATGGTACGAAACCCACCACGGCTGCCTTAAAATACGATGGGCCCTTTATCGTGCAATCGCCCACTACGGTTAACGCCATTGGTTTTGATCCCGAGGATTCTTTGGAAACAGCCCCGACACGGCATTATTTTGATATCGCTAAAACAGATTGGAGCGTGGTATCGATTTCTTCCGGCAAGAAAAGCGACGCGGTGAATATGATCGATGAGGCTCCCGAAACTTTCTGGGCCACCGATCAGGGCGTTACAGAACCACAGGAAATTACCATCGATTTGGGAAAGGAGTACCTTTTAACCGGATTTACCTATTGGCCCATTCAGGAACGGTATCCTTTTGGGATCATTACGAACTATGAATTTTCGGTAAGTACTGACAATACCACATGGAAAAAAACGGCACAGGGCGAATTCGGTAACATTGAAAATCATCGCATTGAACAAGTCATCCGGTTTAAACCGACCCAAGGGCGCTATATCAAACTAAAAGGGGTCAAAGTCGCAGGGAACGACTTTACAACTTCATTCGGGGAAATAGGGGTGCTGACCCAATAAGAATTGATTTATTTTGCTGTCCAGCCGCCATCAACGGTCAGCATAGCGCCTACCATATAGCTTCCTGCAGCACTGGCCAAAAAGATGGCCGCGCCTTGAATTTCCCGTAATTCGCCCCAACGTGCAAGGGCCGTGGCGCCAACGATAAAGTTTTTGGCTTCCGGCGTATCGGCAATGGGGATATTCATTTCGGTTAGGAACGGACCTGGGCAAATCGCGTTGACATTGATATTGAAAGGGGCCAATTCAAGACCCAGGGCCCTGGTCATCTGTACTACTGCCCCTTTGCTGGTCGCGTAGGGGGTGCGATTTGCCAATCCGACAAGACCCAATGTACTTGCCATATTTATGATGCGGCCACCTCCATTTTTTTTCATGTTAGGGGTTACTGCCCTTGAAGTATTCCAAGTACCATCGACATTCACCTTCATAACTTTGCCAAATTCTTCGGGAGTCAATTCGTCAATGGCCCCTCGAATATTGATACCTGCGCTATTGATCAGGATATCGATACTTCCAAAATCATGGATCATTGCCTTGACAACGGCCTCTACCTCAGAGAGTACCGAGACGTCGGCTGCATAGGCTTCGGCTTTTATGCCATATTCCTTTGATAGTTTTGCTGCCGCTTCGATTCCTTCTTCATGGTTGCGATTTAGAAGGGCAACATCGCAACCAGCAGAGGCCAGGCCTGCAGCCATGGCATATCCAAGACCTTTGGAGCCTCCTGTTATCAATGCGTTTTTTCCGGTTAGATCAAATAGTTTTATTCCTGGTAGGGGATTCTCATTCATGATAAACGTTTTTTATGCTAAACAAAGCCATAGTGCTTCTCGGCATAGGTAAGACAGGTGTAATTATTTTTATCTTCCTGTGCCAACTGCTCATCGGCGGTTTCGTTGGACACTATGGGTAAGGGTTGCTTCGATTTTATGGTCTTGATACTATGAAGATAGGCTGCTAGTTCAGGGGCAGAGATTTGCTCAGAGGTAGCCCAATATTTTGGGGTAAGACAGGGTATTTTTAAAGGATCCCTGGTAATCATCTCCAAATTGAACCTGATATCCGGATTGTGGGTTCTAATGGTTTTTATCATTCCCTCGATATCTAAGTATCCCTCGCCAAAATTCACCTCCGACAATAGAAAACCATCCTCATATTCAGAAACGCCCATATCCTTTAAATGTACTGAAAAAGCATAGGGAGCGAGGGTTTTTACCACTTCCATTGGATCTTCGAGTAACGAAATGTTGTTGCCCGTATCCAAGGTAACTCCCACCCATTCACTGTCCAGGTTTTTTAGGATCTCAATAAATTCATGACTTCTCCAATCCTTATGATTTTCAACGGCAAGTTTCACCTTGTGCCTCCGCATAATGGGTTCTGCCCTTTGCATCGATTGTATGGCAGCCTTCTTGAAATCCTGAAAAGCGGCCATGGTATCAAAGGTCTCATAGCGGCGCCCCGATAAACAAGCCGTTCTAAAAACATCGATTCCCGTTTCCTTGGCGGCTTTTACTTCCGCTTCAAATCGGGCCAGATCCCCATGTTCCTTTGGAAGACTTATCTGAGCTTCCAAAAAGATGTTAAGGGCCTCTTTTCGCTTTCTGACCTTTTTCGAAAAGTCGCCATCCCATCCACCGACACCTACTTGCATCCCACCAAATCCGAGGGTGGCCGAATGTTCGATCATCTCAAGGGCATTGGTAAAAGGAGGGTAAGGATCACTCTCCATATTGCGAAACCGCCGCATCATATAAGAAGCATCGGCTATCCCAAACCTGGTTTCGATGGGCAGGCTTGAAAATGAAGGCATTCGCGGCAGGGTTAATAAAAATGTCCCTGCTGTCGAATTCCTTATAAATGTGCGTCGTCTCATAACGTATGGCGTAATTAAGGCATATAGAATACGCTCTAAAATAGCATTTTTTGATGGAATCGGCCTTTAAATCGGGGGGCAATTTTCAATAATCCCCTACAGTCTTCCCGATATGCTGACTATCGACGTATTTTTTTGTTATCAGGGAACTATGAATTTTTAGTGTCCTTGAAATTCAAAAACGGATAAGAAGGCTTTTTCAATCAATAATCTGTATTTACCAATGCCTTATTTCCAAATAGCGTGTACTTTTAAATGGATGCGTTTTTTTTAGTACATTGGGAGGGCTTTCGACAGTTGGGGGTCATTTGGGTTGGTCCCGGACACGCGAACAGCACATAATACGCCAAATAGATACTATGGAAAAAAAGAATAAAAAACACTTAAGAAGTGAGGCTTGGTTTAATCCCGAAGACCCAAAATCAGCATTTATCCACCGATCGTGGCTAAGAAATCAAGGTTATCCGAATGATTATTTTGAACAGCGTCCAGTGATAGGGATCTGTAATACCTGGTCAGAACTCACGCCGTGTAACGGACACCTTAGGGAATTCGCCGAATTCGTCAAGCGTGGGGTTTTAGAGGCAGGTGGGGTACCTTTTGAATTTCCGGTGACCAGCATGGGCGAAATCTTGATGCGACCTACCGCCATGTTGTTTCGCAATTTGGCAAGTATGGATACCGAGGAAAGTATTCGGGCGAATCCCTTGGATGGCGTTGTCCTCTTGACGGGCTGTGATAAGACCACCCCTTCAACGGTCATGGGAGCCTGTAGCGTAGATCTACCGACCATCGTAGTTCCTGGCGGACCTATGCTGAACGGCAAATACAAAGGGGAACGCATTGGTTCGGGAACCTTTGTTTGGCAGCTAAAGGATAAGATCAAAAATGAGGGCTTTACGAAGGAAGACCAGATAGAGGCCGAAATATGTTCTGCCCGAAGTGCCGGCCATTGTATGACTATGGGTACCGCCTCGACGATGGCCTGTATGGTGGAAGCCTTGGGTCTTACCTTACCAGGTGCTGCTGCTATTCCGGCCGTAGATTCCAGAAAGAAAGTGATGGCCCAGTTGTCGGGCCGCCGTATTGTGGAAATGGTCAAGGAAGACTTGATACTTTCAAAAATACTTACAAAGGAAGCTTTTGAGAATGCGATCAAGATCAACGCGGCGGTAGGTGGATCGACGAACTTTATCATCCATTTATTGGCCATTGCCGGAAGAATTGGGGTAAAGTTGAATTTAAAGGAGTTTGATGACTTGGGGAGCAAGATTCCGTTATTGGTGAATTTAATGCCATCCGGAAAATTCTTGATGGAGGATTTCTTCGACGCAGGCGGTCTTCCGGTCGTTATTAAGGAGATGCAAAAACACCTTCACGAAAACGTAATAACGGTGAATGGAAAGTCACTTATAGAAAATAATTTAAAGGCCGAATGTTACAATGATGAGGTGATTGCAAAACTCGATAAACCTTTTATGGAAGAAGCGGGAATCGCAGTACTCTATGGTAATCTTTGTAAGGATGGGGCCGTGATAAAGCCTTCGGCGGCAACACCTAAATTAATGTCGCATCGTGGGAAAGCGGTGGTTTTTGAAACCATTGAGGAATTTCTTGCCACGGTCGATGCGCCCGATCTTGAGATCGATGAAAATAGTGTTATGGTGCTCAAGGGCGTGGGCCCGGTCGGATATCCGGGAATGGCCGAGGTCGGCAATATGGATATCCCTGAGAAACTATTAAAAAAGGGCATAAAGGATATGGTTCGTATTTCAGATGGCCGCATGAGCGGAACGGCCTTCGGCACCGTGGTACTCCATGTATCGCCCGAATCGTCGATCGGCGGAATATTGGCACTTGTGAAATCGGGCGATTATATTGTCTTGGATGTACCCAATCGCAAATTGCATTTGGAAGTCGATGATGCCGAACTCGAAAAGAGAAAAGCGGCATGGATACAGCCAAAACCCCCTGTTGACAGAGGGTATACCAGTCTTTATACCAAAACCGTGCAGCAAGCACATCTCGGGGCGGATCTCGACTTTCTGGTTGGGAAGTCGGGAGCCGATGTGACCCGCGATGCCCATTAAAAAAACCAAACCAAAATGATACCAATTCTTTTACTTGTAGTTAGTGTTCTGATTATTATTCTATTTACCGTAAAGTGGAAGGTACATCCCTTTTTGGCCTTGTTGACGGCCGCCTTGTTTTTTGCGCTGTTCTCGGGAATGTCCTTAGACACCATCGTACAGCTCGTCAATGATGGATTTGGGATTACCTTGGGCAAAATAGGAATCGTTATCGTCCTTGGTGTTATTATCGGTGCCTTTCTCGAACATTCCGGGGGGGCCTATAAATTGGCCGAGGTAGTATTACGCATTATCGGAAAAAAAAGGGTACACGAGGCCATGGCCATTGTAGGGTACATCGTTTCTATTCCGGTTTTTGCCGATAGTGGGTTCATTATTTTAAACCCGTTGAACAAAAGTCTGACGAAACGTGCCGGGCTATCGATAGTCGGTACCGCGACAGCGTTGATATTAGGCCTGATGATAACACATGTTCTCGTTCCGCCCACTCCGGGGCCCATTGCGGCAGCGGGTATCATTGGGGCCGATGTGGGCCTGGTCATGTTGGTAGGCTTGATCATTGGGGCGATTTCGCTGGGCGTTGCCATCATTTACTGTAAAAAAATGGGCGCCAAACAGTATATCGATCCGAATCCGGATATCACCGAAGAGGATATTCGGGAAAAAATGAAAAGTGCACCCAGTGCCTTTAAGTCGTTTTTACCCATTTTGATCCCAATACTGCTCATCGTCGGGAAATCGATAATGGATTTTTCCAGCGTTGAAGGAGCAGAACCGACGGCCATTGTCAAACTAATTTCCTTCGTTGGCTCCCCGGTAATTGCCTTGATTATTGGGATGTTGTTTTCCTTTCTCCTGCCCAAGAAATTCGATCAGCAAATGTTGTCGACCACTGGATGGGTTGGGAGGGCGTTGGCCGACGCCTCCAATATAATCTTGATCACAGGAGCCGGCGGAATCTTTGGGATGATCTTACAGAACAGTGGCATTGCCGATACCTTGGCCGATTCCCTTTCAAGCGCCAATCTGGGGATTTGGTTGCCCTTTTTATTATGTGCAGCGATCAAGACTGCCCAAGGATCCTCGACCGTGGCGCTTATTACTACGGCATCGATCATCGCCCCTTTATTGGTGACCATGGGTTTTACGTCGGAAATTGATAAGGCATTGGTCGTTTCGGCCATCGGTGCTGGGGCCATGGTGGTTTCGCATGCAAACGATAGCGGTTTTTGGATACTCACACAATTTTCGGGTATCGATGTGAAGACCGGGTACCGAGTATATACCCTCGGGACTTTGATAGTGGGTACGTTTGCCGCCTCTTTGGTTTTTTTAGCCACCTTCTTATTTTAGACCGACCACGTCGTTCTCGATGAATAAAATTATTTGAATAAAATGACATCACTTCCCCAAACAGGCAAATTTTTTTTTGGATTCGCTCTATTTGGGGTCCTCATAACGGCTATATCCGCATGTGAAAAAGAGCCATCGCCGCCTTTATCACCAAACGAGGCCTTAGCTGAATTCGTGCTTGCCGACCCTGATCTAAAAATAGAACTGGTCGCATCGGAGCCCTTGGTTCAGGATCCCGTGGCCATAACCTTTGATGCTGCTGGTAACCTATGGGTCGTTGAGATGTTGGGGTTTATGGAAGATATCGAAGGTACCGACCAAGAAGAAAGGGTAGGGAGGGTTTCCGTCTTATTCGATGATGACAAGGATGGTCGCATGGACCGCAGTCAAATATTCCTAGATAGTCTCGTGCTACCGAGAGCCATGGCTTTGGTTAAAGGCGGTGTACTTATTGCTGAAAATGTGCCGCTTTGGTTTGCGAAGGACCTGGACGGTGATTTTAAGGCAGATACAAAAATTTTGATCGACTCTACCTATGGGGGTTCAGGAATGCCCGAGCATTCCGCCAATGGCTTATGGCATGGCATGGACAATTGGTTGTACAACGCCAAGTCAAAGTATCGGTATCGCTTTCAGGAGGGTCATTGGGAAAAAGGGGAAACCGAGTTTCGTGGCCAATGGGGCATTGCCCATGATGATGCCGGACGCTTGTTCTATAATTACAATTGGTCGCAACTGCACGCTGATTTAGTGCCCCCGAACGCATTGCAAAACAATACGCACCATGCGCCCAGTAGCGGTATCGACCATGGTTTGACACTTGAGCGCGCAATTTTCCCCATTCGTAGCAATACGGCAGTCAACCGTGGATATGTGCCCGGGACGCTAGATAATCAGGGACGTCTCTTGGAATTTGCTTCGGCATGTGGCCCACTCGTTTACCGGGGCGATGCCATGCCAAAATCCTATTTAGGGGATGCTTTTGTCTGTGAACCGACCGCCAATCTTATCAAGCAAGACGACATTATCGAAGAAGGATTTATGCTGAGTGCTAAAGGGGTTTATAAGGACAAGGAATTTCTTGCTTCCACCGATGAGCGGTTTCGACCCGTGTCATTGGCTTCGGGCCCGGATGGCGCTTTATACGTGGTCGATATGTATAAGGGAATCATTCAAGACGGGGCCTATATGACCCCCTATCTACGCGAAGTTACCCTGGCACGAAAACTTGATACCCCCATTCATATGGGCCGAATATGGCGAATCACTTCAAAAGCAGCGGTGCCGAAAATCCCCGATTTTTCGAAGGCGGATCCTAAAACCTTGGTAAGTCTATTAGAAAACAGCAATGGTTGGACACGCGATATGGCGCAACAACTCCTCGTTGAAAAGGGGTATTTGTCTGTGGTGCCCGAATTACAGAAAATGATAGCGCAAGGCAATCCCCTAGGACAGCTTCATGCCCTATGGACCCTTGAAGGACTGGGCTATGTCGATTTGAAAACCTATATGGATACCCTCCTCTTCGGAGATCCTATAGTGGTTCAGGCGGCCTTGCGAATTATCTCGGAAATGGGTGTCGACCATCCTGAATTGACACAGGTATTGCAGGATTTTATATCCGAACGCTTTGACACCGCCGATCCCCGGGTGCAACTGCAAATGGTTTTGGTAAGCCATCGTATTGATTCAAAAATAGCCTTTGATATTTCGAAAAAATTCCTTGCCAGCTATGGCCAACTGCCTGTAGCCCGCGATGTGGTAATGAGCAGTCTCGAAGATCGGGAAAGTGATATGCTCGATATGCTGCTAATGGAATGGAGGAATTATGACCAGAACCATGAAATATTCATCGAAATGCTGGCCACGGCAATTGCCAATACTAGCGAAGCGAAGGAAGTACAGGATGTAATGGGTTTGTTAGATACCGATTATTCGGAGGACCGACTATGGGTACGATCGGCGATCATAAATGGGATCATTAATTCAAGGGGCTCAAACGATGCGGGGGAAATTGTCCTGAGTCGGCAACCGGCTTTTTTGAAGCAGAAGGACCTCCCAGAGGCACTCCGTCAGAAGCTAACTTGGCCTGGAAAACCAACCGAACAACTACTTGGGACTGGAAAAGTTGTCGATTTGGATGGCAAAGTATTTGCATTAGGGAGACAAAAATTTTTGAATCTCTGTGCGAATTGCCATGGCACCGAAGGAGAGGGAATGAAGCGCTTTGCACCTCCCTTGAAGAATTCCGAATGGGTAACCGGTACTGACTACAAACTCGCCATGATTTTATTACACGGTTTGGAAGGTCCGGTGACGGTGAACGGAAAAGTGTACGACATTCCTGATATCCTCCCTAACATGCCCTCTTTTTCAACATTGCAAAATGAGGATATTGCGGCCATCACCACCTATATAAGAAATGCTTGGGGCCATGCCGCCACACCGATCAAGAGTGGTACTATTGGTGGGATTCGATTTCGTACCCAGGGCCAAATTGCCCCATGGAAAGTGAGTGAATTAGACACCTTGCAATTTGATATGGATTTGTAAGGAAATTTTTAAATACGTTTTTATATGCTTAAATGTAGCACCTTTTTGGTAGTATTGGTATGCCTGCTGGGCTGCCGATCCAAGGACCAAAAAAAGACGGCCGGGGTTGCCGATCAGCAACACGATTTTGTTGTTAAACAGGATGATCAGGTCATTCAGGTTTTTGGAAATGATGAAAACCTGGCCCTTATTACTGAAAATGTGCGCCCCGATTTTCGACCATATATCCATCCGATCCTGGCCCCCGGCACCACTTCGCAACTTACCCAATTTAGTCCGGGCCACCACAAACATCAAACGGGGCTTTATTGGGGATTTACCAGGGTAAACGGAACCGGAATCGATTCGGCAGCCTTAAAAAAATGGTTTTATGATAAAGACAAACCAGCAGAGATAAAGAAAAAGATCGGTCGCGATTTTTTCCATTATCCCGACGGGGATCATTGGCAAAAAGTGTCGGCAGAGGTGTTGATCGATCACGGTCCCGAAGTAAAATGGAAGACCGTATACAACATGCTCGATGACCAAGGGAACCCCATTTTAAAAGAATCACAAACTTGGACCTTTACTGAAAAATCGGGGTATTATCTATTAAGCCTGGTTTGGCAAGGGGAGGCCCTTACCGATATTACGATCAATGAATTTGATTATGGAGGGTTGTTTTTGCGCATGCCGTGGAAGGAAGGCATCAAGGGACTCGTTGAAAATGCCGCCCGCCAGCGAAATGAAAAGGCCGAGGGGCAACGGGCGATGTGGGTGGATGCCGGAATGGAGATAGACGGACTTGATGATTGGGGCCATATTGCTATTTTTGACCATCCAGACAATGAAGGCTTTCCGCAGCCTTGGCGTGTCGATGACCAACTTGGAATCGGTCCCGTTCGTGCCAGATTGGGTGACTGGCATATAAAAAAAGGGGAAATTACCACCATTCAGCATCAAATTGTAGCCTATTCCGGTACATTGGATGCCATAAAAATGGATGATCTCTGGGGCGATTATGTGGGCGACAAGGGGATGTACAATACGGCATCACTCTGGGACCTTGCTAAAAAGGAGGGGCGGGATGCCAAACTCTTAAGTCCGCAAGAAGCCGTAAAGGCGATGACGATAAAAAAGGGGTATGCTGTAAATGCATTCGCCTCAGAACCTATGATTACGCAACCCATGGCCTTTTGCTGGGATGACAAAGGAAGAATGTGGATTGCCGAGAATCGGGATTATGAATCGCGGGGCAAGGGGTTTTCCAACTTTGGGGATAGCCGAATTTTAATTTTGGAGGATACCGATCACGATGGGGTGGCCGATTCAAAAAAAGTATTTTTGGAAGGAATTCCATTTCCATCGGCAATTGCAGTGGGTCATGGCGGCCTCTTCTTGGGCGCGCCTCCCAACTTACTTTTTGTGCCTGATACGAACCAGGATGACAAGGCCGATGAAGCGGATATTAAAGTGCTGTTGACGGGATGGGGCATACGGGATAGGCATGAGACGATCAATAGCCTGCACTGGGGTCCTGATGGCTGGCTCTATGGCCTTGAGGGTTTTGCTACGCCATCGGTCATTCGAAAGCCAAAAGGGAAAGGACGCATATACAGGCATCAGGAAGCATTTCCGGAAGATTTGTTAGATGCCGAAGGAGTTGAAATGAACGGGGGTGTTTGGCGCTATCACCCCATAAAGGACCGTTTTGAAGCAGTGGCCCATGGTTTTAGCAATCCGTGGGGCATTGACTATGATTCAAAAGGACAATTGTTCATTACCGCCTGTGTTATCCCGCACTTGTTCCATGTGATACCCGGTGGCATTTATCATCGCCAAGGGGGGCAGCATTTTAATCCGTATGTCTATGAGGATATCAAGACCATTGTAGATCATCGCCATCGATCGGCCCATGGTGGCGCAAGGATCTACCAGTCAGATGCTTTCCCCCCAGACCAACAAGGGCGTATTTTTATGGCGAACATACACGAGCATGCCGTTTTATCTGACATTTTAACGCCCAACGGATCGGGATTCACCGCCAGCCATGGGGAGGATTTTATGTTGGCCAACAATGCCCAATGGGTCGGATTCAGCATCGAAGTAGGCCCGGAAGGTGCACTCTATGTGCTTGATTGGCACGATGCCGACATCTGTGGGGGGGAAGTGCTCAACAAGGAGACCGGCAGGGTATATCGCATCATGCCTGAAAAATCATCGGCCGATAATTGGCCCGGAAGATTTGACGATCTATCCAAAAAAAGCGATCAGGAACTCGTAGGATTGCAAAAAAGTAAAAGTAACTGGCATGCACAAAGAGCGCGGGTCATTCTTCAATACAGGGCTTCGAAAAAACCCTTGGATCCGATAGCCATAACCACCTTAAATACCCTGTTACATGAAGAACCCAGCGAGGATTTGCGACTGCGTGCCTTGTGGACCCTCTACATTACTGGGAATCTCACTGAAGACCGGTTGGTCGGATTGTTAGCAGGTAAAGACGTTTATGTTCGGGGGTGGGCCCTCCAATTTTTGGGCGAAGACCAGACTGCTTCGAAAAATGCTGTTGCGGCGATTGCCCAATTGGCCAAAAACGAGGCCTCGCCCATAGTGCGTCGTTATTTGGCGGGATTCCTACAAAGAATACCAGAAAATGATCGTTGGGATATTGCCGAATCCTTGGTGCAATTTGAAGCGGATGCGAACGATCCGAACATCCCTTTGATGCTCTGGTTCGGGATAGAACCCATTTTGGCGGCCCAGCCCACGCGCGCATTGCAATTGGCCCATAAAAGCAGGATCCCATCCATTGTACAAAAAATAGCAAGGCGCTTGGTGGATGCGAACCAAATGCCGATCCTTGTGGCCGAGTTAGGCCAAAGTTCAGATAGGCAATTAGACCTTCTCCAGGGTATGTTGGCAGGTTTGGAAGGTCGTTCCGATATTACAGAACCCTCCAATTGGAAAACGACCTATACCGTCCTACAATCAAATGGTCAACTATCGCCGATTTCAGAGGAAGTAGCGCAACATTTTGGCAATACCGAGATGGCTCTTAAAATGATGGGTATTATTGAAAATAACGCATCAACCGTACCACAGCAACAACAGGCAATAAAAAATCTTGCGTTGCACCAACGAAATGAACTGGTGGCGGTGCTGCCAAAATTATTAGACGACCCAAAGTTACGACTTGAAGCCATTAGGGCAGTTGCGGCCTATGATAACGAAGCCTTGGGGCAGGATTTGTTCAATCGCTATCCGCGACTTTCGCCGTTGGAAAAGCAGGAGGCGATTCTTACGTTGGCGTCGCGCCCTACCTATGGATGGATCGTTGCCCAGGCCCTCAAAGATAGAATGATACCTAGAAAAGACATTCCGGCCTATGTGGCCATGCAATTGAGACGGGTCGTGGGGAACGGTTTCGTTGAGATTTGGGGCCCAATTGACGATATCTCGGGCGATATACAAGGACAGTTTGGCAAATACCGGCGCTTATTGTCCGACCAAGCAGTCGCCAATGCCGATGCCAATGCGGGAAAGGCCATTTTTCAACGTACCTGCGCAGTTTGCCATATGATCCATGGCGAGGGTGGCAATATCGGTCCCGATCTTACAGGTTCAAATAGGGGTAATACGGCCTATCTCTTAAATAATATACTCAATCCCAGTGGCGAAATTCAGGATGATTATAAATTAGTGGTCATTACCACACAAGATGGAAGAACCTATAGTGGTACTATAATTTCCGAAAATGATAGGACGATACGGCTAAAAGTGGTCGGTCAAGACCCCATAACCGTGAATAAATCAAAAATACGGTCCCGGGAAGTGACCGAAAAATCAATGATGCCCGAAGGTTTGTTGAATACGTTGTCTGATACGGATGTTTTAAACCTAGTTGCCTATCTTAAAACCTTGGAACCTTCGGAAAATTTATGATCGGCGCTAGATTCTATGATACGTGGCGCAATAGGGTAAGAAAACAATGGAGATAAACACATTTCTGACCGCGAAAAGTCTTTCGGAAAAAATCAGTAGCCTATAGCCTTATTGGGCGATAAGATTAAAAGTATTGCCCTGCAAATGGAAGTAAAGATCCTATTGACACTAGTATGCAAATGGTGTATAATAGTACAAACGATTGGAAGCATTCTATAAAAATTATAACCTTTAAATGACTACTGAAAAATGAAAAACAGCAAGAATGCACTCTTCATTTTACTTATACTAATCAATGTAATTTGGAGCTTTGGGCAGTCACATGCGATTGATTCCTTGAACAATGCCAAAAATTTAAAATTTAAATACGAGTCCCTCATCATCCCCACCGTTTTAATAGGGTTTGGCGTAGTAGGTATTGAAAACGATGGCTTGAAGGCCTTGAATGCCGAAATAAAGGAGGAGGTTACCGAAAATATCGATGGCAGGTTCACCATAGACGATTTTTCACAATATGCACCCGCGCTAGCCGTATATGGTTTGAATGCACTGGGAATCGAAGGAAAAAATTCGTTTAAGGATAGAACCCTTGTACTTGGAACCGCTTATTTGATTATGGGTACGACGGTTACGGGACTGAAAAAAATGACGCGAATTCAACGCCCTGATGGCTCTTCCTATGATTCCTTCCCTTCAGGGCATACGGCTACGGCGTTTATGGGTGCTGAATTCCTATGGCAGGAATACAAAGATGTCTCGATTTGGTATGGAATTTCAGGCTATTTGGTTGCCACGGGCACTGGTTTTTTTAGAATTTATAACGATCGGCATTGGTTGACCGATGTGGTCGCAGGGGCAGGTATCGGTATTCTAAGTACAAAAGTCGCGTATTGGTTGCAGCCGTATTTATCTAAAAAACTATTTAAAAATAAAAAGCAAAATAACGGTTTGGCCATGCCTTTTTACAATGGCAGGGAATACGGATTGAGTATTGCTATGACATTTTGAAATAAACGCTAGCAGTTAGAAAAGATGCAAAAGAAGAAAAAACGATCTTAAGAAATACAGGATATCACTATCTTGATAGACGTTTTGGAGCCTAATAAACCACATAACACAAACACGAATGAAGAACCATGTTTTTATTATCATCCTAAGTATCGCACTGGTTACTTGCAAGCCTAAGGCGGAACAAGCTGCAAGCGTCGAACCAGATGTCGCCATGAACGAAGGGGCGATCAAAAAAATCGATATCCATTCACATTATCATTATTCACGGGCTTATATGCCAGAATTGTTTAAAAAATGGAACATGCAAAGCGTATTGGTCGATGTTTACCATGAAGATTCTGTAGGCATCACCAGGAGTTGGGATTCTTATGCTTCACTTGCCAAATCCGAACCAGGAATGTTCTACCTCTGTACTGCCATTATCGGAACCGGTATCGACGCACCTGATTATGCCGAAAGAACCATTAAACAATTAGACAAAGAAATCAATCAAGGTGCTCGCATGGTCAAAGTATGGAAAAATTTTGGGATGGTGACCAAAGATGCTTCCGGACACTATATTCAAATTGATGATCCACGATTGCAGCCTATCTGGGATTTTCTTAAAAACAAGGGTATTCCTGTAATAGCGCACATTGGGGAACCCGAACAGGCCTGGAGACCACTCGATCCCCATAGCCCGCATTATGGGTATTACAAAAGTCATCCCCAGTACCATGCATACAATTTCCCTGAAATCCCTTCCTATGAAACGATAATTGCCGCTAGGGACCACTGGATCGAAAAGAATCCGGATTTGAAAATAGTATGTGCCCACCTCGGTAGCATGTCGCATAATGTAGCTATGGTAGCCGAGCGTTTGGATAAATATCCCAATATGTATGTTGAAACTGCTGCCCGGTTTGGAGATCTGGCGCGACAGGACAGTGATACCGTGAAGGCGTTCTTTGATCACTATCAAAATCGGATCATGTTCGGCACTGATTTCGGAAACGATGTTCCACAAGACCAATTAACAGCGGTAGAATTGGAAAAAGAACAAGCGGATTTAGATGCCGATTATCTTCTTTTGTGGAACTATTTGAGCGCGACCGACTCGGTGGAAGTTAGGGGGCAAAAAACGAGGGGCCTTGGTCTTGGCAAAGAGGTTCTTGAAAAGGTATACTATAACAATTTGGCCGATTTCCTAAAATTGAATTAGGGACTCGACCAGTAGTTCTAAACTAATAACTTATATGGGCAATATGCTCAAAACCTTTTGGAACCAAAAGTCGCTTGCCATTTTAAGTAACAAAGCATGAAACGATCGGAAATCAATCAAGCACTTCGCGAAGCCAACGCTGGTTTTTTGGCCAATGGCTGGGCATTACCGCCGGAACCTAAGTGGGACATTACAGACTTTGGTTTGGGTGATTTCAAGAAGGCTGGCCTAGTGTTGATTAATTTGGCCGAAGAACCGGAATACTGCGAAAAACTGATGTTCGCAAGAAAAAATCAAAGGACACCGGCACATATGCATCGGAAAAAGAAAGAAGACATCATCTGTAGAAGGGGGCAATTGGCAATACAAGTTTGGAATGATCCTCCTGAAAACCCCATTACCAAACCGGTTCAAATCAGAATCAATGGCCAATCCTCGACTATTAATTCTGGTGGAACCATCACGCTGCAAAGTGGGGAGCGTATTACCTTGTTCCCTGGTATCTATCATGAATTTTATCCGGAAAGTGATACTTGTATTATTGGCGAAGTTTCTACGGCCAATGACGATTTAAACGATAATTTCTTTGTTAATCCAGATATTTCGAGATTTTCAGAGATAGTGGAAGATGAACCCGCACTTATAAAACTGGTGAGCGACCTATGATGCACAAAGACGATTATCGATTTAGTTTGGGGAATGCACGTTCAAAAAGCGTCGTACTATTGTTTTTTTTATTTCTTATCGCTCTCTCACTTTCCGGGCAAACGCCTGAGCTTATTGCTAACTTTACCAAAACAGCCCCGATTATCGACGGGAGGCTCGACGACCCGGCCTGGTCCTCGGCCATGCCAATCATTTTAAAGGAAAATCATTCGGGAACTGCTGTCGAAGACCTTCAATTGACGACCAAGGTCTTGCTATGCTATGATGAAGCTGCCATTTACATCGCCTTTGATTGTAATGATCCGGATATATGGACCACTTTTACCCATAGGGATGAACATTTATGGGAGGAAGAGGCGGTTGAGGTCTTCATTGATGTCGATGCTATTCCCGACAATTATTTGGAAATCGAGGTCTCCCCGGCAAATACCTTATTTGACAGTTATATCGTAGATCCTAAGAAAATTGATGTACTTGAAACGTCGCGTCTCAATCTAACAGGCATCAGGACCGCGGTTCGGGTCAATGGCACACTGAACAAGCGCGATGACCGGGATACGTCATGGCAGGTGGAAATCGCCCTGCCTTATAGTGATTTGATAAATAGTTTGACACCGGAAATAAATTCGGACACCGAAATAAAGATCAATTTTTATAGATTAGACAGGAACATCGGAAAGGAACGTGCCGCTTATTCATGGTCACCAACAGGAAAAAGTTTTCACGAGCCTTCGGTTTTTGGGATTTTGGTTTTAAAACGGATTGATCACGATTAAAACATGATAACTATTGATTATAATTTAATAATAAACCTATGAAAAAGCATTGTTTGGCCTTGGATTTGAAGAATGACCCTGAGCTTATCAAGGCATATGACACCTATCACCAAAATGTTTGGCCCGAGGTCTTGGAAAGCTTACGGGATTCGGGAATTCATCATATGGATATTTATCGGTTAGGAAACCGCTTGTTTATGATTATTGAAGTGGTTGATTCCTTTTCTTTCGTCAGAAAAGCCGAGATGGATCTCAATAATAAGAAGGTGCAAGAATGGGAAAAGCTCATGTGGCAATATCAGCAAGCCCTACCCATGGCCAAACCTGGGGAAAAATGGCTTCCCATGGAAAAGGTATTTGAGTTTCAGGCTTAGATTAAAAACTGAATTTCCAATTAGAACTAGCTCCTCCCTTTAGTCAAAGGGAGGTGGACCCCCGCCTTTTTTGGCGGGGGGACGGAGGGATTGTGTTACAGGCCTTGCAATAATGTTTAATAGGAAGGCAAGTAGCAATAAAAGATATTTGGGTATCGAATCTCCCCGTCCCGCCTGTGGCGTGATACCCCTCTTTATCCAAAGAGGGGAGCAAGTAACAAAAGGGCGGAGGGTTTTGCAAAAAGGAACAAATCTCCCCTTTCTCGCACCTGCAGCGCGATTCATTCCCCTCTTCAACTGAAGAGGGGAGCTGGCACCGAATAGTCATTATGCCATGTTCCTCCCCGCGATAGCTATCGGGGGAGGGAACGGAGGGATATGGAATTTTAGAACCACATCTATTATTCCATAGGATGCATTTTTAATAACTCTTCTGCAGAATAGAAGCCAGTCTTGTCCTTGGTTTTTTCCCGAACTTCCTTGACTTTTTCAGGGGTTATCGGCGGGGCCGTATTGCCGAAGGTATTTCGGACATAGGTCAACACCGCAGCAACCTCCCTATCGTCAAGCATGCCACCAAAAGGGGTCATGGGTACCTGCCCGGGATAGGTTTTTCCAAGCACGTCTATAGGTCCCATAATTCCGTGTAAGGTCAATTTTATAAGCCGTTCTTCATTGCCGTTCGCCCAAGGCGATCCCGCCAACGGCGGAAATTGGGAAGCACTAAGCCCCTTGCCGTCAGGCCTATGGCAAGTGACACAGAAGCCGTCGCGATGGTATATTTCTTCACCTTTTACGAATAGATCCTTTGCGTCGCCTTTCAAATCGGTCTTTGATTTTCCAGAATCGGGGTCTATTCCTAAATTATGTCCGTTTAAATGGGCTATTGCCGCATCATAGGGCAATTTCATCCAATCATCCAAGGGTTTTTTGCCAGCTTCCTCAACAATGGGCAATCCGATCTCTGGTGTAAGCCAGGAAGCCGCTACCAGCGCTTCCAAACGTACCCGTGGATTTTCGTCTTGGGCCGCCTGCATCAATAGTTCAGCCTGGTTCGAGACTTGATGTCCTACATATCGTAAGACCCCCACGGCTGCAGTCCGCACCCTAAAATCCTGTGCATGCAATAATTGAAGTAACAAGTCGGCATCTACCTTGTCAAGACCCCAAGTAACCCAAAGCGCTTCCAAGGCATGGTGCTCATATCGGGGATCGTTTTTATCCAAGCTCTTGACCCATGTCGCCAGTTTTTCCAAAACTTGTTCTGGATTTCGTCCACGTAATTCCCTTCTCGTTCGATAGCGAGTGCGATATTCAGGGAGTTTTAGATTTTCAAATAATTCCTCGATGGTGGCATCCACGATTTTGGCGGGTTTAACCAAAGGGCGAGCGGGATAGGTCATCCTATAGATCCGACCGTGCACATGATCTCGAAGTGGATCCCGGGCATTGTGCTGCATATGCCCGATCAGGACATTGTGCCAATCTATAAAATAGAGTGAACCGTCAGGGGCGAACTCCATATCCACGGGGCGGAAATTGGCATCTGAGGCGGTCATTAGGTCACCTCGAAATTTGCTGACATAGCCCGAAGAATTGGGGTCATCGATTAAGGTATGTTCCTTAGTACCTAAAAATCCGATGGTATTGTTAATCAACAAGTCACCTTGAAGCTCGTCCGGAAAGTGTCTGCTATAGATAAATTCAAGTCCCGATGTGGGGCGCACCATTTGATCTTTCTGGATGAGGTTCTTAGGCAGGGGGGAAGACTCCCCATACCGTGATTTTATCGTTCCCGGCATCATCCAGGTGACGTCAGGGCTCGAAGTATGTGCAAAGAAATCCTGTCCCCATTCATCAAAGGCGATGCCCCATGGGTTTGGTATGGGCAATTGCGCCGTACGCTCCAAATAATGGCGTTGTGGACTATATCTATAAAATCCGCCATTGGTAGCCCGAACCGGACCATAGGCGGTCTCAACGTTGGTATGTAAAAATACGCCCTCGCCCATATAGATGGCTCCAGAGGGATCTGCGCAAAAGGCACTGATGGCGTGATGCGTATCGTGGTCATCGAACCCACTCAGGATAATTTCCTTCGTATCGGCCTTATCATCCCCATCGGTGTCCTTGAACAATACCAGATTGGTGCCCTGGGAAACATATACGCCCTCTGGGGCAAATTCGAAGCCAATCGCCAGGGAGAGACCCTCTACAAAAACGGTTTCCTTGTCCGCTTTCCCATCATTATCGGTATCCTCTAAAATCAGTAATTTATCATTCGGTTTGCTATCGCCGGCGCGGTAGTGCGGATAGCTCGGCATAACTCCGACCCATAGTCTGCCCTTATTGTCAAAAGATAATTGTGACGGATTCGCCAGGTCTGGAAATTCCACTTCGGAGGCGAACAATTCAAGTTTAAAACCTTTGGCAACCTTAATATGGTCAAGCGCTTCCTGCCCATAGAGGTATTTGAGATTTCCGTGCCCATTGACCTCTTCATAATTCGTTTGAACTTCCGGAAGTTTTTTGGTTTTGGCATCGGCAGCAGCCAAATCGGTAGTTTTACCATGCACGGCATTCCAAATGGCCGTATCCCGATTCTTGGTCATTTGCCGTATTTTTTCAATCTCGTACGGATAATTAGCAGGGCCAAATGGATCATAGCGACGGCCATAGGCATGTACCCCATTTGGAATCTTAAAATCGTTGTGCCAATACCAATTCTTGTCCATGACGGCTTCATTGACCAATTTTGAGTTCGTATAATCTACGGCGTCTTTCTTGCCGAAAATGGCATCTGCCAAGAGCTTGGCAAATTTCTGATATCCCAAATCGTCCAATTGGAATCCGTCGGCCGTCAAATAATCAGTTGTATTGGCATACCAACTTTTACTAGGTTCAAATGCATCGACGAACAATACACTGTCCTTGGCTGCCACTTCTTTCATGGCTTGCGTATAGATCGAAAGGTTCACATTCTCCTTTTCGCCTTTGGGCAGATCGAGTTTCACCGATAGGTCTTCAAAAGCTATGGGGGAAACTAAGGCCAATTGTGGTCGCGATATGCCATTGTATTTCTGTTGTAGGGTATGTTGAATAAAGGCGTGTAATTCGGCCTTGTAATTTTCGAGGCCCTTGGGCCCTTCAAAAGATTCGTTGTAGCCAAAAAATGCGATGATGACATCGGCCTTGAGATTGGTCAGCCATTCATCCTCAGTCGGAAAATGACCTATGCTTCCGGAGGGATTGGCAAGTTCGGTCTGGAATTTTTCGGCCCCTGGGAACGCCCATGGGGAATTTCGTGCCGAATGGGGCCTGAATCCCGGGGTATTGCCTCCATCGCACATATTGCGAATAAAGAGAAGGCTATCAGGATACCGCAATTGCATTTCGGTCTCAAAATGGCCAAAATTTATCATACGAGAACCCAAATTGTTGCCAATAAGTACGATATGGGTGTTTTTTCCAATTGCTAAGGTGTCCTTCTTTTTTTGAGTACATCCCAGTACTAAGAACACAAAGCAAAGAAGGCTGATCGATTTAAAACGGATGTGAGAATAGTTGCCCATAATTTAGTTGGATGGAGGATTAGTTATAATTTACATGGATTCCCTTTGCTACCGAGAGCTCACAGGCCTCGATGATTTTTTGACATGATATGGCGTCTTCAAGACGCGATAAAGGCAGTTCCCCATTTCGAAGCACGTTATTGATAAAATGCGTGGCTGTATTCTTAATCGATTCGGGATAGGCAAAATAGGTTTGTGAATGCGCCCCATTTCTTTCGTTGATTACCCAATCGCGATAACTATAGCGTGTGCTCCCTTTGGTCCCGATTACTTTGATTAGGCAGGTCCAAGGATCGCCAGCGTGATCATCGTTTGCAAAGCTAGCGCACAAATGACTCAGGGATCCGTTTTGCATTTGAATCGTGGCCATGGCCAGATTTTCTTGGGGGGCCAGGGTCGTATCAGAGGTATGTTTCATACACGAAATGGTCTTGGGCAAACCTGCAAGATAGAGCATGGTATAGCTGTGATGTGTCAATATTTGCCGGATAACACCTGGGTAGCGGGCCCGTATTTCGTGGGCATGTTGAATATTGTACAACATGTAGAACTGGGTGATGTCACCCAACAGCCCTTTTTCGATCATAGATTTGGTTCTTAGAATGCCCGCTTCATAAATATAGTTATGTACCGGCATGCATTGAACCCCGGCCTTTAAAACAGCCTGTTGCATTTGTTTAAGTTCATCAATATTGGAAGCTGCCGGCTTTTCTACGAGAATATGTTTCCCGGCCTGGGCGGCTTTGATCGTATATTCACAATGGGTTTCCATATTGGTCAAGATGAATACCACATCGATTTTAGGATCGTTCAGCATTTCCGCTACCGAAGCATAGACCTTGCAACCGAATTTCGCCGCCTTGGTTTTTGCCTTTTCGGCAGTTCGGTTCCAGATGCCTATGAGTTCGGCCCCTTCGAGGGAATTGACTGCTTCTGCATGCAGATCGGCAATGTCGCCTGCGCCTATAAATCCGATTCCTATGGTGTTCATGAACTCGCTTTTGAATATTCTAGGATACCTTTTGCCGCCATGTCCTTAAATTCGATCAAAGAAGTACGAATGCCTATCGAAATATCGGTCAAGGGCAACCCCTTAAAGGTACGATCTATTTTATCATGGCTTAGATCGGACACGAATAAATTGGGTGGGGCATTTTCAGCGATCGACAATTGGGCGTAATCTTGCATGCCCAATTCTTCGGCTTGTTGCTTTATGCTATTTAAAAACTCTGCAATTGCGATGGTCTTTCCTTTTATATTAAAGGCGCCGAAGCCTTCGAAGTTTTGTAACGTACATTCAGAGAAATGGTCGCCGACATCTTCCACGAAATGGTAATTTTCGCGACCTTGGTAAGGCATTTCAAAAGGAATCGGCGTTCCCGATACCGCACCAAGAGCAACTGCCTTTAGGGCATTCGTCGGGGCTGAGGTCAAACCTTTTTCCCTGCCTTTTCCATAGGTAGTATTCAGTCTTAGGCATACCGTGGGCACCTTGGTTTTATCATGGAAAAGCCGGGCCAAATGTTCTCCGGCCAATTTCCAGATACCATAATGGTTGGGAGGTGCCAAAGGGACATTTTCAGGGATCGTTGGTTCGGGGTATAGTGATCGCACCCCGTAAACGGCTGCAGAACTCGCAAATACGAAGCGTTGTAGATCCGGTAGTTTTTCGGCAATATCGAAGAGTGCCATGCTACCACCGGTATTGATTTCCATACCCCCTAAATGGTCATTCGAACAATCAGGACTTTGATAGGCTCCCAAATGAATGATATGGGTCGGATTTATTTTCGGCACTAAAGCATTGATCGTACTATAATCAGAAACATCCAAAGCAACAAATTCGAGTCGGGGATCTAATTTATTACCCAACCATAATTTTAAGGGATCGGTGTTGTTCGATCGGGTTGCCACAACGATTTTCCCGACATCGATAGATTGCAGGAGTTTATAAATGGTAACCGAACCGATACAGCCCGTTCCCCCGGTAATAAATATAGTATGCATGCTTTTTAGGTGTATTGGCTATTGGCTATTGGCTATTGGGGAGCGCCTCAAATTCCCTCCGCTTATTTTCGAACCAATCGTGCATGGCCTTCGGGGTTTTCATAAGCGCCTGCATTTTGTTCATGGCGTCAAGATGGTCTTTATCCCCCTTTTGAAATAGTTCCATGCCATGTTTTTTACTCATTTCTGCGATTTCCTCAAAGGTATTTGCTTCGAATATTTTTTCACACGCTCCTCCCAATTGTTTGCAGGTCATTGTTTTCATTACGCTGTCTTTTATGTTCGTTCTTTTATAACTTAAATGAATTAATTAGGTAAATACCTTAATTCATCTTAACCACCGCCTTGACATTATTCGCTTTGATCGAATCTTCAAATGCCTGGGTTACGTGTTCAAAATCATACAGGTCAATATAATGTTCGGATGGAAACACACCTGTGACCATCAGTTTTTGGGCTACCCGATAATCTTCCCTGCAAGATCCCATAGATCCCCGCATATTCAGGGAAGTCCGCGTCAAATGTGTCGCGTTAATAGCCACCTCCGACGGATAGGTGGCTATCACGCAGATATCCCCTTCGGGTCGCACCACTGATAACGCTTCGGAGAGTACTTGGGGTACCCCGGAACATTCAATAAGGAGGTCAATTTGACCCTTTGTGCCAAATGGGATTCCCTGGGCATCCTTAATACCATTTGCCAATTGGGTGGCCAAACTATGGTCTGGTGAAACTTCGATTGTCAGAAATCCTCGTTCTTGGGCCTTTTTTAATCGAATATCCCGATCATGGGCGATACCGGTAATGGCTACACGAGCCCCGGCGGCACGTGCCAATTCAGCCGACATCAAGCCGATGATGCCACAGCCGGTGACGACCACATCGTGTCCTGGTTTAATTGCACATTTGTTGTGCAGGGCATTTACAATAATCGATAGCGGTTCTACCAAGGCACCTTGCTCTGGGGTCAGGCCTTCCATCAAATGAACCACGCGATCCGATTCTAAGACTACCTGCTGACCAAAGCCGCCGTTTCTATGAAAACCGATAATTTGTTTTGTGGGACATAAGTTCCATTTTGAAATACTGCAAGCCGGACATTCCTCGTCCCGACAGCCCAACATGGCCAAAGGGGTAAAAATATCCCCGACCTTAAGGTCCCCGTGGTCGCCGGGGCCTAATTCTAAAACTTCGGCACTAAATTCATGGCCGATAACGCGGGGCCGCTCTACCCAATCAAAATTTGATTTGCCGATGGTTGCACTATTGTCAGATCCGCAAATTCCTGTATAGAGGGTCTTGGCCAAGATTTCCCCTTCTTTTAATTGTGGCATCTCCATCGATGTTACCGCAGCGTTCCGGGTGACCGATCCCTCCGATCCTGGATAAATTTTTTCTCGTCCCTGAAGGCAAAAGCCCTTAATCGTTTCACGCATTATGTTCTTTTATGTTTGGTTATTTGTTATGAGGTTATGAGGTTATGAGGTTATGAGGTTACTGGGTTATTGGAATTACGAATTACGAATTACGAATTAGTTATTCTAAACTTCCTACCTCGCACTTCTGACTTCGTATTTCTAACTTCGTACATCCAACTTCGTACTTTGCTCTTCCTACCTCGCACTTCTGACTTCGTATTTCTAACTTCGTACTTCCTACTTCCTACTTCGTGCTTCCAACTTCGTACTTCGTACTTTGCACTTCGTTCCCCGTGATGACGACACTTCAAATCATTCAATGTTCAATGTTCAAGGTTGACCGATCATTGTTTATTGTTTATTGCTCATTGTTAATTGCTCCCTCCTTCGCTAGCCTCCTTCGCCAAAGTAGCACGGCTACGAAGGCTGAAAAGCTTCGGAGGACAGGCACTGTTCACTTCCACTTCACCCCGGTGTCCTGCCAGCTTCTCGACGTGGCGGAGTTTAATACGGCCTCACATACTTTTTGGGTTTCCTGCGCCTCCTGAAACGTTGGCGAGCAGGGTGTACCATCTTCCAAACTTTTTATAAAATCGGCTATTTGATGCACGAAACTATGCTCATACCCAATGGATAGTCCGGGTACCCACCATTTATCCATATAAGGATGTTCTCCATCGGTCACATGGATCGAACGCCATCCGCGTTCTGTACTTTCGTCACGATGATCAAAATACTCAAGTCGGTTCAAATCGTGCAGATCCCATTTTATGGAAGCGTTTTCCCCGTTTATCTCGAAGGTATATAAGGCTTTATGGCCCCGGGCATAGCGTGTAGACTCAAATACACCTAAGGAACCATTGTCAAAATGACAATGGAAGATACAAGCATCGTCTATTTCAACCTTTTGTTTCTTGCCTGATCCAGTATGTACCCGTTCCTTGATAAACGTTTCGGTCATAGCAGAAACATCCTTGATGCCTCCATTCAGCCACATGGCCGTATCGATGCAATGGGCCAAAAGATCACCTGTAACCCCGGAGCCGGCAGCATCGTTGTCTAATCGCCATAGTCCTTCCCCTCCTTGAGGAAGTTCAGGACTGATGGTCCAATCCTGTAGAAAGTTCGCGCGATAGTGGAATATTTTGCCCAGTTTTCCCGCACCGATCAATTGTTTGGCCAAGGTGACCGCGGGAAGCCGCCGGTAATTGTAGTATACCGTATTCTTTACGTTGGATTTTACTATGGCATCGACCATGAGTTGCCCTTCGGCTACCGTTCGAGCGAGCGGTTTTTCACACAAGATCATTTTTCCGGCTAGGGCGGCGGCGATGGCGATTTCAGCGTGTATGTTGTTCGGGGTACAGATATCGATGGCATCAACATCATCGCGGTCGATTACCTTTCTCCAATCGGTCTCATAGGATTCGAAGCCCCATTGCTCGGCAAAGGCCTTTACCCGTTCTTCATTTCTGGCGCAGACGACCTTTAAGACTGGACGATACTTTAAATCGGGAAAAAAATCATTCACCCGTTTATAGGCGTTTGTATGGGTACGTCCCATAAATCCGTAGCCAATCAAGCCGATTCGTAGTTGTTTTTTATGTGACATTATTTTACTGGTTGATAACTATTATTTTACGAAATACGAAATACGAAATACGAAATACTAAATACGAAATCATCCTTCACTTAAGTTTCTGATGACTAGTACCTACTGTTTTATCCTCCGCCCGCGTGTCGCCTAAAGCTTCAGCGGGGGCACAAGCTTTAGCGTAGCAGGACTTTTAATTGTTCATTGATAATTGTTTATTGTAAACTGCCTACTGTTTTATCCTCCTTAGCCTTGGCGTAGGAGGACTTTTAATTGCATTGATAATTGATAATTGTTCCCTCCTTCGCCAAAGTAGCACGCTACGAAGGCTGAAAAGCTTCGGAGGCCATGCACTGCTTACTGCTTACTGTTCACTGATTTCTGCCCACTTCCAACTTCGTACTTCGTATTTCGTATTTCCCACAGCTTACTGCCAACTGCTTACTGTTCACTGATTTCTGCCCACTTCCAACTTCGTACTTCGTATTTCGTATTTCGTATTTCCCACTGCTTACTGCTTACTGTTCACTGTTCACTGTTTACTGCCCACTTCCAACTTCGTACTTCGTATTTCGTATTTCCCACAGCTTACTGCCAACTGTTTACTGATTACTGATTTCTGCCCACTTCCAACTTCGTACTTCGTACTTCGTATTTCGTATTTCGTATTTCCCACTGCTTACTGCCCACTGTTCACTTATTCACGCCACCCGTGTAGCTCTCGAACCTGGATCATGGCGCCCAGCACGTCGTTCCATGTTTGTTGCCGTAGCATCACCTCATTCGGAAACATACAGCCGTCCCAGCAAATATGACGTAATTTCTTGGTCAGGTTGCCGTTTTCATCCCGCAGCCAATGACCTGCATCAACGGCAATATTCAATTTTCCGTTGGGGTCCGTAGCTTGGCAATGCCTTCCGGTCTTATCGTGGGATCCGGCACCGAATACCGTCCCATCGTTTTGGGCCACATGAAAATCGATGGTCCAAGGGCGAAGGGCTGCCGTCAAAGTACGT
>JBBQAM010000001.1:0-325372 GCA_038316335.1 Flavobacteriales bacterium
CACCGGACCACTTGAAGGGCCGTAAGTGTGACGGTGCATATCAATCCAAATACCTCCATCATACCAGTCACCCCCTTTTTGGGTAACTGCCATTTCATCAGAGGAAACCGATTGTACCGACCAGTAGCCGCCATGGTTGGCACTACCGGCATCCCGCAATTTACCAAATGCTGCAGAAAGGGCATCGGCCGGGCCGGGCCCTCCACCTTCGAAGGATGTTGTCGGTATATCAACGGTGAAAGGTTGCGTTACCGATCCTTGAAGGTCCTCATCCAAATTTGTGCAAGAGACTGCGAAGAGCAATCCTGTACTAATTATAGTTGCTTTTAATATATTTTTCATTGCTTTTTTTTTAAAAGTTAAGATTAAGTCCCAACGTAAAGGTACGGGCCGCAAAATAATTATTACGACGATCAATACCAGGAGCTAATGGATCAGAACCAAGGGCGCCAAAAGCACCAATTCCTGTTTCTCCAACATCTACAAGTTGGGGTTCAGGATCTGCACCCGTATAGCCGGTTATGGTAAACAGATTCTGCCCACTTGCCGTCAATCGTACTCCCTTGATATATTTATTTTCTTTTACATCAAAGGTATACCCTATGGAAAGGTTATCCAATTTAAAGAAATCGGCCTTTTCAACATATAGCGAGCTAAACTGCGCATTGGTTATCGAAGGATCTGCATATTTGGTGTTGACAAAGTTATAGGAACCCTGACTACCAACCCTCGGTTCGTAAAATGCCCTGAAGGTGTTGATCAAACTATGACCAAAGGCCCCTCTGAAAAAGGCGTTTATATCGAATTTTCCGATGGTCAATTGGTTGGTCCAACCCATTTCAAAGTCTGGTATACCAGAACCTAAATCAGCAAAATCCCCATCTTCGGCCAACGCTTGATCCTGTCCGGTGTTCAAGACGCCATCTCCATTGACGTCTGCCAATACCTGGCTGCCATCTACGACTTCTCCCGTAAATACCGGGCCCCAAATCTGTCCGATTTTCTCCCCTACGGCCACACGTATCATCGAGGTCGAGTTTTGTCCAGGAGACCCTAAGTCCGCTCTTACTTGCTGCGGGGTCGTAAATTCTTTTAAGACGGTCGAATAGGTCGAAAAATTAATTCCGGTATTATACGATATCCTATCTTGTTTGATAACATCGTAATTTACGGCGAGCTCCAAACCATTGGTCTGCATCCTTCCGGCATTTTGGTACTGCGAATCAAAGCCATCCAAGTTTTCAATGGTAGTGGCTAAAATGAAGTCCCTAACATTCCGGGTATATAGGTCCAAGGTGGCGTTCAAACGTCCCGACCCAAATTCGATTCCGAAGTTGGTCTCCGCTTTTTCCTCCCATTTGAGGTCAGGGTTCGCCTTAAAGGCAGGAATAGCCGCCAATCGGGAACCATTATCCGCATATTGGTTTTGCGAAAGTCCATAGTCTGGTGGCAAGGCACCGGTTACCCCATACCCTAAGCGTATCTTTAAAAGATTGACATTATTAAGTTTAAGGTAGTGGTTCAAATCGGCCCCGATACCAGCCGCAGGAAAGGTACCCCACTTTTTATCGATACCAAATCTTGAGGAACCTTCGCGCCGTACCGAGGCGTTAAAAAATATGGCATCATCAAAGGTGGCACTGGCCCGACCAAAATAGGCGATGATCCGATCATCGGGCCATTCATTGCTACTATAATCAGCAAATCCGGCATTGTCCAAATCAGAAGACCATTGTAAGGCGTTTACATATCGTAGCGCATCGTTCGGAAACCCTCCAGCGGACAGTGAGTAATTGAACTGATTCTGTTGCTGCCAGGAATACCCCGCGGTCACTGACAAGTTAACCCGTTGCGCAAAGTTTGTATTATAAGTGGTGTAGGCCTCTAATAATTTAAAATTGCGTTCTTCGGTATACAAGGAGGCACGTCCTTTTCGAATTGGGCTGGTAGCGTTTCCAAGGTATAAGGCCGTAGTCGGACTATAGCCTTTGGCATTCGATTTACTGGTTTGTTGTGAAAAGAGGACGTTGACATCCCAGTTGTCCATGATGTCATAGTTAAAGTTGGCACTGTATACAAATTCGTCCTTTGTTCCTAAATTCGAACTTTGTTTTACAATGGAGACCGGATTAAAACTGTCGAACAAGCCTAGGGTCTCGAAAAACCCACCATACGAAGCGCCATCAAATGGGAATGGGGAAGCATCAGCATAAATTGGTGCTGTGGGGTTGTATAGCAGCCCGTAGCGCAAGCCCTCGTTAAAACTAAAATTACTATTTCGTTTCGTATACGAGGCATCAAAATCGATGCGTAACTTATCGTTGAAGGTTCGGGTACTTAAGTTCGCCCGGGTATTGTATTGCTTAAAACCGGAATTGTATAAAATTCCCTGCTCTTCCCTAAAGTTGCCGGAAACACGATACGTCGTTTTACCATCACCTCCTGAAACGGCAACATTGTTTATTTTGCTAGAACCATTGATCGTTACAGCCTCCAACCAATCGGTCTTTGAACCAAGATCAACACCGCCAGCGGCTATAAACTCATCCGCAGACATTACGGGTAAAAGGTGCGCAGCAGAAGAAACGGCCAATTGTCCGTTATATTCTACCTTAACATCCCCAGCTTTCCCGCTTTTCGTGGTTACTAAAATGACCCCACTGGATCCCCGTGTACCATAAATCGCAGCAGCCGAACCATCTTTAAGGACGGTTATGGTTTCGATGTCGTTCGGATCCACGTTGTTCAACGAGGCCCCGACCACTCCGTCGATTACTACCAAGGGAGATGAGTTGGCGCCAACCGTAGAAATACCACGTAAACGAACTACGGGATCTACGTTGGGGTTACCACCTTTATTGTAAATGGTCAGACCTGCCACTTTACCTTGTAGCAAATTGGCTGCCGTGTTAACGACCCCCTTATTGAATTCCTCTTCGCCGACCTTCGTTATGGAAGACGTAATTTCCTTCTTGGCTTGTGAACCATATCCGGTAACCACAACTTCCTGAAGGGCCTCAGCATCTTCCTCTAAAGTCACATCAATTGAAGTTTTCCCGGCCACGGCGATTTCGAAGGTCTTGTAGCCGATATAACTGATCACCAAAGTAGCGTTATCGGCCACATTGTTTAAGGCAAAAAGACCATCAAAGTCGGTCTGGGTGCCATTGGTCGTCCCTTTTACTACGACGCTTGCGCCTGGCAAGGGACCATTGGCGTCCCTAACTGATCCGGACACCTCTTGTGCCTGCGTGGACCCAAAGCATAGAAATGCCCCTAGCACCAACAGGCTTTTTAGTAGTGTAATCTTCATAAAGAGTTAATTTAAGTTGAGTTAATTTAATTACAAGCGTTAAAAATATGTAAAAATGCTGTTAAAATTCTTCAGTAGCAATGTTAATAAATTACGAAAACGGTTTCGTGTTAATAACTTTTAGAATATGCGACTTTAACAATTGTACAATAAGAAATTTATAAATTTCCTAATTCTATCAGCAGTTGAACGTTGCTTATTAAGCATATTGACAAATATAACACTTTTTTCTTAACATTAATTTTATTAACATTTTAAGAGAATATTATGGTAAATTATAAAAATAAGTGAGATTTCTTCATCTTGCAGATTTAATACTTAAATTTCATCAATTTATAGTATTCATAAAAAATCGTTCAAAACGATTGTGGAATGTTAGGCATGTAAATTCGTGCCAGATCAGTGGGATCCAAGAGAGGATTACTGCGGCCAATAAAGTAAATTAATGCGTTCTCAACGTTTCAAATCACACTCCTTTAACTAGAGTGCCGTCGATTACAACGATTATCAAACTGTAAACCAACTATAAGACAACCCTGATTTGGCCAATGTTTATAGTATGGCATGATTCTATTCAAGGGGCTTCATTTTATAAAATGTGTATTTACAACAAGTTTTGAAAAGAAAAATCACACTCAAACATATTGCCAGGGAATTGGGGGTTTCGATATCTACGGTATCCAAAGCCCTAAAAAACAGTAATGAAATAAGTAGGGATACCAAGGAAAAGGTACAGGCATTTGCAAAGTTATATAACTATAAGCCCAATAATATTGCGATAAGTCTTAAGAATAAACAGACGAAGAATATCGGGGTGATTATTCCCAACATCGTGCACCATTTTTTTACCACGGTCTTCAGGGGCATCGAAAATTATGCCGGGACCCGTGGATACAACGTAGTGGTCTGTGTTTCCGATGAGTCTTTTGACAAAGAAGTTATCAATATGGAAATGCTGGCCAACGGCAGTGTTGATGGGTTTATCATGTCACTTTCAGCGGAAACGCAGGCCAGGAACGATTTTGCACATTTGAAAGAGGTCACCGAACAGGGGATTCCCCTAGTGCTCTTTGATCGGATCACTGATAACATCGATTGCGATAAGGTAATTATCAATGATAAACAAATAGCATTTAAAGCGGTTTCTACATTAATTGCCGATAATAGGAAGCATGTTGCCTTAATCACGACAGATACGTATTTTAATGTCAGTAGATTTCGTGGTGAAGGCTACAAGGAGGCTTTGCAGGTAGCAGGCATCCTATATGATGAGAATTTAATTTTAACCTTGCCGTATGATGAAATCGATGAAAATGTAATACGGTACTTTTTTCAAAATACAAAGATCGATGCCGTATTATGTGTCAATGAAATATTTGCGGTACTCGCTATGGGAATTGCCCAGGAACTTGGGCATCGCGTTCCAGAAGACATCGCGTTTATTGGTTTTACCGACGGATTGTTATCTAAATATGTGCGCCCTTCCCTTACGACCATTGCCCAACACGGCGAAAAGATGGGCGAAATGGCTGCACAAATGTTGATTGAAAAAATAGAGAATGAACCAATCGATGAAAGGGAAACCTATTGTACCAAAGTAATAGAGGCGACAATCATTGAGCGGGCTTCGACGGGGAATTAGATTTCATTCATAATGGTTGTGTTCTGCAATATGGTTACGATAGGAAATTTAAACAATATATGGGATTATTGCCCAAAGACCACAAAACAAGAATTCCTTGACGCACATAATAAAAGCGCCATAAATAAAGTAAGAACAAACTCAAAAAGTACCATCAACAATTCTGTGATATTCAAAAGCCCATGAAAAAAATTGGATTTATTTTTGATTTGGACGGTGTTATCGTCGATACCGCAAAATACCATTATCGGGCCTGGAAAACATTGGCAGACGAACTCGGTATACCATTTTCAGAAGAACAAAATGAACAATTCAAGGGGGTAAGTAGAAAAAGATGTCTTGAGATACTCTTAGACATGGGGGAAATAAAAGCTTCACAAAATCAAAAAGATGCGTGGTTGAAAGAAAAAAACGAAGCGTATCTGAACTATATTCAAAATATGGATACTTCGGAGATTCTTCCTGATGTGATTAAGGTCCTTGACCATCTAAAGGATTCGAGAATACCAATGGCATTGGGATCGGCCAGTAAAAATGCCCGCCCGATTTTGGAAAAGGTCAAATTATTGACGTATTTTGATGCCATAGTCGACGGAAATAGTGTGACCAAGGCGAAACCAGATCCAGAAGTCTTCATGATCGCAGCTAAAAATTTGGAGGCAGCACCTTTAAATTGTGTCGTTTTTGAGGATGCTCTGGCTGGTATAGCCGCAGCCAATACCGCAGGGATGATCAGTATCGGTATCGGGGAGGCCGAAGTTCTTTCGGAGGCCAACTACAATTTCGAGAATTTCACACAAATAGATATTGATTTTTTGAATACATTAATCGCAGAATTGAGTAAAAGATGATAGTGAGTGCCATAATGTATTCGGAATATCGAGCATGTGTTTATCCTTTGAATTCAATTATATGACATGGCAGAAGTATCCTACTTTTGCTACAATTAAATTATGATTAATGCCCGAACGTATCGCCAAGGGCCTCATCACATAAATTAGCATCAAATGAACCAAGATTATATTAAACCAAGTGAATGGTCGATCATCGAAGAAGGATTTGATAAAGAAAACGTCAAGTCATCGGAAAGCCTCTTTAGTATTGGCAACGGAGCGATGGGTCAACGGGCCAATTTCGAGGAACAGTATTCAGGACCAACATTTCAAGGAAGTTATATCGCGGGGGTATACTATCCAGATAAAACACGTGTAGGCTGGTGGAAAAATGGGTATCCCGAATATTTTGCCAAAGTGCTGAATGCCCCGAATTGGATTGGGATCAATGTCCTTGCGAATGGTGAGGAACTCGATCTCAACACCTGTACAGCTGTAGGCGATTTTCGTAGGGAGCTGAATATGCAAGAAGGTTGGTACCGTCGTGATTTTTTGGCTACTATGCCCAATGCTGTAAAATTGAAGGTTAGCAGTACGCGACTTCTTAGTTTAGATCTCGATGAGCTGGGGGCCATCAAATATGAAATCACACCCGTTAACGAAGATGTAGAAATTTCTTATAAACCTTATTTAGATAGTGGCATACAGAACGAGGACTCCAATTGGGATGATAAATTCTGGAATACGACCCAACTGACATCCGAAGGACAACAGGCATTTATTGAGTCCCATACAATGAAGACCAACTTCGGCACGTGTACCTTTATGGAATCGCATCTGTATTACCAAGGAAAAAAAGTGGCAAAAATACCCGTTGTAACGAAAAAAGAGCTTTGGGTGGGCCATGAATATAGCCAAAAAGTCAAGAAAGGGGAAACTATTTGTCTCTATAAATTCGGAGGATATACCGTATCCCGAAACCACAAAGTAGCAGAATTGGTGAATGCCGCAAAAACCGCACTCAAACAGGCAACGGAGCTGGGTTTTGAAGCCTTATTGGAAAAACAGAAACAATCCTGGGGAAAAATCTGGGAGATGAGCGATATTACGATAACCGGTGATATCAAAGCACAACAGGGCATTCGATTCAATATTTTTCAATTGAACCAGACGTATTTGGGCAAAGATTCCCGACTGAATATTGGGCCAAAAGGATTTACAGGTGAAAAGTATGGGGGAAGTACCTATTGGGACACCGAGGCATATTGCCTTCCTTTTTATATGGCGACCAAAAATCAGAAAGTCGCAAGAAATCTTCTAAAATATCGCTACAACCATTTAGAAAAGGCGATTGAAAACGCCAAAAAACTGGGATTCATCAATGGGGCTGCCTTTTATCCATTCGTGACCATGAATGGCGAGGAGTGCCATAATGAATGGGAAATTACCTTTGAGGAAATCCATAGAACAGGGGCCATTGCGTTTGCTATCTTTAATTATTACCGATTTACTGGCGATTACACCTACATACCCGATATGGGCTTAGAGGTTTTAATCGGAATTGCCCGTTTCTGGGAGCAACGTGCCACATTTTCTACCCAAAAGAACAAATATGTCATTTTAGGGGTTACCGGACCCAATGAATACGAGAACAACATTAATAATAATTTCTATACGAACTATTTAGGTCGCTGGTGTCTCAATTTTGCATTAGAACAGCTACAAAAAGTAAAAGATGGTTATCCTGAGGATTATCATCGCATTATCGGGCTTACCAAATTGACCGAAAAGGAAACGGAAAAATGGAAAAAAGTAGCAAAGAATATGTATTTTCCATTTTCTGAAGAACATGGCATCTACCTGCAGCAGGACAACTTTTTGGACAAGGAATTGATACCTGTGGCCAATCTCCCCAAATCACAGCGGCCCATCAATCAGAAATGGAGTTGGGACCGTATTTTGCGCTCCCCTTACATTAAGCAGGCCGATACCCTGCAGGCCTTTTATATCTTTGAGGCTGATTTCACCTTGGAAGAACTGGAGCGACATTTTGATTTCTATGAACCTTTTACGGTACATGAATCCTCACTTTCACCTTGTGTTCATTGTATACAGGCCGCTAAATTGAATCGAATGGAACAGGCCTACCAATTTTACCTGCGCACTTCCCGATTAGATTTGGATGATTACAACAAGGAGGTCGAGGAGGGTCTGCACATTACTTCGATGGCAGGTACTTGGATGAGCATCGTGGAAGGTTTTGCCGGGATGCGGATCGTAGAGGACAAACTTTCATTTACACCTAGGATTCCCAAACAATGGAAGGGGTATTCATTCAAAATAAATTTTAGGAAGCGCATCCTGAAAGTTTCGGTGAGCGCGTCCGAAACGAGATTTGAATTGGATGGTAAAGAAGAAATCAGTATTCGAGTCAATGGCAGTAGAGTGGCCATTTCGCCGAATAATGAGACCGTACACAAAAATGGGCAAGCATAACGACCGACTGCGAAAATTTTATTAAAACCCATAGCTTTAAAGCAGCTTTTTACCCACCTCTAAGAGGCGAAGGCAGTTTTGATAGGATGATCCTTGAAATATTCATAAAACAGAAATTGAAACCGAAGTTAGGGTTTTGAAATTTCCAGCAATGTACGCGGACGGGGCCTGAGGGGTTGAAGGCATTTGTAATTGCGAAGATACGCCATTGAAAATAGGTGTTTCGGAAGTTTTTGGGCCCAAGGTCGCCCTTTCTAAATGGTACATTCAAATTTTATGCGCAAACTGACAACTGTATCCAAATGGCCAATACGAACACGTACGCAGCGAATGGCATATGCAATACATTATATCCCAACAAAAAATATGATAAAAGCGAATGTTGTATGCAGTATACTACTTTTGCTTGTTGCTTGTAAACAGGAAAAAATAGAAGTAACTAAAATGGTGCAAAACAAAAAAGAAAAGAAAAAGGAAGTAGTCTATCAGGTCTTCACAAGGCTTTTCGGAAATACCAATACCACCAACACCCCTTGGGGTACCTTGGAAGAAAACGGAGTTGGCAAATTTTCCGATTTTTCGCTAAAAGCACTACGCGAAATTAAGGATTTAGGCGTCACGTATATATGGTATACCGGTGTTCCTCATCATGCCCTTGTTACCGATTATTCGAAATATGGTATCTCTAATGATGACCCCAATGTTGTTAAAGGTCGTGCCGGATCCCCCTATGCCGTTAAGGATTATTACAACGTTAATCCAGATCTAGCAATAGATCCGGCCAATAGATTGAAAGAGTTTAAGGAACTTTTGGCCCGTTCCCATAAAGTTGGGTTAAAAGTACTCATCGATATCGTTCCGAATCACGTCGCCCGCAAGTATGAAGGCAAATCAACTCCGGTCGGTTTTGAACCTTTTGGCGCTTCCGATGATGCATCTATTGAATATCTTCGCGACAATAATTTCTATTACATCCCGAACACCCAATTTGAAGTGCCTATCTGGCAGCATGGGTATCGGCCTTTAGGAGGGGTAAATGTGCCAAACTTCATTGGCCAGTTTCACGAGAACCCAGCGAAATGGACCGGGAATGGATCGCGTTTGGCCCGACCCGATATGAACGACTGGTATGAGACCGTAAAAATCAATTATGGGGTACGCCCCGATGGTTCCTATGATTTCGATTTGCTCCCTGAAGGATTTGAAGCGAAGGGTTTTAAAGAACATTATCAATTTTGGGCTGATAAGGATGTGCCGAGTTCTTGGGTAAAATTTAAGGATATCGCCATTTACTGGCTTCAGCTTGGAGTAGATGGTTTTCGGTTTGATATGGCCGAGATGGTGCCTGTTGAATTCTGGAGCTATATGAATTCGCATATTAAAATGAAAAATTCGGAGGCGTTTCTCTTAGCTGAGGTATATAACCCACAGCTGTACAGGGATTATATCTTTAAAGGGAAAATGGATTATCTCTATGACAAGGTCGAATTTTATGATTCATTAAAGCATATTATGCAAGGCCATGGATGGACCGACCACATGCCCAAAGTGCAAGAAGGGATGCAGGATATCGAGCATCATATGCTCCATTTTTTGGAGAACCACGATGAACAACGCATTGCAAGCCCTGATTTTGCAGGGGATGCCCGAATTGGCATGCCCGCAATGGTGGTTTCGGCGACTATTGGTACCTCGCCGACCATGATTTATTTCGGCCAGGAAGTTGGGGAGCCTGCCAAGGAAAATGCAGGTTTTGGGAGCCCAACGAGAACATCGATTTTTGATTATATCGGCGTCCCAAACCATCAAAGGTGGGTAAATGATAAAAAATTCGATGGGGGCCAATTATCAGAAGAGGAAAGGACCCTTCGTGATTTCTATAAGCGGCTCTTAAACTTTACGATAAACAGCGAAGCTTTGATGGGGGAATATCGAGATATCCACTATTTTAACAGAGAACGCACACAAAACTACAATCATCGCGTATTGTCATTTGTACGTTGGTCACAAAATGAGAAACTCATAGTCATTAGTAATTTTGATACAGATCAACGTTACAGTTTCGAATTACTGGTACCTTCCGATATTATTCGTCTCTGGGAACTAAAGGACGGCACCTATACTATGACCGATGCACTTTATGGGAGTGCGGGAGGATTTCGTGTCGAAGACGGACTTGGAAAAACAACTATTACAATCGAACCCTTACAATCGTATCTCTTTAAACTTCAATAAAAAAGGCCTTGGGGATTCCAAGACCTTGAATTACTTCCATTCGTCATGAAGTCATTTAGGCACTTTTAGGGGCGGTCGCCTTGTAGACCAGTGCGATAACGGCACCAATGATACCATAAAATATGACTTCAACGACACCATTTACCAAGGTGCCGGTCATATCCATTAGTCCCATAAGGGCATAATTGAGCAAACCGATGCCAAATCCTATAAATAGGCCGATCCAAGCCCCATATTGAAAGCCATCGGTTGCGCTGTGATGACCCCTGGCCCATTTACCATAAATCGAGCTTAAGGCAAAGGCGGCAATAAGGTTGCTCACGGCGATCAAGCCGATATTCATTTCTTCGACCATAATAGATTTCAAGGTATGGCCTTCGAAAAAATCGGCCAAAAGGAATTCCCAAATGCCGTAACCCAGTAAAAACATGACCGCAAAACCGGCCAAGGTCGCAAGTAAATTTTGTTTTGTAAACATAATTTGGATATTTAGTGGTTGTTGATGCACTAAATATAATTAAAAAATTAAGAGTTTCAACAACAATTAATTTCTATTATACTGAAAAACAATATATTATAAATTCATATGCCAATGAATCCAGCTTTCAAAACTAGAATTTTCAATTTCCTAGATAGGGTAAGGGGTTGTATCTTTGGCAATACTATTAATCGATTTTTCAAAAAAGCCCGCACAATTAGGGCTACCGCTTAAAATAGGGTATGTGTAAATTAACATGCTGAAACTAGGCCAAGTCAAACAAACCAAATTGTAGCATCCTATGAGATTTTCTTTTAAACTTTCGATTATAATTCTTTCTTTAATTTTTGTACAAAGCTGCAGCAAAATGGATAAACCATTGATTATTGGGCATCGTGGTGCCATGGGGCACGAAACTGAAAATACATTGGCTTCTATTCAAAAGGCAATTGACATGGGTGTAGATATGGTCGAAATAGATGTCTTCAATATTGCTAGTGGTGAAACAGTTGTGTTTCATGATGAGCGTGTCGAACGTCTTACCAATGGGGGAGGCAAAATCGAAGAATACAGTATCGTCGATTTGAAGAAACTAACTTTAGATGGCAATTATAAGATTCCGATATTACAGGATGTATTGAAGCTCATCGACCACAGCGTGCGACTCAACATCGAACTAAAGGGGGCCGATACGGCCAATCGGGTAAACCACATAACTGCGTATTATATTAAAGAAAAGGGTTGGGCGTTGAAAGATTTCCTGATTTCAAGTTTTAAGTGGGATGAACTTAAGGCTATTCGGGATTTGAATAAAACTATCCCCATCGCCATTTTAACCGAAGAAGACCCTCTGGAGGCCCTACAGATAGCCGAGCAACTTCACGCAGAATCGATCAATCCCAAATTTGAAAGTTTAAATCAGGAAATCGTGGATAAGATTCATGACGAAGGGTTCAAGGTGTATACTTGGACAGTCAATGATCCAAAGAATATAGCTTTGGCCAAAGAATGGGGTGTTGACGGTATAATTACCAACTATCCCGAAAGGGTCAAATAATGTTTGATGTAATCATTGTAGGTGGAGGTGCGGCTGGCTTTTATGCGGCCATACATATTGCCGAGGCCGATCCAAACCTCTCGATTGCTATACTCGAACGTGGTAATGAGGTATTGGGAAAGGTTAAGGTCTCTGGAGGAGGTAGATGCAATGTTACCCATGCAGAATTCGATCCCCGTATTTTGGCGGCCAATTATCCAAGAGGGGGGAAGGAACTATTGGGACCTTTTCACACTCACTTTAGCGGGGATACCGTGGCATTTTTTGAGCAAAGGGGAATCGCCTTAAAAATTGAGGAAGACGGTCGCATGTTTCCTGTTTCAAATTCTTCGCAAACAATTATCGATTTTTTTTTAAAGGAAACAGACCGCTTAGGCATTACGTTATTAAGACACAGTTCTGTGGTTGATTTTGCACCCATTGAAAAGGGGCAAGATATGCAAGATCATGCAGGCTGGCGTGTACGATCGATCAAGAAGGTCTATCATGCGCGAAAACTGTTGATAACTACTGGCAGTAATCCTAAAATATGGGGAATCCTTGAAAGATTGGGGCATACCATAGAACCGCCAACACCTTCACTTTTTACATTCAATATAAAGGATGAACGTATTTTGGGAATACCAGGTATAAGCACCTATGCGAACGTGAAAATCGTATCAAAGAAGCTTTTCAATCCCAAAATAACAATAAAATTGGCCAGTCAGGTTGCCGAGGAAACCATTTTGGAATCTGAAGGGCCTTTACTTATTACCCACTGGGGAATGAGCGGTCCTGCCATTTTGAAATTGTCGGCCTGGGGTTCTAAAATACTAAACAAATTAAATTATAAATTCCTAGTTAAAATAAATTGGCTCCCTGAATATCATGAGGCTGCGGTTTTTCAGCTATTAATGGAATTAAAGGAGGTGGCGGCTAAGAAAACCATTTTCAGAACAAAAGCCGTATCAATACCAAGACGCTTGTGGACGAATTTGGTGAAGTATAGTGGTATCCCAGAAGAACTAAAATGGTCTGATGTTACCAAATTACAATTGCAAAACCTAGCAGACCAACTTACAAGTGGAATGTTTCAGGTTGATGGGAAGAGTACATTCAAAGAAGAGTTTGTAACTGCGGGTGGCGTGGTATTGAAGGAGATAAATTTCAAGACGTTCGAAAGCAAATTGTATCCCGATTTATTTTTTGCCGGCGAAGTCATTGATGTGGATGCCATAACAGGTGGCTTCAATTTTCAAAATGCCTGGACAAGCGGGTATATGGCGGCCCAAGCCATTGCAAACAATTGATTTATGGGTATTAAAACTTGATAAAAACAACGAAAGAAGCGAGCAGAACCAATAGTGGGGTATCGGTGAAAGGCAACCAAAAAATGAATCTGTTCAATTCAGTTCCCAAATTTTATAATTGAGTAGGGCGGCAAAACATACCCATAAAAGGTAGGGTACGAGCAAGTAGGCTGCTACCGAGCTGACTACTTTAAACCATTTGATTGTTAAGACCAACACAACGATTAAGGCAAGAATGATGAGTAGACCCCAAAATGGTTGTTTGAGACCAAAAAAGACGATGCTCCACATCGCATTTAAGAGGAGTTGAAAACAAAAGTGATACAGGGCCGTTTTTACCCAACTATGATAAATGCCCCTGGCCCAAACAATGCCGGCCGAAATCCCCATCATTATATAAAGTACCAACCATACAGGCGCAAAAATGGCATTGGGAGGATTAAAGCTTGGTTTGTTCAATTGCATATACCAACCATTGATAGCGCTTTGAGTTGCAAAGCCAGAGAGAAACCCAATGATCATGCAAATACTTACGGCCATGGAAATATAGGTCAGTTTGTTTTTCAAAATAGTTTGTGTATAAGCTCTAAAATAAGGATTTAATTTGATTTCAGACTACGGAAAACTTCGTAAAAACTATCTTTGTCAAAATTGCGACTTCGATGACGGAAAATGATTTTGTGCCTTCGGCGTATGCCCATTTAATACCTGGGGGTTCTGTGACATGGAAGGCTCCCAGTAACATTGCCTTGATTAAATATTGGGGAAAGACCAAGACTCAAATACCTGCAAATCCGTCAATTAGTTTTACGCTTGATGGCTGTGCCACCACGACTACGTTGAACTATCGAAAAATGTCCCTACCAAATAGCTCTTTTTCTTTTGAGATTTGGTTCGAGGGTTCGCCAAAGAAAGAATTCAAGCCGAAAATCGAAACTTTTTTCAAAAGAATCGAGAGGTATCTGCCCTTTTTAAAGCAGTATCATTTTACGATTGAAACTTCCAATTCATTTCCGCATAGTAGCGGAATAGCATCGTCAGCGAGTGGAATGGCCGCTTTGGCACTTTGCCTGATGGATCTTGAGAGACAGCTTAGTCCTGCAATGGATCTTGGCTTTTTTATCAAAAAGGCTTCCTTTATAGCAAGGTTGGGTTCTGGAAGTGCATCTCGAAGCATTGAAGGTTCATTGGTACATTGGGGCGTCCATAAAGATATTGCTGGTAGTAGTAATCTATATGCTATAAAATATCCGTTTCAGTTACATTCGATTTTTAAGGACTTTAACGATACTATTTTATTGGTAAACGAAGGAGAAAAGCAGGTAAGTAGCACGGTAGGCCATGATCTTATGCAGGGTCATCCTTTTGCGGATCGACGTTTTGCCCAAGCCTATGACACTATTTCGAAAATGCAAGAAGTTTTTGCCTCGGGGGATCTTGCCGAATTTATAGCTATCGTTGAAAGTGAGGCCTTGACATTGCATGCGATGATGATGACTAGCAGGCCTTATTACCTACTTATGAAGCCAAATACACTTTCGATTATCGAAAAGATATGGGAATTTCGAAAAAAATCGAATAGCCATCTTTGTTTTACCTTGGATGCCGGTGCAAACGTCCATCTTTTGTACCCGGAGAACGAAAAAGGGAAGGTGATTCAATTTATTAAGGATGAGTTGGTTGTATATTGTGAAAACGGGCACTATATTTGCGATAGAATTGGATTGGGTGCGCAAAAAATGTAATTTTTAGATTTACTTTTGTCCAATAGATATTCTTTACGTTGTTCAAAACCACTGGTTAAATAATGAATGGACCTTTATTTTATTCAAAAATCCTTCTATTTGGGGAGTATGGGATTATCAAAGATTCCAAAGGACTCTCCATTCCTTATAATTTTTTTAAAGGGGCTTTGAAAACCGATGAAATATCATCGGAGACCGCAAAAAAATCAAATAGTAACTTGCGGGAATTCGTAGGATACCTCGAAATTGTACATAAGAATAGCCCAGAACTATTTTCCCTTGATTTTGGGGCTTTAAAGAGCGATGTTCAGGCAGGCATGTATTTTGACAGCTCTATCCCACAGGGATATGGAGTAGGAAGTAGCGGCGCATTGGTGGCTGCTATTTATGACAAATATGCGCAAGACAAAATCACCGTATTGGAGAACCTGACTAGGGAAAAACTACTGCGATTGAAGAAAATATTTGGAAAAATGGAATCATTTTTTCATGGAAAATCTTCTGGATTAGATCCCTTAAACAGTTATTTAAGTCTTCCCATTCTGATAAATTCAAAGAATAATATCGAATCGACCAGCATCCCTTCGCAGAACCAAGCAGGAAAAGGTGCGGTCTTCTTGTTAGATAGCGGTTCTATTGGCGAAACTGCCCCTATGGTGCAGTTGTTCATGGAAAAAATGAAACATGAAGGCTTTCGAAATATGTTAAAAAATCAGTTTATAAAACATACCGATGCGTGTGTTGAGGATTTTGTCAACGGAAATATAAAATCACTTTTTGGCAATTTGAAGCAATTGTCCCATGTTGTGCTTGATAATTTTAAACCCATGATCCCCCCAAAGTTCCATCAATTATGGCAGCAAGGCATCGAAACCAATGACTATTATTTAAAATTGTGTGGCTCGGGAGGTGGTGGTTATATTCTAGGATTCACCCAAGATTTTGACAAGGCCAAAAAAGCATTGAAAGAATATAGCTTGGAAGTGGTTTACAACTTCTAATTACTACATAGCACATGCTGAGTAGAAAAAACAAACTACTACTGCTAAAGTTTTTGAGTTTGTTCTCTGTGGTGCGCGGGTACAATATCTTGATTATTGTCCTTGCCCAATATTTGGCTTCTATTTACATTTTAGCACCTCACTTACCCCTACGCCGGATTGTTTTTGACTTGAATTTATTCTGTATCGTTTTGGCCACTGCCTTTGTTATTGCAGGCGGGTATATCATCAATAATTTTTACGATGCCGAAAAAGACCTTATCAATAAACCAAGAAAGAGCATGTTGGATCGGTTGGTCAGCCAACGATTCAAATTGTCAACCTATTTTGTACTAAATCTATTGGCCGTTTTTGTGGCCAGTTCGGTTTCTTTTAAGGCCGTGTTGTTTTTCTCGTCCTATATTTTCGGGATATGGTTCTATTCCCACAAGCTAAAGAAGGTTCCCTTTGTGGGAAATATTGTATCGGCAACCTTGGCAATTGCCCCTTTCTTTGCGGTATTTGTATATTATAAAAATTTTGATTCAGTCATTTTTGTTCATGCCATCTTCCTGTTTTTATTGATATTGGCCCGGGAATTGATTAAAGACCTTGAAAATATCGCAGGGGATCTGGCGCAGAATTATAAGACCATTCCGATACTTTATGGCGCACGATTTTCTAAGATCTGCATTAGTATTTTGGTTATTCTTACACTACTGCCTGCGCTTCTCCTTATCAACTATTTTGATATTGGCTATATGTATCTTTATTTTTTGGCAGCTGTGGTTCTCTTGATATTGTTCCTGATAATCCTATGGAATTCAAGGACCAAAATGCACTATGTGGGCCTACATAATATCCTTAAAATGATCATCGTTGTAGGTGTATTCAGTATTCTCTTAATAAATATCGATTTGGTTCTCAACCGAATTTTGTAAAACGAATACCAGCAATCAAGTGGTCTGATCCAATTTGCTTTGCTACCTTTGCAAAAATATGCACTATGGGCAGGTCAGATTCCAATAAGGACAGCAAATCATCCGGAAACCGCGGAGGAGCCTTTCGAAAGAAAAGTTATGCCCGAGGCAATGCGCCGCTTCGCAAACGCTCGGAGCCCCAAAAACCTGCCAATCCAGATGTAATCCGTTTGAACAAATATGTTGCCAATTCAGGGGTTTGTTCCCGACGTGATGCCGACATTTACATTGCCGCCGGTAATATAACCGTGAATGGCAAACCCGTTACCGAAATGGGCTATAAGGTAAAGTTGACCGATGAAGTCAAGTTCGACGGGCGCTTATTGAATCCTGAGAAAAAAGAATATGTACTCCTGAATAAACCAAAGGATTTTTCTACTACGGTGCGTGATGAAAAAGGACGTCGAAATGTGGCCGGACTCATTTCAAATGCATCGAAAGCTACGTTGCTGCCCATTGATAAAATGGACAAAAATGCGACAGGACTCCTATTGTTTACGAATGATGGGGATATGACCAAGCGATTAAAAGCTCCTAAAAACGGTTTGCGGAAAATTTATCATGTTGTCCTTGACAAAGAATTACGAAGTGCCGACCTGGTAAAGATCCAAGAAGGTATATTAATCGATGAAAAGCCGGTACGGGTGCAAGATATTAGTTTTATTGACGACGCACCGAAACGTGAGGTAGGTATTGAAATCTTCAGCTCTAAAAATAAAGTCGTCGAGCGAATATTTGAACATCTTGAATATGAGGTCGTTAAAATCGATAGGGTCGTTTACGGCGGACTTACCAAAAAAGACCTTCCAAGAGGCCACTGGCGCTACTTGACCGAACAGGAAGTCATAAATTTAGGAATGATAAAATAGTTATAAGGCCATAGCTTTTATCATTTTTTCCCGAATTTCCTTTAAGCATAGATTTCCTAGACTGCCTTCATGGGTATGTGCAATGTCGCGATTGGGTTTGAAGGTGCCCTCTTGGATTTCCTGACCCATTCTTTTATAGGCATCCCGAAAAGGCATTCCCGAAAGTACCAATTCGTTCAAGGTATCGACACTAAAAAGATAGTCGTATTTAGGATCCTCCAAGATAGCCTTGTTGACCTTGATTTCCTTCAGACTGAAGGTCAAAATCTCTAAACAGGCCTTCATATCTTCAATGGCAGGCAATATGATTTCCTTGACCAATTGTAAATCTCGATGGTAACCACTTGGCAAATTAATGAGAATCATAGTGAGTTGATTCGGAACCGATTGTAATTTATTGCATTTAGCCCGAACCAATTCAAAAACATCCGGATTTTTCTTGTGTGGCATGATACTGCTTCCTGTTGTCAAGGCATCGGGAAAACTAATAAAATTAAAGTTCTGGTTCATATAGAGACAAATATCCATCGATATTCTAGATAGCGTTGATGCGATACTGGCCATCCCAAATGCAGTTGCTTTTTCTACCTTGCCTCTTCCTAGCTGTGCTGCGACCACGTTATATTTCATGTCGGCAAAGCCTAACTCCATGGTCGTAAAACTTCGATCGATCGGAAAGGAACTACCATAACCTGCTGCACTTCCCAATGGGTTTTGATCCACCATCTTGAAAGCCGCATTGATAAAATAGAGGTCGTCTATCAGACTTTCGGCATAGGCCGAAAACCATAACCCGAAGGAAGACGGCATCGCAATCTGTAAATGCGTATACCCCGGGAGCAGTACATCCTTGAATTTTTCTGCCAATGCCATGAGCAGATCGAATAGGTCTTTGGTCTGTGCTTTTATCTGGGTCAACTCATCTTTTAAATACAGATGCATTGCAACCAATACTTGATCATTTCGTGAACGCGCCGTGTGGATCTTTTTTCCAGTGTCCCCTAATTTTTCCGTTAATACATATTCGATCTTAGAATGCATATCCTCAAAGCTATCTTCAATCGTAAAAGTTCCGGCCGAGATAGTTTCCAATATCCGATCCAGTTCGTTTACCAAATCAGTAACTTCCTCATGCTCCAACAAACCAATCTTCCCCAGCATCTTCGCATGGGCCTTGGATGCAATCACATCGTACTTGGCCAAAATCAAATCCAATTCACGATCATGGCCAACCGTAAAACGATCGATTTTTTTGTCGGTACTAAAACCTTTGTCCCACAGTTTCATTGTTATCTATTTTTTGTTTTCCTGCGACGAGCAGATTGTCGACGGTTCTAATTGGATCAAAAATTTAAGCCGCGTCCAATTTTTCTTCTTCTTTGTTCCATTCAATAAGTCCATTTTTATTGTTTTCATAAATCATCTGGAATTGAATTATTAGATCCCAGTCGTCTTTAATAAAAATTCGTCCAATAGACTAATGTAAAGATTGATGCCTTCCTCGATTTCGCGTATGTAGATAAACTCATCCGCTGAATGGGATCTCGTACTATCGCCCGGACCCAACTTGACCGATTGACAGCTTAAAGCGGCTTGGTCAGACAAGGTAGGTGATCCATATGTTTTTAAGCCCAAAGTTATTCCCGCCCTCACAAGATCATGGTCCTTATGAATCGATGAAGAATTCAACCGTAGCGATCGCTCCTTTAGTTCACAGGGGGCTTCCTGTTTCAGGATATCCGCGATTTCTTGGTTGGTATACAGATCATTGACGCGAACGTCGATGACCAAATCTACTTCGGCCGGCACAACATTGTGCTGACTTCCGCCCTTAATTTGGGTAACCGTCAGTTTGACTTCTCCCAAAACTTCGGATATCTTCTCAAATTTATAGTTTTTAAACCATTCAAGAACTTTAATACTATTGTAGATTGAATTATCGGTATTGGGATGCGCTGCATGTGATGGCGTGCCTTTTACTACCGCATCAAAAATCACCAAGCCTTTTTCGGCAATGGCCAATTGCATCAATGTAGGTTCACCAACAATGGCAACATCGATCTTCGGTAGGATCGACAACATGCTATTGAGACCATTAGGGCCCGAACTCTCTTCTTCAGCGGAGGCCACGATGATGATATTATGGTTTAAATTTTCGACTGAATAAAAATGGGCAAATGTGGCGAGCAGGCATACCAATGCCCCTCCTGCGTCGTTACTTCCCAGACCGAATAACTTGCCATCGGCTACATGCGGGTGAAATGGGTCTTTGGTATAGGCCGAATTCGGTTTTACAGTGTCATGATGTGAATTTAAGAGCAAGGTTGGCTTGGCAGTATCAAAATATTCATTAAAGGCATACACATTGTTCTTCTCCCTTTTATAAGCGATATCAAGAGTTTTTAACCACAGCTCGATGGCATTTGCTGTTTCATTTTCCTGTGAAGAAAACGAGGGTGTAGCAATCAATTTTTTGAGTAACTCCAAGGCCTTTTCCGTCAAGTGTTGCTGTTTCGTCTTCATAAGGTTAGGGTCGTATAGTGTGCCTTTAGGTCTTCAAACATCGCCGAATCGCCAATACAGACTTTTTCAACGCCTTTTTTCAAGGCGTGGTAGCAGTTTTCCATTTTAGGAAGCATGCCATCGGCAATGCTATTTTTCTGCAACAGTTCTCGGTACAAGGTGCTATTGATTTTTTGTATGACTGAATCATCGTCGTCAACATTTGAGAGCACCCCTTTTTTTTCAAAACAATAGTATAAGGTGGTTTTATAGCGAACACTCAAGGCAATTGCAATTTCCGATGCGATCGTATCGGCATTGGTATTCAAGATTTGTCCCTTTTTGTCATGGGTAAGCGCGCAAAAAACAGGAACCAGACCAGCAGCCAACAAAGCGGCAATGGTTTCTACATTCACCCCGTCTACATCACCGGCAAATCCGTAATCGATTTCGCGTACCGGACGTTTATGTGCGTAAATCGTATTTCCATCGGCACCACTCATCCCAATGGCATTACAGTTTATTGCCTGAAGGCGTGCGACGATATTTTTATTCGTCAGGCCGCCGTACACCATGATCATAACATCAAGGCTTTGGGCATCGGTAATTCTTCGGCCACCAATAAGGTGCGATTCAATACCCAGTCGGGCAGCGATTTGTGTGGCGAGCTTCCCGCCGCCATGTACCAATATTTTAAGGCCTTCCAAACTAGAAAATGATAGCAGCAACCTTTCAAGCTGTTTTTCGTCCTCGATGACGTTGCCACCTATTTTTACGATTGATAGTTTTTGTTTCATTTTATGCGTTTAAGATTCCGCCATCAATGTTCATCGCCGTTCCTGTAATCCATGAGGAATCTTCCGACACTAAGAACAAAGCCAATTTTGCAACCTCTTCGGTTGTTCCCAATCGCTGTAACAAAGTTGCTTTCCTTGCATTTTCTACGGCAATTTCAGGGTCTATGAAGGCTTGGGCCGAGTCCCTTAGTAATTGGGTATCCACTGGACCGGGACAAATAGCATTGACCCTGATTCTTGGCCCATATTCGACCGCCATTTGCCGCATCAATGCCAGCGATGCAGCTTTTGAGGCACAATAGGCCGGATGATTTGGAAAACTCTTATAAGCTGCAATAGAGGCATTGATTAAAATAGTTCCATGTGATTCTTTTATCAGATACGGAATCGCAAATTTGGATAAATAGAAAATGGCACTAAGATTGGTATTCAAGGTAGCATGCCATGTGGAAATGGGCAATTCGACCACATTTCCCAGCCCTAAAATGCCCGCATTAATCGAAAGAATATCAAGTTTCCCGAAATTTACAATGGCTGTGTTGACAAGCGCTTCATTATAAGCGGGTTGACTCACATCCCCAGGAACAAAGATCGCATTTTTCAACTTTTTGGACAAAGCCTCCCCTCGCTCGGCATTTCGGCCCGAAAGCACTAACATAGCGCCTTCTAAAGCAAACGATTCGGCAATGGCCATTCCCATGCCTCCTGTAGCTCCCGTGACGATACATACCTTGTCTTTAAGTTTTAGGGCCATTTTTAGATTCTCAGTTATCTTGTAATATTTTCTTTAAAACCACTTGAGCGGCATACGTTCTATTGTTGGCTTGTTCAATCACTAATGAATTACTCCCGTCAAGTACGGCATCCTCGACGACGACATTTCTTCGAATCGGTAAACAGTGCATAAATTTAGCCTTGCCTAATTTTTCCTCGGTCATCATCCAACCCACATCCTGGGATAGTACTTTCCCATAGGCGGTATAGTTGCTCCAATTTTTTACATAAACAAAATCTGCATTTTCAAGGGCTTTCTTTTGATCGTACTCAATTTGCACTCCCTTGGTGATGACCGGATTCAGCTCGTACCCTTTTGGATGTGTAATCACAAAATCGGCATCCTGCAACTGCATCATTTGAACAAATGAATTGGGCACAGCGTGGGGAAGTGCCTTGGGATGAGGTGCCCATGAGAGTACCACTTTGGGTCTTGATCGCGCACTTTGTTCAGCAAGCGTAATCGCATCTGCCAATGCCTGTAATGGATGACCTACCGAACTTTCCATATTAAGTATGGGAACTTGGGCATATTTTTTAAAACCGTTCAAAACCAATTCAGCTTCATCTTTTTCTTTTTCGATCAAACCGGCAAATGCCCGAATGCCGATAATATCGCAATATTGGGAAACTACTTTTGCCGCTTCCTTGACGTGCTCTGAAGAGCCCTGATCCATAATGGTTCCGTCCTCATATTCCAACGCCCAACCTTCGTTGCCAAAGTTCATCACCATGACCTCCATTCCCAAGTTCATAGCTGCCCGTTGTGTACTCAAACGGGTGCGCAAGCTATTGTTGAAGAACAAGAGACAGAGTGTCTTGCCGTGTCCCAACTTCTGAAATCGAGTTGGATTCTCCTTAATGGTTCTTGCTTCGGCTACCCAATTGGAAAGGGAATCGATGTCATTTATGGAAAGAAAATGGTTCATTTCAGACTATACTTTTTAGTGATACTAGGATACGACCTAAGTCGCTCCGCCTCTGGGTCGTTATTTATGTAAGCTCTTTTTGTAATGCGTCAAAAAATAGGTCTAGATATTCTTTGGTGATGTTCAGTGCCGGTAAAATACGCAGTACGTATTTGTCTTTTGCCCCGCCTGTAAAAATATGTTGGCGGTAGATTAATTTCTTTCGAAGTTCAGAAACTTCAAAATCAAATTCAAGCCCAACCATTAATCCACGGCCTTTTACCCTTTTCACTTGTGGTAACAGTGCCGCCTTTTTCTTGAAATAAACGCCAAGTTCAGCCGCATTCTTAATCAGATTTTCCTTTTCAATTACTTCCAATACCGCCAAGGTTGCTGCACATGCCAGATGATTTCCCCCAAAAGTAGTACCCAACATGCCGTAGGTGGGCTTAATACTCCTATGGATAAGCACCCCAGCTACGGGAAAGCCATTTCCCATACCTTTTGCGATGGTAATGATATCGGGTTGTATATTGTGATGCTGAAAGCCAAAAAACATACCGGTGCGTCCAAAACCCGATTGTACTTCGTCGGCAATGAGAATTACTTGGTTTTCTTTGCAAAGCTTGGCCAAACCTTGATAAAATTCGGTCATAGGTTCATCCAAACCACCCACGCCCTGAATGGTTTCAAGAATGACTGCACTAACATCGCCTTTAGCAATTTCCGATTGAAGCGATATCAAATCATTAAAAGGCAAAAAAGTCACCTTCTGTTGTTTATTGATCGGGGCCTGTATCTTTTCATCATCGGTCGTGGCCACAGCGGCCGAAGTCCTACCATGAAAACTATTTTTAAATGCCAAAATACGTGATTTCCCATTCTGGAAGGAAGCCATTTTCAATGCATTTTCATTGGCTTCGGCACCTGAATTACACATAAATAGATTGTAATCGCGGCAATTTGAAAGTTCTCCTAGTTTGTGGGCAAGTTGTACCTGTAGCGGATTTTGAACGGCATTGCTGTAGAACCCTATTTTATCCAATTGATCTTTAAGGCGTTTTACATAATGTGGATGGCCATGTCCTATGGAAATAACCGCATGGCCCCCATAAAAATCAAGATACTCCTGACCATTAATATCGCTAACCACGCTTCCTCTTGCGGTGACAGGGGTAACCTCATAGAGTGGATATACGTCGAATAATTCCATGGCTATCCTTTTTTTATTTGGTTGATTTTTTCAAATGAAGCTACGATTCCCCGAATGAGGGATGAACTTAAGCCTTGATGTTCCATTTCGTTTAGTCCCTCGATGGTGCATCCCATAGGGGTAGTAACCCTATCGATTTCCTCTTCCGGGTGATTCCCCGATTCGATCAATAAGCGTGCGGCGCCGTTACAGGTATACATGGCCAGTTCTTGCGCATCTTTGGCATCAAAACCCAGCTGAATGGCCCCTTGTGTGGTCGCGCGTATCAAGCGCATCCAAAAGGCGATACCACTTGCACAGATTACCGTTGCTGCCTGCATTTGACTTTCAGGAATTTCCATTGAATGACCCATGCGGTTAAAAATCGCCTTGGCAAGCTCTATACGTTTTTTGCCGGGTTCGTTGCTGCAAATGCAGGTCATTGATTTGCCAACAGAAATGGCCGTATTGGGCATACTTCGAACAATGTACTTGTCATTCCCCAAAATCGATTCGATCTTTGCGATACTAAATCCAGTAATGGTGGAAATAACCACATGCTTTTCGGTCAATAAATCTTTAATTGCTACCAGTATTTTTTCAAAATGACCAGGCTGAACTGCAAAAATAAGGATGTCCGAATTTTGAACGGCTTCCCGGTTATCGGAGGTTACCTTGACATTGCCATATTTTTCAAGCTCTTTTATGGCCGAGGTATTCCTTTTGGTCAAATACATGGTCGTGGCACCGTTCGAATGCAGAATTCCCTTGGCAATCGACAATCCTAAATTTCCGGTCCCTATAATGGCTATTTTCATGCTTAAAATTTTTGTTAAACGTTATAAACTAATTCAACGGGTAAAATGTATAAAAGTTCGGCCGTGTTAGTTTGAAATGCACTGTCACGTCGATTTCCACTATCCTCTAGCTTCACAAAGGGAAACTGAACGAATCCCATATTAAAAGACCCCTGCTTTCAATTGTAAGGCTTCACCTTCTATGAACCCGAACATCAAATTCATATTTTGAACGGCCTGACCTGAAGCACCTTTTAACAGGTTGTCAATTACAGAGGTAACCAACAAGGTATCACCATGTTTGTGTAAATGTATATGACACTGGTTGGTATTCACCACTTGTTTGAGATTGATAGGGTCTTCAGAAACATGCGTAAAAACGGCCTCTGAATAAAAATCTTGGTACATGTTAATCGCTTCGGCTAGACTTCCCTCAAATTGAGTGTAGGCCGTTGCGAATATTCCCCGGGTAAAATTTCCCCTATTCGGAATAAAAAATAGTTCACCAACATCATTTTGCAATGCAAGAAGACTTTCATTGATTTCCCCTAAATGTTGGTGAGTAAAGGGTTTGTACCAGCTTGCATTGTTGTTTCGCCAACTAAAATGGGAAGTTTCCGACAGGCCAACACCCGCACCTGTACTTCCCGTGACGGCATTTACATGTATGTCATTTTTCAAAAGACCTGCTTTGGCCAACGGCAGCAATGCCAATTGAATGGCAGTAGCAAAACACCCTGGATTCGCAATATACCTTGCCTTCTGTATTTGCCGTTTATAAAGTTCCGGCAAACCGTACACGAATTTTTTCCCTTCGATTTCTTGCGCTTTTTGCAATCTAAAATCATTGCTAAGATCAATGATCCTCGTAGTGTCTGAAACTGAATGTTCTTTAATGAATGCCGTTGAATTTCCATGACCCAGACATAAAAATACCACGTCGACATTTAAATTGACAACGTTTGTAAAGGTCATTTCGGTGATTCCCAAAAGGTCAGGATGGGCAGTGGCCAATTTATTCCCTGCACGGGTCGTGCTATACACAAAATCAATTGCCACTTGGGGGTGGTTCAATAATATTCTGATGAGTTCTCCTCCCGTATAGCCAGAACCTCCGATAATCCCTGCCTTAATCATGGTATTGGTTTACATGGTTATAGATTTTGCCGGAATTGGAAAGAATCTTTATAAAGCCTTTGGCATCCTCGGCAGTCCAACCCTTGTTCGTTTCCCCATAGCTTCCAAAGGAAGCGTTCATTAGGTCGTGCTTTGAGGAGATGCCATTCAGCACATAGCGATAGGGATGCAATGAAACATAGACTTCTCCCGATACTTTTTTCTGCGTATCAGTAAGAAAGGCCTCGATATTACGCATTACTTCATCCAAATAATTGCCTTCATGCAAGAGCATGCCATAAAAGTTCCCCAATTGCTCTTTTTGAAATTGTTGCCATTTACTCAAGGTATGTTTTTCCAATAAATGATGGGCTTTTATTATAACCAGGGGAGCTGCAGCTTCAAAACCTACGCGACCCTTAATACCAATGATGGTATCACCCACATGGATGTCACGTCCGATGGCATATCTGGCTGCGAGGGCATCTAATTTGATAATGTTGTTTATAGGACTATCTTTTATCCCATTCAGGGCAGTCAGTTCTCCATTTTCAAAGGTCAGCGTGATGTTCTTGGAAACATTTTCCTGCAGTTGACTGGGGTAGGCCGTATCGGGCAAGGGTTTCTGGGAGGTCAACGTTTCGGCCCCACCGACCGAGGTACCCCAGAGGCCTTTATTGATCGAATATTTAGCCTTTTCCCACTCATATTCAACACCATTTTCCTTTAAATACGCAATTTCTGTTTCCCGCGCCAATTGCATATCACGGATCGGTGTAATGATTTCAATTTCAGGCGCAAGGATCTGAAAGATCATATCAAATCGCACTTGATCATTCCCGGCACCAGTACTGCCATGCGCAATATAGCCGGCCCCTACTTTTTTGGCATGATTTACGATTTCAATGGCCTGAACAATACGTTCGGCACTAACCGAAAGGGGATAGGTATTATTTTTCAGGACATTACCAAAAATGAGATATTTCACGACTTTGTCATAAAAAATCTGAACGGCATCGATGGAAGTATATGAAGTCGCCCCCAACTGTAAGGCCTTTTCTTTGATCTTTGCGATTTCCTCCGCTGGAAATCCACCAGTGTTGACACTTACTGCATGTACTTCGAATCCTTTTTCCTTTGAGAGGTATTTGGCGCAGTAAGAGGTATCCAAACCTCCGCTATAGGCCAGTACTAATTTCTTCATTTGTCTTTCTTTTTAAGAAATAGCGTTTCTTTTATGCTTTTTAATCTTCTGAATGCCTTGGTATTCAATTTTTCCTTTTCGGCAGGCACTTTTTTCTTATCGAGGGTCGGGTCGTACAACATCCCTGTACAAAGACACATTTTGCGTTCGGTACGCGTCAAGATATCAAAATTCTTACAGGTTTGACAACCCTTCCAGAATTCGGGATCATCGGTCAGTTCAGAAAAGGTAACCGGTTTATAGCCAAGTTCATAATTGATCTTCATCACGGCAAGCCCGGTGGTAATCCCAAATATCTTGGCGTGTGGGAATTTCTTCCTTGACAACTCAAAAATAGCCTTCTTTATTTCTTTGGCCAATCCCCTTTCGCGATAATCGGGATGTACGATAAGACCTGAATTTGCCACATATTTATCGTGGCCCCAAACTTCAATGTAACAAAATCCGGCAAAAGTATCCCCGTCCAAGGCGATTACCGCGTTACCATTTTGTAATTTCTTGTGAATATATTCGGGAGTGCGCTTAGCGATTCCCGTACCTCGAACTTTCGCCGATTCTTCGATAGTGTCGCAAATAATCTGCGCATATTTAAAATGCGACTCGCTAGCAATAACAATATTCATTGATTGTTGCTTTTAGGTTAAAAATTGATATATAATTTGCTGAAGGCGGAAATGGACTCACCTATTTCCATAATAGAAAGACACCCTTACGGGCGACGACGAAACGGTGTAAAGGAACGGCAAGGGTCAATAGCCCTATTAGTAGTTAGAATAAGCAAATCGTTTCTCATTACCGGTCAAAAGTACAAATTTAAACGGATTCGCCCCAATGGGGGACTAATTTTTTCGAAATAACAATTTTTCTCCTCTTGTCCTGAATATTTCGTAACTAAAAAAACCGATAACGCAGATATATTCAATTGCCAATAGCCCCATATGCTCGACAAAATCAGTTTGGGAATAGGCAAAGTAACTAAGGATTACCACAATAGACCAAAGAAGGGCGAACCTATATTCTGTAAAAATTGCAAGCAATACCAAGAATACGATATACCAAGGATGAACGGTCGATGACAGAAAATAATAGAGTGTGAGCACTAATAGCATATTGGTGATCAAGTTTTGTAATTTTTGATTCCTGCCATAAATGCTAAATAGCAAAGTAATCCCAATGATGACATATGGGGTAATTGTACCATAGGTTTTAATCAATTCCCAGGGTTTGGCTCCATCTCCGATGGCGAGTTGCTTTATCAAGTTATAGGGGCCGGCATTGAATTCGAAATTAGAAAACCAGAGTCCAACGGTGCTCGTATAATTCGTAATGAAATCGGTGGTATATAAAGGAAGTAGCAATAAAAGGCAAGTTGCACCCATGATTAGGTAAAAGTAGCTGCTTTTCTTGAGTCCGAAATAACCAATGAACAAAGGCAGGAACAACATAGGCACAAGTTTCGTGGATACCGAAAGGCCAAAGAGAATAGCGGCGGGAAACCATTTGTTTGTTGAAACAAAATAAAGCGCGCAAGTAAAGAAGAACAGCATGATGGCTTCGAAGTGCAGGTTTCCGGTTAGTTCGATGATAATCAATGGATTTAGGAAATACCAAAAAATAAGATGTGGGGAGCGATTCAAGAATTTGAGTAGTTTCCTGCCATAATACACAATGCCAACATCGGCCAAGATGAGTAACACCCTGATGACAATCACCTTGCTAAGAATACTCTTCCCGCCCAGCAGTGCGGCCAAGGCGAAGAAATACTGGCTTAGAGGAGGATAATTGCTAAAATGTTGTGCGCTCAATGCGCCCATGCCCTCATAAAGCTCTTGGGCATTAGCAATTGGCAAAATATCTTGACGAATCAAAACATCGGGCAATTGCACATATGGATTCATGCCAGAAAGTATCAATTCCCCGTCCCAGATAAAACGGTAAAAGTCTTGCGAAAGATTGGGCTCGACAAATAGAAAGGCGAGGCGAAAAAGTATCCCGACTACCAAAAGAAATTTAAAATTCCATTTTTCAAATTGAATGAGCTTAAAGCAGATAAAGAAAAGGGCTGCAAAAAGTGTAATCAGTTTTATAAAATCGGTGCGTTCCAAATGGTGTGCGAAGGAGTAGTAGAATACCCAACTTACTAGGGCCAATAGCAACGAAACTTTATGGAGTTTTAAGTAAGTGGCCAGTTGGTTAGACATTTTAAGTAGATTTTCTGCGCGACTAATTTAGGGTATTTAAGGGAGATTTTGAGGCCGTACCCCTTAGACCCTGTAGGCAGGCATTTTGCGGTTGATTTTTTCAAGGAAGGAAAAACAATAGGATATCCTTACACCTCCCTCGTAAAAGGCTGCGATAAGTACTATGAGATTCAAACGGGGATGGGTAAAATCCTAGCCAATTACTTCTGTAAAGCGCTAAATCGGATTATTTACGACCTATAGTTGATGAATTAAGCCCTTGCGGTCAATGATTTAAAGAACACAAAACCAAAGCCTAGAAACAACATCAAATGAAAGGGAAAGAGCCCAAAATCATTTAATGGGATGGCCAGATACATCCCAAAAAGGAAATAAATCATCAAGACCGCTTCGAAAATCATATTCGGCGATAGTTTCGTTGAAAGGTATTTGTTGGTTTTCCAACTATCGGTTAAACTGTTCAGGTTGAATTTCGGGGTACGCACAAATTCGCTGCGCTTGCCCATATGGCCTTCTAAAACTGCAATGGAGTTGTGTAATGAAAAGCCGAGTGCAACCGAGAAAAAAGTAAAGAAGAGTTTAATATAGTCAACAAAATTGTCGAAACTGCTGCCCTGTATGCTTTTATAAGTAAACCAATAACATATGAAAAGAATTATGGTACTTAATATAAAGAAATTGGTTGCCTGAAAAAGCCATTCCAAATTGTCGTAGGCGTTTTTGATATACAGCATCGGAATGCTTAAAAAGGCCACGATAAAGACACATAAAAACATTGAACTATTCAATAAGTGCATGACCCCATGAAATTTTGTCTTGAACGAAATGTTCTTGGCAGTAATGACACTCGATACACTTTTGCGAAAGTTTTCGGCCCCTCCCTTGTTCCATCTGAATTGCTGGGAACGCGCTGCACTGATTACCACTGGAAGTTCTGCGGGTGTTTCAACATCTTCAAGATACTTGAATTTCCAGTTTTTTAACTGCGCCCGATAACTAAGGTCAAGATCTTCGGTCAACGTATCGCCTTCCCAATTGCCGGCATCGAGGATGCATTCCTTGCGCCAGATACCAGCAGTACCATTAAAATTTATAAAATGGCCCTTGGCATTCCTGCCTACTTGTTCTAAGGTAAAATGAGCATCCAAGGCAAAGGCCTGGATACGCGTTAACGTCGAATAATCCCGGTTAATGTGGCCCCAACGGGTTTGTACTACCCCAATTTCAGGATCTTTAAAATAAATGACCGTCTTTTTCAACCAGTCACTGGCAGGAAGGAAATCGGCATCGAAAATGGCAATAAAATCCCCTTTTGCGATTTCAAGCCCTTCTTTAAGGGCACCTGCCTTATATCCTTGTCGGTTTTCACGGCGAATGTGGGTGATATCCAAACCGGCCTCCCGAAGCGTATCGATATGTTTTGCAGTGATGTGCACCGAATCATCGGTTGAATCATCAAGCACCTGGATTTCCAACTTACTTTTAGGATACGCTATCTTCGATATATTCTCGAGCAGTCGTTCCATAACATATTCCTCGTTATACACGGGAAGTTGTATCGTAACGTAAGGAATTTCCTTTGGATCTAAAAGGTTAAACTTAGGGGCTGTTTGGTTGCTTCGCTTGTATCCAAGATAATTGACCAAAAGATTTAGTTGCGCAAGACTGTATAAAAAAATCAGAACCAGTGCAAGACTGTAAATGGTGATGATGATATAAGTTATTGTTAGTCCCATTTTTATCGAATGCTATATTTAAAAATCCAACCCAAAATTTTTACGCCTGCAAATATACTACCTTTAATCGTTCCTGACACTTTTGAGATGCCAATTCTTTTCTTGTAACGCACTGGTACTTCGGCATATGTCAAATGGAGCTTTAAGGCCTTTAACTGCATCTCCACGGTCCAGCCATATGTTTTATCTTCCATTTGTAAGGCCAACAACTTTTCATACTTTATGGCCCTAAACGGTCCTAGGTCGGTAAATGTTGCCCTAAAAAATAATTTCATCAACTTGGTAGCCAGCCAATTACCAAAAATTTGTTGGGGGGTCATACTGTCCTCTTCCCTTAATTCCTTGACCCTTGCACCGATGACGAAATCAATACCGTCCTCAATGATGGGGTTGACCACCTTCATGAGCTCTTCCGGATAATCGGAATAGTCTCCATCCATAAATACGATAATGTCGGGTTGTTTGGACTGTTTAGCAATGTAATTAATTCCACAAAGGCACGCATGGCCATAACCAGGCCTATTTTCGGTGAGTACAGTTGCCCCGGACTTCCTTGCATTCTCGGCCGTAGCATCGGTCGAATTGTTATTGACTACGATGATCTCAGAAACTATTTTCGGAATTTCCTTCACGACAAGACCTATCGATTCGGCTTCATTGAATGCGGGAATAATTACGTTTATAGTGTGCATTGTTCAAAAGGAATACCTTTACGGTAGGATATTAAAATGGGCCAAAAGTAGTTATTTCCTATTCAATATTTCTATCAAATCCACATCATTGCCCAATAGTATTTCAGTCGGATTGATACGTCCCTTCAAGGGGCCATTTTCCAATTTTAGAACCCCACGGGGGCAAACGGCTGCGCAGATACCACATCCGACACAACTTGATCGGATAATATTTTCTCCCTTTTGGGCATAAGCACGCACATCGATTCCCTGTTCGCAATAGGTTGAACAATTGCCACAGGAAATACATTGTCCACCATTCGTTGTAATTCTAAAACGCGATTTAAAACGTTGAACGGCCCCCATATAAGCGGCTAACGGACACCCGAACCGGCACCAGACCCGATTCCCGAAAATGGGATAGAAGCCGGTTCCGACAACCCCCGCAAAAATGGCTCCTATCATTAGACTATAGGTGTTCTGTATGCTCGAAGTCTTGATGCCAAGTACGGACCCCGATTCGCTAAAAAAACTATAGAGTGTCATGCCGGTCATGACCAGGGCAAAGAGCAATACCCCATGGATCAACCAGCGCTCAACTTTCCAGGAAAAAAGCGATTTACTCGAGTGTTGTCTATAGGGATCCCCCAAGGTTTCGGCCAAACCTCCACAACCACAGACCCAGGAACAATACCATCGTTTTCCAAAAAAATAGACCATAATCGGGACGATTAGCAATGTAAGTGCAATGCCCCAAAAGAGGATAAAAAGACCGATTCCCCCACTGTTCAACAATTCCTTCAGATTGTATTGAAAAAAGAAGTCATAATCCAAGGGGAACGCATTTTTAAAATCATAATACGGCATTTGAAGACGCACCATAATTTCAGGTATCAAGAACGCAAAGACAATTTGAAAAAATAGTACCGAAGTCGTACGTACCATCTGATATAGGTTGTGACGATACTTTATGTACATCCTGACGGCCATCACGGTCATCACCGTACAATACATGAATCCGTACACGAACCAATGCCCTGCGGGGTTTCCGCTCAAGCTTTCGCTGATAGGGTCTGCCAAATAGGTCCAATTTACAGCATACTCAGGACGAAAATACAGTATCAGATAGAATGCGACCAGAAAAATGAAGACACCCCAGGCGATCCATCCTCGGTTCGTCGAATTCTGATGATAGATACCATCGTTTTTGATGCCTTTTTTACCCAACAGAATTACGTTCGGAAGAATGAATAATAGGGCGCCTACTATTCCGAGACCAAAGGTAAAAAACCACATAAGCCCTTTATGTTCTGGGATAAAACCGGTGCCTGAGGATTTGGCCAACAACTCGGCCATATCATGTGGTTTGGTATAGATTACTTGGTCGTACTGCTTGTTTTTTCTGTGTTGTGTATTTGCCGTTTCAAGAGCTTCCCCAATTTTTGGGGATAGCGTCATCATTCCAGTGAATTTCTGGCCAACCACATTTTTTTCGATTTCTTTTTTGAAAACAGCGCTTTTTATGCCCTTTTCCTGCACGATTTGATCGAAGTTTGATTGCGTTACCTGAAACGTACCCAGAAAGATCAACGAAATAAAAACCCCTAAGCCTACTAAAAATAGTATTAGGCCGCTATTTTTTAGTGTTTTCATAAAAAGCCCTTTATGCATTATTGAAAATTCGTTGCCAACTTTTTTTTCGGACTTTTAGGTCCGTCCCAAATTCTGAATTGTAGTGCTTTAAAATATCCGCTTCATACTGTCGATAGAATTCCGGATCAAAATTGGCATCCTTTAAGTTTTCCAATACGTACCCAATTTCCTTTTGCTCATTCAACCAGCGGTCGAATATTTCATGACGCATGCGTATACCAAAGGCGTTGATTCCTAGAAATTGCTTTGATTCCTTATGGAAGGCTATTGTTATACAGATATGTTCTTTCGGATGCCGCCAATGAAAGTGTTGTTCATACACTTTTCTCCCGGCTTCGTTAAAAACCCATCCATATGTTTGATATTCAATATCAAGGAACTTGGCCGAATTGAACCAATTTCCGGGATTATACGAGGTCTTTTTGCCGCATATGGTCTGGGCCAAGGCTTCGCCCATCATTCTGCCAGTATACCAGACTGCCTCGACCGGTTTCCGGTTTCCAATTGCTTGGCGTTGCTCGGCACAATCTCCAATAGCATAGATATTTTCAATATTTGTCTCCAGAAATCGGTTTACCTTGACTCCTTTGCCAAGATCAAGTCCCGAATCTTTCAGGAAATCGATGTTCGGGCGCACCCCGGCCGTCAACCCGACCAAATTGCAAGGAATGGTTTCACCGCTATCGGTCAGTACCGCCTTGGCCCTGCCATGTTCGTCAGAAAGAATTTCCTTGAGATTCGTGTCCAATCGCAAATCGATGTGGTGTTCCAAGATATGCTCAGTGATCATTTGTGATTCGCCTTGGGGAAGGACCCCGTTCCAAAAACTTTTCTCACGTACTAAAAATGTCACCGGGATTTTTCGACTTCGTAACATTTCAACCAGTTCGATTCCGATTAAACCACCCCCGACAACAACCGCTCTTTTGCAAACCTCCTTATCGGGGGCTGTCATTTCAAGTAGTTCTAGGTCCTGTTTTGAATATAAACCCTGTACCCCTAACAAGTCTTGGCCAGGCCAGTCAAATTTGTTCGATTTTGAACCGGTTGCAAGAATCAACGTATCATACCCAATGATACGACCATCCTTTAAAACCAATTTTTTATTCGGGGGATCTACTTTTGTGACATACCCATTTACCAATTCGATCCGGTTCTTTTTCCAAAACCAATTTTCATAAGGTTGAATATGCTCGAATTTCATGTGGCCCATATATACGTACATGAGCGCCGTACGGGAAAAAAAATAATCGTTCTCAGGAGAAATTAAGGTAATCCGATAATCTGTATTTTTTCGAATATGGCGCGCTGCCGTAACACCGGCAATACCATTCCCAATAATGACAATATGTTGCATTTGGTTTCTAGTTGTTGAAGGGTCAGTCGTTTTTAAAGATAGGAACTTAATCTATACTGTGTTTTTTTTATACCAATGTATGTTTTTTACGGGGTGCTTTCGACCGGACTACTAGGATTTTCTCCATCGAGGTGCATCCGCCAGACACTTTGCCGAAAATTGATAACCGTATGTGGTTCCGAGATGGTGAGATTATTTTCAGTTGATACGTTATAATTTGCGTTTAAATCAGGGGTATTCAAAAAATTCCTTGGAATGCCCTTGCCAGGTCGGAATGATAACTAGGTTGGTTTCAAAATTTAGGAGATCTTCGAATGCATTCACATTCCTTCGAGTGAAAAAGACGACCATTTCTGGTCATCATACAATCGAACAGCAGTGAACGTACTCCTTGCCTCTTATTTTCAGTTGCCCGAATTCATAATTAATGAACAACTGATTCCTACTAATGTGGGGTACATCTTGGCTGATTTGTTGAACCGATTAAAAAACTTACTTTAGGGTCATTAACTGCCACTAAATGAAAAAGTTTGTTTTGTTCTTATTGTGCCTTCTTCAGCTTAGTTGCTTGGGCCAGGGCCTACATAAAATCAAGGGGGTCAGTTTTGTAGCCTCAAGGCAAGAAGTTTCGCAGGAACAGGTAGAGGAGATTTTGAACATTCACGCGAACTATGCCGCCATTATGCCCTTTGGATTTATTCGGGAGATCAATTCCCCTGAAATCATATTCGATACTGAGCGACAATGGTTTGGGGAGACTAAAAAGGGGGCGAAACAATATATTGGGATGTTACACAAAAATGGCGTTCGGGTCATGGTAAAGCCTCAAATCTGGATTTGGCGAGGGACATTTACAGGTACTTTGACCATGAGCACCGAAGCGGAATGGCTGGCCCTCGAATCATCTTATGAGAATTTCATTTTAAATTATGCCAAATTGGCCGAGGAAACCCACGCGGACCTATTTTGCATTGGCACTGAATTAGAACAGTTTGTAAAGAACCGGCCTGATTATTGGAAAAAACTCATTGTAAAAGTGCGCACTATTTTCAAGGGTAAATTGACTTATGCCGCCAATTGGGACGAATACACCAAGACTTCCTTTTGGGAGGACTTGGATTATATAGGTATCGACGCCTATTTTCCATTATGTGAGGACATAACCCCTACCGTTACCCAATGCCAGCAAGGTTGGCAACCGCACAAAGCAAAAATCAAGCAATTATCCCTCGATAAAAACAAACCCATCGTATTTACTGAATATGGTTACCGAAGTGCAGACCAGACCGCATGGAAGCCTTGGTTGTCGGATCGTCATGAAAATCCTGCCAATTTTGAGGCCCAAGAAAATGCTACCAAGGCCATATTGCTTGAATTTTGGAACGAGGATTGGTTTGCTGGCGGTTTTGTATGGAAATGGTTTATAGAACATGGCGAGTCGGGAGGTGAGGCCGATAACCAGTTTACCCCTCAGAATAAACCTGCACAAAAGGTAATTAGTGATTTTTATAAATCGATATGATCAAGTAATAGGACACGCGGTTTGAAACCTGTTTTCTGATCCCTATTGAAATCGATCAGTGACCAATTTTTCGTGCCTTTTATACGAATGAATGAAAAGCAAAAATGCGTTTATCACGCTTCGTTTTTGGAATTGGGCAGTATTTTTGATAATATTTGTACATCAACTAATTAAGAAATTGGTGTCGCCTCGAAAATTGATCATATTTTTCTTCCTAGGCATAAGCGGATTATTTGCCCAGGATTCACTAGTAAAAGTTACAGCCGAGAAAGGTGACGGAATTTTTTCACTCCTTCGTAAACAGGGTATCAATCCCTACGAATCCTATAATGACTTTATTGCCCTGAACGTCGATAATCTAAGGGATAGCCTACATTTATTCGAGGGCCATAGCTATATTATACCAAAAGCCCTATTGGCCAAAGTACCCACGAAAGATTCGGCAGCACACAGTACTGCTGAAATTAAAGCACTGGTCGGGAAGGAGTTCCCCATTTTTGGTAAAGAAAATGCAATGGTGCTTCCAAAAAGCGAGCGTCTCAAGGGTACGGTATATTATTTGATTTCCGGTCATGGTGGCCCAGATCCAGGGGCCGTGGCAAAACAGGGATCCCAATCGATTTCCGAAGATGAATATGCCTATGATGTAACTTTGCGCCTGGCCAAAGAACTTATTTCGCATGGAGCAGAGGTATATATTATCGTGCGAGACGAGAACGACGGTATTCGCGATGCTCGAATTCTACCGATGGACAGGGATGAAGTGGTGTATCCCAATTCTGAGATTCCCCTGAACCAAGTTGCACGTTTACAACAAAGGGTAGACGTAGTGAACAAGCTCTATGCCCAAAACAAGGATAAATATCAAAGATTAATCGTTACCCATGTCGATAGTCGAAGTACCGGCCAAAACATAGATGTGTTTTTTTACTACCATGAAAAGAGCAAAAACGGAAAAAGATTGGCCGAAAGCATTCATAGGACGTTTGAGGAAAAGTATAAAAAATACCAACCCAATCGCGTCTATTCTGGTACGTTTGAAGATCGGACTTCGTTATTTTTAGTTAAAAAAACCCATCCTGCCATGACTTTTATTGAAATCGGAAACATTCGTAACCAAAAAGACCAACGTCGAATATTGGACCCCGATAACCGGCAGGCGCTCGCCAAATGGATCAGTGAAGGCGCGTTGCTGGATTTTGAGGAACGCTAGGAACCTACGGCGATCTTATTTTTGTAATAGGCGTACAGTTCTTCCGGCCCGGCCCCCAAATAATTTTTGAGATGGATCACAGCGAAATGGTATTGTAAACGAACCATTCCCAAAGACCTATATTTACGGGCCGATGTGGTGACATATTCACAAAGAATCTTAAATTCATTTTTCCGCGATACCCGTGTTATAAATTCATTGTCTTCATAGACTTTATATTCCTCATTGAATCCTTGGGACTGCAGAAATAATTCCTTGGTTATAAATAGCGATTGGTCGCCGCCACGGCAAATAGGGTGGTTTATTCGGCTGAACCATGCAAAGAATCTTAGGAAGTGGCTATCACTATCGAAGTACATTCGAAAACAGCCCACCATAGCCCCTCCTTTCACACTGGCTACAATGAATGTATCGAAGTATTTTGGGGGAAAGGTATCGGCATGTAGAAAATATAGAATGTTTGCCGATGCATGTCTTGCCCCGAGGTTCATTTGTGTGGCCCTCCCTTTTGCGGATCTGAGGATATGTACATCAAATTCACTGGCAATTTTTAGGGTCTCATCCTGACTGCCACCATCAACTATAATAATTTCAGTCGAGGAGTTCTCAAAAGAGTGCTCATTCAAATACGCAATTAAGTTGCCGATGGTGTTCGCCTCATTGTAAACAGGAATAACAATGCTTAGGATCGGATTTGTTTTTTTCATGCAACGCCTACAATTACGCTATTTCAACAGCATCCGCCTCCGTTATAGTGCCACGTGCTTTCACTGATATGTATCTGGTCATTGGCACGCCCGAGGGCGGCCGCTGTCTTATCACATACAGCCAAGGGTTGATTTTGAACGAGTACATGGCCTTTTTGGTCATCAAAATAGGCCTCATTCCCATAGTAAATGGCAGTTTTCCCCGTAAATATACACGGCCCGTCCTTGGGCATGGGATCCTTGATAGCAGCAATCTCGATTGATTCAATATAAATTAGTTGTTCAGTGGGGTAGTGGTTTGGAGATAAGACGCGATATGATTTGCGCGCTCGGACCTCAATGGTACCAAAACCGGCATCGGTCAAGACTTTGATATAATCCTTTATTGGGATACTACCACTCAAGCAAAGTGCCCTTAGCCGGTCATCATTGCGTAACGTCTCATTCATAGGCTGTTCACAAGTGGGATCGCTCATGACCAATCTGCCATGGGGTTTAAGTACGCGATACATCTCGGAAACGGCTTTTTTGAGATCTTCAATTTTGAAGATATTGAATAGACAGTTCTGTGCGGCTACATCGATGCTTTGATTTTCAATAGGAAGATGAAGGGCATCGCCTTTTATTAAATTGACGAATTCACGCTTGAACCAACTATTTTCTATTTCTGCGATCTTGAAATTTTCATGAGATGCCGCCAACATTTCGTCGACCACATCAACCCCGGTGACACCTCCCTTTTGTCTGGAAAAATATGCGAATTGCAACAATTCCATTCCGCCACCGACACCAACATAGAGTATCTTCGGATTGTTTACAAGATCTTGGGCAGAAACGGTACTTCCGCATCCGTAATTCATTTCCTGCATACTCTTAGGAATGCTAAGACCCGGAAACTGCCAAATCGGGTTTGTCGTGCAGCAGAGCCCAACATCTGGTCTGATTGCTGCTTCTTTGTATAATTCATTCGTGGCTTCTAAATACCCCATAATTCATGATTTATATTTCTTTGATCAACTCGGTAAATAATTTTATCATTTTTGGTTCGGTTCTTCCAGCGACATCAATTATTTCTTGAATATCAACCGGTTGTAGGTTTTCAGGATCACATTCATCGGTAATTACCGAAACCGCCACGATTGGTAGTCGCAAATGATTGGCGACAATTACTTCAGGCACCGTACTCATACCCACTGCGTCGGCCCCTAATATCTTAAGCATACGGTATTCTGCCCGCGTCTCTAATTGCGGCCCAACGACCGAAGCATAGGTCCCAGATTTCAATACGATCTTTTCTCTTTTTGCAATGGCCATTAGTTTTTGCCGCATCGCTGGATCATAGGGTTCGGCCATATCAACAAAGCGGTCACCGAACTCTGCTACATTTTTAAAGGCCAATGGAGAACCTCCCTGTAAGTTCAGATGATCGTCAATGAGCATTATATCGCCTTTTTTATAATCCAGGTTAATGCCGCCTGCCGCATTTGATATAAATAATTTTTCGATACCTAAAAGATGCATTACTCGAATGGGATAGGTAATATCTGTAAAATCATATCCCTCATAAAGATGAAATCTACCCTCCATAACCACCGCTTTTTGGCCCGAGATGGTTCCGAAAATGAGTTTACCTGTGTGAAATTCTACCGTTGCCAATGGGAAAAAAGGGATGTGATGGTAATGGGCCACAATGGGATCTTGTAGTTCGTCCACCAATTTTCCCAGTCCGGTCCCGAGCACAATTCCTATTTTGGGATGATCAAACCCCTTATTTATTAAATATTCGACAGATTCCTGCAATTGGTCTTTGGTGACTTTCATAGGTTTTTTAAAAATGGCCTAAAGGCTGCATTATCCTTAATATCCTCGTAAACATCGACATCGTTTCGAATGTCAAGTAATGCCACATTTTCGTTCATTAAATCGGCCATGGTTTCTTCAAGAACCGTTTTGGTACCCCAATTTTTGTTTTCAAAGACCGCTGGTTTCCAGTTTTTCAATCCTAAAAGATAATAGCCACCATCGGATGCCGGACCGATTACGACGTCATTATGATCCAATGCCGAAAAAGCATGCTGTATATCCTTTTGGTTTATATCGAGCAAATCACTGCCAATGATACAGATTTTTGCAAATCCATCTGCAAAGCCCTCATGAAAGGCGTTGCCCATACGCTGCCCAAGGGTTTCCCCCTGTTGCAGTCTTTTATGAAAATTTATAGTGTCCCAAATATCGTCCTTGTGAATTTCGTCGGAATAATACACGCGCTTATGTACCGGCAATTCACGGGTTATTTTTGAGGTGTGGCGCAGTAAGAACCGATATATTTCCAAGGCCTTCGAATCGCCGATGTCGGCTGCTAATCGGGTTTTAACACGTCCTAGTTCGGGATTGCGCGTAAAAATAAGCAGTAGGTCGTTTGAACCGACCAAATTAAAATGAACGATTTTTTCATCTTCCTCCTCCCCCATATTTTGTAGGATGCCCATAGTTTATCGTTTTATACACGAATTTATTTCAGGATACGTTTAGCAGTGATTCTGACTTTCGAGTTCGTCGTGAATATGCTATGAAACAGCTTTTGCCAGGTGCCTTTGATCAACTTAGGATTACTAACTGCCGATGTATTCTACCGTTCCTTTCGATTGCTACTATTACCGTATACCTTCACGCCTTTGGTCAATAATTTACCCCAATGCTTACTAAAGGCATGTACTTTCTCAGTTTCTTTTTCTTGATCGTCATAAACCGGATACCCTTTATTTTTCCATTCGAATATACCGCCATAAAGATTCTTTACATCCGAGTAGCCCGCTTTCATCAATTTTTCACCAATATCCTCAGATCGAACCCCGATAGAACAATATACCACGATTTCGCTTTCCCTGTTTTTAAGTTTGGTTTCTACTGATGCGAGTTGAAATTTTGAATACCCCACCCAAATGGCATTTTTAAGGTGGCTAACATCATATTCTTCTTTTTCCCTTGCATCCAAAATAAGGGTATTTTGTTGCTGTGCCAATTCCTCGGGTTGAATATAAGGGATGCTTTCCCGATTGAATTTCTTCAAGGTGCGATCTATATTCTTCTGGGCGTGCGTTGCCAACGAAAAAAGGCAAATTAGCAGTACATTCGAGAAAAAATTCATGAGTATCCCATAAAGTAACAACAAAGATAGTATTTTAGGGGAGTTGCATTAAGGACAATCTTGATCAAATTAAAGCTTTGTGAACATGATAGCAAAAATCGGGGTACCCCTTATTCTTTTGATAGTGCTGTCTTCCTGCAAAAATAGGGCGCAGCAACAGGAAAGCATACCAGAGATTCGTGTGATTACCGATTATAAGGAGCCATTTAGGCCACAATTTCATTTTTCCCCGGAAGAAAAATGGATGAACGATCCAAACGGATTGGTGTATAATGATGGAATTTACCATCTTTTTTATCAGTATTACCCAGATGATATTGTTTGGGGACCTATGCATTGGGGTCATGCGACCAGTACTGATTTGGTACACTGGAAGCAAAAGCCGATAGCGTTATTCCCCGATGCCAACGGATTGATTTTTTCTGGCAGTGCCGTGGTTGACAAGAAAAACACTTCCGGCTTTGGGACTCTTGAAAATCCGCCGCTTGTGGCAATTTTCACCTATCACAATATGACCAAGGAAAAAGAAGGTAAAAATGATTTCCAGACCCAGGGTATTGCCTATAGCTTGGACAATGGGGATACATGGGAGAAATACAGTGGCAATCCGGTAATCCGAAACCCAGGATTCAAGGATTTTAGGGATCCGAAGGTCTTTTGGAACGAAATCGCCAAGACATGGACGATGCTCCTTGTTGCCGGTGACCATCTTCAAATATGGAACTCAGGCAATCTTCGCGAATGGGAAAAAGTGAGTGAGTTTGGTAAAGACCAAGGGGCACATGGGGGCGTTTGGGAATGTCCTGATATGTTTCAATTAAAGGTCGAAGGTTCTGATGAGAGGAAATGGGTATTGCTGATCAGTATTAATCCTGGGGCACCCAATGGAGGTAGCGGCACCCAATATTTCCTAGGCGATTTTGACGGAAAAACATTTACTTCAGAACAAAAACAGGCGCGATGGGTCGATTGGGGTACCGACAACTATGCGGGTGTCACCTACAATAACGTGCCTTCAGGGGATCGCATTTTTATCGGATGGATGAGTAATTGGGCATATGCCCGTGATACCCCTACCGAAATATGGCGAAGTGCTATGACCATTCCACGCAAATTGTCGCTTCGTGCTATTGGGGAAAGTCTTGATCTATTCAGTTATCCGGTCAAGTCGTTTGACGACCAGAGGGTAGAAAAGGTCGGGAAGGACATTCTAGTGGCGTCAAAAGCTCTCGAAAAGATAGTATATCCTAACTTGAATCAATCCGAGGTCAGGTTTCATACGTCTTCCAAAAACTTCGATTTAAAATTTAATAATGAATTGGGAGAGGCATTGATTTTAACTATAGATGCCACTAAGAATATGTTTATTTTAGATAGAAGTGCATCGGGCCAAACTGATTTCCAGCAAGATTTTGGTGCCTTGCAACAGATGCCAATACCTAACTTACCCAATGCGAAATACGAAGTTCGTATTCTGATTGATTGGTCGTCCATCGAAGTTTTTATCAATGGAGGGCAATATGTAATGACCTCGCTCCTTTTCCCAAATGAACCATATAATCAGTTGGAAATAGAAAATAGGTCTTCCGAACCACTAGAATTTCAGGATTTTACGATAAATACCGTGAATTCAATTTGGTAAGTTATTTATTTAAAGTCAACTACGATCTCGCTGGCAAGGGCCTCCAGATCGATTCCCAGCACATCCCGATTCACCTTAATCGTTTGGGATCGTAAATCTAATGGTAGGTGTGAAAAGCCATCTTTGGCCCCCAATATCATCCCTGCCACTGCGCCTACGGTATCGTTGTCGCGACCATAATTAATGATAAATTGTAGTGTTTTTTTAAAGTCTCCTTCCCCAAATTTTAGGCCGGTAATCAAAATCTCCCAGATTTCTCCTGAATGAAACGGAATGGCCTTCTCGTTTTTTTCCAAGAGTTGGTAAAGCATTTCCTGGCGCATCCATTCTTCCTGTGTACCAGGATAGCCCGCCGGGATTTTATAGGTCATCATTTCTTCAGCGGTCAATGTATCTGGTACGGCAAGGCGTCTATTTTCCAAAACATTCCGAATCGCACCGTCGGCCACTGAATAGGCAATACGGCCTACAAGTCTACTATCCTGATAGCCCAAGGGGTCTACAAAAGTTACGGTGTTTAAAATTGAATCGATATTTTGGGTACGTAAGGCCATGTTTGTTATTGCAGCTACCAGGGCGGAAATATCTTTGGCGTATCCGATATCAAAAATTGCATGCTCATATCCTAAATTATAGGCATCGTCCGGGGTTTTGGCAACAAGGCCGAACATGGGGGTATATAGTTGGCCGGCACAAGACATTTCACCACCATAAAATCGGTTCAGGGCCAATTGATATTCCCGATCTCCTGCACTGTATGCCATAGCTACACGGGCCCATTCCTTGATCCAATCAAGTTTCTCTATTTTAGAATCGATCGCATCGGGATTAGAAACTACCTCTTTATCGGCAAATGTTTTGGCAACCGATTCGTAGTATTGGCCAATAAAATCGGCAAAATTCGAGGGTGTCATTTGTGCGTGATATCGGTCGAAATACTTTACCATAAGATATTTCCAACGGGTATCATCGGTAGTGGCTCCGGCCATCAAATTATTTCCCCATGGACCTTCTGGAGATTGACTCCGTACTGATGGGGTATGGCCCAAAATGTAGCCATATCGTAGTCGTATGTCTTCCCGGTACCACATTTCGGTAGATGCCCCCATGGCATCACCGATAGCCGATCCGACAAGGGCCCCAAGAACCCGGTCGTAATATTGGTCTTTTGAAAGCCGTAAAGAATCGGCCCCATAGGCAACAAGTTTCGGGGCGGGCAAGTCGACATTATTTTTAAATTCCTTACAGGCGAATAGTACAAAAAAGGTCAGCGCCGCAACGGTCATGTTTTTTATTTTCATAATAAGGTCATATTATTTGCCAATTGCAAAAGCGATTCTTTCTCCGCTATTGAACGTTTCATAGGCAATTGTGCAAGTCCGATCAGTCTTCGCATGATTTCGATTCCGGCAATTTTGGAAGTGAGCTTTTCATCGAACTGATTCTTGTAAAATGCTAGGATCCTTGGCAAATAAGAGGGATCCATGGTGGCCATCACAATATGCGCTGCCATTACACCCAAGTCAAATTCGGCAAACCCGACAAAAGAAAACTCCGGGTCCAAGATATACATATCCCCAGACATGGTCATCCAGCTGCCGGGGTAATAGTCGCCGTGTATCAAAGTTTTCCCTGCTGACAAATAGATATTGCCAATCGTATCAACTATTTCCTTAAGTGTGCGATCATTCCTATAGGGCATTGCCAAGGCCTGAAGACCTGGTTGAACAGTATCTAACTCAAAACCATTGTCCGGCATAAAGGGTAACCGAAAGATATGTTGATAATTTAATTTTCGCATTTCCAAATTGGCCGGAAAATTCTTTGGTGGCGGTGTTTGGTGCAAGTGATCAAGAATTGACACCAATTTTTGTAATGCCGATCCCGTCACATTTCTTTCGGCGTATATTTTGGTCATGTCCTCACATTGCCCAAGATCTTTCAAAAGAAGTAGGTTTTCTTTTGGATCATAATATAAAACCTCCGGGAAATAGGAAACGAGAATCTCATTATCAATCGTCTTGTAAAATTCACGTTCAACGGCTATTCTTTCCAATGGCGCAGCAACTTGTGGATATTTTTGAACATAGGGTCGGGATTGTTTTAAGATAATCGTTCTTGTTGTAGTCCGTATCCGCAGAACTACATTCATATTTCCCTCCCCGGGTTTTTCAATAGATAGTATAGCTTCCTTGGGCAAAAGGAAATGTATGGAATCTAAATACTGCTGAACTACATTGGTAGCACAGTTTAGGTCAAAATAGGTCAAAATTTCGGAAATGTGAATTAGTTTGCAATATAGTCGGAATCGAAAAAAAACCTTGCAGAAAGCTACGAATTTCTGTGGTATCTGCAACTTCGAGGCTATACGGGAAACAACGACACGTATCTATCGGCGATCAGCTTCCCTTTCGGTATTTTCTTCTCTGAACTGATGGCTTCCGTGAAAAAATATACAATCTATACTGGGCGATGGGCCCACAAAGGTTTGATTGTATTGCTATAGAAGATATCGCGAGAATGCATGGGTATCAAAACAACAAAACCCCTATTTAAAGGGGTTTCGGGTTATGGTGCCTCCAAGAGATACCTTCGCTACGCTCGGTGTTCCTTTGACACCTCGCCTGAAGATGTCAAACCGAACAACCTCCGAAAGTTCGTTTTTTGTTTCCAAGATCCTTTGGCAAGCTTGCTTGCCACGTTCCCTGAAAACAAAAACCCACTCCATTATGGAGCGGGTTTGCCGAATTAAGTGGTGCCTCCAAGAATCGAACTAGGGACACATGGATTTTCAGTCCATTGCTCTACCAACTGAGCTAAGGCACCAAAACCCCTAAGGGGCTGCAAATATAATTTCAAATTTAGGATATACAAACAAAATCAATAAAAAAGGTATTTGTTTTTTTCCAATTTTAGATCTTTGTATTATGAACTTAATTATCGATGTAGGAAACACTCAGTCAAAGCTTGCCGTATTCAATAAGGCAGCGCTTGTTTATGAAACGGCTTTTCAGACGAATCTGTTTGTAAAGCGTATCAAGGCCCTTTTTAAAAAGTATCCTAAAATTGAGGAGGCCATGATATCGTCAGTAGGAAAATTGGAGGAAAAAGACATTGCGGTATTGTCTATATTCTGCAAGGTACAAGTGCTCAGCCATGGCACAAAGACTCCTTTTAAAAACTCCTATGCAACGCCCCAGACCTTGGGGGTCGACAGAATAGGGTTAGCAAGTGCGGCATTTTATTTCAATCCCAATAGAAATACGTTGGTAATTGACGCTGGTACCTGTGTGACCTATGATATGATCAACGATTATGGCGAATATTTGGGAGGTGCTATTTCTCCGGGTTTGACCATGCGGTATAGGGCCCTACATAACCAGACCGCCAATCTTCCTGTTTTAACTCCTACCGACCCGATTGACCTAATCGGGAATTCTACCGAAAATTGTATACACAGCGGGGTTGTCAATGGTATTTGTGTCGAAATTGATGGCATAATCGACCAATATCGTGATCGATTCGTAGATTTAACAGTTATTTTAACAGGAGGTGATAGTCAATTTTTGTCAAAACGATTAAAAAATACCATCTTTGCCCATTCTAATTTTCTCCTATTGGGACTTAACTATTTGTTGGAATACAACAAGCGCTAGATGATCAAAAGAATTGTTATTGCCATAGTGTGCCTCGCTTTTAATAGTTTGCATGCCCAAGACGGAACGATTTCCCCGTATTCTTATTTTGGCATTGGGGATCAACGGGCCTTGGGTACCATGGAGAATCAAATGATGGGGGGCGTCGGCATGTTTTCCGATAGCATCCATATCAATCTAAAAAACCCCGCTTCCTACAGCAAGCTTGGTATACAAGCGGGTGAAAATTTCGGGATAACAACGTACGCCGCGGGAGTATCCCATAAGGGTTCCCGCTTAAAGACTTACACGGATCAACAGAATAGTGCGGTGACGAATCTCGACTATCTTTCCATCGGTTTTAGTGTTCGCAAGGGCTGGGGAATCGGCTTTGGGGTTATGCCTGTTTCTTCGGTAGGCTATAACCTTGTTTCCGAAACAACCAACAGCAATGGGGCCATGGTGACCAACCGATTAGATGGGGAGGGCGGCCTGAATCGGGTCTATTTTTCGACAGGGTATCAGTTGACCAACACCTTAAGTCTCGGAATAACGGCGAACTTCAATTTTGGGACCTTAAAGTACCGTCGGGTCCAAAGTGTTGCCGATGTGCAATTCGGAACCCTCGACCAAAGAAATTCAAGGGTGAACGGAATGGATTTTAACTATGCCTTGAATTATACCCCAAAAATTAATGAAAAATACACTTTATATTCATCGCTGAGGGTAAATACCCAAGCGAATTTGACGTCGAAGAACGCCAAGGCGTTAGGTTCGTTTGCCCTTGGCACCGGTAATAATATCGAAGTACTTGATGTGAATTTAGATGTACAGAATCTCAGGAATACATTTTTGAAGATTCCAACTACGACTACCGTGGGATTGGGATTTGGGCAAGAACGCAATTGGTTTTTAGGTGCTGAATATAGCTTTCAGGGTCTCAGTAAGTTTTCCAATGAGTTTTTAGATTTTGAAAATCTCGAATACAACGATGCTAGTACAATTGCCTTTGGCGGCTTTTTTGTTCCCAAGCATACATCATTCGATGGTTATTTCAAAAGGATCACTTACCGAGCAGGGCTACACCTTGACCAGACCGGAATGGTCATAAATAATAAGGACATAAAAAACTTTGGCATAACTTTTGGAATTGGGTTACCATTGCGGAACTATTCGAACCTAAACTTAGGTTTTGAATTGGGAAGAAGAGGCACAAGTGCATCAGACCTTGTTGAAGAAAGTTATTTTAAGGTCAATGTGGGATTGTCTTTAAATGATCTTTGGTTCCAAAAACGGAAAATTAATTGAGAAAAATTTAGTACATTAACCACTTTAAAAATATGAGTATGAAAACGAAACTTTACTACACAGCAATGATGCTTTTGGGAAGTTTGGCGATATCTAATGCCCAGGCCCAGAATCCTGAGTGTATGACGAACTTGTCGATTTATGCTGAGCATGCCAAGGTAAAAAACTATGATGCGGCGTATACACCGTGGAAAATGGTCTATGAAAACTGCCCTGATATTAACAAGGCCAATTATTCGTTGGGAGAACGTATCCTAAGTTATAAGGCCGATAAATCTTCTGGTGCCGAAAAGGATGGCTACATCAATGAGCTTTTAGGGCTCTATGACAATGCCAATAAATATTTTCCTAAGGATTATACCAAAGCCGATATTATTACCGATAAGGTTTTGTTGCGGTATGATAACAAAATGATCAGTGACGATGATATTTATTCCATGTTGGGTCAAGCGTTTAAGGAAGACCGGGCCAATTTCACAAACCCTAAGGCATTGTATCTTTATTTCTCAAGTCTTGTAGACCTGCACAATGCCGGCAAGAAAGATTTGCAGGAAGTATTTGACGTTTATGATGATGTAACCGATAAGATCGGGGAAGAAAATGACAAGCTTACAACGGCTATATCTTCATTATTGCCTAAGGAAGAGGCGGGTACATTGACGTCTAAGGAGACAAAACAACTGAGTTCATACAATAGCTATTCTGAGAATTACGGTAAAATTGAAGGTAGCATCGATTCAAAATTAGGCGCATTGGCCGATTGCGGCAATTTAATCCCACTCTATGAAAAGAGTTTTGAAGAAAAGAAAGGTGACGTAACATGGGTGAAAAGAGCTGTAGGTAGGATGTTCAACAAGGAATGCACCGATGATCCGATGTTCAAGAAATTGTTCGAAGCGCAGTTGGCACTAGATCCTTCAGCGGATGCCTATGTATATGGTGGTACCTTGAAAAACAAGGCAGGTGATACAAAAGGTGCGGTAGCTGATTTTGACAAGGCTCTTGGACTTGAGACCGATGCAAAGAAAAGGTCGAATATTGCCTATAAAGTGGCTACGATCTATAAGAACGGTAGCAAATCAACTGCTAGAAGCTATGCTCAAAAGGCTATCGACGCAAACCCATCGAACGGGAAGGCATATTTGTTGATTGCACACCTCTATGCCAATAGTGCCAATGACTGTGGTGCTACGCCGTTCGAAAAGCGAGCTGTTTATTGGAAAGCAGCCGAAATCGCACGTCAGGCAGGGAGAGTCGATCCTTCTTTAAGTAGTAGGGCGAGTCAAGCAGAGGCCAGTTATAATGCCAAGGCCCCTACCAAAGAAATGATTTTCTCTTCTGGAATGGCTGGGAAGACCGTATCTTTTAATTGTTGGATAGGAGGAAGTGTCAAAGTTCCGTCCTTATAGGATGAAATTGTCCTTTCGAAATAATTATAGCGGCATTGCCATGGTATTTTCCATGGCAATGCTTTTTTTTTCATGTAAGGACAATTACAAACGGGTCGGGGAAGAGGCCAAAAAACTAATGTACCCTAGAGGTATCGCTGAGAATTTTGAGCTCACCTATAGTGAATTGCAGAATCCTTTGGAGAATGAAGATACAGAAGGTTCGAAAAAAATCTCCATATTAAGAAGTCCGATATCATATAATTTCGACAATTTAACCTTCCCACATCGAACTTTCCCCAAAGGTTTGGAAGTTGAATTCTTTGATAGCAATGGCAATAAAAACACCATTAAGGCCGACTATGGTATTCGGTATACGGCTACCGATCTGATCGACTTACGGGGTAATGTGGTAATCGAAAATCATGATGGTAAAAAGCTCGAGACATCGCAACTGTATTATGATGAGGATAACGAATGGATATTTACACAGAAAAAATTTAAATTTACCAATCCGGAAGATGGTACAATAATGGATGGTGAAGGAATGGATTTCAATAGAGACCTAAGTTTTTTAAATGCACAAAAGACGTATGGTTTAATGATGATTAAAGAAGAACTAGATGATTAAAATCTTAAAATATACCGAGTATCTATACATCGCAGTTGCCGTATTTTCCTTATACAGGATCTTTACCGATTGGAATGTTGACAGGCAAGGGGCCTATTTGTTCGTTTTTTTTGCCATTGTATCAATAGGGATGTTCTTTTTTCGTAGAAATTATCGCAAAAAATTTGAACAAAGAAGCCGAGATAACCAAACCAAGTTGTGAGTAGCGCATTTATAATCATTCTCTTTTCACTTTTATGCTCTGCCTTCTTTTCTGGAATGGAGATTGCCTTTATTTCTGCCAATAAGATTCATATTGAGATTGTAAAGAAACAAGAAGGTTTTTTGGCAACCATCCTGACCAAATTAACTAAAAAGCCATCGAAGTTTATCGCCACAATGCTAATTGGAAACAATATTGCACTGGTAATTTATGGCATTTTCATGGGTGAAGTATTGATGGAATGGTTTGTAAGCCTGGGTCCTGTCTCAAACCTATTCATTAAAGCAATGCTCACTGATTTTAGTTTGCTTACCCAGACCATCATTTCAACTTTGATCATTTTGCTTACTGCAGAGTTTCTGCCAAAGGTGTTGTTTCAGATCTATGCGAATACCCTTTTAAAAGTGTTCGCCTTTCCTGCATATGTCTTCTATGGGCTGTTTTCGGTTATTTCTGATTTTATCATAAAAGTGTCTGACTTTATTCTTAAACATATTTTCGGTACCGCCGGCGATGATGTACAGTTAGCCTTTACAAAGATTGAGCTTGGCGATTATATTACCGAACAGATGGAAACGGTCGAAGAAGAGGATATGGTAGATTCTGAAATACAGATTTTTCAGAATGCCCTTGAATTTTCGGCTGTTAAAGCCAGGGAGGTCATGGTGCCAAGAACCGAAATTACTGCGGTAGAACTCCATGAAACCCCAAAAAATCTGGCAAAACTTTTTATTGAAACAGGCTATTCAAAAATCCCTGTTTTTAAGGATACCATTGATAATATTATTGGCTATGTACATTCGTATGAACTTTTTAAAAAGCCAAAAACCATAAAAAGCATCCTTTTGCCCGTCGAGTTTGTCCCAGAGACCATGCTAATTCATGACATCTTGAATGTGCTTACAAAAAAGAGAAAGAGTATTTCGATCGTCTTGGATGAATATGGTGGAACCTCTGGTCTCATGACCATTGAGGATATCGTCGAGGAACTTTTTGGGGAAATCGAGGATGAACACGACACCATCGAATATTTGGAAGAACAGATTGATGAAACGACCTACAAGTTTTCGGCGCGGTTAGAAGTTGATTATCTCAATGAAATGTACAAATTAGACCTTCCCGAAGATGACGAATACGAAACCCTTGGGGGGCTTATCGTAAATGAGATGGGGCAAATACCTGAAAAGAATTCGGAGATAAAAATAGGCGACTATCTCTTTACGATACTTGAGGTTTCAAATACCAAGATTGAACTTGTGTTGGTAAAAATACTCCCGTAACAATTGACGAAAACCATCCAATGATACTTTTTATTATTTGAAAAGAAAATGGTAATTTCGCCAACTGATTTAAAACATCCCAACTATGGCAATTTTAGAAAATATAAGAAAACGCACCACCATTTTGATACTTATCATCGGACTCGCATTATTCGCATTTGTGATATCTGGTGTTTTTAGCAGTAATAAATTTAAAGGTGGAAAGGTAGGATCTGCCGTAGGAGAAATAGATGGGCGCGAGATTACCATCGATGAGTTTCGACAAAAGGTTGAAGCGACATCTAGAAGAATGGGGCCTACCACTTCTTCGCTACAAGTAATGAACCAAGTTTGGGATCAAGAAGTTCGCAATACGATTCTGGGAGCTCAATATACCGGTCTAGGCATCGAAATCGAGCGAGATCAAATCATGGACTATATAAAGACGATCCCGTCATATTCCCAAAATCCTCAATTCCTGAATGCGAACGGCGTTTTTGACGAGAATAAATTTCGTGGATTCTTGGCCGAACTAAAAGCTAACAATCCGGCACAATATGACCTCTGGTTGCAAGATGAGGAGTCTATTATTCAAAATGCAAAACAACAGACCTATTTTAATCTGATAAAAGCGGGTGTCGGAGCGACTTTAGAGGAAGGGAAACTTGACTATAAACTGGCCAATGACAAAATCGACATCAAATACGTTAAGATTCCATATACGACTATTCCAGATAGTACCATCACCGTAACAAAGGGGGAGATAGAAAATTATGTAAAGGCCCATAAAGAAGACTTTAAACAAGAGGCCGCCCGAGATATTCAATATGTTTATTTTGCTGAAAAACCATCTTTGGAAGATGAGAATTTGGTAAAGGATGAACTCCTGAAATTACTTGACAATACCGTTGAATACAACGCCAAGACCGATCAGAACGACACCATTCAGGGATTTAGGATGGCAAACGATATAGCTGCTTTTGTAGATAGGCACTCGGATACCAAATTCGATACCATTTTCAAAGCAAAAAAAGACCTACCTGCCCAATTTGCAGATACCTTAATGAAATTAAAGGTGGGCGAGATCTATGGTCCCTATCGTGATGGGGATTTTTACAAGATGTCGAAAATGATAGCCAGAAAACCGAATGGCAGCGTGAAAACAAGTCATATTTTAATTGGCTATGAAGGGGCACAAAGGATCAATCCGAATGTAAAAAGAACCAAGGAGGAAGCAGAGAAACGAGCCAAGGAAATGTTGCAAGAAGCGAAGAAGGATGGTGCAGTTTTCGCTGAATTGGCCCGTGACAATTCAGATGGGCCTTCAGCACCCAATGGGGGTGATTTGGGGTATTTTCAACAGGGAACAATGGTGCCAAAATTTAATGACTTTGCTTTTGGAAACCCAGTCGGAACCATCGGTCTTGTAGAAACCGAATTCGGATTCCACATCATTAAAATCGATGACAAGCAGGATATTGTGCAAATCGCGACTATTGCCCGGGAAATAGAGCCTTCCGAAGAGACAACCAATAAAATATTTACCGATGCGACCAAATTTGAGATGGAATCTACCGCATCCGAAGGGTCTTTTGCCGAATTGGCCAAAAAAGGCGATTACGCCGTAATGCCCGTGAACAAGATAAAAGCTTTGGATGAAAATCTGCCAGGACTTGGGCCGCAGCGCGCAATTGTACAATGGGCATTTAACGAGGACACTGAAGTAGGGGATATTAAACGGTTTAATGTAAATAATGGATACGCCATAATTCAATTGACCGGAATGTATGCCGAAGGTCTTATGTCAGTAGAGGATGCTTCTGCGTCAGTACTTCCAAAATTACGAAAGGAGCGGAAGGCCGCCATGATCATAGGCGCCAATGCGGGTAAAAATATGGATGCGATTGCAAAGGACAATACAGTTATTCCTAGCACAGCAACTGCCTTGTCTGTCAAATCACCGACCATTCCAGGTGCTGGCAACGAACCTGCCGTTGTTGGAACCGCTTATACCTTATCAGAAGGCGAAACGTCGGGTCTCATTGAAGGCCAAACCGGTATCTATATGGTAATGGTCACCAAAAAGGTAAGTGCGCCTACGTTGGAAAATTATAGTACCTATGCCAATGCCATTCAAGCAGCTAATGCCAATAAAGTCAACACCGAGGTGTATAATGCCTTAAAGGATGCTGCAACAATAGAGGACAAACGGGCTACTTTTTATTAATTGGGCTGTTGTGGGAAGCTTCTCCTGAAGGAGATCATTTTTCCCCGTATAGAATCATTTTAGAATAGGGTATGACGGTCTCATACCCTTTTTTATTGAAGTAGTCGATACATTTTTCATCACCCGTAGCCAGCACGAAATCTCCGCCCCATGCCCCTAAGCTTTTTATGGCCCCTAGATAATCGGGGAATAGGTTTTCCTTTACCGTTGGTAAATTAAGAATCCCTGAAAGGAGCTTTTCATGTATTTCAATCGCTGCAATAAAGGTTTGCAAAGTAGAACAAGAACTTATTTCAAGGGTAATTTTCGAGATTCGTTCGAGAATTTGTGGCCTATTGAAATTAAGTTTCCGATAACGCCTGATTCCATGATGGCTATTTTGTTTCTTATTCAAATACACAAAATAAAGGTGGTCTATAAAGGGTGGTCTAAATACGATTTCCTCAATATGGGGCATCCCGTTTTTAATTTGAAATAGGATGGGCAGATCATGGTTCGCACAGGCAATGTCATAGCCACTTCCACCAAAGGAATTCTGAAGCAAGGCATAGGCGTCGACCTGAGCCCATTTCGCAATATTGTTGATCAAGGTAGAAGAGGAACCCAAGCCCCAATTTCTAGGAAACGTCAACCTGGTTTCAATTTCAAATCCATTGCCCCCATTTAAAAACGCCGCGTTCAGTTTTCGGGCCTCAGAAAGTATTGTACGAAGCACATTTCTTGGGGTGGACGCCGTACTCTTTTTAAATCCTGAAAGTTCAGGAACGGTAAAGCTAGTTTCGAACCAAATTTTTCCTTGGGCGTCAATACTTTTCCATGCCAGCGTCTCTGTTGTTGTTTTTATTACCTTTAAGAATTGTCCGTAAATGGTCGGCAGGGCGAGACCTAATCCCCCATCAAGTACTACATATTCTCCAGTGAGCAAGAGTTTGCCATTGCTATAGAATTGCCTTTCCATTAATTACTTTTCAGCCTTTGATACGCTTTTACGACCGCACTATGGGTTGCAGTATGCTTCCTAAAATAATCTATCAAGGTGGCCTTTTCGTCTTCTGTGGCTCCCAGTTGATTCAGAATATTCAACAGATGCATTTTCATATGACCTTCCTGGATCCCATTGGTTACAAGTGATCGAACTGCCGCAAAATTCTGGGCTAGACCGGCAACGGCAACTATTTGCATCAATTCTTTGGCAGAAGGCTTTTGCAAGATATCGAGCGCTAGTTCAACCAAGGGGTGAAGGCTTGTGAGTCCGCCTACGGTTCCAAGTGCCAAAGGAATTTCCAGCCAGAATTTAAAGATGCCATTTTCAATTTTCGCATGGGTAAGACTTGTATATGAACCGTCTTTGGCCGCATACGCATGAACACCTGCCTCAACGGCCCTAAAATCGTTTCCAGTGGCCAAAACGACGGCATCGATTCCGTTCATAATGCCCTTATTATGTGTAACTGCCCTATGAGGTTCAACCTTTGCTATCTGAATGGCCCGGACCATTTTGTCGGCGAAATCTTTCTGGGACATTCCTTCGCCCTCCTTAAGATCATCGACAGGGCATTGCACCTCGGCTCTTACCAAGCAGTTTGGTACATAATTGCTCAGGATGCTCATAACGATATCAATATCTTTTTCCTTTTCATTAAAAAGGTCGAACGATTGGGCCTCCTCCTTAAAGGTTTGAGCGAAATTTTCGAGGCACGAATTTATAAAATTGGCTCCCATGGCATCCGCGGTCTCAAATGTGCAGTGCAACTGATAATAGTTGGCAAGGTCGTGCGTTTTATCTCGTAACTCGATGTTTGTAATTCCACCTCCCCTTTTCTCCATATTTTTGGTAATAATGGCTGTATTGGTCAGTAGCAGGGGTCTCACCTGTTGAAAATAGGAAGTCAGTTTTTTAGAATCCCCTTTAAATATAAAATGTACTTGTCCGATTTTTTCAGTACCCAATACCCGGGTCTTAAAACCGCCCCTTTTAAGCCAAAATTTAGCTGCATTACTTGCCGCGGCGATTACCGAGCTTTCCTCAATCGCCATGGGGATAGCGTATAATTTTTCGTTTATTAGAAAGTTGGGGGCTATCCCCAAGGGCAAATAGTAGTTCGAAATCGTATTCTCAATGAACTCGTCGTGCAATTTTTGCAATTCCTCGTCCGAATTTAAATACCTTTTTAAAACTTTTTTTGTGGTTTTGGGATCGATAGTATAGTTAGTGGCTATCCAATCTATTTTCTCATTCTTGGTCAGTTTGGAAAATCCTTCGATAGGAACGATCATACGATGTGCATTTCAACGTAAAGATACGAATAAAGCAAATAAAGGTGTCAATATGGCTTAGGGTTGGTTATAGAACCCTTTTAATAGCGAATCTTTATATTCTTTGCAAAATTATCACTAAACTTGAAAGTTATATTTCTAATATTTGGCGATCTATGCGAAAATCGTTTTTCTTATTGTTTTTAATCATGGGCTTATCAAGCTCAGTGTTCGGGCAACAAAAGAAAATAACCGTTGAGGACATTTATGACGGTACCTTTCAGACCGAAGGAATGGAAGCCCTTCGTTCCCTAAAGAATGGCAAGCAATACACCTTATTGAATTTAGACAAGGCGAAAGGCACTTCATCGATAGATACGTACGATTATGTAACGCAGCAAAAAGTAGAAACAATGGTTTCTTCACAAGCACTCGTTGATATTCCTTACTTTACTTCCTATGAATTTAACGATGATGAATCGAAGATTCTATTGGCCAAAGAAGTGGAATCGATTTTTCGAAGATCTACCTTGGGTATTTTTTATGTGTATGATGTTGCATCGAAAAAGCATATAAAAATCTCGGATGCCAAAATTCAAGAGCCTGTGCTTTCCCCTAATGGCAAAGAAGTGGCATATGTCAGAGACAATAATCTATATATTTTTAACTTACAAACAAATAGCACGTTACAAATTACGAACGACGGAGTAAAAAATAAAATCATCAACGGAGTAACCGATTGGGTCTATGAAGAGGAATTCTCTTTTGTGAGGGCGTTCGACTGGAATTCAGATGGCACGAAAATTGCCTTTCTGCGCTTTGATGAGACTGATGTGCCTGAATTTTCTATGGATATTTATGGAAGCGGACTTTACCAACACCCTAATATTTTTAAATATCCGAAGGCAGGCGAAAATAATTCAGTAGTTACGCTACATCTATATGACTTGAAGACAGGCCATACCGATCCGGTAGAATTAGGGGATCCATATTACATTCCACGTATAAAATGGATGAACGACCCAAAGTACTTAAGTGTACAGACTTTGAATCGTCATCAAGATCAACTTCAGCTTTTTTCTGTAAATGCCCAAGATAATTCGGTATCGCGTTTGCTCGAGGAACTTGACGATGCATATGTCGATATTACCGATAACCTAACGTTCTTGGCCGATGATAGTTTTATTTGGACGAGTGAACGGGATGGCAACAATCATATCTACCTATACAACCCAGAAGGCAAATTAGTAAACCAAGTGACAAAAGGTCCGTGGGAGGTAACTAATTACTATGGCTATGATAGAAAAAGGGATAGGGTATATTACCAATCTACTGAGAATGGTTCAATCAACCGTGGAGTTTATAGTGTGGATAGTAAAGGCCGACATAAGAAAGACCTGGCCGTTTCTCCAGGAACGAACGGTGCTGATTTTAGTGCCGATTTCACATATTTTATCAACACCTATTCAAGTGCGGCGATCCCGTACCAATATTCGCTTCACAGTGCAGAGAATGGTAGGAAATTGAAAGAGATTGTTGACAACACGGCATTGTTAAAGAAGTTGGAAGGATATGAAATCAGTCCCAAGGAGTTTTCCACCCTATCGATCAATGGCAATGACTTGAATATGTACATGATCAAACCGAAAGATTTCGATCCCTCTAAAAAATATCCGCTCTTCATGTATCAATATAGCGGACCAGGCTCACAAAATGTTAGTAATAGTTGGCTAGGCACTAATGATTATTGGCACCAGGTTTTAGTTTCAGAAGGCTATGTGATTGCTTGTGTCGATGGCCGTGGGACGGGGTTTAAAGGACGTGATTTTAAAAAGGTGACCCAATTACAATTGGGGAAGTACGAAGTGGAAGATCAGATTGCTGCGGCCCGGAAACTAAGTGAACTTCCCTTTATCGATGAAAATCGCACCGGGATCTGGGGTTGGAGCTTTGGCGGGTTTATGAGTTCCAATTGTATTTTAAAAGGGAATGATGTTTTTGAAACGGCGATTGCCGTTGCGCCTGTAACCAGCTGGCGATTTTACGATACCATTTACACCGAACGCTTTTTACATACCCCTGAAGAAAACCCGGAAGGATATGACGAAAATTCTCCATTGAGTTATGCAGAACTCTTAAAAGGCAAGTTTCTATTGGTGCATGGAACCGGGGATGACAACGTACATGTGCAAAATAGTATGCGCATGATCGAGGCCCTGGTACAGGCCAACAAACCATTTGATTGGGCCTTATATCCTGATAAGAACCATGGTATTTATGGGGGTAATACCCGTATTCATCTATTTAATAAATTAACCGATTTCATAAAGGAAAATCTTTAACCGAACGCCAATAAATTATGACGACCCTAACCAAACCAGCACACCAAAAAGAACTTTTTGGCCATCCCGTTGGCCTGTATATCCTTTTTTTTACCGAAATGTGGGAACGGTTTTCCTACTATGGGATGCGGGCATTGTTCACCTTATTTTTGGTGGCAGAGACCACCTCAAGCAATGCTGGTTATGGCTGGACGAACAATGAGGCCCTAGCGCTTTATGGATGGTATACCATGCTTGTATACGTTTCGTCAATTCCAGGAGGATGGGTCGCAGATAGGCTCCTAGGTCAAAAAAAGACGGTAATGTTAGGGGGGGCATTATTATGCATCGGCCATTCGATACTAGCCCTAAACTCAGAAATGACCTTTTATCTCGGATGTTTTTTCATCATTCTAGGAGTAGGCTGTTTAAAACCGAACATATCATCGATGGTCGGAGGCTTATACAAGCCAAAGGATGAACGAAGAGACCTTGGTTTTTACATTTTTTACATGGGCATCAACATTGGTGGGTTCTTGGCGCCTATAATCTGCGGCTACGTCGGTGAAAAAATAAATTGGCACTATGGCTTTGGACTCGCAGCGATTGGCATGTTTTTAGGTCAAGCCGTCTATGTTTGGGGGCAAAAATACCTGGTTAATGTTGGTAATTTAATAAGTAGAAAGACCGAGAGCGACCGAAAAATTTTAGATAGTCCGCTTACCAAGATTGAAAAAGATAGGATCAAAGTATTATTAATTTCCTTCTTGCTCATAATTCTATTTTGGGCAGCATTTGAACAGGCTGGTGGTCTCATGAACTTATATGCCAAGCAGAAGACCGATCGGAATTTCTTTGGCCTCTTTACCATTCCGGCTTCCGTATTTCAATCTGTGAATTCATTTTTTATCATCACCTTGGCAACTGTTGTCGGGGCATTTTGGTTAAAATGGCGTAAAAAAGGGCGGGAATCCTCATCAATGTTCAAGATAGCGGTTGGGTTGATTATCATGGCACTTGGTTTTGGTTTTATGAGTGCGGCTTCTTTACAATACGAAAGCAATGGTTCTTCGGCCATGTATTGGTTGATCTTGGCTTATCTTTTACACACTATTGGAGAACTTTGTGCTTCCCCGGTATCCTTATCCTATATCACCAAGCTTGCCCCCCTGAAATATGCCTCCATTATCATGGGATTGTATTGGGCGGCGACTGGTCTAGGTAATAAAGCTGCCGGACTTATTGGGGAGGCTTCCCAAAATTTAGGGGAATTTGAAATATTTACAGGAATTGCGGTAATATGGTCGCTAATAGGAATTTTGGTAATTTTTATGCTAAAACCCTTAAAAAGAATGGCGCACGGTGCCGAAGACGGTGAAACAAGAATTGTTGATGAGGTGCCGGAAAAATTCAAAATAGAGGATCACGTTTAATCCTCCTTAAAAAAATAAGCTCCCTTTTCGCCAGTATCGTGAAAAGGGATTTTTCTTTTAAGACAGGTTGCCTTCCAGCGTGCAATATAGCTTTTATAATTGCTACCGTCTGCGATGATCCTTTTTGGGCTGATTACCCCAAGAAGTCGCTCTAGGTTTATTTTCGGGCTGTGGGAAAGGAGCAAATGGTCTATGGAAGTTTTGCTAACGGGGAATACCCCGGAACTGTCGATTACCAAAAGGTTTTCATTTTTATATAAATAACTATTTTTTAAGGGATGAAAAACAATGGTATCACATCGTTCCCCTACCTGAACGTCGTTAATAAGCTGCTCAGAGGCACTGCTGTTATTCGAGAAAACTAGTAAGCGGCCTTCACTTTGTTGTATGAGAAGCGAATTTCTGGCCTGATGCGCCACGAACATTTGTTGTCTGTGTTGTGTCGTATACGAGGTAAAGAACAACCAGATTTGAAAGCTGATGATAGCCGTCAAAAGCGATGTAGTTCTCGCAAAGGTCGACTTTGTTAAAAAGAGCACCAATGTAATGATGATGACATAGGTCAAAATCAACTGCAATAGGTCAAATGGGATATTTCGAAATACAAAGGCTTCTTGACTAGCCACCCAACCGACACTTTCATTCATCAAGCCAATAATGGCGTCATATAGTGTGACAAGAAAGCTTGGTAGGTAGCCTGCCAAGGCTAGCATGACCACCAAAATACCCATTCCCAAAATGATGCCTAAAAACGGTATTATTAAAATATTCGAAACAAAAAAAAGTCCAGGAAATTGATGAAAGTAATACAGACTTATGGGCAAAACGCCGAATTGCGCAGCGATACTCACACTTAGTAGTTGCCACAGCCTACGAAGTGCCCAATGTCTCGGATACCATAATTTTTGGAGGAGGGGATAGCCCCAAACAATGGCAAACACCGCAGCATAGCTTAACTGGAAGCCCACTTGAAACAAAAGCATTGGATTTATGGCCAAAAGGATAAAAATTAGTGACAAGGCTAAAATATTATAGGTGTTTCCCGGCCGGTTTAGATAGAGGGCATACGCTACAAAGGTAAACATCGTAACTGCCCGAACGATCGAGGCCGAAAGCCCAGCCAACAGTGCAAAACCCCACAATAGCGACACTATCGTTATCAGTTTTAAGGTCTTTCCATGGGGTACAAATTCCAATGGCCGTAAAAGGAACTGTAAAAGCAACAATAATATACCGATGTGCAGACCTGAAACGGCCAAAATATGAACGGCCCCCGCATTTTTATAATCCGCATAAATAGCATCTGATAGGTCGTTTCGTTGCCCCATTAAAATAGCCTGCATGACGGCAAGTTGCCCTTCTCCAAAATCGGCCTTTTTCAACTTGGCGCTGATCTTGTTTCTCAAGGCGGCCATAAAACCATATAGGGTCGCCGAAGAATTTATAACAACCGAATAATTAGAGGAAGTTACCCGCAATTGATGCGCTATTCCCATTTCGTATAAATACTTCCTATAATTGAATTGATATGGATTCAGTGGAGGCTTGATGGAATCGATCGGGGCATACACCAAAATTTCATCATCAATTTGAAATGGGGCGCGGGTTGAGTCACCAGAAAATACCACCAAGACCTTTCCGGTCGATTTTAATGAGTCAACCCCTTTCACTTGCGCCAAGTACCGTTCTGAAAAATCAGTGGGTTTCAATACCTCGGTGAATTTTAGGTGCCAAAGGTGGTCACCTCTTTTTACTTGATAATTGTAGTGCGATTTAAAATTTTCAGGATGTGCCAAGGACATCGAGCAGATGCCGATAATCACTGTTGTTATTGCCATTGAGATGGTCAATATGCCATATTTCCGAGGTGTGATCGCAGCGAACAAAAGGGTCATAATGACTAATGAAAAGGCCAAAAGAACAATCGAAACAAGCATATTTAGATGCGTATAACGACCAATAAGGATACCTATTATGATACAAATTGACAGTTTTATTGGTATGAATCTAAGAAGGCGCATGGTACTTGGTTCGAGTTCTAAAATAACCAAAACTATTTATAGTACACGCGTAGCTTTTACAAAAGCGTAGTTCCAAAATCCTTCCCGTAAGGAAGAAACGATTACCCCCCGAGACGAGGAAGCATGAATAAACTTGATATCATCACCATCAACCGCAACGACCAAACCCACATGATTGATCCGTTTTTTGCCCTTTGAGGTCTTGAAGAATAAAAGATCACCCTTGCTAATGTTATTTAACCGGATGCGTTTCCCTTCTTCTGCCATTTCATAGGATATTCTGGGTAATAGTACTTCATTTTCCAGAAATGACACATATAACAGGCCCGAGCAGTCCATACCCTTTTTCGTGGTACCACCGAATTTGTAACGTACACCTGAAAAGGAAAGGGCTGTAGTTATAATGGCATCGGCCTTCGAGATCGATGTTATTGGCGCAGGTGTTTCCTCCAAATCGGTTTCCTCTAACAGAATACCTTCATTTTCATTCCCAGAAGCTTCAACGGTTACTTTGCGCTCCCCCCTATAGGTGGTTTTCTTTTTGATTGCCCCACAGCCAGTTAGAAGCACCATTAAAGATGTGAGTATGATTTTGCGAATCATCTGGAGCATTTTTTCACGACCCCCGATAGGTATCGGGACAGCAACTTTGAAATCAAAATTACATAAATTAATGAAAAAGGAGGTGATAATTTGGGGAGCTACCTATTGAATTCCATTGTAGATCAACTGTGCGGTTAATGTGCTTGCCCCCTTACCCCCAAGTTTTTTCGACAATTCGTCATAGGCCTTTAGTTGTGCTTCCCGCTGGGAACCCGACACTATTTTAGCCAATTCTACACGAAGATTTTGCGAATTTAGGTCGTTTTGTATCAGTTCCTTGACCACTTCCCTGCCCATAATTAAATTGACTAGGGAAATAAAATCCAAGGTAATGATGCGCTTGGCAATTTGATAGGAAAACCAATTGGCGCGATAACAAACTACCTGTGGAACCTTATGCAGAGCCGTTTCCAAAGTTGCTGTTCCACTAGTTACCAAGGCGGCATGGGCAATACTTAAAAGGTCATAGGTCTTATTGGCAACAAAACCAACATTGGGATTGTCTAAATAGGGGGTATAAAAATCCTTGTCCAAGCTTGGTGCCCCCGCTATTACGAATTCATAGTCTGAAAAGTCCTTGACTACCGATAACATAACATGGAGCATTTTATCGACTTCTTGCTTTCGACTTCCTGGTAACAGGGCAATGATGGGTTTATCTACAGATAGGCCATTTTCAGATCGAAAATCCTGATCAATCACTTTCACGCGGTTGGCAATAGCATCTATCAAGGGATGGCCTACAAAATGCACGGGAAAGTGATGTTTGTTCTCGTAAAATTCTTTCTCAAAGGGAAGAATTACATACATGGCATCAATATCTCTTTTAATTGAGTTGATGCGCTTTTCGCGTGAGGCCCAAATTTGTGGTGAAATATAATAGTTGGTCTTAAACTTATGCTTTTTAGCCCATTTCGCAATGCGTAGGTTAAATCCTGAATAATCTATGAATACGATAACATCGGGATTGAATTTTTGAATATCGGCTTTGCAGAAGTTTATATTTTTTAAAATGCTGTCCAAGTTCTGTAACACTTCGAGGAAGCCCATATAGGCCATTTCCCTATAATGTTTGATCAAATCTCCGCCCGCAGCTAACATTAAATCGCCTCCCCAACATCGAATATCGGCATCCGTATCTACCAATTTCAATGCCTTGATAAGATTGGCGCCATGCAGGTCTCCTGATGCCTCTCCGGCGATGATATAGTACTTCATTATTCTTTGCTCAAATTCTGAAATTCGTGTTGCCGACAGGCGTCAGTTTCCTGTTTCTACCATGATTAAATAACCTTATAAAAAAGTACCACCAAAGCGGCAAGTAAGGTGGCGATCAATACGCCTTTTGCACGCTGATCTCTTTTTATTCGTAAGAAGCCAAAAAATGCCACTAGATTTAGAATGGCGCCCAAGGCCAATAAACTTCCGATTTGGTTCTGTTGAGCGGCCAATGTAAAAGTCTCTGTAATTCCAAACTCTGAAAATAACAGAATATATAAAAGCGTTCCAATAGTATTGGCGATAATTCCGACTGTAAAACCAATGATTAACTCCTTTTTATGCATGTAAATTCCAATTATTTATAATTTGTATGGCATGGTGGGCGGTTAAATCAAACTGAGTGGGTACCACTGAGATATAACCCTGTGATAATGCCCATTCGTCAGTATCCTCCCCATTATCCAAAAGCTCGAATTCACCGGTTAACCAATAATATTCCTTGCCGGAAGGATTGGTTCGTTTATCAAATTTTTCTTTCCAATTGGCGCGGGCCTGTCTGCACACTTTAATTCCCTTTAACTGCTCTTTGTCAAGTTTGGGTATGTTGACATTGAGCACTACACCCTGGGGCATACCTTGGCCGATAGCCTCCCGTACGATTTTTTGAATGCTTTCTTTCGCGGCATTAAAATCGGCCTCCCAGGAATAGTCACAAAGCGAAATCCCGATAGCCGGAATGCCCTCGATTCCTGCTTCTATGGCAGCGCTCATAGTGCCCGAATAAATTACATTGATCGACGAATTTGAACCATGATTGATACCGCTCACGCAAATGTCCGGTCTGCGCTTTAAAAGTACCTGTAAACCAAGTTTGACGCAATCTGCAGGAGTTCCACTGCAACTATATTCTTCATTGGCCCCGTTTTCAAGATCGACCTTCATCTTCTTTGAGTAAAGGGTATTGTCAATAGTAATTGCATGGCCCATACCAGATTGTGGGCTATCTGGGGCAACCACCACTACGTCGCCTATCTCCTTCATAAAACGTATCAGAGACCTCAGGCCTGGCGCCGAAATTCCGTCATCGTTCGTCACCAGTATCAAAGGTTTTGACATAACATATACTTTATAGCGCTAAAATACGTTTTAAAAAAGATATCGTTCTTTCTGTGTTTAACAAAAATTTAATGGCAGAGGGCTATTAACTGGCATGGTTTTTTCTGTATCTTACGGTGTTTAACTTATTTCCCAGTAATGGGAAATTCTTTGTAATATAATCATGTATCGCAAAGTCTTTAATAAAAAAATTATATGAAACGAAATTTAGCGTATGCTTTATTCATAATGCTTATAGCGGTAGCTTCCTGCAGTTTTACGAATAAAACTTTTGAAAATGATGACAAAGACAAATTGCTGCTAGATCTTATCACTTATGTTCTAGAGAAAGGCCACTATGAGCCCAAAAATATAGACGATGATTTCTCGGTGAGTGTTTTCGAGGATTTTATCAATGTATTGGACCCTACCAAGCGTTATTTTTTGGAAAGCGATATAGAGGAATTCGAGCAATTCAAGTATCAGATAGACGATCAAATAAAAAATACCGACATTTCTTTTTTTAATTTGGTATATGATCGATTGATGAAACGAATGACCGACGCCAAAAGTATTTACAAAGAAGTCTTGGCGACACCGTTTGATTTCAACCAAAATGAAACTATAAACATCAAGTACGAGGATGTGCCTTTTGCTGCATCGCGCGAAGATTTAAAGGAGCGATGGAGAAAACAACTAAAGTATGCCTCGCTTGGGACCTATGATTCCAAATTATCCCACCTCAAAGAAGCTGGTAAAAGTTCGAAGGTTGTTAAAAATGACCAGGGCGATGAGGAAATTGAGGATCCTTTCTCGGATGCTACGGAAGATGCGAAGGTTATATTGACTCCTAAAGACGCTGAGAAATTCGCTCGGGAATCGACACAAAAAACGTTGGATGAATTTTTTGATTTTGTCGATGATTTGGAAAGGAAGGATTGGTTTGTTCAATATATAAATACGATTGTTGATGAATTCGATCCCCATACTTTTTATTTCGCACCTGATGACAAGGAAAAATTCGACATGAGTATGTCTGGGAAATTCGAAGGTATCGGGGCGCGATTGCAAAAGAAACCAGAAGGGGCCAAGATCGTTGAAATCATTTCCGGTGGTCCGGTATGGAGAGATCAACGCTTAGAAGTTGGTGATGAGATTATAAAAGTTGGTCAAGCTGGTGCCGAACCTATCGATATTGTCGGGATGCGAATTGATGATGCCATAAAGCTAATAAAAGGACCTGAAGGCACCGTGGTTGATTTAACCGTTCGAAAAGTCGACGGTTCACTCCAAACCGTCTCCTTGACAAGGGATGTTGTTGAATTGGAGGAATCCTACGCCAAATCTGCGAGCATTAATAAAGGAAATCAAACCTTTGGAATTATAAACCTGCCAAAATTTTATGTTGATTTTGACGATTATTCTGAGCGTAATGCAGCAACGGATGTTGCGAAGGAAGTAGAACGTTTGAAACAAGAAGGTGCCGAAGGATTGATATTAGACCTTCGTGACAACGGTGGTGGATCCTTGAAAACAGTCGTTGAAATGGCCGGTCTGTTCATAAAGGATGGTCCGATCGTTCAAGTGAGATCAAACGGAAAACGTCAAGATGTATATGATGATAAAGACGAGCGTATACAATGGGACGGCCCGCTGGTAATCTTGGTCAATGAACTTTCGGCTTCCGCTTCCGAAATATTGGCCGCAGCCATGCAGGATTACAAAAGGGGGGTGATCATTGGTAGCAAGCAAACGTTTGGAAAAGGTACCGTTCAAAATGTCATTCCTTTGGATAATATCGTCCGAAGCAACGACCATGGCGATTTGGGGGCTATAAAGTTAACGACACAAAAATTCTATCGAATTAATGGAGGGTCAACCCAATTGGAAGGTGTTAAAAGCGATGTTGTAGTACCCGATAAATATAGTTATATCGATTTGGGGGAGCGAGACCAACACAATCCCCTAAAATGGGATGAGATCGAACCGGCCAAATATATTCCATGGGATGGCTATATCGATTATGAGGAAACCATTGCCAATAGCACCAAAAGAATGGCAGCGAATCCGCAGATCAAATTGATAGAGGAGAATGCCAGATGGTTGAAGGAAGAACAGGATGAGACTGAGATTTCCTTAAATTATAATGTGTACAAAGCCGAAAATGAAAAAGATAAAGAGAAATCGGATTATTTTAAATCGCTATCAGACTATGATTCACATTTAACCTTTAAATCACTTAAATACGAACAGGAATTGTTCACTCAGGATTCGGTATTACGTGAAAAACGAGATCGATGGCATCAGAATTTGGCAAAGGATGTCTATGTTGAGGAAGCCGTAAATGTTTTGCAAGACCTTAAGATGAACAACATAAAAAATAGTAAATTGGCAAGTGTCAAAGGATAATCAAAATATGACGAACTAAAAAAAGCCCTGCTCATTGAGCAGGGCTTTTTTTTAGCAAAATTTGTTTTAAATCTAAGAATTAGGTCGATAATACCTTTAATTTGTTGGCATGCATTCTGCGCAATTTCCCTAATTTTGGGGTAATGACGGCGCTGCAATACCCTTGCGCCCGATTGTTTCTATAGTAGTTCTGGTGATATTCCTCGGCTTCATAGAAAATACCCAGCTCACTTATTTGCGTAACGATGGGATCATCATAATATGTGGCAACTTCTTTGATTACAGCTTCAGCAGTAGCTCTTTCGATTTCGTTTTGGTAAAAAATGACCGAACGATATTGTGAACCCACATCGGCTCCTTGTCGGTTAAGGGTCGTTGGGTCATGGCTTGTTAAAAAAATTATCAAAATATCAGCATACGAAATACTATTGGCATCATAGGTTACTTGTATCACTTCGGCATGACCCGTCAATCCCGAACAGACTTCCCGATAGGTCGGTTTGCCTGGAGCAGTTCCACCCGTATAGCCAGAAATAACCTTCTCTACTCCCTTTACTTCCTGAAAAACAGCTTCGGTACACCAGAAGCAACCACCGCCGAGTGTCGCAATTTTTAAATTTTTAGTACTCATTGTATTCATTGTTTAAATGTAGGGTATACAAGTTTATCGGTTTCATTCTAATCTTTCTATAATACTTCCGTTCAATCGCCATATGATTTTAAGTTCCAACCGAAGGGTAAGGTAAATCACACTAAAAAATCGTGGGAACCACGAAAGAATTCACCATATTAGGTGAATCGTCCTTGTGAATTTTCTAAGACCGTTATGCGTTTCGTATGTTATACCTTACTGCGTTGCTTTTGAAGTGCCAAGGATTCAGAATTGATGCAATACCGCAAGCCGCTGGGTTGAGGGCCGTCAGGAAATACATGGCCCAGATGTGCATCGCAGGTATTACACATAACTTCTACCCGGATCATGCCGAAGGTGATATCCTTGGTATATTTTATTGCATTTTCCTTGATCGGCTGTGTGAAACTTGGCCATCCCGTACCCGATTCAAATTTAATGGTCGAATCGAATAGCGGCGTTTCGCAACAAACGCAATTGTATTTACCAGCCTCATGTATACCGCATAGCGCCCCGGTGTGTGCGGCTTCCGTGCCTTTTTTACGTGTTATTCGATACTGTTCCGGTGTTAAAAGTTCACGCCATTCGGCATCGGTCTTTTTGAGCCTTCTTTCAGGTTTTGGATTGCCTTTTACACAGTATTCAATTATATCCTTCCAAGTAAGCATGTTGTTGTTTTTTATTGGATTTAATTTCTACATATCTCGTGCCACAAGGTAGAAAAGTACTCTCAGAAATGCTACTATTGGTCGCAACATGTTCATTAAACTTACAGATGTTCGGAGGTTATTAACTATGAATTTGAACTATTTTTGCCGCATGGACAGTACCCGGAATAAAACAATTTACGCGCTCTTATTGGTAATTTGCGTCGTCGGTTTTTGGCTTTTTGAAAATTTCTACACCCCAGACACGTACGGGAGCAAGGATACTTCGACCCTTGAATCCGGAATATTGGAAGTCTTGCTTCCAAGTTCGACTACAGGTTCTATAGTGAAGCATGCCTATTACACATTGTCTTATAATGAACCTTTCGAACAAGCGGAATGGGTGGCTTATATCCTAAAAAAAGAGCAACTGACGTATCAGGACCGGAAACGGCCATTTTTTTTGGAAGATCCCCTAGTCGGATCGAAGTCAGCCGATTGGCACAATTATAAGGGTTCAGGCTATGATCGGGGTCATCTTTGCCCTGCTGGTGACCGACGATTTTCAGAGCAAGCCTATAACGAAACTTTTTATACAAGCAATATTAGTCCACAGAGGAAGGACTTTAATGCAGGGGTTTGGAACCGCCTCGAATTGCAGGTGCGACACTGGGCCAAAAGATATGGTAGTGTTTTCGTGGTTACCGGGGGAATCCTTGAAGAGGGGCTTCAGGAAATTGGGGAGGAAGATGTTGATGTTCCAAACTATTTTTACAAAATTGTTGCAAAAGGACCTCCTGAAAAATTAGAGGGGATCGCATTTCTAATACCCACAAGGGAGAGCCAAAAAAGCTTGGAAAAATTTGTGGTTTCTATCGATTTAGTCGAAAAAATGACCGGAATTGATTTCTTTCAAAAATTGCCAGATGGCCAAGAAGCGCAATTCGAGAGAGAAGCAATCACCAAAGGGTGGAAATTTGATTAAAAGGGCGCCAATTGGATTTTGGATTTTGGTCCCGATAATTATCGGGATGGATTTTTTATTTAGATACCTTCCTTTAATCGGTTTGAATCCAATTTCAGGAAGATGAATAAGAGGATTGTGAAAAATAAAAGCCCAGATCCTCCGTAACTAAAATATGGTAACGGTATTCCTATCGTAGGCAGTATCCCGATAACCATCCCAATATTGATGAAATAATGAATCAGAAGAATAGAAATCACCCCGTATCCATACATTCGGGCGAATGGATTTTTTTGTCTTTCGGCCAAATATACCAGTCGCAACAACAAAAATGTAAAAAGCAGAACAACCGTAGCGGTTCCTAAAAACCCCCATTCCTCGCCGATGGTGCTAAAAATGTAATCGGTATGCTGTTCTGGTACAAAATCGCCCTTCGTACGGGTGCCTTCTAAAAATCCTTTTCCAAAAAAGCCGCCTGCTTGGATGGCCTTTTCAGATTGATAGGTGTTGTAACCTATTGTCTTTCGAATTTGTTCTAGTTTGGCGGGATCTTTTTCCAAACGCAACCAAAGACTGAAGCGGTCACGGTGTCTTTGTTCAAAAACATTGTTATATACAAAATTAACCGAAAGGGAAAATAGAATCGTTACCGCTACAATCATTGTCAACGGAAAAACCGGGACCTTGAAAGATTTCTTCTTAAAAAAAAGAAAAAGAATCAATAGCAATACCAAGGCTATACTTACCCAGATCGTTCCAAAAATCAACGTCGTAATAAAAACGGCAATCGCCAAGAAAACAATCCCCAAATAGAATAAAGGCAATCCTTCCCTAAAGAGTACGAAGATCAAGGAAAAAAAAACGAGGGCGCTGCCAGGATCTGGTTGTGGAATAATCAGTATCGCGGGTATCAAAATAATCAGAAAACCATATACCTGATGCTTAAAGCGCTTGATATCGGTTTGTATATCACTTAAATATTTAGCAAGGGCTAGGGCAGTGGCCACTTTGGCGGGTTCGGAGGGCTGCAGATTAAAGAAGCCTATGTCATACCAAGAAGTGGCACCTGCAATGGTCTTTCCGAAGACAAACAAACCAAGTAACAGGACCACCGCAATGATGTAAAACAAACTTGCAAAACGTTCATAAAAGTTTGCTTCAAGCGCAAGGATAATGATGATGGAAACGAAACTGGTCCCAATAAAAAATAGTTGCTTTCCGTGAAGGGTCCCAAAATTGAATATTGAAGTGTCTGATTGGCTAAAAGTACTTGAGTAAATACTCACCCATCCAATAATAACCAAGGCGATGTATAGAAATATAGAGAGCCAATCGATCCGCTTTATAATGCTCTTACCAGACATACTCGTTGATCTTGAACTCCTCCCCGCTATAAGGCTTGGCATATTCGCGTTCTAAGGTCTTTTCTAACATTCTTTTTTCCAGGTCTTTTCTAGTGATTTCCCCCTTCAAATATTTTTCAATGAGCAAAGAGGCGATATGCCCGGCATAGCGAGCGCCATAATAGCCGTTTTCGATATAGACGGCTAAGGCAATTTTTGGATTATCGACCGGGGCAAAGGCAATAAAGACCGAATTATCGGTAAGTTGGGTCTTAACGCCATTAATTTTAGTGTAATTTTCAACAGTTCCGGTTTTCCCTGCGATGTCAATACCGGGTATCTGTACCCCTCTGGCCGTTCCTTTTTTATAGACATCGGCCATACCACTGATTACAGGTTCAAAATATTTTTTATCGATCGTAGTATATTTGGGCTCGATATAATCGGGATCGTTGATTTCCTTCCCATCGATTTTCTTTAGGATATGAGGAATAAAATAGTGGCCCCTATTCGCAATGGCGGCAGTCATATTGGCCAGTTGTAAGGGTGTGACCTGCACTTCTCCTTGACCGATTGCCAAGGATATGATGGTTGAGGATGACCACCGATTGTCACCATACCATTTGTCGTATAATTTTTTTGAGGGCACTAGTCCAGGTCTTCCTGTGTAGAGGTCCGATCCTAAATACCCGCCAAGGCCAAAACTCCTAATATGCTTCTCCCAAACATCCATTGCCTCATCTGCTGTAGGATATTTGTCAAATATTTTGCGGAAAGTGCCAGCAAAGTAAGCATTGCATGATTTGTAGATTCCGGTATGCATATCCCGAATTCCACCCCCGCAATGACATCCCCTTTTGGTTCTGCCTACATAAAAGCCGTGGTAACAGGTAAATGTCGTTTCTGGTGTGATGACCCCTTCTTGCAAAGCGATTAACGCGTTCAGGGTTTTAAAGGGGGATCCCGGCTCCTTTTCAAATGAAATGGATCGGTCGAACAAAGGTTTGGCTATGGTATCGTAATGAAGGATGCTGTAATTTTTGGATCGTTCCCTGCCGACCAATAGTGACGGGTCATAGGTAGGTCCTGAAATCATTGCCAAAATTTCCCCGGTAGCCGGTTCAATGGCGACGATACCGCCATGTTTTCCGTGCATGAGGCGCTCGCCATATTCCTGTAACGTCTTATCAAGGGTTATATTGATCTCAATTCCTTGTTCGGGGATGGTATCAAGACTGCCTCCCGAATAAGGCCCGATATCACGGTTAAACCGATCTTTCTGAATATACTGTACGCCTTTTCTACCCCGTAAAATTTCTTCATATTGCTTTTCGACTCCAGACCGTCCCGTTAATTCGCCTTGAACGTAATACGGATTCTTGGCCAGGTCTCCTTCATTAACTTCACTAATATAGCCGAGCACGTTCGCTCCACTCGTTGTGTCATAATAGCGTAACGATCTTTTTTGAATATAAAACCCTTCAAAATGACGCATTTTTTCTTGAAGTCGTGCATAATCTTCTTTTGATAATTGGGGAACCAAAACCGATGGAAGCCTCGGGGAATAGATGCGTGCCTTATTGAGCGTGCTGATAAATTTTTCCTTGTCAATTCCCAACAAAGAACAAAATTCCAAGGTATCCAACGCCCGCACTTCCCTAGGAATTACCATAATATCATAAGCCGGTTGATTCCCGACCAACAGTGCTCCTTTGCGGTCATAAATATAGCCACGCTCTGGATAATCATAAATTGCTTTTATGGCGGGGTCATCCAAAACCTGGTCCTTCGAGAAACTGAATATCTGTAAGTAGGATAACCTACCCACAAATACGATTCCTATAATTACGATAATGGATGATAATAAGATTTTTTTCATCTACGATGAAATATTATTTTGTTTTCTTTTTGTTGAAGCGTATCTGTTTTATAAAGTTTCCGAATACCCATCTTTTCATTATGTGTCAAAAAACCCAAATGTCAGGAAAGGTCCCAAAATCATTTGGTACAATTCATTCTTTCCGCACACTAAAAAGTGAACCGAATAACAAGCAAAGCACCAAGGTAGCAAGTCCTATGAAAATCACCTTCTTTAAGATAAGCAATATATTTACCAAGTTGAAAATTTCCAAGGTAAAGAATACCATATGGTGTATCACTATTAATAACGCTAAAAATGTAATTTGTTGTACTTTGGTGGCACTGCCTAGTTTAAAACTTTGGAATTCATAATTTACCCCAAATACAAATCGCATTATCGTTGGCCTTAGGTAGGCGATAGTAACCGTTGATGCGGCATTCAATGCCATGGTATCCGAAAAAAAATCGATGGTCAATCCCAGGAGAAAACATACTCCGATAAAAGCCGCCCGATTCTCTTTAATCGGATACCAATACAGGAACATTATATAGACCATCGGGTTAATGAACCCGAAGAAATTAAGGCGGTTGAATATCAAGACCTGCACCAGCACCAAGAGTACAAACCGTATGGCATTAATAAAATAATTACTATTGAGCATTCCCGTCGGTATCTGATTGCAATTGAATTATTTCCGGGCGTCTATTATTTTCTATGATGTAAACATAGCCAATGTTCGTCATATCATTGAATAGTGCTACCTGAATGGTATAAAGGCTATTGGAATTATCAAGGTCATATTTTTTTATGGTTCCTATCGGGATATTTTCCGGGAATATACTACTCATCGCTCCGGTAACGATGGTATCGCCAATGGTCAGGGAAACCATCCTAGGAATATCGATCAATTGTACAATATTATAATTCTTTGTATCCCATATTAAGGAACCAAAATTATTGGTACCCTTAATTTTGGCATTTATATTCGAATTTTCATTTAAAATGCTTTGAACAGTGGCGTAATTCTCGGAAGTATTCTCTATGATCCCCAAAATGCCTTTGTCGGTTATGACTCCCATATCGGGCTTGATACTATCCTTCCTTCCCTTATCGATGGTAATATAATTGCGCGGATTGGCATAGCTATTTTTAATCACTTTGCCGATGGCAATCGTGTATTGTCGTTTTGTAGAATCAATTGGCATTGAATCAAGAGGTGCTTTGTTGAACAATAGGTCCCTCAACCTTTTATTCTCCTCGATCAATTTTTCATTTTCGTCATCGAGGCCAAAATAGGTGAAAAAATTATTCGATTTTTCATAGATTTTGCCCGAAATATAATTTGCCGAATTTAAGAAGCGGGATTGGTGATAAGAATGTGCTCGAATGGTAAAGACCAATGAAAGGGTCAGTAGACAGATAAAAAGTAGAAAGTTCTTATATCGAATTACAAAGTTGATTATCTGCTGCATCGAAGCTTTTGTTATAAACGATTATTTACCCTTGAAGAACCTAAGACTCATGAGGTTGATTTTTATTTCCCAAGTATCCTACAGATTCTATGAGCTAAAATAAATGCCGGTAAATAACTACGCTGCTACCTTACTTATTTGATCAAAATACTTTTGTACCGCTCTAGGTTTTTTAAAGCAATACCGGTACCACGTACGACCGCTCGTAAAGGATCTTCTGCGATATACACTGGTAAATCGGTCTTTTTGGAAAGTCTTCTATCGAGCCCCCGCAACATGGATCCCCCACCTGCCATATAAATGCCCGTATTATAGATATCAGCTGCTAATTCAGGAGGAGTTTGGGACAAAGTCTCCATAACGGCATCCTCTACGCGGAGAATCGATTTGTCCAAGGCCTTGGCAATTTCGCGATACGATATTTGAACTTGCTTAGGTTTACCGGTCAAGAGGTCGCGTCCTTGTACCGATTTATCCTCAGGTGGGTTCTGTAAATCCTCGGTGGCAGAGCCAATGTCGATTTTAATATTTTCGGCCGTACTTTCACCAACATATAGATTGTGCTGGGTACGCATGTAATAGATGATATCATTGGTAAATACATCCCCCGCAATTTTAACCGATTTATCGCAAACAATGCCACCTAGGGCGATAACTGCAATCTCGGTGGTACCTCCACCAATATCGACGATCATATTGCCTTTGGGCTGCATAATATCCAGACCAATCCCGATAGCTGCTGCCATAGGTTCATGGATCAAATATACCTCTTTGCCATTCACACGTTCGGCAGATTCCTTTACCGCCCGCATTTCAACTTCGGTAATCCCAGAGGGAATACAAATGACCATGCGCAATGCCGGAGGGAACCATTTTTTCTTCAAGGCAGGTATGTTCTTGATGAACATATTGATCATCTTTTCAGAGGCATCAAAGTCGGCAATAACCCCATCTTTCAAAGGGCGAATGGTCTTTATGTTCTCATGGGTCTTACCCTGCATCATGTTCGCTTCTTTCCCGACGGCAATAATTTTTCCTGTGACACGATCTCGTGCTACGATGGAAGGACTGTCGACCACCACCTTATCATTATGAATAATAAGGGTATTAGCCGTCCCTAAATCGATGGCTATTTCCTCAGTCAAGAAATCAAAAAATCCCATTGTTCGTTATTTAGTTTTCGGTTAAACGTGCATTTCGTCGACAAAAGTAGTAAAATTAATGCTTGAAATGACGTGTGCCTGTCATTACCATCGCAATTCCATTTTGGTTACAATAATCGATACTAAGTTGGTCCTTTATGGACCCACCAGGTTGTATAACGCACGAAATACCACTTTTATGCGCTATCTCTACACAATCTGGAAAAGGAAAAAAAGCATCACTTGCCATAACTGCTCCATTGAGGTCGAAATGAAAGGTTTTTGCTTTATGAATTGCTTGATTAAGGGCATCGACACGGGAGGTTTGTCCTGTACCACTTGCACATAATTGCTTGTTTTTAGCCAAAACGATGGTATTGCTTTTTGTGTGTTTGCATAATTTGGAGGCAAAAATCAGGTCGTCTATCTCGTTCATCGCGGGTCGCTTGTCTGTAACGTATTGAAGATCGGAAACCCTATCGGTTTTTTCGTCCTTATCCTGGACCAACACCCCGTTTAAACAGGTTCGAATACCTTTTTCAGGAAGCGCCACCTCATGCTGCACAAGTAATATTCGATTTTTCTTGCCTTTCAACAGGTCGATCGCGGCATCGGCATACTTCGGGGCTATGACAACCTCACAGAATAATTCATGAATTTCCTTGGCCGTTTGCACATCGATTTCAACATTGCTTATTAGAACACCACCAAAGGCAGATACGGGATCCCCTGCCAGCGCATCTATATAGGCTTCATGAATCGTGTCCCTTGTGGCCAAACCACACGCATTATTGTGCTTTAGGATTGCAAAGGTCGGTGCATCTCCTTTAAATTCGTTCATCAGATTTACTGCGGCGTCGATGTCCAATAAGTTATTATACGACAGCTCTTTTCCGTGAAGCTTGGTGAAAAGGGCCTCTAAATCGCCAAAGAAATAACCCTTTTGATGGGGGTTCTCCCCATATCGCAAGACAACACCTTTGGTTTCGCTAATTTTTAAGGCCGCCTCGTCATGGTTTTTGTTAAAATAATTAAATATGGCCGTATCATAATTTGACGAGACATTGAATGCCTTGGTGGCGAACCTTTTCCTATCTTCTAATTGGGTGCTACCCTTCCCGGAACTTATCAAAGTAAGTAATTCACCATAATCTTCCATAGATGAAACGCAGAGGACATCCTTATAATTTTTGGCTGCTGCCCGGATCAAGGAAATTCCACCGATATCTATTTTTTCGATAATATCTTCCTCAGTGGCGCCGCTTGCAACTGTTTTTTCAAAAGGATAAAGATCAACGATGATAATATCCAATTGCGGAATTTCAAATTCCTCTAATTGTGCGATATCACTTTCATTGTCCTGACGGTTCAGGATGCCCCCAAAAACCTTAGGATGCAAGGTTTTCACCCGACCACCAAGGATCGATGGATAACTGGTGACCTTTTCAACCGGCACCACTTCGATACCTAGTTCCTTTATAAAATTTTCTGTGCCACCTGTTGAATATATCGTGATTCCCAATTCTTTGAACTTACGAACTATCGGCTCTAGGCCATCCTTATGGAATACTGAAATTAAGGCCGATTTGGCTTTTTTGGTGCTCATAGACATGTGCTTGTGATTTTTGGTTCTAGGCTTGTAAAAGTAAATTTTTTAAAAGTAGGATCAGGAGGAGTTTATCAACAAAACGAGAAACTTTTAAAGAATTTTGGCCACCTCCGATGCGACAAATTCTAAAAAACGTTCATCCTGCCCGGTAAATGGATCTGGGGTGTTTGAATCGATATCAATCTGGCCAATGTTAACGCCATTTACGAACACGGGAACAACGATTTCGGCCCTTACGGTAATACTACAGGCAATATAGTTATCCTGTGCCGTCACATCGGGCACCACAAAATTTTGGTTGCTTAGGGCAACCTGCCCACATATGCCCTTCCCAAAGGGGATGATGGTATGATCAGTAGGGGCTCCGGCATAAGGGCCCAATTTTAATTCTTCCTTGTTGCCATTCCTGAAATAAAATCCAACCCAATCATAATAAGGGATATTTTTTTTAAGCAAATCACATATATTTTGCAATCTCACCGTTTTAGCAAGGGCGTTATTTGTTGTTATGGTGCGCACTTGCAATTTGAGTGATTCGAACATTTTAATGGTCTGTTGGGTGTACGGCTTCAAATTTACGACAATTCAATCCAGAATTTTACGTTATTGTTTGAACAGATCGATTCGTATTGATCAATTTTGTACTTTTACCCCTATGAAAGCAATGATTCATCGTTTATTTGCTACGATCATGACGGTCTTGCTTTTGGCCTCCACCACTTCGTGGACGGTTGGAAAGCATTATTGCATGGGTCGTGTGATGGATGTTTCATTCTTTTCCAAGGCTGAGGATTGTGGTATGGATCTGCATAATACCACAGATTCACCTACACCCACATGGGCAAAAAAGCATTGTTGCGATGACCAAACCATCTATATCACAGGTCAAAATGACTTAAAATTATCGCTTGATAATTTGTCTTTTGAACACCATCAGCTCATTGCTACTTTCTTTTACCATGCGATCGATCTTTTTGATGGAGGCGTATCGCATCTTAAAGTACCTTTCAAATACTACCCACCACCCCAATTGGTCAAGGAAATTATCCTTTGGGATCAGGTCTTCCTTATTTAAAACCATCCTATGATTTTTTGCCATACGGATTCTATTCGTAGGGCTTTTGGCATTTGCTGCCTTTGAACTTTTCTTTTTAGTTCGAAACCAATTAATCATAGTATGTTAGAACGAACAATAAAATATTTCTTAGAGAACAAGCTGGTCACGTTTCTTATTTTGGTTTCCTTGGTGTCCTGGGGTATTATCACTGCTCCCTTTAATTGGGAGACCGGGTTCTTGCCAAAAGATCCTGTTCCGGTCGATGCGATTCCTGATATTGGCGAAAACCAACAAATTGTCTTTACCGATTGGCCAGGAAGATCGCCCCAGGATATCGAAGATCAGATTACCTATCCGTTAACTACTTCCCTATTAGGAATTCCGAATGTAAAATCGATTCGAAGTACCTCCATGTTCGGCTTTTCGAGCATCTATGTCATTTTTGATGAAAATGCTGAATTTTACTGGTCCCGGTCTAGGGTTCTTGAAAAGTTGAATTCCCTTCCCTCCAATTTATTGCCTGAAGGGGTACAACCCGTTCTGGGCCCAGATGCAACGGCCTTGGGTCAAGTGTTTTGGTACACGCTTGAAGGGCGTGATTCGGTGGGCAATGTAACTGGTGGTTGGGATTTACAGGAATTACGCACGGCACAGGATTATTTAGTTAAATATGCGCTGAATGCAGTACCCGGGGTCTCCGAAGTCGCTTCTGTTGGGGGTTATGTGCAAGAGTATCAAGTAGATGTGAATCCTGATGCCCTTAAGGCATTTAATATTGGCATCGATCAGGTAATGATGGCGGTTAAGAATTCGAACGGCGATATCGGGGCGAAGACTATCGAAGTTAACAAGGCCGAATATTTGGTACGTGGACTTGGTTATATTAAAAAGGTCGAAGATCTTGAAAGTACAGTGGTAGCCGTCAACAACAATAAACCCATACTTATCAAGGATATTGGGGTCGTCTCAATTGGCCCGGCGATAAGCAGAGGTGCTTTAGATAAAGGGGGTGCTGAAGTAGTAGGAGGTGTCGTGGTGGCGCGCTACGGATCAAATCCCCTGGCAGTAATTACCAAGGTCAAGGAAAAAATAAAGGAAGTGGCTCCCGGTCTGCCCAGAAAAGTATTGGCCGATGGTACGACGAGTCAGCTGACCATAATTCCATTTTACGACCGAACCCAACTTATCCAGGAGACCATCGGTACGCTCGAAACCGCGTTGTCACATGAGATCTTAATCAGTATTATCGTGATCTTGGTCCTAATGCTCAATTTAAGGGCTTCAGTCATTGTTTCGGGTTTATTGCCGGTCGGCGTACTTATGACATTTATCGTTATGCGCTATTCAGGGGTTGATGCCAATGTAGTGGCACTCTCGGGTATCGCAATTGCCATTGGCGTTATGGTTGACATCGGGATCGTCTTTGTGGAGAATATTATTCGCCATCTCGAAATGCCCGAAAATCAGGGTGTACGAGGTAAAGAACTAATGCAGGTTATTTACAGTGCCACGATAGAGGTTGCCTCGGCGATCACAACGGCCCTCGCAACCACGGTGGTTAGTTTTATTCCGGTTTTCGCAATGGAATCTGCCGAAGGTAAACTCTTTAGACCATTGGCGTTTACGAAGACCTTTGCCTTATTGTCGGCATTTGTTTTGGGGATCGTCGTACTCCCTGCCTTCGCACAATTTGTTTTTGGTATTCAATTCGATCGGAAAAGAATACAACGGATCTTCAGTGCCATATTAATTGCCGGAGGCCTATTATTGGCGATCTATTCTCAAATGTGGCTTCCTTTGGCCCTGTGTATTATAGGAGCCAATACTATTTGGGGTCATCACTGGCCCGAGAAGTACGCCAGATATACAAAGCATATCAATTTAACGCTCACCCTATTTATAGCCACTTACTTCTTGACGGAGGAATGGATGCCCCTGGGACCCCAGAATAGTATTCTTGTAAACTATTTCTTTGTTCTCATTTTAATGGGCATCATTTTAGGCGTCTTATTCTCTATAGTTCATTACTATGAAAGAGTGCTATCCTGGTGTTTGGCCAACAAAGGGAAGTTTATAATGCTGCCACTGGCAACCATTCTTTTTGGCCTATTGATTTGGATGGGGTTTAACAACATCTTTGGTTTTGTTTCAAAGGGAATGGATAAAATTGGGATCGATATTAAATCGACCGACGCTTGGTCGTCTACCGCCCATACCTTTCCAGGGATCGGCTCTGAATTTATGCCGGCCTTGAACGAAGGGAGTTTTCTCTTGATGCCCACTTCAATGCCGCATACGGGGGTCGAGGAGAGCAAAAATATAGTACGACAAATTGATATGGCCTTGGCGAATATCCCTGAAGTTGACAACGCAGTTGGTAAAATGGGAAGAGTCGAGAGTGCCTTGGATCCAGCGCCTATATCAATGTATGAAACCATCATCAATTATAAGCCTGAATATATTATCGCGCTTGATGGGCGTCCCAAACGTTTTAGGGTCGATGAAAATGATCGATTTCTACTAGCTTCCGGTGGAGCAATGAGCAATGACGAGGCTTTGAACAATGGCATCCAGGAAGGGGAACTGATTTTTGATGAAAACGGGGAATATTATAGGAACTGGCGACCCGAAATCAAGAACACTGATGATATCTGGAAGGAAATCGTACAGGCGACGAAGATTGCAGGGGTAACTTCGGCCCCGAAATTGCAACCCATTGAAACCCGATTGGTCATGCTTCAGACTGGGATGAGGGCGCCTATGGGAATTAAGGTATTTGGCCCTGATCTCAAGACGATCCAAGATTTCGGATTGCAATTGGAAGCTGTATTAAAGGAAGTCCCCTCGGTGAAGCGCGAAGCTGTTTTTGCGGATAGAGTTGTTGGTAAACCCTATTTAGAGCTTGTTATTGATCGGAATGCCATCGCCCGATACGGTTTAAGTGTAGTGAAAACACAAGAGATTATCGAAACGGCCATAGGGGGTATGGAAATCACGACCACCGTAGCGGGGAGGGAACGCTACCCTGTGAGGGTCCGATATCCTAGGGAGTTAAGGGATGACCCCGATAAAATAAAGAAGATTTTGGTACCGACCCCGACGGGGGTTCAGGTCCCACTGGGGCAGCTTGTATCGGTTCGATACACCCGAGGACCGCAAATGATAAAAAGTGAGGATACTTTTTTAGTAGGCTATGTGCTTTTTGACAAAAGGGATACGTATGCCGAAGTCGATGTAGTGAATGAGGCCCAGCGGTTTATTCAGCAAAAAATTGATGCAGGAACGCTAGTGGTTCCGAAGGGCACCAGCTTTAAATTTTCTGGAAGCTATGAGAACCAGATTCGAGCCGTGAAACGATTATCGATCGTAATCCCCATCAGTTTGGTCATTATTTTCTTGCTCCTTTATTTTCAGTTCAAAACCGTTATTGCTTCCTCGATTCACTTTTCGGGAGTATTCGTCGCTTTTGCAGGGGGCTTTATCATGCTGTGGCTCTACGGGCAGGATTGGTTTATGAATTTTTCAGTATCCGGTATCAATATGCGGCATTTATTTCAAATCCACCCCATAAACCTAAGTGTCGCCGTATGGGTCGGGTTTATTGCCCTTTTCGGTATTGCCACCGATGACGGGGTGATCATGGGGACCTATATCCATCAAGTATTTGAAGAAAAAAATCCGAAAACCATCTCTGAAGTGAGGGCTGCCGTCCTGATTGCCGGAAAGAAAAGAGTGAGACCGGCCATGATGACTGCTGCGGTTGCCATTATCGCGCTTTTGCCGGTGTTGACCTCTACAGGGAAAGGTGCCGATATTATGATTCCCATGGCCATTCCGACCTTTGGAGGTATGGTTATTCAACTGATGACCATGTTCGTTGTGCCCGTACTGCAATCGTATTGGCGGGAAGCGGTGGTCAAAAAAAATGAACTATGAGATATTCAGGAACTAATACCGTAATCGAAAAGGTGCCTTTCTTATGGAAGTTTAATGTCCAAATTCAAACCGTGTTATTCGTTTTGATTTTGATGGGAATGGCTCCAAAGCTCAACGCGCAATCATTAAAGGAATATTTGCTAATCGCCGCACAGCATAATCCAGAGGTGCAATCATCGTATCTGAAATTTGAAGCGGCGCTGCAAAAAGTGCCTCAAATGAGCGGGTTGCCAGACCCATCGCTCACTATGAGCGCTTTTGGGAAAATGATCGAAACCAGAATAGGCAGGCAGGAGGCAAAATTTAGTCTAATGCAAATGTTTCCCTGGTTTGGGACTTTATCTGCAAGGGAAAATGCGGCAACACTTATGGCGGAAGCTGCTTTTCAAAACTATTTGGATTCCAGAAACGACTTGTTTCTGAAGGTAAAGGAAGCCTATGCCGAAGTGTACGAATTGCATCATACGATTCATTTGGAGGCGGAAAATTTATCAATCCTAAATACGTATAGGGAGTTGGCCCTTACTAAATTTAGTAACGGAAAAGGCACCATGGTCGACGTAGTTCGCATTGATATTGGCATTAATGAAAGTCAAACGAACATCGAGGTGTTGAAAGACAGGGAAGTTCCGCTACAAGTTGCTTTCAACCGACTTTTGAATAGGAATTCAGATGAATTCATTTTGATTCCGGATAGTTTGCCTATCACCAAACAACGTTTACAGATTGCCAATGATAGTTTTTTTGAAACAAATCCGAAAATTATACGGTTGGAGAAGCAAAAAGCATCGTATGCGGCACAACAAATAGTAGCAAGAAAAGAAGGATATCCCATGATCGGCCTAGGGGTCGATTATTCGATTATTAGCGAACGTGACGTTCCCAACCTTGATATGAATGGGCAAGATGCCATAATGCCTATGCTTTCATTGACCCTTCCTATTTATCGAAAAAAATACAAGGCTGCCCAAAATGAAGCTGAATTAATGGCGGAAGCGGTCGACTATGAAAAAGAAGGCGTGAAAAATAATTTGTATTCTCAGTATTCTTTGGCTGGGTATGACTATAAAAAGGCGGAACAACTAATCAAATTATATCAGAAGCAAACCGAAAGCACGAACCAGGCAATTAAATTATTGTTGGCCGGGTTAAGCAACGACACGGCCGATTTTGAGGAAATACTCAGCATGAACCAAAATTTGCTGCGGTATCAAACGGAAACGATTTCGCAAACGAAAAATGAATTTGTGGCGCAATCAAAAATCGAATATTTACTTTCTAAATCCGATTACGATGAACGAGAAAACTAAGAAAATACTAAAATCAGCGGGGATACTTTTCGTCGGACTCCTATTAGGTTGGGCGCTTTTTGGTGGGAACAAAGAAGTTATCGCAGACCATGATCATGCTACCGAAGTATTGGAGAACACAATTTGGACCTGTTCGATGCATCCACAGATCAGAAGTTCGGAACCTGGGAAATGTCCTATATGTGGGATGGAATTGATTCCTTTGGAAACCGAGGATTCAGATGTGGCGCCCAATGCCATTCAAATGACAGAAAATGCTATGAAATTGGCGAATATCCAGACCATGCCGGTGGGGACAAAAGAAGCCAAAAAGGAACTTCGTCTCAATGGCAAGGTCCAGGTCGACGAACGAAAAACGTACCAGCAACCTACACATATTCCGGGTCGAATAGAACAATTGAACATTAATTTTACCGGGGAGAAAATAAATCGGGGACAACTTTTGGCCATGATCTATTCTCCAGATCTGGTGACGGCACAGGAAGAGCTTCTGCAAGCCAATTCCATAAAAAATGAGCAACCCGACTTATTTATCGCAGCCAAGCAAAAATTGTCGAATTGGAAAATTGGCGATGCCACCATCAATAAAATACTTGTTTCGGGAACTGTAATTCAGCGATTTCCGATAACGGCAGACGTTTCTGGTATTGTATTGAGCAAAAAGGTCGAGGTAGGAGACTATGTAGAACGAGGAATGCCCTTATATGAAATTGCCGATCTTTCATCTGTATGGGTGCTTTTTGATATTTACGAGACCGATATACCTTGGGTGAAAATCGGAGATCGGGTTACCTATACCGTGCAATCGATTCCAGGTGAAAACTTTGAAGGTAAAATACAATTTATAGACCCAATAATTAATCCTGAAACGAGAGTAGCTTCTGCACGCGTGGAAGTAAAGAACCCCAATAACAGGTTAAAACCCGAAATGTTTGTAACGGGAATTCTCTTGAGTGATTTGAGCACTTCTGTCTCAGAAGAAATCGCGGTGCCGAAATCGGCCGTAATGTGGACCGGGGAGCGGTCTATTGTCTATGTCCAGGAAGCTATTGGGAATAAGGTGAATTTTAGCATGCGTGAAGTGGTACTCGGGCCTTCATTAGGCGAAGCGTATATCATCAAATCAGGACTTGAAAACGGGGAAGAAATTGTCGTAAATGGTACCTTTACAATTGATGCTGCCTCCCAATTGGCCGGGAAACCAAGCATGATGAATCCGAATGCAGGTAGTGAGCTAGCAGAGGTTGGTCATCAAGGTATAACAACACCTGCTTCAATGCAGCCTACAAAGAAGGCATTCTCAGACATAGTGCCTATAAGCGGTGAAGCCAAGGATGTCCTCAAGCCCTTATTTACCTCCTATTTTGCAATACAAGATGCGCTCTCGAAAGATCAAAAAGAGGCTGCAGCCAATGCTGCTTCGAATTTTCTTAAGGATGTGGAAGGTGTCGATATGACTTTCTTTAAAGGGAAATCGCATGCCATATGGATGGATTTAAGTGTTTCGCTAAAAAATTCCCTGCAGCAACTAGGACATTCAAAAAACATTGCGGAAGTCCGCAAGGCATTTCAACTGCTTTCAAATGCAATGATCAGTTTGGAAAACGCTTTTCGTCCCTATGGAAAAACTACGTATGTTATACATTGCCCCATGGCCGATGGTAATAAAGGAGCGGATTGGCTAAGTACCTCAAAGGAAATTAGAAATCCGTATTTCGGACCTTCGATGTTAAGTTGCGGGGAAGTAATAAAAGTAATAGAATAACCCCTTAAACCAATAGGGATAGTAAGAAATTTAAATATTAAATGGAATTAATTAGAAAATTGACTACAATGATGAAATCAAAAATTACAACTTGGATTTTTACAATGACCATTTTAAGTATGACTGCATTGTCATGCAAGGAAAACAAAAATAATAGCCCCGTAACAGAGGAACCTCAGGCAGGGACGCTTGATGCATCAATGGACACCGCTTTAGAACCGGCGATTGGCGACCAGCAATCATCAACCGCAACAACCCCGATAGTGAAAGCATATTTGCAACTGAAGGAAGAATTGGTGGCCGATGACGCCAAGAGCGCTTCAGAAACAGGAGAAGCGCTGGTTATTGCCCTAAAACAAATGGATGCGGCTAGTTTTTCGACCCCACAAAAATCCGAACTACGCGATATAATCGAAAATGCGACGAAGCATGCCACGGCTATCTCAAAAGCTACACTAGACCTCCAAAGGGTTCATTTTAAACTTCTTAGTGCAGACATGATGGATATGGTAGCCATTACTGGGTCGCCGGTTACCTTATACGAACAGTTTTGCCCCATGTATGACAATGGCAGCGCCTGGCTGAGTGCCAACAAGGAAATCAAAAACCCTTACTACGGCAGCAAAATGTTGAATTGTGGGGTAGTAAAAGCAACGATTGAATAGCAAACTTCCTGCTTTATAAAAGCGTAATTTAGCTATTAAAAATGATATGCCGTTCGTGTCCTAAGTCCGCATTATCTGATTCGGCCACCATTGTGCGTATCGATTTTTCCAAGATTAAAACACAAAATTATGCAGATGAAACATGTTTATCATATTCATGGAATGACTTGCAACGGGTGTCGTTCGCATGTTGAAAGCGTGCTTAACGCCGTCAATGGTGTAAAAAAGGCGACGGTAGATTTGGAACGGAAAGAGGCTGCAATAGAAATGGAATCCCATATTCCGCTGTCGGTTTTTCAGGACGCCCTAAAAAAAGATGGCGGTACTTATAGTATTCACATGCCCGATGAACCCCAAGACCATGTTGAAAAAACCAAATCCCAGAAAAATACCGGATCAAATCGAAAAGGTACTTTTTATTGTCCGATGCGGTGCGAAGGAGATAAAACGTACGACCATATGGGTGATTGCCCGGTATGTGGGATGGATTTGGTTGAAGAGGTTGACCTGAAGGCAGCGTCGGAGACCCTGTATACGTGTCCTATGCATCCTGAAATAATTGAGGACGCCCCTGGATCATGCCCCATCTGTGGCATGGACCTGGTCCCCATGCAGGGTGATCGTTCCGCCGAAGAGCGAAAGTATAACAAGCTTTTAAAAAAGTTTTGGATTGCAGTGGCCTTTACACTGCCTATTTTTCTTTTGGCTATGGGCGAGATGTGGCATGGAAATCCCTTGTACAAAATGTTGTCAATGAAAAACTGGAATTGGGTACAATTCGTTCTGTCCTTGCCGGTTGTCTTTTATGCTGCGTGGATGTTCTTCGAAAGAGCCTATCGTTCTATTATTACCTGGAATCTCAACATGTTTACCCTTATTGGTATTGGGGCCGGAGTGGCCTGGACCTTTAGTGTTTTCGGAATGCTTTTCCCTGATTTCTTTCCGCAGGAATTTAAGTCTGAATCGGGTACCGTACATGTGTATTTTGAAGCTGCCACCGTAATTCTGACTTTGGTGCTTATGGGCCAAGTTCTTGAAGCCCGGGCACATAGCAAGACCAATTCGGCCATAAAGGAACTTTTGAGATTGGCGCCTAATAAGGCGATTCGGGTTATTGATGGCAATGAGGAAGTAATCACCATTGACGCCATTAAGGTGGGGGATCTCCTAAGGGTAAAACCCGGGGATAAAATCCCGGTAGACGGAACGATCAGAGAAGGGGAAACGACCGTAGATGAATCTATGATCACTGGTGAACCAATTCCAGTGACCAAATCGGTATCTGACACTGTAAATAGTGGCACCATTAATGGAAATCAATCTTTTTTGATGACAGCGGAAAAGATAGGAAGCGATACGCTACTCTCGCAAATTATACATATGGTGAATGAAGCGAGTCGCAGTAGGGCACCGATTCAGAATCTTGCCGATAAGGTATCAGGTTATTTTGTGCCGGTAGTTGTTTTAATCGCGATTATCACCTTCGTAATCTGGGCGCTTTGGGGTCCTGAACCGTCTTATGTATATGCGCTCGTAAATTCAATTGCGGTATTGATTATCGCTTGTCCCTGCGCCTTGGGTTTGGCAACCCCTATGAGCGTGATGGTCGGTGTTGGCAAGGGCGCCCAAAATGGCATCCTGATCAAAAGTGCATCGGCCTTGGAGAAAATGAATAAAGTACAGACCCTGATCATAGATAAAACAGGTACCATCACTGAAGGAAAACCAAAAGTTGAAAAAATCGGAGTCCTGAAGGATTCATTTACAGAACAACAAGTATTACAATACATCATTTCGGTAAACCAATTTAGTGAGCATCCATTGGCGGAGGCAAGCGTTGCATATGGTAAGGAAATAGGGGTGTCATTAATGAAGGCCGAGGAATTTAAGTCGGTGACCGGGAAAGGAGTGGAGGCCATTGTAAATAAGAAAAAAGTATCCTTAGGAAATAGTAAGATGATGGAGTTAGCTAAAACGTCGGTGACGGCCGATTTGAAGCAAGAGGCTGAATCTTTTCAAAAGCAGGGAAAAACCGTTTCCTATTTGTCGATCGATGGTTTGGCAGCCGGGTATATGGTCATTGGGGATGCCATCAAAAAAACTAGTATGCAAGCCATTAAGGAATTGCAGGCTATGGGGATCGATGTGATCATGTTGACAGGGGATAATAAGGAAACGGCCGCAGCGGTTGCCGAGGAATTACAGCTTGCAGGGTATCGGGCGGGGATGCTCCCCGAGGACAAAATGAAGGAAGTTGAAAAATTACAAAAACAGGGCAAGGTAGTAGCAATGGCAGGTGATGGAATAAATGATGCCCCTGCCTTGGCAAAAAGCGATGTTGGAATCGCCATGGGTACGGGTACCGATGTGGCAATCGAGAGCGCGGGTATTACGTTGGTGAAAGGCGATTTACAAGGTATTGTACGTGCTCGTAATCTTAGTGAGAAAGTTATGGGGAACATAAAGCAAAACCTATTTTTTGCCTTAGTCTATAATACCATCGGGATCCCAATCGCTGCAGGAGTACTTTTTCCTTTCTTTGGAGTGTTGCTATCACCTATGATTGCGGCAGCGGCTATGAGTTTCAGTTCGGTTTCGGTAATTGGAAATGCACTTCGCTTACGGACTGTGAAACTATCTTAAAATCGATGTAGAACGGCGTGCAGCATTATAAATAGTGATGCCAAAACAAATCACTGTTCGCCGAGTTTCCCCGGGTGATTTTATTGAAGTTAGTTGTACACTAAAAAACACAAAACCGCGTTCTACTTCAAATAACCGATGTGTTTTGCGTTGTGGGCCCATCGGTCGGGTATTAGAATGTGTATAAACTTGTTAGAAACTCTGTTTATAAATAATCCCGTAAAAATAAAAACACAGGAAAAAAAAAGTAGTTTTAATTGAAATTTTAATCATTTCAATCATGGCAACAGCAAAGAAAGCAGCTCCAAAAGCCGCCGCCAAAAAAGCCGCTCCAAAGGCAGCTAAAAAGGCACCAGCGAAGAAGAAGTAATTCTTATATCGGGCCTATAAGATAGGCCCTATGTATCGGAAAATCAGACCACCCGCAATACGGGTGGTTTTTATTTTAGTAGATAGCTATAGATTACGTACTTCCCTCCTTATCATAAACAAGTTGCTTTAAAAAAAGGTGATTATGAAGCGCATTGCATGGCGTTATAAAGATTCCGATGGAATCAAACCTGTATTTTCCTAATAAAAAACCGCCCAAGCAATTTCGCTTGGGCGGTTTTCGTATTGTAGGCAAAAAGGTATTCACCTCATGCCAATCTAGTATATTGTCTGACTACATCATTCCAGGCATCCCACCTCCATGGGCATGTCCGCCTCCAGCTGGTGCATCTTCCTTGATATCGGTCAGGGCACATTCAGTGGTCAAGATCATTCCGGCGACCGAAGCGGCATTTTCCAATGCGATTCGCGTTACCTTCTTGGGGTCGATGATACCGGCTTTCAGCATATCAACATATTTTTCAGATTTGGCATCATAGCCAAAATCTCCTTTTCCGTCTAAAATTTTGGCAACCACAACAGAACCTTCCCCACCTGCATTACTTACAATGGTCCTTAGCGGAGATTCGATGGCCCTTGCAACGATCTGCAAGCCGGTTTCCTCATCTGCATTTTCGACCTTCACCTTTGAAAGTACAGCTTTAGCCCTTAACAAGGCAACACCACCACCGGCGACGATACCTTCTTCAACTGCGGCCCTGGTAGAATGTAAGGCATCGTCAACGCGATCTTTCTTTTCCTTCATTTCAACTTCCGAAGCAGCCCCTACATAAAGTACGGCGACTCCGCCTGCCAATTTGGCCAAACGTTCCTGTAATTTTTCCTTATCATAATCAGAGGTAGTGGTATCGATCTGTGATTTGATCTGACTTACACGGGCCTTGATATCCTTTGCAGCACCACCCCCATTTACGATGGTCGTATTGTCTTTATCGATAGATACTTTTTCGCAGGTCCCCAACATATCCAACGTTGTATTTTCCAACGAGAATCCCCTTTCTTCAGCGATTACAGTACCTTTGGTCAAGATAGCGATGTCTTCCAACATGGCCTTCCTTCGATCTCCAAAACCTGGGGCCTTAACGGCCGCAATTTTCAATGAACCCCTTAATTTGTTTACAACCAAAGTAGCCAAGGCTTCCCCATCAACATCTTCGGCAATGATCAATAAGGGCTTTCCCGATTGGGCAACTGGCTCCAATACTGGAAGTAAATCCTTCATTGAAGAGATTTTCTTATCGTATAATAGGATATAAGGATTTTCCAAATCGGCGGACATCTTTTCCGAATCGGTCACAAAATATGGTGAAAGATATCCTCTGTCAAATTGCATCCCTTCAACAACATCAACATAGGTGTCGGTTCCTTTGGCTTCTTCAACGGTAATTACACCTTCTTTGCCCACTTTGCCAAAAGCTTGTGCGATAAGTTCCCCGATTGTTTCATCATTGTTCGACGAAATGGAGGCTACTTGTTTGATTTTTTCGGAGGAATCCCCGATTTTACGAGATTGTTTGGCCAAATCGGCAACTATGGCTTCAACTGCTTTGTCAATACCTCTTTTTAAATCCATTGGGTTAGCACCTGCAGCTACGTTTTTCAAGCCTTCCTTAACGATTGCCTGGGCAAGTACGGTAGCGGTAGTGGTTCCATCCCCTGCCAAATCATTGGTCTTTGAAGCAACTTCCTTCACCATTTGGGCGCCCATATTTTCCAAGGGGTCTGCCAACTCGATTTCTTTTGCAACGGTAACACCGTCCTTAGTTACTTGGGGTGCGCCGAATGACTTGCTGATGATTACATTACGCCCTTTTGGCCCTAAGGTAACCTTTACTGCATTTGCCAAGGCATCTACGCCTCTTTTTAGACCGTCCCGAGCATCAATATCAAATTTTATATCTTTTGCCATAATTCAATTCTATTTTTAAATGCTCCTGTTACTACAGGAATTTGATTAATTATTTTATATCTTTTCGAAGAATCCCATCTTAATGGGACTGACTTTACTATTTATATAATAGCTAAAATGTCACTTTCGCGCATCATCAGGTAATCAACACCGCCAAGTTTTAACTCGGTGCCAGCGTATTTACCATAAAGAACAGTTTCTCCTACTTTTACGGTTACTTTTTCATCTTTGGTTCCAGGACCTACGGCCACTACTTTTCCTTTTTGTGGTTTTTCCTTTGCCGTATCTGGAATATAAATTCCAGACGCTGTCTTGGTCTCGGCAGCCATAGGCTCTATAAGAACTCTGTCTGCCAATGGTTTAATGCTTACTTTAGCCATATTGTTGAATTTTAAATTGATTTATTTCTTGTCTGTGGTGACACAAATTGTGCCACAGGTCAGAAACTGACATTTTGTTAAAACAAAAATGCCAGCTTGTCATTTTTGCTGGCATTTTCTATTCTTTTGTACGTTATTTAAAGGCTATCTGTCGGGCTGCCTTGATTGTTGGCAGGTGCAGGTGTTTCTGGAACTGTCTCAGGAACCGTTTCAGGAACCGTCGTCTCAATGTCATCACCTTGAAGTAATTTCGAATCACTAGTGCCAAAATTACCTTTTAAGGCAATGTTCGATGTCAAAATAAGAACTACCAACAAGATGGCTAGTGTCCAGGTGCTTTTGTCTAAAAAGTCACCGGTTTTTTTCACACCACCGATTATTTGGGTCCCTCCACCACCGAAAGAAGAAGACAATCCGCCTCCTTTTGGGTTTTGTACCATAATAACCAATACCAATAAGAAACAGACGATTATAATAAGAATCAAGAAAATGGAAAATGTGCTCATTGCCCTACTGAATTATCTTTTTGAATTTTCTCTACCGATTTAATTCGGTCTGCAAAGAAACCACTTTTTTCCGGATATTTCAAACTTAAAATTTTGTAAGCCTGAATCGCTTTTTTGTACTTTTTTTGCTCTAAATAAACTCTGGCCAACGTCTCGGTCATCAACTCGTTTTTATCAAAAGTGAGCGATTCGTTAATATCGATTGCCCCGGTTGATTGGGCATCGGGATCTATCCTCGGATTTTCGCTTAAAAAACGGTCAATCCGTTCAAACTTCCTTCTTTTTAAAGCGTCGTGTTTGATCTGATCTTGAACAATGTCAGTCCTTCCGGCATGATTGGCTGATCGACTTTCCGGGGTTCTATCGATGGCCTTCATAGAAGCCAATTGGAGCCATTCCCCAAAGGAATACTTTTCGTTTTTTGTAAATCGTAGGGGTTCCCCGATGACAAGTTGATCTTCAGACACATTTTTGGTCTGGGATACGGTACCTGATGTCTTACTATTCTTTGATTCAAAAAGTCTTGGGTCTAAAATCTGATCGGCATCCCGCATCGATTGCGGCAAAGGGTTATCCTCGGATGCTTCTATCATTTTAGGAGGTTCATTGATTTTTTCCGGTGCGGCCTTAACACGTTTTTCCGTGCCGTCTGTCGTTGCTGAAGTAGCTTCCATGGGAGCGTCTATCGCATTCCTCAAAAATTCATCGGAGGTAATGAAATCGAATAATACCTCCCTGTCGGCAGTATATGCAGCCGTCACTTTAAGTGCCTTGTTGTATTTGAAACTATTGCCGTTTTTAAGGCCCTTTAAATGTACGGCCCTTGCCGCCTGAAAATAGGGATATTCCTTGATAATATCCTCCAATTCATTGGTCTGCTCCGCACGAACGACTTCCTCGGGATGCCTAAGAAGATATGTAAATTCCTTTACGTTCATAATAGTGCGTTAGCTGCAGCCTGTTTTTAGACCATCTAAATCATGTCGATTTTTTTGGTAGCGTGATAGTATGTATTTTTTTTGATCCGTATTCTTTTATACTGACTATAACTACCAATCGGCCAAAGACATATTGAATATATCTTGGGTAATGCGTTCAAAGATAACCTGATGGGCTTCGTCCTTGACCGACGAAAGTTGTGTTGCCGCTGGGAAATCATAAAAGAAGGAAAACCGTTGGTCAAAGTCGGCATCTTCCTTGGTATTATTATAAAATCGCACTTTGACGGCAATCGTCAATCTATTTTGTGCCGCGGTCTGCTGGGCCGTCGCGCTCATGGGTGATATGCGATATTCGATAATTTCACCTTCATACACCAGATCTCCGCCTGAATTTACCAAGTCGAGACTAGACTGATTCAGGATTCGTTCTTGCAGGGCCTGGGTAAAATCACGGTCCATGCCTGGTTCAAAAGTAGACCCCGGACTTTGGGTGGCATAGTTTTGAAAGTAATCGACCCGGAAGGTTTTGGCGGTACCGACATTGCCCCCGGTAAAATTATAGGCACCACAACCGAACAGGGCGAGTGCGCTGATGAAAGAAAGAACAATTCGTTTTATTTTTCTCAAAAGACCAATACTATTTTTTTTTCGCACACCAATATCAGAGGTCAAATTGCTTTATTTTCCTATAGAGCGTTCGTTCTGAAATACCCAATTCTGCAGCTGCAGCCTTTCTTTTTCCTCGGTTTCTTTCCAATGATTTTTTGATCAATTCGATTTCCTTTTCATGTAAAGATAGGGTTTCTTCTTCTTCGATTTCTTCGGCAAAATGGTATTTGTCTTCTTGGGGACTAAGATGCACCTGCTTTTCTATTGGGGTCGTTGGCAATCGCAATAGTCCATGCACATCGGTTTCAGCAACTTCATCTTCCTCTTCTTGGCCATTGGCGCCATAAATTTTCCGTATCAAGGATTCATTATCTTCCTGTACTTTTTGTGTATCCTTGTTTTTTAGGAGTTCGAGGGTCAATTTTTTTAAATCGTTCAAATCGCCTTTCATATCAAAAAGTACTTTGTATAAAATTTCCCGTTCGTTGCTAAAGTCGCTTTCCCTTTTTTGTGGTTGTATTACCGCAGGTAAATTTGAACTGTTCACATCGGGAAGATAGCCACTAAGCGTCGTTTGCTTGATGATTCTTTCTTCTTCGAGTACCGATATTTGTTCGGCGATATTTCGAAGTTGGCGAATGTTCCCGGGCCAGCGATATTTTAGCAATAAATGTATGGCGTCATCCTCCAAACGAATCGTCGGCATTTTATATTTCTGACTGAAGTCAGAGGCGAATTTCCGGAACAAAAGGTGAATGTCCTCCTTTCGTTCTCGTAAAGGCGGAATATGTATTTCGACCGTACTGAGCCTATAGTAAAGATCTTCCCTGAATTTTTCACTTTTAATGGCGTCGAACATATTGATATTGGTCGCCGCAACGATCCGCACATTCGTTTTTTGTACTTGTGAGGAGCCTACTTTTAAAAATTCGCCATTTTCAAGAATGCGTAGTAATCTCACTTGGGTGGTGAGGGGTAGTTCACCTACCTCATCCAAAAAAATCGTCCCCCCGTCGGCAACCTCGAAATAACCGCTGCGGGTCTGGGTAGCACCGGTGAAGGAGCCTTTTTCATGCCCGAAGAGTTCGCTGTCGATAGTGCCTTCCGGGATTGCGCCACAGTTCACTGCAATATATTTTGCATGTTTTCTGTGGGAAAGCGCATGAATGATCTTTGGGATGGCCTCTTTTCCGACACCACTTTCACCTGTGACCAAAACCGATATATCCGTAGGGGCGACTTGAATCGCTTTTTCGATGGCGCGATTCAATTTTGGGTCATTCCCGATAATCTCAAATCGTTGTTTTATTGCTTGAATTGATTCCATGTACCTTTCAATTATTGTTACTATACCCCACCGCTTCACCGATTAAGGTGGCAGAGGTACAGCGATCCATCCGAACCATCACAAAATCGCCCACTTTATAGTTTTCCTTTGGAAAAACGGCCACGGTATTCTGCGAATTGCGACCCATAAAATAGGCTTCCGATTTTTTGGATACACCTTCAATAAGAACTTCCTGAACGTGTCCTAGATGCTGTTCGGTGCGTTCTTGACAATGTTTTCGTTGTAAGGCGATGATCTCGGCCAACCTTCGCTGTTTGATTTCCTGTGGTATATCGTCATTCATTTTTCGGGCCGCCATTGTCCCGGGTCTTTCCGAATAGGCGAACATAAAACCATAATCATATTTCACATAGTGCATTAAAGACAAGGTATCCTTATGATCTTCTTCTGTCTCGGTAGGGAAGCCGGTAATCATATCTTGCGATATCGCACAATCAGGAATTATTTTTCGAATGTTATCGATTAATTCAAAATATTCCTCTCGCGTGTGTAACCGGTTCATTGCTTTTAAGATGCGATTGCTGCCACTTTGAACGGGAAGGTGCACATAATTGCAAATATTTTCATAGTTGGCCATGGTATGAATAACCTTCAAGGTCATGTCCTGCGGGTTTGATGTGGAAAAACGAATGCGCATTTTCGGTTGGGCTACGGCCACTAACTCCAATAGATCCGAAAAATCGACCGCGGTTGCCTGCTGCATTTCTGATGCCGAAGTAAAATCCTTTTTAAGTCCGCCCCCATACCATAAATAGCTATCGACATTCTGCCCAAGCAACGTTATTTCCTTAAATCCTTTCTCCCAAAGATCGCATACCTCGGCGACAATTGAATGAGGGTCACGACTACGTTCCCGTCCTCTTGTAAAAGGAACTACACAGAAGGTACACATGTTATCGCAGCCTCTTGTGATCGATACGAAGGCAGTTACCCCATTCGAGTTCAATCTAACCGGGGCAATGTCGCCGTACGTTTCATCCTTCGAGAGAATCACGTTTACAGCATTGCGCCCTTCTTCGATTTCCCGTACAAGGTTCGGAAGGTCTTTATAGGCATCCGGTCCAACGACCATATCCACAATTTGTTCCTCTTCCAATAACTGACTCTTCAAACGTTCGGCCATGCATCCCAAAACCCCGACCTTGAGATGTGGTCGTTCTTTTTTTAGGGCGTTGAATTTTTCAAGGCGCTTGCGAACCGTAACTTCTGCCTTTTCGCGTATCGAACAGGTATTGACCAATACGAGATCGGCCTCCGCCAAGGAATCGGTCGTATTGAAGCCCTGGTCTGCTAAAATTGAAGCAACGATTTCGCTGTCAGAGAAATTCATCTGACACCCATAACTTTCAATATAAAGTTTACGGGTATTTTCTTTCGTTTTTTCCCTAGTTAATGCGGTGCCCTGTAAAGATTCATCAATAATTTTATCCATATGGCTCGTTGACTTGCCTGTAAATTAGGTTTGCAAAGATAACATTATAATCAAAATCGTGACAAGATGACAGTATATTTTAGTACTATTTTAGGGATTCGAGCAATAAGTAGTACCTTACCTTAAAAATCGCCCAGATGAATTATAGCATCCTTTTTGAAAAAATCAAAAATAGTCACTCTTTAGAGTTTGGAAGCATCTTTAGCAGATCGATCGACTTATTCAAAAAAGTTTGGTTGCAAGGTTTTATCACCCTTTTACTCACCTTTGTATCGATGCTTCCATTTTATATTATGCTCTATGCTCCTTTTTTAATGGCTGGGATTATAGATCCCAGTGTTCTCGAAGCCGATGGGTTGCCCCCCGCCATAATCCTCCCGATTATTATTATTTTCCCGATACTTATGATTGCGTCTATGGTAATTTCGCTATCCTTTAATGCCGCATTTCTAAGGATTTGCAAGCAAAAGGACTACAACGACATGATTGGCGATGACTATTTTTTTTACTTTAAAAAAATTTACCTATCCAAAATGGTGTTGCTTTCCTTACTGATGTTCGGCTTGAGCCTCCTGGGAATGTTGGCATGTGGTATTGGTCTTGTCTATATGATAGTACCTTTGTCGCTCATGCCTGCTTTTTTAGCTTTTGATGAAGAACTGAGCGCCGGTGAAATTGTAAAGGCAAGTTTTGAGCTCGGGAATAAGAACTGGTTGGTAATCTTCGGATTGGTATTTTTAATGGGCATCTTGGCCGAACTGGGCATTATACTGTGTCTTGTCGGCGTACTTTTCACGGCCATGCTGGCCAAAATACCGACCTATTATGCCTTTAAGGATAGCATAGGATTTTAAGTGGAGCGTTGATTGTTTTTTAACGAGTTTTTAGAATTTCAACGCAACGCTTTGATGTTGATTTCATCTAATCAGTACAACAACGAAAAAACTGATTATGAATCTGAAAAATGTTTTCCTAGTGCTATTAATAGCCAGTTCGGTGGGATTTTTATCCTGTGATAAAGGCGATGATAGTAAGTATGCCGATTATTTAGTGGCCAGGCCCCTTAAAATGTCAGTATCTGAATTTAAGAATGGCGTAGCAATTATCGACCCGGTACCGGTGCAAGTATCGGGCAAGATTTATACGTACAAGGACTTCATTTTCATAAATGATAAGAGTAGGGGGGTTCATGTGATCGATAATTCAAATGTTGCCTCCCCTAAAAAAATCGCCTTTATCAAGATACCTGGCAATGTTGATATTTCCGTCAAAGACGATTTTCTCTATGCCGATAGTCTAAACGATTTAGTGGTATTGGACATTTCCGATATCACCAACATTCATGAGGTCAATCGTTTGGAAAATGTTCTAAATGGCTATGTCGTATGGCCTTTTGATGCTGACATAATTGAATCGGGGAATATCGATTATCAAAATGAAATGATTATTGGCTGGGAAACGGTGACCGAACGAAGGTTGATATCCGATTATGAAAATTACAAAGGAGTTGGTGGCATTGGGATATTTTTTGCCGAAGCTGCTGCGAACGACGTTTCAGTAGGTCAAGGCGGTTCTTTGGCTCGGTTCAAGATTGTAGACGATTTTTTATATGCGGTCGATAGTCATACACTTAATGTCTTTGATATTCAAGATCTGGAGAACCCGAAGGATTTGGAGGATGTCTATGCAGGATTTGATATTGAGACTATTTTTAATCGTGGGCAGTATCTTTTTTTGGGTAGTATGAGCGGCATGTACATTTACGATATTTCATCGCCCGCCACCCCGGTCTTCGTCTCTGAGTTTCAACATGGAACGGCCTGTGATCCCGTAGTCGTTGATGGCGATTATGCGTATGTGACCCTACGAGGCGGAAATGAATGTGGCGCGACTGAAAGCGGCTTGTTCATTGTCGATATTTCAAATATCGAAAATCCTGTTTTAAAGACACAATACCCATTAGATGGGCCTTATGGCCTTGGCGTGAAAGATGAAAAACTTTTTGTTTGCGATGGTGCCTCCGGGTTAAAGGTGTATGACAAATCAGATGTTATGAACCTGATCGAATTAAGTCACTTCAAGGACATTCAAACTTTTGACGTGATTCCGTTAGAAAATACATTGCTCATGGTCGGTACCGAGACGCTATACCAATATGAATATTTGAACGATTCGATTCAACTAATTAGTACTTTGAAACTTGATTAGACACCTCATAAAATAATACCGTACGCCCCGAATTTCCGGGGCGTTTTTTTATGACCATATATAAGGTATAGCTTCAAATTAAAAAATTCAACTACTTTTGTCGCATCAAAAACCCATGAATGGCCAAAAATTTAGTTATTGTAGAGTCGCCTGCAAAGGCAAAGACAATTGAAAAGTTTTTAGGAAATGATTATAAGGTCGAGTCCAGTTATGGGCATATTGCCGACCTGCCATCCAAGGAACTCGGTGTAGATGTAGCAAATAATTTTTTGCCCAGTTATATTGTAGACAAAGACAAAGAAGCACTGGTAAAAAAATTAAAGGACTTGGCCAAGAAGGCTGAGATAATATGGCTGGCCAGTGATGAGGATCGCGAAGGGGAAGCTATTTCGTGGCATTTGGTGGAGACCTTACAATTAGACGTCAAAAAAACCAAACGTATTGTTTTTAATTCGATTACGAAAGCGGCGATTCAAAAGGCCATTGAAAATCCGAGGGAGATCGACTATAATCTCGTCAACGCACAACAAGCCCGAAGGGTTTTAGATCGTTTGGTTGGCTACGAACTTTCGCCGGTTCTCTGGAAAAAAATAAAACCGGGATTATCGGCAGGTAGAGTTCAATCGGTTGCCGTGCGACTGATTGTTGAACGGGAGCGGGAAATCGAGGCCTTTGCCCCGGAAGCCTCCTTCAAGATAACCGCGGAATTTGTCACAAATGATAAGGGCGTTTTTACCGCAAGATTAAATAAGGCCTTTGACACCAAAAATCTTGCACAAGCATTCTTGAAACAAAATATCGGAGCGAATTTTTCGGTCTCGGAATTGGATAAAAAACCTGCGAAAAAGTCCCCCTCGGCACCTTTTACGACATCGACATTGCAACAGGAAGCCTCCAGAAAATTGTATTTTTCGGTTGGACGCACCATGCAGGTTGCACAACGTCTCTATGAAGCAGGATTGATAACCTACATGAGGACCGATAGCGTCAACCTTTCCGGGGAAGCCATCAATGCAGCTAAGGATGCGATAACCAGCAATTATGGCAAGGCGTATAGTAAGGTTCGAAATTTTACCGGAAAATCGAAGGGGGCCCAGGAAGCCCACGAGGCCATCCGCCCAACCGATATTACCAATCAATCCCCCTCCTTAGAACGGGACCAATCAAAATTATATGACCTCATTTGGAAACGAACCATAGCCTCCCAAATGAGCGATGCCGAATTGGAGCGCACCAATGTGAAGATTATGGCGAATACCCATGGCGAAGAATTTACGGCCAATGGGGAAGTAATCAAGTTCGATGGTTTCCTTAAAGTATATATGGAAGGTTTGGATGATGAGGACCAATCTGAGGAGCAAGAAGGCATGCTGCCCGCTATGCAGGTAGGAGAAGCCTTAACGAATACCTATATATTGGCAACTGAACGATTCAGTCGACCCCCGTATCGCTTTTCGGAAGCATCTTTGGTGAAAAAACTAGAAGAATTGGGAATTGGCAGGCCTTCAACCTATGCCCCGACCATTTCCACGATAGTAAACCGTGGCTATGTTGAAAAAGGAACGGTCGAAGGAACTGAACGAAAATATGTACAGTTAATGCTCACGGCAGACCAAGTAAAAGAAAAACAGTTATCGGAAAAGGTAGGGTCTGACAAAGGGAAAATGGTGCCCACAGATATTGGTATGATCGTCAACGATTTTTTAGTAAGCCATTTTGCCAGTATCTTGGACTATAATTTTACGGCGAAGGTAGAGGAAGATTTTGATGAGATTGCCGAGGGCCATGAAGATTGGCAAAAAGTAATGAGCAATTTCTATAAAGATTTCCACCCTAAGGTATTAGACGTCGAGGAAAATGCCGATAGAGCGAGTGGTGAGCGTGTATTGGGGAAAGATCCCAAAACAGGCCGCCAGGTATCGGTTCGCTTGGGCAGATTTGGCCCGATGGTGCAAATAGGGACCGTCGAAGAAGAAGAAAAGCCATTGTTCGCTAGCCTATTGCCTGACCAATCCTTGAATACGATCACCTATGAGGAGGCCATGGATCTTTTTAAATTGCCTAGAAATCTGGGGGTCTATGAGGGTGAGGAAATTGAGGCCAATGTTGGGCGCTTCGGACCCTATGTACGTTTTGGAAAAAAGTTCGTTTCCATGCATAAAGATGAAAATGCCATGGAAATAACCTTGGAACGTGCCATAGAATTGATCCAGGAAAAACAGAAGGCCGATGCCCCAATAGCTACCTATGAAGGGAAAGATGTAATAAAGGGAGTGGGTCGATTTGGTCCGTTTATAAAATGGGACAACATCTTTATCAATGTCAGCAAAAAATATGATTTTGATTCCCTATCTACCGATGATATCGCTGAACTGATCGAAGCTAAGAAACAAAAGGAAATTGAAAAGGTAGTGCAAGATTGGCCAGCAGAGGGTATTCGCATTGAAAAGGCCCGCTGGGGACGCCATACGATTATAAAGGGAAAGACCAAGGTTGAACTGGCAAAAACAGTTGATGCCGCCCAAATGTCATTGGAAGAGGCACAGGCCCTCCTTGAAAAAAAGGCACCCAAAAAGAAATCCAAGGTAAAACCAAAAGCTAAGAAGTAGTTCGTATTATGGCATTTGATTTTTTAGTCCCCGTAGAAGATAAAATATTGGCCCATTGCGAATTGATGCCACCTCAGGCACTGGGAAAAAACATCCATATTCATACTGTGAGGGATGGCCTTCCTGTACTTGCAATCGCTTCTATGGCTATTGTGGGGGTCAAAGAATCAAGAAATGCCTTCGAGAAAAAACCGGAGCAGCTCAATGTATCGGCCATCAGATTGCAACTTTATAGGTTGATGGTCGGTAATTGGAATACGACTGTGGTCGATTTAGGGGATATAGAGGAAGGCGAGAGCGTTGAGGACACCTATTTCGTAGTCAAGGAAATCGTTGCGGGGCTCTTGGAAGAAAATATCGTACCTATTATCATAGGGGCCACCCAGGACATAACCTATCCTACCTACAGGGCATTCGACGGTATTGTCGAAATGATCAATTTAGTAGCTATCGATAGCCGGTTCGATTTTGGCATGGACGATGAACTGATTTCCTCTAATTCATATATGAGTAAGATCATTACCGATAAGCCCAATAACCTATTCAATTTTTCAAATATGGGCTACCAAAGCTATTTCAACGCCCAGGAAGAAATTGATTTGATGGATCGACTTTTTTTCGATGCCTACCGCTTAGGAGACATTGCCTCGGATCTACTACTCGCCGAACCCGTTCTTAGGAATGCGCATTTGGTAAGTCTCGATGCACGGGCCATCCGGGCCAGTGAAATAGGGGGTAGTGATAATTTTTCGCCCAACGGGTTCACGGGGAGGGAAATCTGTACCATTGCCAGATATGCCGGAATCAGCGATAATGTTCGTGTTTTTGGGATTTACGAAATGGAGAATACCGGGCAATCTTGCCAACTTATGGCACAGATAATCTGGTATTTCATCGAAGGATTTAATTATAGGATCAGCGAATCCCCGAACGACAACAGCAATTACTTCACCAAATATATCGTACCTACCGACACCGAACAGTTGGTTTACTACAAAAGCCTCCTTACCGAACGATGGTGGGTCGAGGTACCTTCAATACTGACTTCCCATACGAAAGGAAAATCGATGGCGTTATTACCATGCACCGAAAAGGACTATTTGGACGCATGTGACCAGACGATTCCCGACCGTTGGTTTAAAGCCTATAAGAAAGGCTTTAACTGATAAAATTTTTTTTAAGGGATAATCTAGTCGAATACAATAATTTGAGCAATTCGAAGTTTTAGAGAATAGAAATGCTAATTGTGTTTGTAGTTTATAACCATAATCGAAATTTAACCTAAAGTATGAAGAAGCTATTGTTATCATCTATAGCGTTTGTTTTTTTACTCTCAAGTTGTGGGTCAAAAACAAAAGGAGAACTAGTCGGGGCCCAAGGTAAAAAGTGGTACCCCGAAAAGCCTTACGGCATGGAATTGATCCCTAGGGGAGCATATATCATGGGAAAGAGTGAGGAAGATGTGGCACAGGTTCTCAATGCCCCGACCAAAACCGTTACCGTACGATCATTTTATATGGACGATACGGAAATAACAAATAGCGAATATCGCCAATTTGTAGAATGGGTGAAAGACTCTATTGCCAGAACGCGCCTGGCCATCCTCGCCGATGAATTGGGATTAGGACCAGAAGACGGAGGAATTGGTGACTTCGCATTCAAGGATGCCGACACCACAAAACTTTCTGTATATGACAAGTACATGATCGACAATTACGCCGGTATGGGAGAAGATCTAACCGAAGGTCGTGCTTTGAACAGGGACGAAGATTTGGTATGGGATACTTCGGAATACCCAGATGAATACTATGCAGAAGTGATGGATTCATTGTACATTCCAGAAGAGGAATCCTATAATGGGCAGCGTATCATCGATGTGACCAAATTGAAATATAAATACAACTGGATGGACATTGAGGCCGCTGCACGGGCGAAGACCGGGAGAAGAAAAGACTTCATACGTCATGAGGAACTTGAAATTTATCCTGACACGACCGTTTGGATAAAAGATTTTGAATATTCCTACAACGAACCGATGCACAATGATTATTTCTGGCATGATGCCTATAGTGATTATCCGGTAGTCGGTATTTCTTGGAAGCAAGCCAAAGCCTTTTGTAATTGGCGGACGAAATTCAAGAACGATGATCAAAAGAGCCGTGGAAAACAGTTCGTAAACCAGTTTAGGTTGCCTACCGAGGCCGAATGGGAGTACGCCGCACGAGGTGGTATTGAAAGTGGAACCTACCCTTGGGGTGGCCCGTATGTGATCAGTGATACGGGGTGTTTTATGGCCAACTTTAAGCCGCAACGAGGTGATTATGCAGCAGATCAGGCACTGTACACCGTAGAGGCCAAATCATACGAACCAAACGACTACAACCTGTATAACATGGCAGGGAATGTATCAGAGTGGACAAATTCAAGCTATGATCCAAGTTCATATGACTACGTATCGACCATGAACCCCAACGGCGGCGATGAAAGTAACGCCAGAAAGGTAATACGTGGAGGTTCCTGGAAAGATGTAGCCTACTTCCTTCAGGTAAGTACAAGAGATTACGAATATGCAGATTCTGCCCGCAGTTATGTAGGTTTCAGGACCGTACAAGACTATATGGGGGAAGAAGATTCAACACGATAAACCAAATAAATACAAACCTCGGTCCCGATAAACGTCGGGTCGAAAAACCATCAAATTTTTAACCAAATACTTATTATTAATTAAACTTCAAATTAAATTTTAAAATTATGGCACAGTCAAAATCAACAAAAAAATTATTTAACATGGCCTACGGCCTTGGAGCATCGGTAGTTATTATTGGTGCATTGTTTAAAATCCTACACTGGGAATTTGGACCACTTACCGGTGGACTTTTACTTGCAGTAGGACTTATTACCGAAGCACTTATTTTTGCTATCAGTGCATTTGAACCCGTAGATGACGAATATGATTGGTCATTGGTATATCCTGAATTGGCAGGTGGTATGACAAGTGGCAAGAACCAAGTTCAGGATGCTAAGGAGGCCGAAGGTCTTTTGTCCAGAAAATTGGATGAGTTGCTTAAGGAAGCTGGTGTTGATGCCAATCTTATGGAAAGCTTAGGATCAAGTATCCGAAATTTTGAAGGAGCCGCTAAAGGTATCGCCCCTACAGTCGATGCAATGCAGTCTACAAAGAAATATTCAGAAGAAATGACCCAAGCCGCCGCCCAAATGGAATCTTTGAACAGTTTATACAAAGTTCAATTGGAAAGCGCCAGCAAACAAGCTACAGTGAACGAAGAACAACTGCAAAATGCTGCTGCCCTTAAGGATCAAATGCAATCTTTAGCTACCAATCTTTCTTCGTTGAACGGAGTCTATGGTGGCATGTTATCTGCTATGAGCAGGAACTAATTAGAGCAATTAAACAAACCCAAATCAAATTAATTATTAAAATCTAATTAGAAAAAATGGCATCAGGAAAAGCAACGCCAAGGCAGAAGATGATCAACTTAATGTATTTGATCTTCATCGCAATGTTGGCCTTAAATATGAGTAAGGAAGTGCTAGCGGCATTCGGTCTTATGAACGAAAAGCTAGAGACTTCGAATGAAAAGACGTCAGAAAGTAACCTAGCTTTCTTGAGCGGTCTAGAGACAAAAGCATCGGAGAATGCCGAGAAATTCGGACCATTGTACCAGAATGCCCAGAAGATAAAGGAATTGTCCAAAGCGTATTATGATTATTTGGAAGGATTGAAGACTGAAATGGTAAAAGACGTCGAAGATCCCAAGGATTATGTGGTAATGGACAAATCAGACTATTTAGACGGTAAATTATTTCAAGGAGACAATCTAGCCGAAGGTGGCAAGGAATTCTTGAAAAGAATCACTGATTATCGCACCCAAGTGGCCGCCATCGTACCGGCTGACATTAAAGAATCGGTACTTTCCCGATTTGAAACAGGGGATGCCAAAGGTAAAGTTGAAAATCGCAGTGGTGAAAAAGTGGATTGGATCAATTATCATTACGAAGGATTTCCTTTAGTGGCTTCGTTGACCAAACTTACGGCAATTCAAGCTGATATCAAGGCAACCGAAGAAGATGCCTTAAAATCGATGTTGGCCGGGCAATTGAACAGCGAAGTGTCGATGACCAATTATACCACCTTGTTGCAACAGGAAAAATCAGCCTTTTATGCTGGTGAGAAATTTTCCGGTAGCATTGTGTTGGGACGTACCGATAATTCTACAAAACCAGATAGGGCCGATTTGACCTTGGATGGTAGAAAATTATCCGACTCGGATTATAAATTCGAAGGCGGTGGTGTCAAGTTATTGGTAAGCGCTGGTAACCCTGGCGATCATAAAATAGAAGGTAAGCTGATTTTTAAGCAGGACGGTGAGGAAATAGAAGTTCCTGTATCTTCTACCTTTGCAACGATCAGTAAGCCAAATGCGGCCTTGATCGCTGCTGACAAGATGAACGTGGTGTATCGTGGGGTGGCAAACCCAATGTCGATATCGATTCCTGGAATCCCAAACAATAAGGTAAGCGCATCTGCACCTGGTTTAAAAGCCATAAGCGGTAGTCAATACGTTATGAATCCTGGAACAGGAAGAACCGTTACGATTACGGCCTCTGGAAAGTTGCCTGATGGACAAACGGTTTCCTCTAAATCCGAATTTAGGATCAAGGATATTCCAAGACCAGAAGGGTCGGTTAGCAAGCAGACGGGTAGTGTCAAAATGCCAAAGGCCAATCTGGAGATTGCCACCATTGGTGCCATGCTTGAAGATTTTGATTTTGACTTGAACCTTGCGGTAAGTGGATTCAAATTGAAGGTTCCTGGACAGCCTACAGTTGCCGTAAGCGGTGACAAGTTGGATTCCCGTGCGAAAGCAGCCTTGAAAAGGGCCGGAAGGGGTGATGCAGTTCAGATATTCGATGTCGAAGCCTATATTACCAACAATAAAACCTACAAGTTAAAAAAGGTATCTCCTGTAGTAGTGGAGATTACAAACTAAATACTAAATGTAAACCGGGTTGCCTTTTTGCAACCCGGTAATTTTAAATTGTAACAAACATGAATTGGAAGAATGTTTTAATAATCACGGCAGTTAGTGTGCTACCGGTATCCATATTGGCCCAGGCAAACATCTTGAATGCCAAAAAGCCCCAGGAAATCGGCATTAAGACCGAAGCGCAAATCGCGTTGGATAATGATGCCCCTTTGGAATATGGTTATGTTGATGATAGGGATATTTTGTGGTCCAAGACCGTGTGGGAAATCATCGATCTTGACGAACGCGTAAACTTCCCATTGTATTACCCAACTGATACGATCGATATCGGTCCCGATAGACGTTCCTTATATGATGTTTTAATAAAAAACATCAAAAATGGAAATTTAAAGGATGTGTATGCAGATTCATATTTCACCGACAAAAGGGTATTTAGTGATTTGAGCGCCACCCTTCAAAAAATCGACACAACCGATTATGGGTATGAGCAGATAAATGCCGGGGAAGCACTTTCCCCTGAATATGTAATGCGAAGAGACCTTACTGCGGCCGACATCGAGGAATACCATATCAAAGGTATCTGGTATTTCGATAAGCGCCAAGGAGAACTTAAATACCGATTATTGGGTATCGCCCCAGTAGCTCCCGATGTGAACTTTATCGACGATGAATCAATCGATCAAGCTGAGAATAAAGTGGAACTTTTCTGGGTATGGTATCCCGATGTTCGTGACATCCTACACAAAGCAAAGGTTTTTAACCAACGCAATACGGCCCAGCCCATTTCATTTGATATGTTATTGAACGCCCGAAGATTCGGTGCCGTCATTTATCGTGAAGATAATATTCAGGGTGACCGCAATGTGGACGATTATATTGCAGATAATGCCTTGTTCCAGTTATTGGAGTCGAATCGCATCAAAGAGGTGATCCGCGATAGGGAACAGGATATGTGGGCCTATTAAAAGCAAGAGTATTCCAATTCAATATGATAAAAAACCCAGGCCGAAAGGTCTGGGTTTTTTTTATGGTATCAAGGGGCATAACGCCCGCTCTTGCTAAATATAGGGTTCCTGAAATGAATGGAACGGCGATCTTCAATTGGGCCGGTAGCCTTTGTTTTGGTCCTAATCAATTCGATGTGCGTTCTTAATACACCACGCAATGATGGTAACAATTCCTACCTTTGCACCATGTATGATTATCTCATTGTAGGGCTCGGCCTTGGAGGTATTGCCTTTTGTGAGACCTTGGAAAGGAATGGGAAAACCTTCAAGGTTATTAGCGATGGCTCGCAGACCTCCTCTAAAGTAGCCGGAGGCATGTATAACCCGGTAATTCTTAAGCGTTTTACTTTGGCGTCGATGGCCGAGGAACAGTTAGGACGCGCGTTGCCCTTTTATCAGGAATTGGAGCGAAGGCATGCCATTAAAATTGATCATAAAGTTCCTGTACTTCGACGTTTTGCTTCGATAGGGGAACAGAATGCTTGGTTTGAGGCCGCCGATAGGCCAGGGCTCTCCAAATTTCTTTCTACAAAGATACTAGCCAATCGGAATGCTGCAATTAATGCTCCTTTTGGATATGGCCAGGTATTGCACACAGGGAGGATCGATACCTTAAGATTATGTGATCTTTTCAACAAGGAACTTTTGGAAAAGGAGTTGCTCCAACAAGAGACCTTTGACTACACCCAATTAAAACATCATCCCGAAGGCATAGAATATGGGGGCATTCAAGCGAGGCACCTTGTTTTTGCAGAGGGGTTCGGACTGCGACAAAACCCGTATTTCAAATATCTTCCCTTGAGTGGGACAAAAGGCGAATTGTTAACCATCAAAGCTCCTGAACTTAGGGAAAGCAATGTCATTAAATCATCGGTGTTCATTATTCCTTTGGGCGAAGACCTGTATCGTGTCGGTGCTACCTACGGCTGGAATGATGCCACCAATACGCCCACAGGGCAAGCAAGACAGGAACTTTTGCAGAAATTGAATTCCTTCCTTGCATGTGATTATGAAGTAATAGACCATGTCGCCGGAATTCGGCCTACGGTTATAGATAGATCGCCCCTTGTAGGTAGGCATCCACAAGACTACAATCTGTATGTCCTAAACGGATTCGGATCCAGAGGGGTAATGGTGGCTCCATTTGCGGCTGAGCAACTGTTTCAGTTCATCGAAAACAAAAAACCCATTTCCCTTTTGATCGATTGTAAACGATTTACAAAAAAGTACTATGGGATTTGATGCTGGGAGGCTTTAGGGTCAAAATGGACGAAAAAATTGATCCAGATGTTTCTGGAAAGGCGAATGATAAAAGGTAAAAAAACCACCAAAGTCAGAACGATGGCGGTAAAGGTGACTTTCAATGAACTTCCAATGAACAAATAGGCAATGATAAAGGCCGCTACCGCGAAAGCAATGCCTACCCCATAACTAACATACATGGCCCCATAAAAAAAGGAGGGTTCAATTTTATATTTGGTATTACAATGGGAACATCGCTCGTGCATTTTGAATAGATTGCCCAAATTATAGGGGTTTTTATCTAAATACATGCTCTCTTCATGGCATTTAGGACAAGTTCCTGTTAAAATGCTGTAGAGTTTGTTTCCTTTTTTTAACATTTGCAGATATTTTTCGCAAAAGTAGCCTTTTGCGCACGTACTGAATGTAACAATCATAACAAAAATGCTGAATATCCACAACCTTTCCGTTTCTTTTGGAGGGGAATATTTGTTCGAGGAAATATCTTTTAGGTTGAATGGCGGGGACCGCGTCGGACTTATAGGCAAGAACGGGGCTGGGAAATCGACGCTGTTGAAACTTTTGTCGCGGGATATGCCCATAGACTCTGGGACCATTGCTACTGAAAAGGACCTAAAAATTGGATTTCTTCGACAAGACATCGACTTTGAGCAAGGTAGGACCGTAGTCCAGGAAGCGCATCAAGCCTTTGAGGAAATCAAAGGACTGGAGTTGCGGCTTGACCATATAAATCATCAGCTGGCAGAGCGCACCGATTACGAAAGCGAGGGGTACCATCAACTGATGGTTGACCTGAACGACGTCACCCATCATTATGAGATCCTTGGGGGCTATAACTACCAAGGTGAGACCGAAAAGATACTCTTGGGACTTGGCTTCAAAAGGACGGACTTCGATAAAAATACGGATACGTTTTCCGGGGGGTGGCGCATGCGGATCGAATTGGCCAAACTCTTACTTCAGAGCAATGATGTATTGCTTTTGGATGAGCCTACGAACCATCTTGATATTGAATCAATTATCTGGTTGGAGCAATTTCTTAAGAATTATTCAGGGGCTGTCGTAATCGTTTCACACGATAAAATGTTTTTAGACAATGTAACCAATAGAACCATAGAAATTTCCTTGGGCCGGATCTATGACTACAATAAGCCCTATTCACAGTTTTTGAAATTACGGGCAGAAATCAAGGGGCAACAACTAAATGCACAAAAAAACCAGGAAAAGGAGATTCAACAGGCAGAACGCCTCATTGAAAAATTCAGGGCGAAAAGCACCAAGGCATCTATGGCCCAGTCCTTGATCAAAAAGCTGGACAAAATTGAACGGATCGAAGTCGATGAAGATGATAATAGTGTAATGAATCTTCGCTTTCCTATATCGGTAAATCCCGGAAAAGTGGTTTGTGTAATAGAAGGGCTTTCAAAAAGTTATGGTGACAACCATGTTTTGGATGACATAGACCTCCTGATCGAACGTGAAAGTAAAATCGCATTTGTAGGTCAGAATGGCCAAGGGAAATCTACCCTTGCAAAGATAACGGTAGGTGAATTGAACTACAAAGGGCATTTGAAGTTGGGCCATAATGTTCAGATTGGTTATTTTGCCCAAAATCAAGCGGAATATCTTGATGGTTCAAAGACCGTTTTAGATACCATGATCGATGCGGCCAACGAAAAAAACCGAAGTAAGGTTCGGGATATTTTAGGGTCTTTTCTCTTTCGGGGAGATGAGGTCGAAAAGTATGTAAAGGTGCTCTCGGGAGGTGAGCGAAACCGATTGGCCCTCGCCAAAATGTTACTTCAGCCATTTAATGTCCTCGTGATGGACGAACCGACCAACCATCTCGATATCAAATCAAAAAATGTCTTGAAACAGGCACTGCAAAGCTTTGAGGGAACCTTGATCCTGGTATCGCATGACCGGGATTTCTTACAAGGCCTGACCAATAAAGTGTATGAGTTCAAGGATCAAAAGATCAAGGAATATCTTGGGGATATCGATTATTATCTTGAACAACGCAAGGTGACCGATTTCAGGGCAATTGAAAAAAAGGAGGACCGGCCTAAAACGAAAGTACAAGCTACGGCCGAAAAGGCTCCCCGACCAGATCAAAAAAAGGTAAAGACCCTCAAGAACCAACTCGGAACCCTTGAAAGTGAAATAGCCGGCCTTGAAAAACAACTGGCCGATATTGATCATAAGTTGCGAATAGAATACACTGCAACTATTGCCAAGCCAAATTTTTTTGATACCTATCAGGATAAGAAAAGAAATTTAGAGAAGTTGATGAAAAATTGGGAAGAAGTCACGATCGAACTTGAAAAACTTACAGGGTAGTAACAAAAATTGAAATAAAATTCCTACACCACATAATTTTTATGTTTTACAACAAATATGGGCGTTTCATCGTAAATATTTGAATATCACGGATAATATTACGTAATTTGTAGGGTAAATCTTAAAGAACTGGGTTTATTACAATCGAACGATTGAATTCTCAAAACATTTCTATGAAAAAGGTGCGTTGTATTTTACTTTTATCTGTGATGGCCTTTGGCTTTCTTCAGGCAAAAGTTCCGAAGGCCGAAAGGCAAGCGTTGCTAGATTTATATACAAATACCAATGGGAATCATTGGATAAAAAAGTGGGACTTGACAACTCCCATCGCTACTTGGTATGGGGTTAAAGTGCAGAATGATCATGTAGTTGAGATCAATCTGTTCCGAAATAACCTAATGGGTCCTTTGCCCGAAAGCCTGAATAAATTGACCCATTTGACCGCCTTGAACCTCGCATTCAACAATCTGACCGGTGAGATTCCTGAAAGTATTGTACTGTTGGGCAACCTCAAGATCTTAAAATTGGAAATGAACCGTATAAAAGGGACGCTTCCTGCTAATATAGGTCAGATGGCTAGCCTTGAGGAAATGAGTTTGTTTAATAACTTTCTAACGGGGAATATTCCTGAAAGTATTGGGAATTTGACACATCTTAAAATATTGAATCTTTCGAGTAATACTATTAAGGGCGAGATTCCAATCAGTCTTGGAAAACTAACCCAATTAGAAAGCCTTGGACTTTTCGAAAATGGGTTGGAAGGTGTTATTCCCTCCGAAATAGGAAATCTGGTGAAAATGAAGGAACTGGTCCTGGCGAATAATCAATTGGGAGGTGAAATTCCGGCCGAATTCGCGCAGTTGGCAAGTTTAAGGATTATGCAGATCCAGAATAACAAGTTTGATTCCTTTAAAAATTTACAAATGATGGATTCAAGGGAGTTTCTGGTTTTTGATTATGATGACGGCAATCTTAAAAAGGACTTCAAGGATTTGAAGTTTAGTAAGACGCGAATGGCGGATACTAAATTTGAGGATGATGATACGAATGATAATGATAATGAGTAGTTGATATAGTTGATCATAATTTTAGTTAGTTTGGTTAAAGGGGATGCTAATTGCATCCCCTTTTCTATAAATGCGATGAAATATCATTACAAATTTTAATGGCAACGACTAATTCAATAATAATCGAATGGGTTATTTGCGATTATCTTAATATGCATAACTTTTAAGATAATTTTAACTATTGCCGCTTAAACTAAAGGATAATTTAGCCATCTAACTTCGAGCCATTAATTCTATCCTTCCTAAATGAATACTAGAAAAATAATCTTGTCAGTACTTGGCATTGTATTGATCATTGTCTCTATTTATGGGGCAATTGCCATCGTAAATAGTAAGAACACCCCCAAGCCCAGACCCGAAAAAGTGATAAAGACCGTATTTGTCGAGACGGTTAAAAACGGCGTGGTGCCTATTGTTGTCCCAGCCAATGGCAACCTAATGGCCAAACAACGCGTGGAACTGTATTCGGAGGTTCAGGGAGTATTCAGAAACGGCACCAAATTGTTCAAGGCAGGACAGCAATATAAGGCCGGCGAAGTTATTATACGTATTGATGCTTCAGAATATTCGGCCAGTGTTCAATCGGCCAAAAGCAACCTGTATAATCTATTGACCTCTATCATGCCTGACTTGCGATTAGACTACCCTGAGATCTTTGGGAAGTGGGAAGGCTATCTTAATGGCTTTGATATGGAAACCAGTACGCCTCCATTGCCTGAAATGACGTCAGAAAAGGAAAAATATTTTATATCTGGTCGCGGCATTCTGACGAGTTATTACAATTTAAGGAATTTAGAACAGCGACTTTCAAAGTACCGAATCTTAGCACCGTTTAGCGGGATTTTGACCGAGGCCTTGGTTACCGAGGGAACCTTGATACGATCGGGCCAAAAACTAGGTGAGTTTATAAATCCGGATGTTTATGAACTCGAAGTGGCAATTAGTAAATCGTATAGTGATCTTTTAAAATTAGGCGAATCGGTCAAATTGACTAACCTGGACGACACGAAGACGTTTGAAGGCAAAGTTGCCCGAATCAATGGCAATGTGGATTTGGCCTCCCAAACAATCAAGGCATTTATTGAAGTAACGGATAAATCATTGAAAGAAGGCATGTATTTAGAAGCACAACTCAATGCCAAACAAGAAACCGATGCGATCGAAGTAGATCGTGGGCTGCTATTAGAAAATGATAGGATCTTCGTAGTTCGTGATTCTATTTTAGACGTAATAGATGTGAAACCGGTGTATTTTTCGGATAAAAGAGTAGTGCTTAAAGATGTGCCTGAAGGGATAACCATTGTTTCCAAACCAATAGTTGGCGCCTACACGGGGATGCTGGTCAAGCAATATAAAGGTCAATAATAAAGATACCAACCATGCGCAAGATTATATCCTACTTTATTAAATATCACGTTGCTGTAGATGTGTTCATCCTGGCCTTCTTCGTTTTTGGTATCGTAGGCATGTTGTCATTAAAATCTTCTTTCTTCCCATTAGTCGAATCAAAGAATATTTCAATAAATATTACCTACCCGGGCGCTTCCCCTCAAGAGATTGAAGAGGGAATCGTATTAAAGATCGAGGACAATCTAAAAGGCCTACAAGGAGTTGACCGGGTTACTTCTATCGCACGTGAAAATAGCGGAACGATTAATGTCGAGATCGAAAAAGGTCGAAACATCGATTTTATGTTGTTGGAGGTTAAAAATGCGGTTGATAGGGTGCCTTCGTTTCCTACAGGAATGGAGCCATTGGTCGTTTCAAAACTAGAGGCCATTCGCCAAACGATCAGTTTCGCGATAAGTGGCGAAAATGTTCCATTGGTGACATTGAAACAAATCGGACGTCAGATCGAGAATGAATTGCGCACAATCGATGGTATTTCTCAAATAAACATGACTGGATATCCCCAGGAGGAAATTGAGATTGCCGTAAACGAGAATAACCTACTGGCCTATAATATGTCTTTTAATGATGTTGCCCAGGCCGTGGCGAACGCAAACATCCTGGTAACGGGAGGCAATATTAAGACCGATGCGGAGGAATACCTAATAAGGGCTAACAACCGATTGTATTATGGCGATGAACTATCAAATTTAATTATTCGTGCCGATGCTTCCGGTCGTACAATTCGATTGAAAGATGTCGCAATTATACGAGATCGTTTTGCAGAATCCCCGAATGCCTCCTATTTTGATGGCAACCTTTCGGTAAATGCTTCGGTAACAAGCACCAATTCAGAGGATTTATTGACTTCCGCCGAAAAAGTGAAGTCGTATATCGAGGATTTTAACCACAAGCATAATAATATCAAGCTGCACGTGGTCAGCGACCAATCGACCACACTGAATCAGCGTACCGAACTGCTGACCAAGAATGCGATTATGGGCATGCTATTGGTCTTACTGTTCCTATCGCTGTTCCTGAACACACGACTAGCATTCTGGGTAGCATTCGGCCTGCCAATATCCTTTTTGGGAATGTTTGTTTTTGCCGGATATTTTGGGGTGACGATCAATGTACTTTCTCTTTTTGGGATGATCATCGTTATTGGTATTTTGGTTGATGACGGAATCGTCATCGCCGAAAATATTTATCAGCATTATGAAAGGGGCAAATCACCCATACAAGCTGCCATCGATGGTACGGTCGAGGTAATACCCCCAGTAGTCTCTGCCATTATAACCACTTTATTGGCTTTCTCGGTATTTCTCTTCCTTGATAGTCGGATTGGGGAATTTTTCAGTGAGGTCTCAGTAATCGTTATGTTGACCTTGTTTATTTCCTTGATAGAGGCATTGATCATCTTGCCAGCGCATTTGGCCCATTCCAAAGCCTTGGCGCCCATCTCCGACATGCCGAAATCTAAGATAGGGCAGCTTTTTGCCAAATTACGGGTAATAAATAAGTTGGGGGATCGACTTATGGTTTGGATGCGCGATACTATCTATGGCCCAGCCTTACATTTTACCTTAAAGCATAAAATCTTGACGTTTGGCCTTTTTGTTTCTGCCATTGTACTTACTTTGGGATCAATAGGAGGAGGGATTATCAGGACGGCATTTTTTCCACAGGTCGCCAGCGATAGGATACAGGTGCAATTATTGATGCCCAACGGTACAAATGAAAAAGTTACCGATTCAATTATCAGCCTTATCGAGGAGAAGGCAGACATTGTAAATCAGGAGATGACCGATGAATATTTGAAGGGCACCGGTAAAATACTCTTTGAGAATACAATCAAGAATCTAGGTCCCGGGACATCTGCCGCAAACCTTGAAATCAACTTACTTCCCGGAGAAGAAAGACCCGATGCGATTGCCTCTGAAATGGTAACCAATAGATTGCGCGAACTGGTTGGCCCAGTGATCGGCGTTGAAAGCCTGATTTATGGATCGGGAGGAAATTTTGGAGGTAGCCCTGTTTCGGTATCCTTACTGGGTAATAATATACAAGAACTAAAGGCAGCTAAAAGAGAACTCAAAGATGCGTTGGAAAATAATGCGTTGTTAAAAGATGTGGCCGATAATGATCCTGCAGGCATCAAGGAAATACGCTTGGAATTAAAAGAAAACGCCTATTTATTGGGTCTTGATCTTCGCAATGTGATGAACCAAGTGCGATCCGGTTTCTTTGGAGCCCAGGCCCAACGTTTTCAAAGAGGGCAGGATGAAATACGCGTCTGGGTCCGATATGATCGTGAAAATCGATCTTCGATAACCGACCTTGATGAAATGCGGATCACGACCCCTAGTGGTAGCAAGGTGCCGCTGAAGGAAATTGCGAATTATACCATTGAAAGAGGGGATGTTGCCATTAATCACCTCGAAGGACGTCGGGAAATACAAGTCTCAGCAGACATTAAGGACGTCAAAACGACCAGTCCGACCGACATTATGACGGATATTCGCACCATCATCATGCCCGAAATACAATCAAAATATCCGACGGTTTCTGCCTCGTATGAAGGTCAAAACCGTGAAGCGAACAAACTATTCGATTCATTGCGATTCGTAGGTCTGTCGGTATTAATGTTGATTTATATTACCATCGCATTTACATTTCGTAGTTTTAGTCAGCCTCTGTTGCTGATACTTCTGGTTCCCTTTAGTTTAACGGCTGTTGCTTGGGGGCATTGGATTCACGATTTCCCGATTAATATTCTATCGCTTTTAGGAATCATTGCTCTTATTGGAGTCATGGTAAACGACGGTCTGGTTTTGATCGGCAAATTCAATAGCAACCTTCGGGACGGAATGATATTCGAGGATGCTATTTATGATGCCGGAAAATCGCGATTCAGAGCGATATTCTTAACGACCGCTACTACTATTGCCGGCCTCGCTCCCTTGTTGTTGGAAAAGAGCAGACAGGCACAATTTTTAAAACCTATGGCGATTTCAATTGCCTATGGTATTGCCTTTGCAACAGTCCTGACACTCTTACTTCTCCCTATATTTTTGTCGTTTAGCAATCGTACGAAGGTAACTACCAAATGGTTGGCCAGTGGAAACAAGGTAACGAAGGAAGAGGTGGAACGGGCAATAAAGGAACAAAAAGAAGAACAGCATCACAGCCAAGGTTCTTCAACACAATCCTTAAACGGATTACCCAATACGATCAAAGAAAACCCAAAAGAATTTGAAGGTAAAGAATAGCGTTGTTAGCATGAATAGAAAATATACTTTCGTTTGTTTTTTTCTAGTGTTTTCAGGGATACTCATGGGCCAAGAAAACTTGTTGTCGAAAGAGGAGGCCATTGAATTGGCTTTGGAGAACAATTTTGGCATAAAAGTAGCCCGAAACTTAGTTGAAATCTCCGATAACAATCGGGGCATCTTGAATTCTGGCTATTTGCCAAATGTTTCGGGAACTGCCGGTGCCAATTACAACGACCTTAATAGTACGACCTCGTATCCCGGGCAATTTGAAACAAATGGCGATCCAAGGGCGGATCTAGAAATAAAAGATGCCGAATCTCAGAGCTTCAATGCCGGAGTAGGCGTCAATTATACCCTTTTTGATGGTCTTGGTCGCTTTTATAACTATAAGAAACTACAGGAGCAATATCAGTTAACAGAACTTCAGGCAAGGGAAACAATCGAGAACACTCTCTTACAATTGCTTAGTGTTTACTTTGAGGTGGCCCGTCTCACGGAAAACCAGAACGTGCTTCAACAAGCCTTGGAAATATCGACACAGCGAATCACAAGGGCAGAATATGCCTTTGAATATGGTCAAAATACCCAACTTGATATATTAAACGCACAGGTCGATGCTACGAATGATAGTATCAATTTATTGAATACACAGCAACAACTCGCGAATACCAGGCGCGATTTAAACGTTGTCTTGAATAGAAATTTAAAGGAGACCTATCAAGTTGATACCTTGGTTAATTTTTTGCCTCGTTTACAACTTGATGGGCTGATAGATCAGGCCCAGAATAATAATGTGGCCATCTTACAGACCGAGCGAAATTTGGCGATCAATTCGTACGATATCAAGGTCAATAAGTCGGGATACTTGCCAAATATCGGATTAAATGGATCTTATGGTTGGAACTTGAACCAAAGTGCGGCCTCCTCGTTTATTCCTGGTCAGATCATCCCTGGAAGCAACAGAAATTCCCTTAATTTTGCCTTGGGTGCAAGTCTAAGCTGGAACTTATTTGATGGTGGAGGTACCTCGGTTCGTGTAAAGAATTCAAGGATTGCCTACCAAAATCAGGAATTATTGCAAAAACAAGTTGCATTAGAGGTTGATAGGGATATCGCGAACGCCTTGGCATTTTATGAAAATCGGGTAACGATTTATCAGATTCAGGAACAGAACGTGATTACCAATGAGAACAATTTTGAACGAAGCAAGGAACAGTTTCAATTGGGAAGGATTACTTCGATCGAATTTAGACAGGCGCAGATCAATCTGCTTAATGCCCAGACCAATAAGAATCTGGCGAAATACAATGCCAAACTGGCGGAAATTCAACTTTTACAGTTAACGGGTCAATTATTAAATGTAGCCCTATAAAGTCACAGGCCTAAAAATTTTCAAGCCATGTACGAACATTTTTTTCAATGTCCATATTGTTGGGAGGAGATATCCGTATTGCTTGATCCATCGATTTCGAAGCAAACCTATGTTGAAGATTGTGAGGTTTGTTGCAATCCCATTGAGCTAACCCCTGAATTTGCAGATACTGAGTTGGTCGGTCTCCAAGTAGGGACAATGGATTAGATCATTAGTCTTTCACCGTAATACTTCCCCCAAATACCTTGTTTTTATCAACTTGCTTGGGGTTGCCAAATATAGTTATGTTTCCTCCCGCCCTAACTTTGGCAGTTACTTTTTCCGAGGCATTAATATCGGCTCTTCCGCCGGCATTGACCGTAACTACCGTTTCTTCAGTGATTAATTTTTCATTATAGACTTTGCCGCCGGCATTGGCAAGGACTTCTTGGGTCTTGGCATTTCCACTCAAGTCTACCTCCCCACCTGAAGTCGATTTCACATCCAATGTATTGACTTTTATTTTTAGGGATATCTTGCCGGCCTCTTGCACGGCAACCCTTAATTCAGATGCGGTCACAATCTCATCTGACGTAATCCTAGCATCCTCATTTGAATCGATCAAGGTAAGCTCTTCAGTATAATAGACTTTGACCAAAATGTCGTCTCCATCAAAATTATTACCCAATTCCATTCGAATTTTGAGAAGGCCATTTTTGACGACAATCGACACTTCTTCTTGATCTTCGCCTGATATAACGACCTTATTTTGACTGCTTTTTAGGATTTGTACCTCAATACCGTCAAATGCCTTTATCTCGGTAAATTTTTCAAGTTCTTGGGTAATTTCCTTTTGGGCAAAAATCATCCCTGAAAATACCATGCATACTAAGAATCCGATAGTGTGTTTCATAAGGCCATAATTTGTACTAGTAGCATCGTTCAAAAATTTCATATGCCACTTTTCACACAGTTACGGTCAAATTTAGTATTATTCCTCAAGAAATATTGTTTCATCCTTAATTTTAAATAAATAGATTTTTAATTTAGGCAATTCGGTTTCTTATAAGTAAAATTGTTCGATGAAATAATTTCCTAATAAGGATCCTATCAATGTAACCCGTTTATATTACCTCTTATGAAGCACGTGCTATTAATAGTTTTCTTCCTTTTTTTGTCATGTAAAGCGGTCAAGGTATCCGACCCTAGTCCTGAGGGCGGGACAAAGGGGGCCGTTGCAGAAAGCCTTTCCCAAAAAATTCCTGCCACAAGTGTTGGTTTTGATTTGGTCAAAATACCTGCTGGAAGTTTCATGATGGGCAGTGACGTCGCCGAAACGGATCGAAGAACCGATGAAGGCCCACGTCACGAAGTAAAAGTCGATGCTTTTTGGATGGGTAAATATGAGGTTACCTGGGACGTTTTTCAACTTTTTTTTAAACAGAACCAACAACTTTTTAACACGCTTGAAGCTGAAACCCTAAAGGATATCGATGCAATATCAAGACCAAGTCCGCCCTATGAGGATCCTTCCTATGGAATGGGAAAGGATGGCTACCCGGCAGTAAGTATGAGTGCCTATTCAGCTTTGGTATTCTGCAAATGGTTGAGTAATTTGACCGGACGCTTTTATAGATTGCCCACCGAAGCCGAATGGGAATATGCCGCCAGAGCGGGAACGGAAACGGCTTATTCCTTTGGAAACTCTGCGGATGATATGGACGATTATGCGATATATCATAAAAATTCGAATAATAAGTATGCCAAGGTGGGCAGTAAATTACCCAACCCATGGGGGCTTTATGACATGCATGGCAATGTAGCCGAGTGGACACTGGACGAATACAAGGAAAATGCGTATGAAAGTAATGGGGACGATAATCCATGGGTAGTGCCGACCGTTATTCATCCCAGGGTATACCGAGGGGGGTCTTGGGACGACGACGCCCCAAAACTTCGTTCTGCAGCAAGAACGGCATCAAATTTAAAACAGCAGAAGCGCGACCCGCAAATACCGAAGAGTTTTTGGTGGTTTACCGATTCGAACTTTGTTGGTTTTCGTTTGGTAAGTCCGTTAGAGCAACCTAGTCTAGAGGACCAAAAAAAGTTCTGGCAAACCGTATTGGATGAGTAATCTAAAAAATAGTGAAAAATGGTTAGACTAATAATCGTATTGCTGGCACTTACATGTTCTGTCGGGGTAATGGCCCAGGAATCATTTACCTTGGCCCCTGAAAGCAAATTAGCAATAAGCGGCACCTCAACTGTTCATGATTGGACCGTTACGGCCAGTACGATGCAGGGCACACTAAAGAAGGAAGGACCAAACATAACGGGAGTTGATTTTAAAGTGGATGTCGCAGGCATCAAAAGTGAGCGAGGGGCTACCATGGATAATAAAATGTATGATGCCTTAAAAAAGGATGCGTACCCCAACGTGCTATTTTCCGGGTCTGAAATAAAAAATGGTGCCATCTTGGTAGGTACGTTGACCATTGCGGGCAAGGAACAAAACGTAGAAATTGATGCCGCGTTCGTCACTGCTCCTAAATCGATAAGGATTACGGGAGAAAAGAAACTAGCCCTAATTGATTATGGTATAGAACCCCCAACCGCCATGTTCGGACAAGTAATCGTCGGGGCGGATGTAGTCGTAAAATTTGACCTGGTCTTTGAAAGCAATCCCTAGGCACTTTTTCCCGTTTTATGCCGTACTTGCGGTTTTTTGTATTTCGCGAATGTACGGCCAGAACCGCTATGAATTTCAATATCGGCAGATGGGTACCGAAATTCGTTTGATTTTATATACTTCCGATCAGCCCAGGGCAGATTCAATTGCTCAATTGGCATTCAATAGAATCGATGAACTTAATGCCATCTTCAGTGATTACCTAAGTGGTAGTGAATTAAATGAATTAAGTGCAAGACCCAATAAGGATATTCCGGTAAGTGACGACCTATTTGCAATAATAAGGACTTCCTTGGCAGTTTCTGAACAGACCCAAGGCGCTTTTGATATTACCGCAGGCCCAATCGTAGGATTGTGGCGCATGGCCCGTAAAACAAAAACCATGCCCACCTACGATGAAATACGCCATGCAAGGAAAACAGTAGGGTTTAAAAACATTGTCCTTTCCGTTAAGAAGACCGTCAGACTCAAGAAAAAAGGTATGCAGCTTGATCTAGGTGGTATCGGCAAAGGGTATGCCGCCGATGAAGTTCTCAAGGTTCTCGAGGCGAATGATATCCATGCGGCCCTAATCGATATGGGCGGGGATATACTGGTCAGTAATCCCCCACCAAAAAGTCCCTATTGGGTTTTGGCAATTTCCTATACAAATTCATTGGGCGAAAAAATTATTCAAAAATTGCATCTTAAAAATCAGGCAATTGCAACTTCCGGTGATTTGTATCAGTTTGTTGATTTTGATGGGAAACGGTACTCCCACATTGTAGATCCCATTACTGGGTGGGCGCTCAGTTCAGGTGTTCAAGTAACGACCATAGCTTCAAGTGCGACCTTGGCCGATGCCTATGCTTCTGCATTGAGTGTATGGGGCATAAATACTTCAAAAGTCAATATGGCAAAAGTGCCTGCTGTCGAGGCCTTTATGGTCGAGCAAGCACTGTCTGGGAACCGCCCTTGGTCTACCGACGGCTTTAAAAAGTATTTGGCCAGCGAATGAGTTTTCGCTCCAAAAAATAGTTTAGGGCCTACCTTTAGGAACTGATGAAAGCGTCACCTGAGAAATCACAATCCGGGCTTCTAAGAATAAAGGGGTATTTTGTTTAATTCGCTATCTTTAGGAGATATAATGGGGTGTCAAGAATTGGAATGAAACAGAAAATAATACTTTTTGCGACGCTTGCAGGGCTGATTGGGCTACTTTTTGCTTTTAAAAAAGGCATTTTTACCACATCGAATGATTCGTATGTATCTCTGCGGATGCCGGAAGTGGTTGATTATAACTTTCATATTAAGCCTTTACTTTCAGACCGATGTTATAAATGTCATGGACCTGATGCAAACAAACGAAAGGCAGGACTGCGTTTGGATCTGGAGACTTCCGCCTATGAGGAATTACCTGAAAATCCGGGTAAATTTGCCATCGTACGAGGCCATCCAGAACAAAGTCAATTGTATCGGCATATTATTTCAGAGGACCCTGACATTATGATGCCACCACCAGATTCTAAGTTAGGGCTGAACACCTATGAAAAGGATCTTATTAAAAAGTGGATTGAACAAGGGGGCAAATATCAAAAGCATTGGGCCTTTATAGCTCCTGTTAAAAGTGACATCCCGAAGGTAGCCGGCGATAATTGGTCTCAAAATGAGATCGATGATTTTGTACTAGAAAAATTGGTCGCGAACAACTTGCATCCATCTTCGAAGGCGCAAACCGAAACATTGATTCGAAGAATAAGTTTAGATCTAACCGGACTTCCACCAGACAAACAAGTCGTAAAACGACTCATGGAGCATCCTTCGGAAGAAATGTTGGATAAAGTCATCGATGCATTTTTGGCTTCCCCGGCCTATGGGGAGCGCATGACACAAGCATGGCTCGATGTTGCACGCTATGCCGATTCACATGGATATCAGGATGATAGCTATCGGACCATGTGGCCTTGGCGCGATTGGGTTATCCATGCCTTCAATGAAAATTTGCCATATGATACGTTTTTGACCTGGCAACTGGCGGGTGATTTATTGCCCAATGCAACGAAAGAACAGATTCTCGCTACGGGATTTAATCGAAATCATCCGATTACGCAGGAAGGCGGTGTGATCCAAGAAGAATATCGCACGAACTATGTTCTTGATCGCACAAACACCCTGGGAAAGGGAATTTTAGGAATAACACTTGAATGTGCGCGGTGCCATGACCATAAGTATGACCCGATTTCCCAAAAGGAATATTATGGCATTTTTTCCTTTTTTAATCAAGTAAATGAAAAGGGACTTCAGATGGATGCCGTTCAGGCAAAAGATCAGAAGTATTACGCCGATGCCCCTTTTATGTCGATTAGCGATACCGAGACCCGTGATGTGTTGTCATTTGTAAAACTGCAAAAGGGCGAACATATCAATGTTATGATTATGAACGATTCGGCCCCTAAAGCTACCTTTCGTTTGAATCGCGGAAATTATGATGAACCGACCGACACAGTTTGGGCAAGTACCCCTAAGGCGATATATCCATTTTCTGAATCCTTGCCAAAAAACCGAATGGGCCTGGCCCAATGGGTGACCGACACCAAAAATCCACTTACTTCCAGAGTATTTGTAAACCGAATCTGGGGAATGCTATTCGGGCGCGGCCTTGTGGAGACCGTTGAAGATTTTGGTGTGCAAGGAAGTCTCCCGACACATCCTGAACTATTGGATTGGCTGGCCGTTGATTTTATGGAACACGAATGGGATATCAAATATTTATTAAAAAAAATAATGCAATCGGCCACCTATCAACAGCGTTCGGAAGCAACGCCCGAATTAAAAAAGGCCGACCCCGAGAATAAATTCTTGGCCCGGGCTCCGCGTTTCAGAATGTCTGGGGAAATGATTCGCGATTACATCTTAGCGACAAGTGGATTATTAAATAGAGACATCGGAGGACCCAGTGTTAAACCCTATCAACCACCCGGGCTTTGGGAGGAGACGAATGCCGGTGGCAATCGAGGCGTGTTGACTACCTATGTTCCCGATGAGGGTAAAAAATTATATCGGAGATCGTTATATACTTTCTGGAAACGTACCTTACCTCCCGCTAGTTTGACCATATTCGATGCCCCTACCCGGGATTTTTGCGAAGTGCGAAGACAAAAGACCAATACACCGCTCCAGGCCTTGGCACTTCAAAACGATGTACAGGTGTTGGAAGCCGCCCGTGTTTTGGCCCAAAATACGGTCGCGAAAAAAGAAGATGTTACCACAATGGTGAACGAAGTTTTTCAAACAATTCTCTTTCGTGCACCCAAGCCCGAGGAATTACGGTTGTTAGAAGACTATTATGACCATGCCTTAGTAGAATTCAATGCCCATAAAAGTGATGCGAACGCATTGATTGCCCAAGGTAGTTATAAAGCTTCGGAAGCTGATCCCGTAAAGACCGCAGCATTGATGCTTACGGCGCAGGTGGTTTATAATACCGACGAAACAATTACAAAAGAATAAGACCATGGGAAACGATAAACACCAAAAAGAAAATCCGTTAAAGGTCAACCGACGTCATTTCTTCTCCCAATTAAGCGTTGGCATCGGGTCATTGGCCTTAGGCTCCTTATTGATTCCGGACCTCTTTAAGAATGACCAGCGCGAAACCATCGGGCAGACATTGGGAATACCAAATTTTGCACCAAGTGCCAAGCGTGTCATTTATTTGTTTCAAGCAGGAGCACCTTCACAGTTAGAGACTTTTGACCATAAACCTACCCTGCGGAAACGCATGGGAGAGGATTTGCCCGAATCGATTCGCAATGGGCAACGGTTAACAGGAATGACGTCGGATCAAAAGACGTTCCCGTTGATGCCTCCGGCAGTCGGTTTTCAACAGCATGGTAAGAGTGGTGCCTGGGTCAGTGATTTTTTCCCCCATATTGCTAAAATTGCCGATGAAATTTGCATTGTAAAAAGTATGCATACCGAAGCCATAAACCATGATCCCGCCATCACTTTTTTTCAGACGGGAAGCCAAATATCAGGCCGGCCAAGTATGGGCTCATGGATGAGTTATGGCTTGGGGAGTGAAAATAAGAACTTGCCATCGTTTGTTGTGCTGACGTCGAGGGGAAAAGGCAATAGTCAGGGCCTTTATTCAAAATTGTGGTCAAGTGGTTTCTTAGATTCCAAACATCAAGGGGTATTATTGCGCTCAGGGAAAGATCCAGTGTTATACTTGAACGATCCCGAAGGTATTTCCCGTTCCGATAAACGTCATTTGTTAAATCAGGTGGCTTCGCTAAACAAGTTACACCATATTGAAACCGGGGATGACGAAATCGAATCGCGTATTGCACAATATGAAATGGCCTATAGAATGCAAATGTCGGTGCCCGATGTTATGGATATTTCGAAAGAACCTGCCTCGATCATCAAATTATATGGAGAGGATTGTCAAGTGCCCGGAACCTATGCTGCCAATGCGCTCCAGGCCAGAAGGCTTGCTGAAAATGGCGTGCGCTTCGTTCAATTATATCATCAAGGATGGGACCAGCACGGCAATTTACCAAATGAAATGGCCGGCCAGGCAAAAGATGTCGACCAAGCCTCTGCCGCATTGATCCTCGATTTGAAACAACGGGGCATGCTTGAAGATACCTTGGTCATATGGGGTGGTGAGTTTGGCCGTACCAATTATTGTCAAGGAAACTTCGATCCCAAAAATTACGGTCGCGACCATCATCCGAGGGCCTTTAGTATTTGGATGGCCGGAGGGGGGATTAAACCGGGATTGTCTTATGGGCAAACCGATGAATTTGGCTATAATATTGTCGAGGATCCTGTACATATCAATGATTTTCATGCCACATTGATGTATGCGATGGGTTTAGACCATGAACAAATGACCTATAAATATCAAGGTCGGCGTTTTCGATTGACCGATGTTGCCGGTAACGTCATAAAAGACATCTTACTATAATTTATGGTAAAGACGGTCAAAAATACTTGGGTCGATTCTACTGTTATGGCCCTTTCCGTTTTCCTTATATTTTGTTTGCTCTTCGAAAGCTATATCGAACTACCTCCTTTGGTTGCATGGATTGGTCGTTGGCACCCACTTGTGCTGCACTTTCCGATTGTACTTTTGCTTATTTGTATTTTTCTGGGACTTACTGGCCAGAAAATTTCGCGAAAGTTGCTTGCACTGGCCGTTATGGCAAGCTTAATAACCGCCATTTCAGGTTTTCTTCTTGGTAAGGCAACCGAAGTCAAGGGAGATCTGCTAATTTGGCATCAGTATCTTGGAGCGGCCGTTGCAATCGTTTCGGCTATTTGGTATGGGCTATTTGAAAGTTCATTTGGGAAGACACTATACATTAAAGGTCTTCAGATAGTATTGCTTGGGCTGATCCTTATGACGGGCCATTATGGCGGAATGGTCACTCATGGCGAGAATTTTCTGGCATTACCTGTTGATAAATCCCTGGAGCCGATTCCCGAAAACCCTTTAATCTACCAGGATGTCGTGGTGCGCATTCTAGATGATAATTGCATCTCCTGCCACAATCCCAATAAGCGAAAAGGCAAATTGCTTATGACCAGTTTTCAAGACCTGCTAAAAGGGGGGAAGAGCGGTCTTGCTATAAGCCCAGGAGATCCTGGGAAAAGTGAACTTATGCGTAGGTTGCGCTTGCAAGAGGACGATGAAGAACATATGCCCCCTGACGGAAAAAAATCATTGGCCCCTAATGAAATACAAATTTTGAATCGATGGATCTCATTAGGCGCTTCCGACTCGGTACGCTTGGCTGATTTGAAGGATACCGAGCCCTTAGTTGGATTTATTAAACAATTAATGGAACCTGATAGGGTCGAAAAATGGTCAAAATTACCGGTGGTTGCAGACAGTACCCTTCAGAGTCTATCTTCCGATTATTTGACCATTGGCCGAATTGCTAACAATTCGAATGCCTTAAGCGTATCGGCCTTTATGCCACCAGTATATGAAGCAAAATCGATCTTAGATCTTAATAGAATTGCCAACAATATCGTTGAATTCGATTTGAGTGGTATCCCTATCGGTCAAAAAGAAATGGTCTTGGTGGCAAGCTGTATGAACCTCGAAAGGCTTGAAATAGATGGTACGTCTGTCAACGATTCCGATTTGATGAGGCTACAGGATCTTACGGAACTAGCATCATTAAAAGTGTTTAACACGAATATAAGTGATAAAAGTTTGCCAGTATTCGAGCATTTAAAAAACCTTAAACATCTCTATCTATGGGAAACGAAAGTGACTCAAAATGCCATTGAAAATCTTAAAGCCTTAAGACCCGACCTTCAGGTAGATGATGGCATGGACGAGGAGGGAGTAAAATCATTCTTAGTCGTTCCCGATTCATTACAGCATGAATAGGTTTTGATGAATGACTTTCTAAAAAATGATAACTGACAATTGGGCATTTAGGAGTATACGATATTGAAGTACTTCGAACACTACCGACGTCATTATTGATTAAGGCCCATGACAAGACGAACGTTTTCCACTTTCAATGATATTGAAAATAAAAACACCGTTTGGCCTTTTTAATTGGCATGCTACGGTCAGGGCCTTTCAATTTACTATTGTAAAAGACTAGCTACTTCGTCTTACTTTTTTTTCTGAAGATGAGGTCTTGTTCTTCCATTGCCATAACCACAAGTTTTACATAGTCGTCGATCGTTTTTTGAGTATCCTCGGGATCCAAAATGTCGATGTTGCCTCTCCATATCATCGACCTATCTTTACCCTCACAAATGCAATACAGCGATGTTTCTGCGTGATACACCGTATATTTTTCGTAGTAATCAGAGTCGTAATAAACGTCCTGATGTTGCCTATAATCTTCTTTAAAGCCCCCTTTGTAATTATTTAGTTCGTTTAAGGTTTGACGAAATGATTCCCGAGTCTCGGAACCGATTATTTTAGTTACCAAAATGGCGTCAAAATCCTTTTCCAACAATTGTGATTCGACGGCATCAAGTTCTTTTTCAGTACGTGCCGAACGGGTAAAATCAACATCAAAGAGATCTAAGCTTCGCATGGCCTCGACACCCCGGTCATCGAATTCTTTTTTCAACTTGCTCTCAAACTCCGTTCTGGCTTTCTCATTATGGGTCATTCCTACGATCAGGACTTTATTGGCGTTGAAAATAACGATATCCGGGTTTTTCCAGTTGTCGACCATTTCGGCCGAGGTACACGCTAGTAAGGTGAGCGCAGTTATAAGCAATAGTTTTTTCATTGGGTTGGAATTTAATTCAGTAGTCTTTTCTGCTTTTGCTTTTTCAGCACTTTAGATATTAATTTAAATAGCCGGGTCTTTATATTTTGATAGTCGGTCATGTATTGCTGAATTTCAGTATCCAATTCCCAATGCGTCTTGGTGTAGGCCCTTTCCTTTGCTATTTGATCAACATTGTTCACCATGATTTCCAAGCGATTTTCGTGTGCTTGTACTTTTTTCATAAGCCAGATAACCTTTTCTTCCTCATATAAAATGGTGTTTACGATTTTTTTGCTTTCATCAAATACGGTACCATCGGTAAGTTCAATTGTATATGATTTTACCAGGTCGTTCAGGAATAATTGTTCATCCCGTGTGAATTTTAAAGCTGACATCCATCGTTTACTGGCTTCATGCATTTCTTCTGCATGTATCCATTCGGTATACCTGCGTTTTTTTTTCGTTGCTTCCATTGTTCTACTTTTTTAGGGTGCATGTGGAGAAAATATCCGTACGAATTTATGAATCAGGAAGGTCGTTTGAAATGATTTATGTCATGTTCCGGGTAGGGAGTCTGAACGTATTTAGAAGAGGTTTCAAGGCCAGGAATTCATTCGTCTGTTTTTGGTTTGCGCCGTTTTAAGATACCGCCGGCATAATTGAATATTTCTGATTTCAATTGTTGAAAGTCTTCCATGCACCCCACCACTTCTGCCTTTAGAATAGCGTGCTTTTGATAAAAACCCAGATCGCATGCTTCGTCCTTGCATTCGAGCATACCTCCTAGATCTTTTTCGTGGTTTATAATTTGCTGGATTACCTGTGTTTTTCTACTCTTTGCCTTTTTCAATCGTTCGATATAGTCCTGAAGGCGTTCGAACAAATTCGGTGTATTGGGTTCGAAAACATAGGACTGCAACAAATTATCTATAAAGCTGATTTCATCTTGCATAAAGCGCAAGGTCGATTTCCAATGTCGGGTGTCCCAATGCAATTCCTCGACTTTTTTTGACTGGTCTTTATTTGTATTTTGTGTCTCCATGGAAATTTATATACCTATAAAACTAAGGGTTCACTTAATTTTTTGAAATGATTTTGGTCATATTTCTAAATCGCTATTTCTACTATCTCATTTAGCTTCGGTAGCATACTATGCCAATTAAAGACGGATGCAAGTTTTACGCGAAGGGCATCTAACGCAGTTGGTTCCCCATGCACGAGAAATACGCGCTCCGGAATATTTTTTATGTTACTTGCCCAGTGGATCAGTTCGTCCTGATCGGCGTGCGCGGAAAGGCTTTCCAGATGCGCTATGTTGGCTTTAACGGGGACAAATTTTCCGAATAGTTTAATCTCATGTGCTCCTTCGAGTAATTGCCTTCCCCTTGTGCCTTCGGCTTGATACCCTACCAATAGTACATTGGTGGAAGCACTGTCGATCAATTGTTTCAAGTAGGTGAGCACACGGCCGCCTGTGACCATTCCGCTCCCCGCAATGACTATTTTAGGCCTGGGGTCATCGATTGTTTTCCACGTATCGGCATACGAGGTTATTATTTCAAAATGATTGCACATTGCATGACATTCGTCGCTTGACAGGGTATGCCATTTCGGAAAATTTTCAAATACCGTTAATACATTGTTGCCCATCGGACTGTCAATAAAAAGCGGAATGTTGGGGATGCGATTCTTTTTGTATAAGTCCCATAAAAGATACATCAGCGATTGTAAACGTTCGACCGCGAAGGAAGGTATGATCAAATTGCCCCTTTCGGTAAGTGTTTTGTTGATGAGCTGTATCAATATTTCTTCTACGGGTTCCTGAGGATGCAATTTATTGCCATAGGTACTTTCCATAAATAAATAATCTGCCCACTTGGGTCTTTCCGGGGTGCCTAACAGGAGATCGTGGATGCGTCCGATATCCCCAGAAAAAACGAATATCTTTTCGAAAATCTCAAGTTCAATAAATGTGGCACCAAGGATATGGCCATTATACCTGAATCTAAATCTTATATGTTCGGCAAGCTGGATCCAAACGTCTTTTTCCTCAGAATGAAACAGTTTCGTGGTGCTTTCGACCTCTTCAACGGTATAAAACGGCAATGCGGGGTGATGCTTTGAATACCCTTCCTCATTTGCGCGCTTTGCTTCTTCTTCATGGATCTTCGCACTATCCCGCAGTATAATCGTCGTTATGGCCAATGTGGGTGCTGTCCCGATGATTTTCCCCGAAAAGCCTTCTTTGACCAAGCGGGGTAAATAGCCAGTATGATCTAAATGACCGTGTGTAAGCAACACTACATCAATTTTGGTACAATCTATGGGCAAAGGTTTCCAGTTGAGTTCCCTAAGCTCCTTCAGACCTTGGAACATACCACAGTCGACCATGATATTTATTTCCGGAGTTTCAAGATAATGTTTCGAGCCGGTGACGGTTCCAGCAGCCCCGAGAAAATGGATCCTGACTTTATTCATCGTAGACATATTTGATATTACATAGTTGACTGGCTTCATCGAGAATTTTTTTCTTTCTGACCTCTGAAATTCCCAAATGATCTAATAGGAATTTATTTTTCTGAAGTTGCCTGTATAGAACGATATCCCGGCCTAATAAAAATGACTTTTCATGAACGGTTAATAAGCGGGTTACCGTTATTGGGTAAAGCCCCAAACGATCGATACGGTCTTTTAGGCCGTCGTTTTTCGGAAAATCCCAACTCAAAAGATGAAGTCCGACACAGGTGCCATAAATAATCGCATCTTGGGTAAAACGGGTATTTGTAACAACCATTCCATAGGCCATGTTTTTTGATTTATCGGTACCTCGTTCCCATTGCTTTTTTACATCCTGATATCTTGAATGAATATATAATGGCACCTTTACATCACAATTTCGGCCTTCCTCGCTATGAAATTTACATTCCATGATGCTTACCTGGCCGTTTTTTTCTGCAAAGACATCTATTTCGTGCTTGACACATGCGCCGTGCATTATTTTTCCTACTTGGGTTTGATAGCCGGAATATTCAAATATGGCAGCAATGAATTTTTCAAAGGGAAAGCCGGTCGGACCTAGTTCGTAGAGGGCCTTTTTTAATTTATATTTCGAAGCGGCTACTGATCTTTTTGCTTTTAATAAGGCGAAGGCGCGATTATAGATTTCCTTAGTGGTAATGCCCTGATAAAGTTCGTCACCAATTGTATTGGTTATCTGCTTGACCAAATCTTCGTCAGCTCCACTACGTTTAAGGGACGTTCGAAGTTTATTCATAGAGAATTTGACTTTTTCCCCTGAGGTTTTAATGATATCATAATGCGATGTTTCCATAGTGGTTCTTTAAGTTGGCCCGAAAAGTTAAAGATGCATGTTCGGAAATGGCAACAAGTAGGATGCTCGCACGAATTTTTTCATTGGGTTAAATCGTGCATCACCAGAACTGGGATTTTTGAATGGTATCCCATTTCCTTTACCAAAGGTTTTGATAGCATGCTGTTGAAGAAATTGTGTTTTTTAGTGATAAACGCAATCATATCACTTTCCCTACTTTCAATAAAAGCACTGATTCCCGCAGGCACCTTAAGTTCGCTAATGTTATGGTACGTATGGGAGGTGTCTTTCAAAATTTCTTCCAACAGGTCCTTGTTCGCCTGTTGTTCATGACTTAGTTCAGACTCGCGTACAATATGTAATACTCTGATGAACGCACCATGATATTTGGTAATTTCGATTAGATAATTCAGTTCTTTTCGTTTAAAGGCAGTTTTATAATCAGTCGGAAAAACGATTTCCTTTGGTTTGATAAATCGGACTATATCGGGAATCGCCAAGACGGCACATTCAGTAACTTTTTCCATGATGTTCACGGTATTCGTTCCAAAAACGACACTGGCAGCACCCGTCTCACCTTTGGTGCCCATGACGACGATATCGATGTCATTTTTGGCAATGGTGTCCTTTATGGCAAATAACAGGGAGTTGAATGTTGAAATGGTATGGAAGGTATGTTTTGGATTATCATTGTGTAGTTCAAGGATATCCATTAATTTTTCAAAGTTCTCCTCTGAGGTTTTTTTTGCAGCTTCATAGGCCGGTTCCCCTGGCTCGGGAAACATCATCATGGTGTCAATCGAATAACCGTTGACTTGATACGCATGCAAATAGTAGAATTCACACACCTGATCATGGAATAGATCTAAGGCATACCGAATTGCATTCAAGGCATTCTTCGAAAAATCAGTGGGTAATAATACTCTTTTGTCCATAACGAACCATTTAGGGTTATGGGATAAAATTACTTCCTGGACCGCCCGTTTACTATGACAAATATCAGTCTGTGGTAGGAATGATCAAAAAGGGAATATCAAGGTCAAATGCCATTCTTTTTACAACGGGCTCCCTACTAACCTTTTTTAAAAAACTATGTTCATAATTCACCATTGCGAGCATATCGATATTCAGTTCATCCAAAAATGTGTGGATCGAATTGGCCTTTGTCTTAAAAAGAGGCATCCAGTACATTTTATACTCAAAAGGCAAGAGGTATTTCAATAGGATGCTTTTATTCATTTCTTGTGTAGCATCCAATACTTCTTCTTCGTGGATGTGCATTAAACTTATTTTAGAGCGATATTGCTTGGCAAGAAAAAGTAACGGCTGTAATAATTCGGCATCGTACGAATGATGATAGTCAGTAACAAAGGCAATTTCGCTGGGAGGTTTAAAATCAATTTCTTTTGGAATGGTCAAAATAGGGCATTTTTTTATACTGGATATAGTATCCAAGGCATTGCTTCCTAAAAAAATAGCTGCGAGCTCTGAACCGCCACTGTTACCCATTACCACTAAATCAATCTGCCGGTCTTCGACCTCTTTAATCAAAATCGACTGCAGTTCTCCGAAATGCGAGATGTACTCAAAAGTGTGTTTGGTTTTGGGAAAATCCAATTTAATTCGGTGTACAAGATTTTGGAGTCCTTCAAGTGACTCCAGCTTTAGTTGATCGACCCTGTCTTTTTCTACTAGGATTTCCTTTAAGGCAGTATTTGCGTCATAGGCATTCAATAAGAAAAAGTTGGTAGCTTTTCCTTTCAACAATTTTACGGCATAAAAAAGAGCGCTATAGGCATTGTTGGAAAAATCTGTGGGCACAAGTATATTTTTCATGTGGCAAAGTATTATTGATGTTGTACGATCATAAATGGTATGGTAACATGGAAGCCTAATTTCTGAATGACCGGCTCTAAAAACAAGCGCTCTAAAAAAGTGTGTTTATGCTGCACCATCACCAATAGATTTATTCGATCCTTCACAAGGAAACCATCGATAGCTTCGATAATTTCCTGATCCGGCAGCATCTGTAATGAATGAGAAGTCATGTCGAGCATCCGTTCTAATTTTTTCTTATTCTTTTCTTGTTGTTCACTTAATTTATAACCCGATGAAACATGCAGGATTTCGATATGTGATAAGTGGCTCTTGGCAATGGTGATTAATTCGTTAAAAGATGCTGTCCTGTAGTCAATTTCATAGTCAGTCGGGAAAAGTATTCTTTTGGGGTTTTCATATTTAAAAGTCGCAGGTACCGCTATGACCGGACAATTCACCTTTTTAATGACATGAACGGTATTGGTGCCCATCAGGATTTCTTTTGCCCCGGTTGCCCCATGTGTTCCCATAATTACGATATCCGCTTTTTCGTTTATTAAGGTGTTTGAAATTTCATCGACCAACATATTGAAAGCCGCATGCAGCAAAAAGGTATGCTTCGGATTTTTGAACTGCTTTTTTATTTTAGCCTTTAGTTTTTGCAATTTTGAAAGACTGTCCTCCCGGTATATATCTCCAAGACCGATTTGACCGGGGCTGTGTAGTACATATTCGGCCTTATAAATGGCAGGGGTAAAGGTATGCAGCAGGTAAAATGTTGAAGTCTCCTTCTTGTATAGTTCTAAGGCATACACAATAGCGTTATAGGCGTTTTCGGAAAAATCGGTAGGAAGTATTATTCTTTTCATCGCAAAAAACAGTTAGTTTATAAGACGGTCTTATTAGGAAGGTGGCATTATTATAGTTTGGAAAGTGTCATCTTGCTACATTTTGTAATACTAAAAATGGGATCTTGATATGAAGGCCGATCTTGTCAATGGTCGATTTGTAAAGCATATCCTCCATATAGGAGTGCCTAGAATTAACGATAATGAGCATATCGATTTGGTTGTGTAAAATATACTTCGTTATCGCAATCGTCTTATCTTTTTCCTCTGAGGTCTCAAAACGCAATTTTTGTTTTTGCAGACATTCCTCCAAAAAGTATTTATTATCTTCTTGACGATGTGAGAGGTGTTCGAGGGGATCAATGTACAATAAATGTATATTCGATCGAAAAGAACCGGTCAATTCACCCAATAATTTTAGTTCCCGTCGATTATATGGTACCATATAATTGGTAGGGAAGAGGATTTCCCGTGGGGCATTATATTCATAATTCTCCGGAATTGCTAGAACAGGGCAATGAACATATTTTAGCACTTGTAAGGTATTGCTGCCAAACGTAATTTTTCGGTCATTGGTGCTACCTCGAGTTCCCATGACCACAACATCGACATTCCTTTCATTGACTAAATCGTTTAATTCATCGATTAATAGGCCAAAGGCTGGAATGATTTCAAATGTATGATGGGGATTTGGTGAATAGGACACGATTTCCGAATGTAACCTTAAAAGATTCTCTTCAGATTTTTTAAAAGTGGCTTCCTTAAGTAATTCGTGCTTATTTCGCTGCAGAGAGGTATCCTGCTGATATACTTCATCAGCATAAGCGTGCAGAATGGTAAATTGGCTTTTCTCATACTTAAATACCTGACATGCATATTTTAGTGCATTAAAGGCATTCTCGGAAAAATCGGTGGGCACCAAAATCTTGCGCATGTTTGTTACTATTTTTGAAATATTTCAAAATTACCGGCAATGGACTTATAAAACCATGACATTCGTCAGTTGCATTCTTCAACCTTTTTATAAATTTGTACTGTAATTTATAGTCAGATGAAAAGTAGTTTCCAAGAGATAATTTCCTCCAAAAACCTTGTTCTAGTTGATTTTTCTGCAGAATGGTGTGGGCCCTGTAAAACATTGGGGCCTATTTTGATCCAAGTGAAGGACGAATTGAAGGATCGTCTGAAAATCGTAAAGATCGATGTAGACAAGAATCGTTCCTTATCCGAGAAATATGAAGTTAGGGGCGTGCCTACAATGGTCCTTTTCAAGGAGGGCAGACAAATTTGGAGGCAATCGGGCGTTGTACAAAAAAATGACATCGTCAACATCGTGAAATCCCATCTTTAAGGGTTCATGATTCTAAGTTCGGGTTCGAAAGTATTGAGCTCAAGCTTGTAAGGGGCCAATTCGCCCAATTCACTCATGCAATACTAGAAACGGAACCTTTGTATGGTAGCTTATTTTCTCAATGGTCGGTCGAAACAGGATGCGCTGAAAAAAATTGAGGTTCTTTGCGACCATAGCGATCATATCGATTTCCCTGCTCTCTGTGAAGCTTTGAACAGCCGCATCGAGGTCATTACCTCCAATCGAATGAAAACTATGATCGATATCAATCAGATAGTCGTTTAAAAAATCCTTGTTTTTTTGTTGCTCATCAAGGAGCTCCGCTTTTTGAGTAGTGAGATGTAAAATGCGTACGGTCGCATTGTGAAGCAATGCCATGCTAATTAGGGTATTCAATAGGCGAATATCATAACTGATATGATAATCGGTCGGAAAGGCTATTTCCTTGAGACCCAAATAAATCGCCTCACTGGGTATGGCCAAAAGCGGGCATTTAATTTTTGTAATCGTATCGCCGGTATTACTACCGACTATTGCCTTTTTGAGACCGCCGGCACCTTTCGTTCCCATGATGATCATGTCGATCTTTTTTTCGGTTGATACCCTTTTTATGGTGTCTATAAAATAATCGTGTACCGCAATAGTTTCAAAAGAGTGTTTTGTGTTGAAGGGGAGTTTTTCGATTTTTCCTAGCAACTTTTGAAGATTTTCCTTGCTTTCCTTTAAGAGGGACTCCCGATAAATTTCCGATGCCTCCCGGACGGCAGTACCGGGACCTGAATATGGGGAAATGGGGTCTACATGTAGTAGGTAAAATGTGCAACTTGATTTTTTAAATAGTTCAAGGCCGTATTTTAGGGCATTCCAGGCATTTTCTGAAAAGTCTGTGGGAACGAGTATGCGTTGCATCTTGGTCATAATTTTGAATAATGCCCAATATTAAGCAACCTAATCGCAACATAAAATGATGATTGTCATAATTGAAAATAGACGGCATCGGAACGCTTTACTGAAAGATATGCTCGAGTTTGTCGCTGTCCAGTATTTTGATGTTCCTGTCCTTGATGTCGATAAGTCCTTCTTTTTTGAAGGCAGAGAGGGTGCGAATCAAAGTTTCAGTTGCCATTCCGGCAACATTGGCCAAATCGCTTCGCAAAACGTGCAGGTTGCCTTCGGGATCTTTTTGAAGGCTTTGGGCAAATTTCAGCAGGGTACTAGCCGTTTTCTGGCGAACGGTGCCATAGGCCATCTGCAATAATTGCTCTTTTGCCTCTAAAAGATTTTCAGAAAATATTTTCATCAATTCCATGCTCAGTTGGTGGTTTTCTTGGAGAAGCAGACACAGTTTCTCGTTAGGAATTCCCACCAATTTAGTAAGTTCAATGGCCGAGGCAGATTCGCTATACGAAAGTCGTCGTGCGAATGAGGAAAAACCAAAAAAGTCATCTGGTTTATAAATGCCGGTAATGAGTTCCTTGCCGGTTTCATCTAATTTGTGGGTTTTCACAAGGCCCTTAAGCACGAGATATACAGTAGTGGCATTCATGCCCTCCTGATAGATGTTCTCACCCGATTCATAGGTATATGACTTACCATTGTCATCAATGAAATTTTTCATTTCATCAATAGTATGCATGCTTTTTAGCGCATTATTTGTTTTCGTATTGAAATTGATATGGGGTACCTTATAAAGTTTGATTTTGGCCAAACGGCTCTTTATGGCCCCAATTAATTCGTGTTCGTCAAAAGGTTTGGTCAAATAATCATCTGCGCCTAGTTCCATACCTTTCCGAATGTCTTTATACTCGTTTTTCGCGGAAAGAAAAATAAAAGGAATATGTTGGGTATCTTGTGTTTGGGCAAGGGCTTCCAAGACGCCATAACCATCTAATTCGGGCATCAAAATATCACAAAGAATGATGTCGGGTCGATGCTGTTTGGCCGCTTCAATTCCTTTTTTGCCATCCGCGGAGGCAATAACCCTATAATTCGAAAGCTCTAATAACTCCTGGATATTCTCCCTTAAAATCGAGTCGTCCTCTATCAGCAATACGGTGCACATATTCCATATTTTAAGTTATTGGGAAGTCAACACTTTCGTTGCATGCCAACAATGCTCAATTGGGTACATTGATTTCGAAAGAGAGACTCGCCTAATAGTACATTTTAAAAATTTACACTGCCTTTGAGGCTGTTGGAAATTATAGTAATTTAAGGATTTTATTGCCTCTGTTTGACATTTTATGACACACTTAACATACCTCAGTCTTCTTACGACTTAATTTGGTCGAAAAGTCATGTACATGATAAAGGTCATTTTTCAATTCACGCCCAGCCGATATTTTTGAGCCCCAAGCCAGAATTTGAAGTTGGTCGAACCAAAACCTTTTAAGCAAGAGTACGATTAGAAAATGGAATATATAGATTATTATAAAATACTTGGCGTACCAAAAAATGCCACTGGGCAGGATATCAAAAAGGCCTATCGAAAAATGGCCCGCAAATATCATCCCGATATAAATCCCAATAACGCTGAGGCCGAACAAAAATTCAAGGAAATCAATGAGGCCAATGAAGTATTATCCGATCCTGAAAAGCGCAAAAAATATGACCAGTATGGCAAGGATTGGCAACATGCCGAGGAATTTGAAAAGGCACGTAGCCAACAAAGTTCGCGTAGGGCCTCAAATCAACAGTATTCCGGGGATTTCGGAGGGAATGATTTTTCCGATTTCTTCGAAACCATGTTCGGTGGTGCACGTGGTGGATATTCCGGGGGTAGTCAGGTGAAATTCCGGGGTCAGGATTTTAATGCGGAGCTTAAGTTACAACTACGCGATGTTTATACGTCCCATAAACAGACGTTGACCGTGAATGGCAAGAACATCCGGATTACGATACCAGCTGGCATCGAAAATGGCCAGACCATTAAAATAAACGGACATGGTGGGCCAGGTCGTAACAATGGACCTAATGGGGACCTTTTTATAACCTTTTCGATCGAGAACACGACCCCGTTTAAGAGAGATGGCATCAATCTTTATAAAAATGTAGATCTTGATCTGTATACCGCGGTATTGGGTGGGGAACTAATGGTAGATACATTTGATGGTAAAGCCAAATTAAAAATCAATCCCGAAACGCAAAATGGTACCACCGTCAAATTGAAGGGAAAGGGCTTTCCAATCTATAAGCGGGAAGGTCAGTTTGGGGATCTTTTTATCACCTATACCGTCAAAACGCCAACAAATTTATCCCCTAAGGAGATCGAACTTTTTAAGGAACTTGCCGCTATCAAAAAATAATGGAATTATGAAGCGTACCGATTTTATAGCCGTAACCGATTTTTGTGCCAGCCATAATATATCACATGCTTTTATCGTCGAACTTAAGGAATATGGTCTTGTCGAGGTCGTTGAGAGCGGAAGCCTATTGTATCTGCCGTTGGATGAACTTCCAAAAACAGAAAAAATAATTCGTATGTTTTCGGATCTGGATATTAACTTGGAGGGTATTGAGGTCATTACGCGTCTTTTGACGCATCTTGAAGAACTTCGAAACGAAATGAGACACCTTCGGAATCGACTCGGTTTATATGAGTAGTTGCCACTACAAAAGCACTCCCAGAAACAATCTCTTTAGGTGTTGTCAGTTTTCTTTATGTTACGGAATATTGAATGCTTGTTTCGATCAAGGTGGCCCAAATCATTTCCCAGTGTATGATGGAAGATTTCCGAAGCGTGTGCCAGCGAATAACCTCTGATCTTCCTGAAAATTTCCTTCATGACTTAGGTCATTTCGAAGCCTATAATATTGCTTTACCTTTAGGGGACTAACCCAAAATCAATCCTAATGAAGGTAGTTGCCAAAGTACAGGACCTAACGAAAGACCTTAGCAAAAATGTTATCAGTAGAAATCTTAGTCGCATTTTGGATATTCGCATTTTAGAGATCGATACCGAAAATAGTACCATTACTTTTCTATATGACAGTGGTCTGGCCTTTGAAAAGGCAAAGCGCGAGCTGTGGCGTATCGGATATCCCATTCTGCAATGTATTACCTAGGCGCCCAATAGGATATCAAGTACATTCAACCCGGAAAACAGTTTGGCCCTTTAATTGCTTATTCTATGAAATCATCACAAAAAGTTGGGAACGCATTTTATCAAAATCTTGGTAAACTTTTCTATGCAGTTGCATCGGTTGATAAAAAAGTAGCTCCCAAAGAGATAGAAAAGCTCAAAGCCGATGTACGCAAATACTGGCTTCCAATTGATGCTGATGAGGACGAATTTGGCACTGATGCGGCACATCAAATTGAAATCGTCTTCGATTGGCTACTGCATGAAGAGAAGGATAGTGCGCGATGTTTTGACGATTTTATGGAGTTTTATTTTGACCATCCCCATAAATTCAGTACTGAAATTAAACAACTTACCTGGGAGACTGCCAATGGTATTGCCGCCTCTTTTGCGGGCAAGAATAAATCAGAAGTGATCGTACTCGCTAAATTAAAGAAAGCTTTAAAAAATACTGAGGTCTAATTAGATACGGTCGATAAGTACCTAGACGGCCCATAGTCTCTTTTGTAACCATTGTTACGGGGCAAAGATTTCCTTCCCGCTACCTTTGGGTCTTAATTTCATGACCGTATGGATTTCCTTCAGATATTAGGGTATATAGGTGCATTAATGATCGGAATCACTCTTGGCCTCATCGGAGGTGGAGGTTCTATTTTGACGGTTCCTATCTTTGTCTACCTTCTTTCGATCAATCCTGTTGTGGCGACTGGTTATTCGCTCTTTGTAGTTGGCATGACCTCGATGGTAGGGACGGTACAAAATATTCGAAAAGGGCTGGTCGATTTCAAAATGGCCTTTGTTTTTGCGATTCCTGCATTCATTGCGGTCTATATCAACCGAAGGTATGTCGTACCCCTGATTCCGGAAAACCTATTTAGTTTTAATGGGTTACTAGTTACAAAAGATATCGGAATCATGGTATTTTTCGCACTCCTTATGCTAGCGGCTTCCATTTCAATGATACGCGGAAAGGGCCAAGTGCTTGATAAAGAACGTGCAAATCGGCGCTCAAATATGATGACGATAATGGCCGAAGGATTTCTAATTGGCGCAATAACCGGACTCGTAGGTGCGGGAGGCGGATTTTTGATTATTCCTGTTTTGGTAGTCATGGCAAAATTGCCCATGAAAAATGCAGTTGCCACGTCACTGCTGATCATTGCTATCAATTCACTGATCGGCTTTATAGGCGATATTGAAACCATGACCATTGATTGGCCATTTTTATTGGGTTTCATTGCTATTTCGATTTCTGGAATTTTTATGGGGATGTGGATTGGTAAGTCAATCGATGGCGATAAGCTTAAAAAGGGTTTCGGATGGTTTGTACTGGTAATGGGTATTTATATCATTTATAAGGAGCTTTTTATTTTGTTTGCAAATGGCTGATATAAATCATACGCTATCACACCATAAAATGTAAGCTTTGTAACCTAAGTTACCTTCAAAAACTTGAATACATCGTAATTTTAAATCAGAAATATTTAATCATAAGGTGTTATGCATGTAGAACAGATTTATACCGGATGCTTGGCACACGCTGCCTATTATTTGGAAAGTAAAGGTGAGGCGGCCATTTTTGACCCGCTTCGAGAAGTAGAACCTTACATTGCTAGGGCGGCAAAGGACAAGGCCAAAATAAAATATGTGTTCGAGACCCATTTTCACGCCGATTTTGTGAGTGGTCATTTGGATCTTAAGAAAAAAACAGGTGCAGAGATTGTTTTTGGCCCAACTGCAAGACCTGGGTATGACGCCATAGTTGCGAAGGATAACCAGATTTTCAAAGTAGGGGATTATCAGGTAAAAGTGATCCATACCCCTGGGCATACCATGGAAAGTACGACGTATCTTTTAATCGATGAAAACCAAAAAGAACATGGTATTATTACGGGAGACACCTTGTTTATTGGGGATGTAGGTCGACCAGACCTTGCACAGCACGTGGTTTCGGAACTTACCGAGGAGAAATTGGCAGGTTACTTGTTCGATTCCTTAAGAAATAGGATCATGCCATTGCCAGATGACCTTATAGTGTATCCCAACCATGGTGCCGGTTCTGCGTGTGGAAAAATGATGAGCAAGGAAACGACCGATACGCTGGGCCATCAGAAAAAAGTAAACTATGCCCTTCGGCCCGACATGACCAAAGATGAATTCATTAAAGAGTTGCTTACCGGATTGACCAGGCCCCCTGGTTATTTTCCGCAAAACGTTTTAATGAATATAAAGGGGTATGACAGCTTGGATACCGTCATGGATCGGGCCAAAACCCCGTTATCTGTTGACGCCTTTGAGGCCGCTGCCAACGAAACGGGAGCCTTGATGCTGGATACCCGTGAGGCCGTTGATTTCGCCAAAGGCTTTATCCCGAATAGCATCAACATTGCTCTTGATGGTAATTTTGCACAATGGGTAGGCGAAATGATTCCCGATGTGAAGCAGGAAATACTATTAATTACCTATCCAGATCAACAGGAAGAAACGATTACCCGACTTTCGAGAGTTGGGTATGATCATGCCGTGGGTTACTTGAAGGGAGGTTTTGAGGCCTGGCAAAAGTCAGGAAAGGAATTTGAGACCATTAATAGGATTACGGCCAAGGAATTCGAAGCAGTTTATTCGGCCGAAAAGCCCTTGATCATTGATGTCCGAAAGAAAAGCGAATTCGATTCCGAACATGTGATAGGCGCCATAAACGTGCCATTGAACGAAATCAATCGGCACTTATCACAATTTCCAAAAGATAGGTCCTTTATACTCCACTGTGCAGGGGGATATCGCAGTATGATTGCGGCATCTATACTAAAGCAGCGTGGCTGGGTGAACTTGGTTGATGTGATAGGGGGTTTTGATGAAATTAAAAAGACGGGCATAGCAAAGACAGCCTATGTATGCCCGACCACACTTCTATAAAAACGATAAATGCCATCTTAGAATTTAAGAATTCGAAAGTATAGACAATGAATTGAAATAAGGAATATCCTTAATGGGATCGTATTTAAGATACCTGCTAAAATGCATGAGGGTACTTTCTTGTAAACGATGCTAATAAGATAATAAATAAATGAATCATGGAAACAACAGACGTAAAACCAACAATAATGCCCCGAATCGGGGATATCGCGCCCGATTTTGAGGCCGTGACTACAAAAGGTAAAATTAAATTATCAGAATATGCCAAAGACAAATGGTTGGTCATGTTCTCGCATCCCGCTGACTTTACGCCCGTTTGTACGACCGAAATGAGTGGCTTTGCCTTGCGGAAAAAAGAGTTCGATGCCTTGAAAACAGAACTTCTGGGACTTAGTATCGATAGTATTCATGCCCACCTTGGGTGGGTCAATAATGTGCGTGAGAAAACCGGAGTGTATTTTGACTTTCCCATAATAGCAGATATCGACATGAAGGTGTCTAAACTCTATGGGATGTTGCAGCCGAACGAAAGTGAGACTGCCGCCGTACGTGCCGTTTTCTTTATTGATCCTTTGAAAAAAATTCGCCTGATCATGTATTACCCTTTGAATGTGGGTAGGAATATGAATGAAATTTTAAGGGTCTTGGAAGCCTTGCAGACTTCCGATAAATATAAGGTCGCCATGCCCTTGGATTGGAAAAAAGGAGATAAAGTGATCGTGCCACCGCCAAAAACCTTGGATGAGATGAATACCAGGATGCAAGACAAGTCGATCGAATTGGTAGATTTTTATCTGGCCAAGAAGGAACTGAATTATAATTGATTTTTAGTTGGTTGTTGTAGGAAACGGTCATAGACTCTTTTGGCCGTTTTCTTTAGTTGCGCCACAAATCCTTAAAACAAAAAAATATGTCATTCTTAAGTAATTTATTTGGAACGGTAAACAACACGTCTGATAAAATAGAAATATTGGACACGGTAGCCTATGGTAAGGCTATTTCAGAAAAGAAAGTGCAATTGGTAGATGTGCGAACTGTTGCTGAATATCGCAGTGGCCATATAAAAAATGCCATCAACATCGATTTTTTTAATTCGGCCGATTTTGTAAGGAATTTTGAAAAATTGGATAAAGAAAAGCCTGTCTACGTCTATTGTCGTTCAGGCGCAAGGAGTCAAAAGGCCGCCCGAAAATTAGTGGGATTGGGTTTTTCACAGATTTACGACTTGGCAGGAGGCTTTATACGTTGGAAGTAAGGACAAAACCAAAGCAGGCATCAATTTGAATTGTTCACAGTATCCCTGTACCCATTGAATTTGTGGTATTCAAGTGGTGTATCTAATGGCAAGTGTACTAAAGAAAAAGGCTTTTGGGAGTACTGTTAAGAGATTTTATGCCTTTCGAAAGTCAGCGTAACATTTTAAATAATGAATAAATAGGTACCAATGAAGACATCTATCAGAGTGCAGAATTTGAAATGTGGCGGTTGTGCCACGTCCATTCGTTCCAAGCTCACTGAATTGGAGTATGTGTCGGAGGTAACCGTTAGCGTCGAATCGGCAATGGTTTCCTTTGTTCATAATGATATCGATGATGCCCTTAGGGTGAAGCGCCAATTGAAAGATTTGGGATATCCGTCTATCGATACCAAGAAAACCAGGTCCGCCAAGATGATTTCTTTCTTCAGTTGCACCAAAGGGAAAATAGCAAGCTTATGAAACATATACTCCTCGTTACATTGATTTTTGTAGTATCAGGCTGTAAAGACGCCACTAAATCAGTAGCCATACCTGAACCTACTGAAAGTAGAACGAACGAAGTCACAGAGATCGACCGGCTCTATCCCGGAAAGAAAATTTTGGAGAACGAATGCTATATCTGCCATAACCCGAAGGCATCGCAATCGAATATGATCGGGCCGCCTATGACGGCCATTAAATTGCATTATATTGACGCTACCACAACAAAAGAACAATTTGCAGAGGCACTTTTACAATGGATAAATGACCCGGAACAAGCAGGGAAAATTCCAGGGGCCCATAAAAGGTTTGGAAGCATGCCGTATATGCCGAAGCCTGATACCATGATCCGTCAGGTGGCAGATTACCTATATGATAATGATGTCGAACGACCCGTTTGGTTCGACAAGGAGTTTGAGGCCCGCTATATAAAGGGCAATGGCCAAGGGATGGGTATGGGTGTGTTCAAAGAATGGACCGCTCCCGATTCTGAAACAGAATATGCTCAAAGAGGGCTTGAATATGTCAAGAAGACCCAAGCGGTTTTGGGAAAAAATTTAGTCAAGGCGATCCAGGAAAACGGCACGGCAGGTGCCTTACGATACTGTAATATCCAGGCCATAAAATTAACGGATAGTATTTCTGTGATGCACAATGCCATTATTAAACGGGTTAGCGATAAGCCTAGAAATGCCAATAATTGGGCAAATGCAGATGAATTGAGCTATATAGAGGCCTTTAAGGAGCTGGTTTCTGCCAAAGTTGAGGTACAACCGATCATAAAAAATGATAATGGGGACGTTTATTTCTATTATCCCATCACAACCAATACCATGTGTCTGCAGTGTCATGGCAAACCCAATGATCAAATCGCTCCGGCGGTTATGACGGCATTAAGTACCATCTATCCAAATGACAAGGCGACCGGGTATGATGTAAATGAAGTACGCGGTATGTGGAGCATTGTTTTCGATGACAGCAATGAATAGCGTAGCCAATAACAAAATCATATGAAAACCCTAGGGCTTATCGGAGGTACTTCCTGGCATTCCACCATTGTTTACTATAAACTTATCAATGAATTGGTCGGCACGAAAATAGGCGCCCAGGCAAATCCCGAATTGTTGTTATACAGCATTAATATTGAAATTATGCGCGAGCAGGATCCGCAAAAAATTAATGCCAAATATGAAAAAGTAGCCCATATCCTTGAGAAAGCGGGAGCCGAGGCCATAGTTATTTGTGCCAATACACCGCATATGGCCTATGAGTTTGTTCAGCCGAAAATAAAGATTCCCATACTTCATATCGCCGATGCCGTTGGGCGAGAAGCCTTAAAATTGAATCAAAAAAGGATCGGCCTTCTGGGCAATAGGCCGACGATGACGAAAGGCTTTATACAATCCCGATTAAAAAATAAATTTGGCATTGAGGTCCTAATTCCAAAGGAGAAGTACATTACAGAATGCCATCATTATGTCTCAGATGAATTGACCCAGGGCCAATTTACCGAAAATGCGAGGCAATTTTTCATACGACAAATGGCGGAATTGAAAAGTAGCGGGGCCGAAGGCATTATTCTAGGGTGTACCGAATTGCCGATGCTGCTCTCCAAAAAAGACTTTGACCTTCCTTTGTTCGCAACTACACGGCTTCATGCCCAAATGGCTTCTGATTTTATTCTATCGGACACCAAATAGCTTTTAAGGCTCTAAGCACTTAGGGCATTTTTAATTAGGACAGCGCGATGTAATGTAACAAAAGTTACAGCATAGGTAATAACGGATCCATACTTTTAAGGATCAACCCAAATATTGATACAATGAAAACACATCATAAAATATTGATTATCGGTGGCGGCACCGCCGGCATTATGACGGCCGCTCAACTTTTAAAGAAAGATAAAAGTCTTGACATTGGGCTAATAGAACCATCGGATACCCACTACTACCAACCCGCTTGGACATTGGTAGGTGCAGGAACTTACGATTATGATAAAACGGCTCGCCCAATGGCATCGGTTATGCCCAAGGGAGTAACTTGGATTCAGGACTTCGCCACTGGATTTGTACCCGAGAACAATTCGGTCACGACTAAATCAAATGGTACTATTTCGTATGATTATTTAGTAGTTGCTCCCGGATTGGCCTATGATTTTAGTCTGGTTCCTGGGCTTGGTGAGGCAATCGACAAAGGGGTGGTATGCAGTAATTATACCGATCCAAAACACACTTGGGAGGTGATTAAGAATTTCAAAGGAGGTACGGCCTTGTTTACTCAGCCAACCACCCCGATCAAGTGCGGTGGCGCCCCACAGAAAATCATGTATTTGGCAGCATCATATTTCAGAAAGAGCGATGTTCGCAAAAAGACGGATATTGTCTTTGCAACATCTGGCTCAGTAATCTTTGGCGTTAAGGAAATTGCAAAAACCTTGATGGAGGTGGTTGATAGAAAAGACATCAACTTACGGTTTCATCACAAATTGGTTGCAATAGATTCCAAGAAGCAGATCGCTTGGTACGAATTGGGAAAAGATATCTCTGCCGGAGGCTGCGTGGTTATGGCGGGTGATGATGACAATCGGCTGTTGGATGCGTCATTTCAATATAACTACAAAGCCGTAAAGGTAACGATTGAGGGTGCCAGATATGGCATACACTATGATATGCTGCATACCGCACCCCCTTCAGTGGCGCCAAAATTCGTAAAGGAATCATCCTTGGTAAATGCTGCAGGATGGGTCGATGTTGACCAACAGACCATGCAGCATAAAAAATTCCCGAATATCTTTAGCTTGGGGGATGTTGCCGCCTTGCCGACCGCCAAAACAGGTGCCGCCATTCGGAAACAGGTGCCTATTGTCGTCGATAATATCGTTTTGTTGATCGAACAGCATAAACTTGGTAGTAAATCCTATAATGGCTATTCTTCCTGTCCGCTTGTAACCGAATACGGAAAGATGGTTTTGGCGGAGTTTGATTATCAGAACAACTTTATTCCTGACCCTAAATTAAAGCAAATGCTTGTTTTTGATAGTTCAAAGGAACATTGGCGTCTGTGGATCCTTAAAAAATACGGCTTACCCTATTTGTACTGGAACAAAATGCTCAAAGGGAAGGATGTCTAACGAATAGGCCACCTAAAGAATAGTGCAATAAAGTGTACATAACACCTTTGGAAAACTTCAAATAGGCACATCTTTCCTATCTTTCTAGTTTATTTCAATTACCACAAAAACCAGTAGATATGGAGGATATGTTGTTTTATGATAGAATGCAGTTTGCTTTCACCATTACCTTCCATTATTTGTTTCCACAGCTTACCATGGGACTTTCCTTGTTGATCGTCTATTTCAAATGGAAATTTTTACGTATACAAAATACTACCTATAACCATGCCGCCAAATTCTGGATGAAAATCTTTGCCCTTAATTTTGCGATGGGCGTGGTTACAGGGATTCCTATGGAATTTCAGTTTGGCACCAATTGGGCCAAGTTCTCGGAGCTTACAGGTGGTATTATAGGTCAGACCTTGGCAATGGAAGGAATGTTCTCGTTCTTTTTGGAATCCTCATTTTTGGGGCTGTTTTTGTTTGGTGAAAAATTGATGGGCCAAAAACTACATTTTCTTACGGGATTTTTGGTTTTTCTAGGCTCATGGGCCAGTGGCTTTTTAATAATCGCCACGCACTCTTGGATGCAACACCCTGTCGGTTATGAAATATTTGAAAGCGGTAAATTTGTGCTCACTGATTTTTCGGCCCTCTTCTCGAATTCTTGGCTATGGCCCTCTTACCTGCATAATCAATTAGCATCGGTAGTAACAGCTTCGTTTGTTGTGGCGGCCATTGGGGCATTTTATGTATTGAGCAACAAACAGATTGAATTTGGGAAACTGTTTATAAAAACAGGGGTTTTGTTCGGACTCATCGCCTCCATTCTTGTTGCGTTTCCAACAGGGGATTGGACGGCGAAAAATGTAGTAAAGCATCAGCCAGTGACTTTTGCCGCTATGGAGGGATTATTCGAGACCGTTGATGGGGGCTCCGAAATTGTCTTGATAGGTCAGCCCGATACCGAAAATAAAAAACTAGATAATAAAATCGCTGTGCCGAATGCATTAAGCTTTTTGACGTACCTACGGTGGGATGCAAAGATCGAGGGCCTAAATGAGTTCAATGAAAAAGACTACCCGACCAATATTCCCGGATTATATTATGCATACCATATAATGGTAGGTTTGGGTACGCTATTCATAGCCCTAATGATGTTTGCGGCGGTGCAGCTTTGGCGAAAAAAACTGTACCGGACCAAGTGGGTCTTATGGTCGTTACTATTTATGCTACCGTTTCCCTATATTGCCAATACGACGGGCTGGTATACGGCCGAATTGGGAAGACAGCCTTGGCTGGTATATGATTTATTGAGAACCTCCCAAGGAGCATCCCCTACGGTTTCGGCAGGTAATACGTTGTTCACTTTATTGGGATTCGTTGGTCTCTATCTTTTATTGGGCTTGTTGTTCTTGATGTTAGTCGGAAAAATAATCAACAAGGGCCCTGAAACCATTAAAGAATAACTATGGAGCTATTTTGGTATGTTGTTTTAATGGGCATGCTCGGCATGTATGTAATTTTGGATGGTTACGATTTTGGGGCAGGTATCATTCATCTTTTTTTTGCAAAAACCGAAAAAGACAAAAAGGCAATTACAAGTGCCATAGGCCCATTTTGGGATGCCAATGAAGTTTGGCTTATTGCATCGGGCGGGGTTTTATTCTTTGCCTTTCCTACATTATATGCGTCTTCTTTTAGCGGATTTTATTTGCCATTGATCATGATTTTATGGTTGTTGATTTTTAGGGCGGTTGGGCTTGAACTTCGCGGCCAGGTGCAAAATGTATTATGGCAAAGTTTCTGGGATAAGGCATTTGGAATTGCTAGTCTGTTGTTGGCATTGTTTTTTGGAATTGCGCTGGGAAATGTGGTACGCGGAGTTAATTTGGGAATGGTTGAAAATGGAATTGGCGCCCATGAACCACATTTCTTTTTTCTCCCATTATGGAATCCGACACTGAGTCCGACCTCCGTAAATCTGGGGATTATAGATTGGTTTACCCTATTATTGGGCATTATTGGAATGGTGTCATTGGCCGTTCATGGTGCGAACTGGATCATTTTCAAGACCAATTCAGATTTAAATGAGTTGTTGAAGAAAATAGTATTTCGGTTAAATTTTGTGCTATTGGGGTTGGTAATTATCTCACTTACCGTATGGCACATAATTGAACCAAAACCCTTTCATAATTTTATCGAAACCCCATGGCTTTTGATTTTTCCGATAATTACCTTTATTGGCTTGTTGGGACTATTCAGGGTTCGGAATTTTAAAAAAGATGGCCTTGGCTTCTTATTTTCCTCCTTGTTTTTGATGGGCGGCTTTTCGGCCACCGCGGTTTCCATTTTTCCGAATCTATTACCCTCTACCAATACGATCAACCCGTCGCTTACGATCTATAATGCTTCAGCGGATGTCTACGGACTCACAGTAGGGATTTACTGGTTCGTCATTGCTTTATTTTTGGTGTTCGTCTATTTGGTGATCCAATACCGAATTTTTAAGGGAAAGATGGATGATATCGGCTATGGGGAACATTAATTAATGAGATATGGCAATCTCCCAAAATTGCCAATCTACCGCAAACGGGACATCGCTGCCATTTGATTTCAAAAACTACAAAATTATCAGGTGTTGCCGTTGTAACCAAAATTTAGTCGAAACCATCCTCAGTAACAATTGTTACTGTGCATTCCTCACAATTAATCGAATTTTACGGTCATAGAAATAGTGGTATGCTATTGACATTTATCATTGTTGCAATGCATTCACAGGACTAACTTCACATCAAAATCAAATAAATATGGCCAAAATAGTAATCTTAGGTGCTGGAATCGCTGGTCATGTGGCTGCAACACACCTACGAAGAAAACTATCAAAAAAACATGAAGTCGTAGTGGTTTCCCCGAATGGGAATTATCAATGGATCCCTTCCAATATTTGGGTGGGGATTGGAAGAATGAAGCCCAAGGATATCCTATTTCCGCTTACCCCGCTATATAAGAAGAAGGGAATCGGATTCAAAAGAGCCAAAGTGATGACCTTTCATCCTGAGGGTGATCTTGAAACCAAAGAACCATTTGTAAATGTAGAATATATTTTGGCCGATGATAAAGGGAAGACCGAAAAGGTAACCTATGATTATTTGATCAATGCCACCGGTCCCAAATTGGCGTTTGATTTGACGGAAGGTTTATTCCCGGGCACCAACAAGGCATATTCGGTTTGCACGTATGACCACGCAGAACATGCATGGCAGGGCTTAGAATCGCTTATCCATCAAATGAAAAGAGGTCAAAAGACCAAAATATTGATTGGCACCGGGCATGCAAAAGCTACCTGTCAAGGTGCTGCTTTCGAATATATCCTAAATGTTGAGCAGGAGCTAAGACGACATAAAGTGCGGGATATGGCTGAAATCACATGGATTTCCAACGAATACCAATTGGGTGATTTTGGTATGGATGGGATGTTGCTCAGTTATGGGAACAAAATCATGAAATCGAACGAAATGGTGCAAATGGTCTTCGAGGACCGGGGCATTAAATGGATTTTAGGCGCAGGTGTGAACAAAATCGAGGAGTGTGTTGCCCATTACGAAAACTTGGAAGGGGAGCAGAAAACGGAAGTGTTTGATTTTGCCATGTTGATTCCTGCTTTCGCAGGACATGGGTTCAAGGCCTATGACAAGAACGGCCTTGACATTACCGATAAACTTTTTAAGGGTTTTATGTTGGTTGATGCCGATTATGCGCCAAAACCCTATGAAGAATGGACCGTACAGGACTGGCCGGAGACCTATCAAAATCCATCCTATAAAAATATATTTGCCCCTGGCATTGCCTTTGCGCCGCCTCATCCCATTTCAAAGCCAAGAATCAGTAAGAAGGGGACGCCCATTTCGCCAGCTCCGCCAAGAACGGGAATGCCTTCGGGTATAACCGCCAAATTGGTGGCCGATAATATCATTGACAGCATCAATCTGAAGAAAGAATCGCTTCACCATAAGGGATCAATGGGAAATATGGGGGCGGCTTGTATAGCCTCCGCTGGTTTTGGAATGACCAAAGGGAGTGGAATTAGTATAACCACGTATCCCATCGTACCCGATTACAAAAAATACCCGGATAGCCAAGGCAGGGAATTGAGCAAGACCTTCGGAGAAATTGGTCTTGCAGGTCATTGGTTGAAACTGGCATTGCATTATGCCTTTCTCTATAAAGCGAAAATGAGACCATTTTGGTGGTTGATTCCGGAATAATTTAAATTCCAAAAATTTTCGGTCAAATGGAAACTTGAAATCAGAAACAATAATAAAGCAATAATGAGAAGAATATCAAAATCAATGCGCTTTGTGATGATGAACCCGGTCATCCAATTCTTTAGGTTCATTCGGTTGAGCATAAAAATACTGGTTGTAGTGGCCGGCGGTCATGGTGGGACTAGGAATATACCGACAAAATGACAAAAAAAGAAATGATTATTACGATAGTCGGTCTTATGGTCGGTGCAATTGCAGGGTATTGCTATTATGCATGGGTAGGTTGCGTTTCCGGCAGTTGCCCAATTACTTCAAAACCGGTGAACAGTACACTCTATGGGGCATTCATGGGTGGGCTCTTGTTCAATATGTTCGTTAAGGAAAAGACACCTAAAACCTAAGAAGGTTCCATTACAGGTTCTATAGTTTTTGCAAAGAAGGCACTTCACTAAAACGAAGTGCCTTTTTTGTTGGTAACATATGTTACCCTGCAATCGTATTGCCCAAAGTAATTTTGCAAAAACAAATTGATAAGATGAAGCAATTAGTATTGATTCTAACATTCTTGACTTTGCCACTTCAAATGGGAGCGCAAGAGGTTGCGATTACAAAAGATGAGGTCATCGCGAAAGTCCTTGCGAAGAATAGTCTTCTTAAAATGGCCGAACAGGATGCGTTAATGGCCAAGGGCGATTATAACCAGACAAATGCCGTATTGTTGCCCAGCCTTAGTATTTCACATACGGGTATCGCCACTACGAATCCACTTATGGCCTTTGGTTCAAAACTGAACCAGGAGATTTTGACCCAATCCGATTTTGACCCTTCTTTATTGAACAATCCAAGACAAATCGAAGACTTCGCAACGCGAATGGAAGTGCAACAGCCACTGTTGAATTTTGATGGCATCTTTCAAAGAAAAGCTGCCAAAGCCAAATGGACGGCAACCGAATTACAATCGGAACGCACCCAGGAGTATATGGCCTTGGAGGTCGAAAAAGCGTATATGCAACTACAATTGGCATATAAAACGGTCGAAGTTCTAGAGAAGGACAAAAAGACCGTGATGGAAAGCAAACGCGTTGCTGACAACAGCTTTAAACAGGGATTTCTTCAAAAATCGGATGTATTGGCAGTAGATGTGCGTGTTACCGAAATCGAGAATCAGTTGCAATACGCAAAAAGTAATATTCTGAATGCCTCTAATTATTTGTCGGTCTTGATGCAAGATGGCAGCTATAAAATATTTAGGCCATCCGACTCACTTGCGGTGAACGATTATCGGATTTCGGACACGACCTTCCCTGAAAACCGAAAGGACTTACAGTCAATGAGCGCTGCATCAGAAGCCTATAAACAAATGTTCAAGGCTGATAAAATGACCTATTTGCCACGTTTGAATGCATTTGGCACCTATGAACTGCATGATGATGCCATTTTTCAAGGGGATGCGAATGGCTATCTTTTTGGGGCCGAATTAAAATGGAATCTTTTTGAAGGAGGCAAACGCATTGGAAAAATTCAGAAAAGCAAAGCGGAATATGAGAAATCAAAATTTCAAATCGATCAATATAGGGCAGAAAGTCAGCTAGAAATGAATAAAGCCATTCGAGGGCTTGGAGACGCAAAAAACAAACTCGAGTTAACACGCTTGGCAATGCAGCAATCCGAGGAAGCATTCCGGATTCGAACCAATCGCTTTGAACAAGGCCTGGAGAAAACCTCCGAATTATTGATGGCCGAGTCCCAATTCGCACAAAAACAGCTCGAATATTATGTCACCATATTTCAACACAACTATGCCCTGGCCTATTTAGAATTTTTAATGAAGGAGTAATTCCAGGGTACTTTTAAAACCTATAAAATACTTAATACCACGTACTAAAATAACATAAAAATGAAGACAAAACTTTATACCGCCCTATTCACAGGTGCCCTACTTATTCTAACCAGTTGTGGTAGCGATGCCAAAAAGGGGGATACAGATACTACCGCCGTGGTTCCTGTTCAAGTCAGTAAGGCCGTTTCTGATAGGGACAGTGCTTTTTTATCGGCAAGTGGCAAGATCGAAGCCAAAAACAATGCGGATCTCAGTACCAGAATGATGGGTTTCGTCAATGGAATACACGTTAAGGTGGGGGATACCGTAAAAAAGGGGCAGCTCTTGCTTAACATCAAAAACACCGATCTTCAGGCCAAGCGGGCACAAATAGAAGCCAGTATTACCGCGGCAACCGCGGCTTTTAATAATGCCAAAAAGGATTATGACCGCTTCAGGATACTCTTTGCTGAAAATAGTGCATCCCCTAAGGAAATGGATGATGTAACTACCCATTTTGATATGGCGAAAGCCCAGTTGGAAGCTGCCAATCAAATGAAGAATGAAATCAATGCACAATTTTCCTATGCCAATATTACAGCACCTTTTGATGGGGTGATAACCAACAAATATATCAATCTAGGGGATTTGGCGAATCCAGGAGTGCCTTTATTGTCTATGGAATCTCCTGGGAATTTTCAGATTATCGCAATGGTACCAGAAAATGAGATATCAAAGATTCAATCAGGCAGTAATGTTGCTGTTTTGATCAAGTCATTGGATGTAACCATTCCTGGAAAAGTTGTCGAGGTTAGTTCCTCCTCAAAAAATACAGGGGGGCAGTATTTGGTAAAAGCCCTGCTAGATAAGACCGATGCTCACATACTTTCAGGAATGTTCGCTACTGCGCAATTTCCGATCGCGCCAACCACCAAAACGGTTTCCATGGTATTGATTCCACAATCGGCACTCGTAGAAAATGGTGAACTCAAAGGTATCTACACGATAAGTGATCAAAACAGGGCCTTGCTCAGATGGTTGCGATTGGGCAAAATATACGGAGACCAGGTTGAAGTCCTATCCGGATTGAATTCAGAGGAGCAATACATCGTTTCGGCAGACGGCAAATTATTCAACGGAGCCAAAGTCTCCATCCAATAAATTAGAAATTATGAACGAAGGAATTTCTGGAAAGATAGCCAACGCCTTTATTGACTCAAAGTTGACTATTTTATTAATGGTCGCCTTAATGATTATCGGGGTGTATAGTTCTTTTTTGATCCCAAGGGAAGAGGAGCCGCAGATCATCGTCCCCATGGCCGATGTTATGGTTGGTTATCCAGGCGCTAGTCCCAAGGAAATCGAGAACAGGGTGGTAAAACCCTTGGAAAAGATTATTTCCGATATCAAGGGTGTAGAACATCTGCATAGCATGGCCAGGAACGGGGAGGCAATGATCATCGTACAATTTTATGTGGGAGAAGATACTGAACGTGCCTATGTTAATTTGTACAATGAATTGATGAAACATGGCGATATGTTCGTTAATGGCATCACCCAACCATTGGTAAAAACAAGATCAATTGATGATGTACCGATGCTGGGAATCACCCTATGGAGTGATAAATACGATGATTATCAGTTAAATCGAATTGCCGGGGAACTCAAGAATGAAGTTGAAAAGATAAAGGATGTCTCGATTACCAAAACTATCGGTGGAAGAAATCGGGAGCTGAAAATCATTCTCGATAAGGAGAAGATGGCCGAAAACGGAATTGATCCTTTAAACCTTGTTCAAACAATACAGGCAAATAACCAACAATCCCAATCGGGCAGTTTTGTAAAGAATGATACCGAGTACCTTGTAACCACGGGTAATTTCCTAAGTACTTCCGAAGACGTCGAAAACTTGGTGGTAGGGGTCAACAAAAACCTACCGGTGTATCTGAAGCAGGTAGCAACCGTGCAGGATGGGCCTTCATCTCCCAAGAGCTATGTGTCTTTTGGCTACGGCCAATCAAACGAAAAATTTTCGGTGTATGGCTCGGACTATGCGGCGGTGACCCTATCGATCGCAAAAGTTAAGGGGGCCGATGCAATGAAGATATCCGAGAAGATATTAGCGAAAGTAGCGCTCTTGAAAAATGATCTTATCCCGAAAGATGTAACTGTTGAGGTTTCAAGAAATTATGGGGAAACTGCCTCCGATAAAGTGGGGGAATTGTTACTGCATCTAGGCGTTGCCATATTGGCGGTTACCTTGTTGGTAATGCTTGCCATGGGATGGCGTGGTGGTCTTGTGGTTTTCCTTTCGGTACCATTGACCTTTGCGCTTACCTTATTTGCGTATTATATGTTGGATTATACCTTGAACCGCATCACGCTGTTTGCATTGGTCTTTGTGGTAGGTATTGTGGTCGACGATAGTATCATCATAGCGGAGAATATGCACCGACATTTTAAAATGAAACGTTTGCCGTTTAAGCAGGCGGCCATATTCGCCATAAACGAGGTAGGTAATCCTACTATATTGGCGACATTTACGGTTATTGCGGCCATTTTACCTATGGCGTTCGTTTCTGGGATGATGGGGCCCTACATGAGTCCAATGCCAATTGGGGCGTCAATCGCAATGATGCTTTCCTTATTCGTTGCCCTTACCATAACACCTTATTTGGGATATCATTTATTACGCGAGAAGGAGGCACATGGGCAGAAAGAGGAAAAAAGTGTTGAATCTGGCTTTATCTACAAAATCTATAAAAAGTTAGAGCAGCCATTATTGGATAGTGCTTCCAAAAGATGGGGGTTTATCGGGATAACCGTTGTCATGTTAATAGGTTCCCTGTTGATGTTCTATACAAAGGCCGTTGTTGTAAAAATGCTGCCTTTCGACAACAAGAACGAGTTTCAAGTAGTTGTTGATATGCCCGAAGGAACCACATTGGAAAGAACGGCCATGGTTACCCAGGAGATTTCCCAATACCTTGCGACGCGACCGGAAGTGGTAAATTATCAGAACTATATTGGTACCTCGGCTCCCATTACCTTCAATGGATTGGTTCGTCATTACGACTTGAGGGGAGGTAGTAATATGGCCGATATACAAGTAAATCTCCTACATAAGGAGGAACGCAGCGAACAAAGTCATGATATCGCAAAACTCGTACGGCCTGAAATACAAAAAATCGCAAAAAAATACGGTGCCAATGTCAAGGTAGTTGAAGTGCCTCCCGGACCGCCCGTTCTATCGACCATCGTCGCCGAAATATACGGCCCCGATTACGATAAGCAAATTGAGATTGCCAGCCAGCTGAAATCTATTTTAGAAGGGACCGACGATATCGTCGATACCGATTGGATGGTCGAGGATGCCCAAACCGAATACCATTTGGTAGTCGATAAGGAAAAAGCCATGTTGAACGGTGTTGCCCCACAACAAATTGTGGGCGCCCTGACAACGATTTTAAGAGAGTATCCCGTTTCTACCTTATATGACGAAAACGCGAACGAATCGGTGGGTATTGTCCTGGCATTGGATGATGCCGAAAAAAGCTCTTTACAGGATATTCAGAATATCAAAATAAAATCGGTGCAAGGAACGCTGATCCCAGTAAGTGATCTGGTCATGGTCAGGACCGATACTTTGCAAAAAACGATCTATCGTAAAGACCAAAAAAGAGTCGTTTATATAACGGCTGATATGGCAGGGGATTTGGAGAGTCCGGTATACGCGATTTTGGGAATGGACGAAAAACTGCAGAACATAAAGCTGCCAAAAGGATACAAGCTAAACGAGCTGTATATGGAGCAACCCACTGATGAAAGTGATTATACGATTAAATGGGATGGTGAGTGGCAAATAACCTTAGAGGTATTCAGGGATCTTGGAATTGCTTTTGTGGTCGTTATTATTTTCATTTATATGTTGATAGTAGGTTGGTTTCAGAACTTCAAGACCCCAATCGTTATGATGGCCGCAATACCCCTATCATTAATTGGTATTGTATTAGGACATTGGTTGTTTGGAGCTTTTTTTACAGCAACCTCCTTTATAGGCATGATTGCACTGGCAGGGGTTATGGTACGTAATTCGGTTTTGATTATCGATTTTATTGAAATCAGGCTTAAGGATGGCATTCCAATAAAGCAAGCGATCATAGATGCCGGTGCCGTGCGTACGACGCCAATTTTACTGACCACAGGAGCCGTTGTTATCGGGGCCTCTATTATATTGTTTGATCCTATTTTTCAGGGATTGGCGATTTCATTAGTGGCCGGAGCCATTGTTTCAACATTTTTGACCTTGATCTTGGTACCCTTGATCTATTATATGATTGAACATAAGAAACATGAAAAAACCCTATAAGACGGGGTCTTTTAGAAGGCAGGTAGTAACTTAATTATAAAAGCCATGAAACTATTAATTGTGACCGTCGTCAAAGCATTTGAACAAGATATTTTGCGACTTTTCAAAAATGCCCAAATCGAAAACTTCAGTGAATCCCATATTGATGGGTATAAAGTGAGGTCTTCTGTGTTGCGGGCGGCAAGTTGGTTTCCAAGTGAAACAGGTGGTGTTGAATCTAGTTTGTTCTTTTCTTTTACAACCGAGGAAAAAATAGAAGTTTTATTCAGATCGATAACGGAATTCAACAATCATCTTGAAACCAATAATCCGATCAGGGCCGTTGTGGTACCCATCGAAAAATTCATTTAATAACCATCAATTGTATAAACATGATCGATAGATATATTCGTGCCATTGCCGGAACTTTTGTCATACTTAGTGTATTATTGGCTATGTATTTGAACATCAACTGGTTGTGGTTTACGCTCTTTGTTGGGGTAAACCTTTTGCAATCGGCCTTTACGAAATGGTGCCTTATGGAGAAATTTTTGTTCACGTTGGGGGTTAAGGAAAAGAGGAATTAATATTCTTTGAATTGCGAATTACTTAGATTCTTGTAACTAGGACCGGTAAGTCAACGTGGTTGGCAACATCCTCCCCGATGCTTCCCTTAAAGAAGTGGGCAAGGCCGCTACGACTGTGCGTAATTATCGCAATAACATCTGCATGGGCTTCCTTGGCAAAATTATAGATTCCCTTTTCGATGGAATAATCACAATAGTAGGTTACCTCTGGTAGGTCGTTGTTAAGGTCCTGAAATGCAATCTTAAGGAATTCGTTTGTTTTCGCCTGCATTTGAGCGGTATTCATAAACCGTATCCCCGGAAGGTTAATATATACCAAACAAAGTTCGACATTCAAAACGATACAGAGTTTTCTAAGATTTTTGTATGCCAAAAGGCTTTTTGGCTCAAAATCAAATGCGAAGACTACTTTTTTGATGTGAAAATTCCTGGAGCGTTTCTTAATTACCAAAACAGGAATTTCAGTGGTCCTAACTACTTTTTCAGTATTCGAACCTACAAATATCTCACTAATGCCTCCAGTACCATGCGATCCCATAACGATTAAATCAACCTCCTGTTCTTTGGAGATGTTATTGATTTCACCAAAGATTTTGTAATTCTGCACCATTTGTTGGATCTTGACACCTTGAAGCCATGGCCTGTTCAAGAATAGCTCAAACCGTTTTTTTGCCAGTTTCATATAATAGTGCGCTTCGGCGAATGCATCAGCTTCATCTTCAGAATCAATCGATTCGGAGCGCCCCATCATATGCAACACCACAATTTCGGCATCATATGTTTTTGCAAGTGAAGCTGCGACTTCAAGGGCATGTTCCGAATGTTTCGAAAAATCAACTGGTACGAGAATTTTTTTCATGAAATTTATTTTAGCGATATTCAACTAGGGCTATGCATACTAGGACACTAGGTCGCTTTCAAAAAAGCGTCCCCAATTTATTCCCAAAATAGCGGTTGTTCTCAAGAGTGATTTTTATGTTTGACACATCGTTACGACTTTTGTCATTAATTCGCCCAATTATACGTATTGGCTCAAAAAACCAAGAAATCAAAGTCTTCACCTTTAAACGCATGCGTGGCCGCGACAGTGGAGACCCTTCAGTGCCTATCCTCTTTTCCGAGGCCTTTGGCTAAAGAATTACAAACCGCTTCATCCAGATTGTAAAACAAGTCTGGATTATAAACGATATGGGCCTGTATTGCAGACGATTCTTCGCCTATTATATAAGGTTTTTAAGGCACCTTTCGCTGGGTTAATTGGGTCAACATGCCCCAAATTGAAATAATTACACTAAGAACGATTTCCATGACACGTCATTTGAACGTTAATAGTATATGAATCCTTATTTTTATCCTATATTTAAAAATAACCTTGTTTTGCTTTAGGCACTATGATAATTGTCATTATCTATTCAGCGCTTCATACATAATTTAACGGTCTTATTTCAATTTTTTATGTTGTATAATCGCATCCGGGGTTTTGCAGTTTCTATAACGTGCTGCTTACTGTTGGCAGGTATTGGCTGTAAGAAGGACAAGGATAAAATCGTTCCGGAAAAATCAACTATAACCGAATCGGTCTACTCCTCGGTTACCATTCAACCTGATAGCTTATATCAAGCCTATGCCATCGTCGCCGGAATTCTTGATAAAAATCTAGTTCAAGAAGGTGATACAGTTAGCAAAGGCACTCCTTTGTTACAGATAATCAACAATTCCCCAAAACTAAATACTGATAATGCCAAGCTCTCTTTACAATTGGCCAGGGAAAATTACGAAGGTAGTTCAGGGGTGCTTTCCGGAATACGTGATCAATTAGTAGCGGCCGCCCTAAGCTTAAAGAATGATTCGATCAATTACTTTCGGCAGAAGAACCTGTGGGAGCAGAACATTGGATCCAGGGTAGAATTCGACAATCGAAAATTGGCTTATGAACTATCAAGAACCAATCTGCAGTTATTGAAGAACCAGTTTGTTCGTACCGAAAATGAACTACAGACACAAGTCGAACAAGCATCGAATAGTTACAAAAATTCAAAAATTGCCACGGGCGATTTTACAGTCGGCAGTATGATCAATGGCAAAGTCTATGCGCTATATAAGAACCCTGGCGAAATTGTAACCACGATGGATCCATTGGCATCAGTCGGCAGCAAGGATGTATTTTTGATCGAAATGTTAGTCGATGAAGTCGATATTGTAAAATTGAACCTTGGCCAGCGTGTATTGATTACTTTAGATGCCTATGGAAAAGATGTTTTTGAAGGTAAGGTGTACAAAATATATCCCAGAAAAGACGAGCGAACACAAACGTTTAAAGTGGAGGCGCGTTTTGATAGTCAACCCAAAACATTATTCCCAGGACTTTCCGGTGAAGGCAACATTGTCATTGCACAAAGAGGCGATGTGCTAACGATTCCAAAATCGTACTTGGTCGATGGCAATAAGGTACTGACCGAAGCGGGCCTCAAGGAAGTACAAATCGGACTTCAAAGCCTGGATAAGGTCGAGATAAAAGGTGGCATAGATGAACGTACATACCTATTAAAACCTGAGGAATGACCAATTGGAAAGTAATTCTGAACATTGCCAGGACCCATCTTTTAACCAAAATGAAATCTACGGTAACTGCCGCTTTGGGAGTAACATTCGGTATCGGGGCATATATTACGTTGGTCAGCTTTATGACGGGATTGAATGCCATGCTAGATGATCTGGTATTGAATCAAACACCTCATATACATATATACAATGAAATAGAACCTTCGAAAACACAGCCTATAGGATTGTATTCAGAATTTAAGGATGCCGTGAACATTGTGCATTCTGTAAAACCAAAACAAAGTCAAAAAAAAATTCATAATGCGGTCCCTATTTTAGAGTATTTAAAAGGGGAAGGGAATGTAAAGGGGGCCACTCCGCAGTTACGCGCTCAAATCTTTTACATATCGGGGTCGATAGAACTGGGAGGTAATCTTATCGGTGTTGACATTCTGGAGGAGGCGAAGCTCTCAAATATTCAAGACAACATCGTTGACGGAACCCCACAGGCACTCAAGAATAACGACAACGGAATCCTTTTAGGAGCTGGCTTGGCAAAAAAAATGTCTTTATCAGTCGGTGATAGGGTTCAAATCAGTACCGTGGGCGGTGCCATATTCCCGTTAAAGATCATAGGGATTTATCAAAGCGGCATTGCCGATATTGATAATATACAAAGTTATGCAAACCTTACGACCGTGCAACGAATATTGGGAGAGCCTGAAAATTATATAACCGATATAAATGTCAAGCTCTATAATATTGGTGAGGCGGTATCAATGGCAAAACGAATCGAACAACAATTCGATGTGAAAGCCATTGATATCAATCAAGCCAACGCGCAGTTTGAAACAGGTTCAAACATTAGAAACCTAATAACGTATGCCGTTTCTATAACCCTTTTGATCGTGGCCGGTTTCGGTATCTACAATATCCTGAATATGCTTATTTATGAAAAAATGAAGGACATAGCGATTTTAAAAGCAATCGGTTTTTCAGGCCGTGATGTGCAATACATCTTTATGAGCCAAGCGTTGATCATCGGTATTGTTGGGGGGCTCTTAGGGCTGCTCATCGGATTTGGTCTTTCGGTAATCATCAGTCGGGCACCATTTGAAACTGCCGCATTGCCGACAATTACTACCTACCCCGTGAATTTTAAGGTGAGTTATTATATCATTGGAATCACTTTTGCCCTCATTTCGACTTTTATTGCAGGATATATGCCTTCCAACAAAGCGAAAAGGATAGATCCGGTACGTATTATAAGGGGCACCTAATAGGATATTGTGAATACCCATACCTTAAAAAGGCGTGACTGTAAAGTTTGAAATTGCTAAAGGGATTTAAAATAGGTCGATCCACAAATAAAATATTACATGGGCTTAGTTCTCGAAACCAGGAATATTAACAAGCATTTTAAAAAACCTAGCGATTTTCATGTCCTGAAAGATATTTCCTTTGGGGTAAAAGATGGGGAATTTGCGTCTATCATGGGGAAATCGGGATCGGGTAAATCAACCTTGTTGTATATCCTTTCGACCATGGATACCGAGTATTCCGGGGAACTCTTTTTGAATAATGAGCTTATAACAGGGAAACCTCACGAAGCATTATCCCGTATACGCAACAAATCGATTGGCTTTGTATTTCAATTTCATTATCTACTAACTGAATTCAGCGTCCTCGAAAATGTGATGTTACCTGCCAGGAAACTAGCTGAAAAATCAGATGATCAAATTAGGCAAGATGCCTTGAATAAGCTTGAAATGCTCGATATTTTAAAGCTTGCCGACAAAAGGGCTGCGCGTATATCAGGTGGAGAAAAACAACGTGTAGCAATTGCCCGTGCCTTGATAAACAATCCGACCATTCTAATGGGCGACGAGCCAACAGGCAATTTGGATAGCCATAATTCTGAAAACGTGTTTGGTATCTTTAAGCGCTTGAAGGAGCAAGAAGGACTTTCCTTACTGATCGTTACCCATGATGAGGATTTCGCTAATCGCACGGATCGGATTATTCAAATGGAAGATGGTCGTATCCTACCTTAAACGAATTTTATCTTTGGCAAAATAGGTGTGTTGAACTGTGCCCAGCTAGTAGTTCTTCTTTAAGCGTTAAAGTGAATTCCTACTCAGTGATTACAGATCTCTATCCTATGCCTTAATTCAAGACTCCAACCATTTTTTGAAATCTGACACCTTGGCCTTACTGACGATAATACGGTCTTCAAAATTTGGCACGACGGTTACTAGTAACTTGCCGCCAAAATAGTGCTTAATATTATGGATCGCATTTTTTCGAACGATGACTTGTCTATTGACCCTACAAAATAGCATGGGATCCAATTCGCTTTCCAAATCTTCCAATTTCTTGTCCAAGATATAGGTATTCCGATCGGAAGTAGTAGCCTTCACAATACCCGTATCAATATGAAAATAGGCGATTTGATCTGTTTTTATAGGAATTATTTCATCCCTGTGATGCACCAAATAGGTAGATTTGTAGGATGTATTCTGCTTCTTGATCAGGTTTAACAACCCTGAAACTTGATCTTTGACCAATCCGCTGGTCCGAAACTGTACTTTAAATTGCTCCAAGCTCGCAATGAGTTCATCTTCATCAATCGGTTTTAGAAGATAGTCGATGCTGTTCACCTTAAAGGCCTTCAAGGCATACTGATCATACGCTGTAGTGAAAATTACGGGCACGGTGATTTTGACCTGCTCAAAGATTTCAAAGGAAAGTCCGTCTGCCAAATGGATATCTAAAAATACCAGGTCAAGGTCATGATATCTTTCGAAGAAATCTACAGATGATTTTACTGAATCTAACACGGAAACGATCTCAATGGTATCGTCGATACCTTTAAGTAGATAGGCAAGATTATCACTTGCGGCAATTTCATCTTCTATGATTAATACCTTCATGCCGTTTTAAATAGGGGTAATTTTACATAAAAGGTATTTTTTTCGGTCGAAATTTCCAATTTTTGTTTACCCAATAAATAAAAACGTTTGTCCAGATTTGCAAGGCCATTGCCGGTACCATCAGCGAGTGTTGTTCTGGGCCTGATTTCATTTTCTACGCAAATGGCATCTTCTTGTGAATAAATCTTGACCTTTAATGGATTGGTTTCTGAAATCTCATTGTGTTTTACGGCATTCTCTACCAACAATTGCAGGGCTAGCGGAGGTAGCTCCCTTGTTAAATAGGTATCATCAATTGAGATGGTTATTTCAATTCGATTGCGATACCTTGTTTTTATCAAATAGATATAACTCTTCAAAAACTTAAGTTCCTCTTTGACCGTGACGAGATTTCTGTCACCGCTTTGAAGAATATAGCGATACATAAAAGAAAGCTTCGTAACAAATGATGTGGCCTCCTTATTGTCGCGGATGAGGTAGTTCAAAGAATTTAAGGAGTTGAACAAAAAATGGGGATCGATCTGGTTTTTCAAGGCCGCCAATTCATTCTGAAGATTCTGTTGCTTTAAGTATTCGTTTTCAAGAACACTTTCTCGTTGAATAACCTGCAACTTCAAGATTCTGGCAATAAAAAATAGAACGATCCAAATAATAACATATTTAAAAAATAAAAATCCCCTTTCCTCAAAAGGGATTCCTTGTCCTGCCAAGTTAGGATATAGAAGTTCAAGCAGTTTTAGCGTGCCGGCCAGTATGGCAAAACCTACTAGGATCATGACTGCAATTCGAAGGGCTGCAGTCTTCAAAAAGCGATAGGACCAATTGGCGTTTATTTGTAAAATCAACCATGAAAATAGAAAGAAGAATATAAGCTGTAACACAAAATCGGAAATCCATACTTCCGAAAAATCCATTTTACCCTTAGCGATCATTTTATAGATAAAAAGCGTTTTGGGCAAGGATACCAAAATCGAAATAAGAAGGGAAATTTTTATGATTTCCGATTGCCGTACTTTCTTAAGTGCCATTATATCCATTCTTCTAGTAGCTAAATATACTTTAATAATTAGTTAGGTATCGCATTGTTGTCGTAATTTGAACTGGGATGGTGCAGTAAACGAAAAGCCTTTAGTTCAAACCAAAGGCCTTTCAACTTTATAGTAACATCAACGTTTTATTTGGCATAGGGGTCAAAACCTTTAGGTAGATATTTTTGCGTATCGAATCCCAAGTCGATTTCAGTCTCTACTTCAATAATACGAAGGTCACTTACATCAAGATCATCAGCTGCAACTTCGTTGGCGGCAGTTCGCATACCTTCATAGGCATTGAAACCCAAGGGTAGGTATTTTGAGGTGTCAAAGCCTAGGTCTATCTCCTCTTCTACTGTTACCAGATCTATATCGGCAAGCGTCAATTGCATGCCTTCATAGGCATTAAAATCGTTTGGCAAATAATACGCCGTATCAAATCCCAGATTTATTTCTTCTTCCAATCCTATTAGAACGATGTCATCAACTTGAAGCACCTTTGGATTCTCCTGTGTTGTCACTTTTTGTAAAAATGGTTGTTGCAATTCGTTTATTGCATTTAGCTTTTCGTGATGCCCCTTTGATTTTTCACAGGCATCCCGACCTACAAAAGAGACCAATACGAGTGCTCCAATTCCGATTCCAATTACTTTGCTTATTTTTTTCATGATTTTTAGTTTTTAGATTTATTTACTAAGCGTTTTTTCTTTATTACTAGTACAAATTTAGGGGCGATCATAGGATAAAAGGGACTGTTTTTAAGTGAAACGCCCAAATACGAGAGTGAAACGGCGAATGGGTCAAGTGAATTTATCGGAAAGGGTGGTTCGCCCGGCAATTAGACTCGAAATAGGCATTCGCCTGCCAGGCAACGACAATCAATTAAATTGCTAAGAAAATAGGGTTGTTATACTTGGGAGGTACCCAGCATTCGAAGTCCCTGAAATACTTAAGAGCCATTTGGCACTGTGGGAATACTACTTAGGTGCTTTATTAAGTTGATGGGGCGAGGGGCATGTAAACATGCTGTTCTGCGCATGCGATGAATCGCCATCAAATGGTAGTGCATCTACAAGGAATCGACTGCGGCTATTTCGTGTTCTATAAGGCACAAAAAACCCATTGATGCCATTTAAAAGAAAGGCCTCAATGGGTTAAAAATCGTGAAAATCAAATCATTATTGCTGGGCCATTTCCAGATTGATGGTAATTTCAACTTCATTACCAACTGGCGCCAAATCCCCACCAACTTCAAAATCCTTTCGCAACACAGTTCCAGACATTTTTAACCCAGCCTTCAATTTCTGGCTACGTTGATCGGTAATAATACCGTTCAGTTTCCCATCTAAGGTTACTGGTTTTGTTACCCCGTGTAATGTTAAGTCGCCGGTCATCTTAAAGGTTTTTTCCCCAGTTTTTTCGAAGGATGTCGATTTAAACACCATGGTAGGAAATTGGGCAACATCGAAAAAGCGATCACTGCGTAAATCGTCGTCCCTTCTCGAATTTTCGGTATTAATACTCGTCACCGGGATAGTTACCATGAACGTAGGGTTGTCAAAGGTATCCTCAGCGGTTGCTTCAATATCGAATTCGGTAAACTTGCCGGTAACTTCGGAAATTAACAAGTGTGAAATCGCGAAATTGATTCCTGAGTGGGCCTTATCGGCCTTCCAGGTGCTTTGTGCAGACAGGGTCGTCCCTACCAAAAGTATGCATGCAATAATTGATTTTCTCATAATGATCTATTTTAAATTATTAAAATTTTTTGGCTCTAAATACTATAAGAAACAGTAGGCCGACATCCTTTCTTCCATTTCAAGAGGGTCGAATAGAGGGCAATACCCTGTAGAATCTGATGTTGCCCTTTTTTAGAAACTCAGTTAGGTTCATTGTTTCCGATATTTAGTTGGCTGGCGGTGGTCCGGGCCTTTTCGGCATTTTAAGGCTATCTGCTGGATAGGTGTTTTTTAGATAGGTCATTTGGTCCTCTGCCCAAGTTATGAGCGTTTCTCTTTGAGCATCGGTTAAATCGGCCTCTTTATGTAGTCCGAAATAGGTATATTCTGATAAGGGCATTTCTTTTTTCTTCACCATATCGATTGTTTCCTCCAATTTATGGTTTTGGAAGGCCAAGGGCATTTTAGCAAATGTGGAAAAATTCAAATGCCGTTTGCCGTCTATAACATGGTCATTAAGCCACCACGCCACGGGTTGTACATTTGAATACCACGGGTATACGGTCTTGTTTGAATGACAGTCGTTGCACGACACTTTTAGAATTTGATTCACATCTTCAGGTACCGAATATTTGGTCGAAATATCATAGGTCAGATCATTCGATTCATTTTTCTCGGGACGAAAAAACTGGATAATAATGAGAATTATACCAAGTGCAATTAAGATTTTTTTTATCATTATAGTTGCTTGATTAGTTGATTTACAATAGGAAGTACCAATAACTCTACATCAGGGCATCAATAATTCCCGTTCTTTTGACTTATGTTTTACAAAATGGTTTAACGATTTTAAAATTAATTTAAAATAGTATATAATAGGAAATTAAATTATGGGATAATTAATTGTACGATTCATATGCGTTATTTGTACTTAGCCACTCTATCATCATTGATGATTCCTTTCCAGTTCAGCCCATATGCAAAATCATAGGTATTGCCTTCCGAATCGACATATGGCTCCATATCCCTCGGGACATCTTCGAATTGTTTCTCTACGGTGGTCATATTCAATGGCATTTGAAATGGCAATAGTGCAGAGGGCTCAACTTTTCCCGTGATTATGTCCATCAAGGCTTGATCCTGAACTCCCATATGCACCAAAATTGCCGAAGCGCTCTTTTCAATTTCGGCAAAAACCATTGGTTTGGCGACCTTGACCACAACAACGACCGGTTTGTCTCCCATTTTTCTTTTGGTTTCAGTTACCAATTCAAGGTCGGATGTGTTGGAGGCGGTTACCATTTTCCCCTTGTACGAGCGATTGGTGAAATTTTCCAACGGACTACCACCCGCCAAACTAGAATCGCGGGCATCTGTCGCGATATAGGGTTCGTATTGCAGACTGATAGGAACATATCCATTACCGCCTGTAGTCAAATCTTCCCTATTGTAACCCACCCCGCCTTCTGGACTTTTAATTCCAACCAAGGCAAAGTCGGCATCAGCGGGATTTTCAACCACTTCAAAATACTTTTTGATAAGTTCCATATTGAAGGGGTATTCTACCTTTTCAGGGGTTTTCATACCGAACCAATTGGTCGTTGCGGCAATATATCTTTGTGGAACATATACTTTGCGTTTTGCCTTTAGGGGCAATGTCCCCCTTTGATTTTTAAGCATGACGATCGAACGTAATTGCGCGTCAAAACCGGCTTTCATGAAATCGGCGTTTCCGACGATTTTTTCGGTTTCGGCTGTATCTAAATATGGATTTTCAAAGAGGCCCACCCTAAAGATATTGGTCAATAATCGAACCGCCGATACTTCAAATCGTTTTCGCATGAAATCTTCGCCATGTTCGGCGACCCCGAGCTTATAGGCTTCCAAAATCGGGCCCATTTCGTTGTTTCCTCCGAATTGGTCTACACCGGCCTCAATAACCTTATAATGACGTTCAGCTACACTCATGGTTTCAACGCCCCAACTTTTGCCCTCGAATTTATCAATGGCGCTTACATCCTTAGTGATTCCCCAATCTGTGCATACCACCCCATCAAAGCCATAGGTGCCGCGCAGCATATCGGTAATCAAATATTTATTAAACCCATTTCCAACATTGTCGCCATTCTTGGAATCCTGACCAAAGGAAATTGTATAATAGGGCATGACCGCAGCGGCCATTTTCGTCGGTCCATTTAATTTAAAGGCCCCTTCTGTAAACGGTTGCAAATGGCCTTTTAAATTATTGCCTGGATAAACGGCGTAGGCGCCATAGCCAAAATGACCATCTCGACCACCCTCTTCAGGCCCACCTCCTGGCCAATGTTTTACCATGGCATTCACGCTTTCAAATCCCCAACCTGCTGCTGCCCCGTTTGTGGTCTGAAAACCATCTACATAGGCCCTGGCCATGTCGGTGGCCAAATCGGGATCTTCGCCCATGGTTCCATCAAAGCGAATCCATCTGGGTTCGGTTCCCAAATCGATTTGTGGTGACAAAGCAGTGGCGATACCGAGGGCCCGGTATTCCTTTGAGCCGATTTCCCCAAATTGGCGCATCAGTCCTGGGTCGAAAGAGGCCGCAATTCCCAAGGAACCGGGCCACATAGAAATGTCACCTCCTGCACCGGCATTGAACTCTGCATACGAATCGCTGCCATGTCTGGGATCTGAACTCGAATTAATCGGAATTCCCATTCCGATTGCCTCGACCATGGCCTGCGCATTGTTATTCCATTTTGCGGCGTCCTTTGGAGATTGTACACTTGTAATCAGCACATGTCTCAAGTTGTCTTTTTCCAAAAAGACCTTTTGCGCATCGGTTAAATCACTGGCAGCCGCCCCACTTTCGTCAAAAGGCTTGCCATCGTAGGTGGTAGGTGCCCCAAAACCTCCCCTACCGGGAATGGCTTGATGTGCACTGTAAAGCATTAATCCGGCAATTTGCTCTAAAGACATTTTTTGAGACAGATCTTCAGCACGCTCAGTTGCCGATAGTCGCCAGTCTTCATAGGGATCAAGCGTTCCATTTTTATTTAAATCCTTAAAGGCATAGCGATCAACGGTCAACAGCTTTACACCTGAATTCTTGTTGTAGCCCAATGTACTGCCCTCGACATTATTGACAATACTATAATCTCCGGTATCTTCTTCGGTAAACTTTGGACTGCAGCCACCAAGTAGAAATGCCATGGTAGCACCTACTATTACGACCGATTTTATGCCTTGAACCATTTTCATGTTTTATCGTTTCTTTTATTGGGTTTTAACTAAGTCAAACAATTCTTTGTCTAATTGCGGCCTCAGCTCGCAACGTGTATCGAAATGCATTGTTGCCGTATTTTTGGCACTATATGCTGGCCAATCTGGGAGTCCGTTATGATTCGGATTTCCGGTTTTCGCAAAATTTATCCAGGCCTGACTTACCTTGTTCGCGAGCTCCTGGGCTTCTTTTCCACCACCGGTCATTTGATTGGCACGTTCGATATTATCAAAGACAAAGGGAAGTTCCATACAATGCAACGCCTTGTACTTTCCATCAAACACGGGAGACTGCCAAGTGAACAAATACATGTAAACCGGGGCGCCGCCTTGTAACTTAGATTTTTCATTCGCTTGGTCTACTGCTCCTGGCCGAAACATGGTGTCGATATCAAGCAGGTCAGAGGGCCTTGTATCATTAGGATAGGCCTTTTTGACGGCGGCGAGATAGGCATCGGCTTTGTCTTTATAGGTTTCCTTGATATGTGCTAAGATTTCGGTTTCCGAAGCCTCAAAAAAACGACCATTGGCGAAAGGTGTAAATTCATTTTTTGTAGTGCCTATAAGTAAAGGAATGTCTTTTGAAAGTGCAAACGCTTCCGGGGCAAAAAGTTGATAAGGTAGATCATCCCCATCCCTGCTAGGCCCCCAGCTCAATCCAAAACCGATAACTGGTTTTCCCGCCGCCTTCATTTTTTCAGCAGTGGTCTTTAAGGCCTTGGAGCCGGCCGCGCTTAATATTTCAAAGGGTATCTTCTGTATGCTGTCAACTTGGTTTGCTGCGAGTCCGAGATTGGCCATAACCTCTGCACCTATTGCCTGTGTTTCTGATTTTTCGAGCATGGCGGTTCGGAAAGAACCGCTTTCGTTCACTGCTTTTTGAAAGCGCCCTTTTGCCTTCGGCATCGCCATTAATGTGTTCACTTTTGCCCCACCTCCAGATTGTCCAAAAATGGTAACGTTATTTGGGTCACCACCGAAATTCGAAATATTCGACTTTACCCAATCTAGCGCCGCCACCATATCGAGGATACTGGTATTGGCCGAATGTTTGTATTTATCCCCATAGGCAGAAAGGTCTAAAAAACCGAGGATATTCAAACGGTGATTTATAGAAACGACCACAACATCGCCTTTTTTACTTAAATTTTCACCGTCGTAGGAGGGCAATTCCTGACTAGAGCCAGCGGTGAACCCGCCACCATGGATCCAAAAAAGTACGGGTCTTTTCTTACCGTCATCAATTCCGGGAGTCCAAATATTGATCCGTAGGCAGTCCTCGTTCGTATATCCCCAATCATGGTCAAAAACGAATTCGGATTCATCCTGCACCGAAGTGGTCGGTGTCAACAGGGGTGCAACGGGGCCATAGGTAGTGGAGCTCCGAATACCATCCCAGGATGCCGGTTTTGTAGGCGCCATAAATCGTTCAGCCTGCGCATATGGGATACCCTTGTAGGTGAAAATGCCATTACTGATATAACCTCTGACCTTCCCTGACTCGGTATTCGTAACCGCTACTGTTTCCCCAGTAGTGATTTCTTGTTGGGCCAAGATTTTGGTGCCAGACAAAAACAGGCTGGCAACCACAAAAAGTGCTATTGTTTTTTTCATATTAAAGTGTCTATCGTGCTTCGGTTAATTAATGGATTTCTATTTAAAACCTAATTTCTTAAGACCTTCATGGCTAATTTTAATGGCTTCGAGTGGTGTCATATCGAACGTCCTATCCTGTTCTACCATGTAATATTTCATCCCAGATAGCTTTTTGTTTGCAAGGATCTTGGTAAAATCGATATGCCCCTTTCCAACGGGTGCAAACCTGCCCTGGTCATCCATGTCCTTCACGTGCCAAATTTTAAAGCGGCCTGGGTATTTTTTAAAGTAGGCTACTGGGTCTGCACCCGCTTTCGTAACCCAATAAAGATCCATCTGAAAGTTCACGAAATTGGGATCTGTATTCTCTAATAGATAATCAATTGGGACGACCCCTTCAGTGTCTTTTTTATATTCAAAATCATGATTGTGATACAATAATTGTAGTCCCGCTTTTTTGCATTTCTTGCCAAGGGTCGTCAAAATAGTTGCAAGATTCGCAGCACCCCCGGTCATGCCCATGGTCTGGGTCGCCCCATCGAATTTAAAGAGGCCCATCGGCGGTACGGGCACAACGAAGTATTTAAAGCCCGCTGCCTTGACATCTGCGATCATAGCATCAGCATTCTCTAAGGTGACTGATCCCTGATGGGTACTAATAGGCTTTAACCCCATTTCTTTTAACAGTTTTTTGAATTCAGCGGGAGTCATGTTATAAAATTTCCCGTTGTCGTATCCTGCCGCTTCGATATTTTTATACCCCGCGTCGGCCACGGCCTGAAGTGTAGCTTTGGCATTGGTTGCCATATCATCTCGAACGGTATACAGTGCGAGTCCGCCAAATTTTTCTTGGGCGTTGGTTGCAGAAATACTAGCAATAAAAAGTAATACTACAAGGAGTTTCATGGATAATTTTTGAATAGAAGTTTTCATGGGTTTTATTTATTTAAGTTGAGCTTATGATTGTGATTTTTCTATTATTTTTTTTGAGTTTAGAGGTAGTATCGAATTGCCTAACAGGAATGACTGGGCCGAAAAAGAATTCGAAGCGATCGTCTCGCTTTTGTGATACCGGGTAGTTTTGCTTTCATCTTTAAGTGTTTTTAAATTATTTATGTCAATCTTCACTCCTTGACAAAGCATTGATTTTCTTAAAACTATACAGATAAGGAGCTTTGTGCGCCTTTCCTTGAAACAGTTTCTCATGACGCTCCAAAATGTCCATGCTTAACATTTTGCGTTGAAAGGTAGTTCGCCTCAGTTTTTCCCCTAAAATTGCCTCATATACTTCCTTTAGTTGGTTCATTGTAAACTTTGGTGGCAAAAGATTCATGCCTATTAATTTTTTATCAATGTTCCGCTTTAAGGTCTGCAAGGCCATTTTGACCATTTCCGAATGGTCCATCATGAGTGTTGGAAGTTCATGTATCGAATACCAGTTAATAGAATCCGATAGGGTATCGGCCCTTGGTGCTACTTCATCATAATTGATAAGTGCGTAATGGGCCACCGAAATAAAGCGATCGAACAACCAATAATTATCGGGAACCTCAAAATCATTTTCTGCCAAAATACGACGCATGAACAAGGGGTTTGACCTAGCGTGGTTTCCAAATGTGTGAAACTGTTCTAAATAAATATTATCAAGACCCGTTCGTTCCTTGAGACTTCGCTGTACGGCATCATATAAATTTTCTTCCCGTTTGACAAAGCCACCTGGTAGCGCGAACAATCCTGTATTATGGTATTCCAAAACCAGTATTTTAAGTTGCCTCCCATTAAATCCGAAGATAACCGAATCAAAGGCCAAATGCGGAATAAATTCTTCTGATGTCGGAAGTTTCCTTTTTTTGTCTCGTATTGAAGGCGGCCTTTCAAGGCCTAACTTTGCTCCTATATTCTGACCATCCTGATTATTTTGCTTCAAATCGATGTTTCTAAAATTGAATTTAAGTGGATAATTTCTTAAAGGAAACTAGCTCGTTGTCAGAATTTTGTTTCAAATAAGCTCTAAATTTAAAATAAAAAAAGTATTATTGTTACAATTTGAGACAATAATTGAATTTAAAATCGGTCCATAATGAAAACATTGCGCATTTTATTGGTTTTTTCGCTCATAATAACAAACAAGATAATTGCTCAGGACAAAAATGCCTTTGCGGTACAGTTGAAAATAGAGAACGGTACGATTGAAGGGAATTATAATACACAAACGGGAATTCAGACGTATTTGGGAGTGCCTTTTGCAAAGCCCCCGATCGGCGACTTGCGATGGAAGGCGCCCCAACCCATGGCACCCTGGCAAGGGACCAAAGAAACCAAAAAGTTTGGACCGAGGCCTATGCAGACCATGGTTTTTGGGGATATGAAATCACGGTCTGATGGGGTCAGCGAAGATTGCCTCTATCTGAATGTTTGGACCCCGGCGACACATATTACAAAAAACCTTCCGGTTCTGGTCTATTTTTTTGGGGGCGGCAATGTTGCGGGTGATGCTTCGGAATATCGGTACGATGGCGAAAGTATGGCCAAAAAGGGGATTGTGGTAGTGACTACAAATTACAGGCTAAATATTTTCGGATTCTTGGCACACCCTGAGCTAAGTGCAGAGGCTCCGTATGGTGCCTCGGGCAATTATGGCCTATTAGATCAGAATGCTGCCTTAAATTGGGTGCAAAAAAATATCGCGGCCTTTGGTGGGGATCCTAGCAAAGTTACGATTGCCGGCGAATCTGCCGGATCGATAGGCGTAAGCCAGCAAATGGCCTCCCCCTTGTCGAAAAATTTGATAGCAGGGGCTATCGGTGAAAGCGGTGCTGGAATCAATCCGACCATGGCCCCCGTGTCTTTAAAGGAAGCTGAAAAAATAGGATTGGACTTCGCCAAAAATGCCGGGGTCCCCACCCTTGCCGAATTGCGTGCATTGAGCACTCGAGAAGTATACGAGATTTATAATGAATCGAAGCGGTTTGGATTTCCGGCGGTAATCGATGGATATTTTCTCCCGAAGTCGTTGCCTGAAATCTTTGAGAATAAAGAACAGGCAATGGTTCCGTTGCTTTTGGGATGGAATTCCGCTGAGATTCCCGGAATGGCCTTTATGCAAGGACCGTCCTATGGAAAGGAAGAATATGTTGCTAAAGTAAAGGAGGCATATCCGAAGGACTATCAGGAGGTTCTTAAATTATACCCCGATGCATCTGAAAAGGAAATTGAACTTTCTGCAACGGCATTGGCCTCAGACCGATTTATTTCCTATAGTACCTGGAAATGGTTCGATTTGCAGCGAAAAAACAGCAATCAACCCGTATATCGGTATCTTTTTGGTAAGATACGTCCCCCATTGGTCGACACTACGCTTGCACCGGGATTGGCAGGGGGTACGGTAAAGCAGGAATCGAATGCGCCAAAAATGCCAGCATTGATCGGCGCACCCCATGCGAGTGAAATCGAGTATTGCATGGGCAACTTGCCCTTGGTCACTGAGTATGCCTGGACTGCTGAGGATTATAAGGTGTCTCAGGTCATGCAGGACTTTTTCGCCAACTTTGTCAAGACCGGAAATCCAAATGGTAGTGATGTGCCATCATGGTCACCCGCCCCGCCCAAGGATGCTACACCTCCTGTTATGACTATTAATACCGAAAGTAAGGAGGTCAAGGCGGATACCGATGCCCGGTATTTGTTTTTGGACAAAGCCTTTGGAAATAACAATTCGAATTAAGTATCGTACACATGGCCAATTCAATGAAGCCGTTTTTTTGTATCTGTGTTTGGGTTGTAGTAACCATCGCTAACCCGATCAGTGCACAATCTGTTTCCGATATACCCAGGACCATCGTCACTACCGATGGGGAGATAGACGATGTTGATTCGTTTATCAGATTGTTATTGTATTCAAACGAGTTCAAAATCGAAGGGCTTGTCTATAGCAGTTCGATGTGGCATTATAAGGGAGATGGAAAGGGGACCAAATTTGTTTCCGAAATGGAAATGACCCAAAAAATTTATGGCGAAAAAACAGATTTACGATGGCCGGGTACACAATGGATAGAGGATCTTTTGAATGCCTACGGGAACGTGCAGCCTACTCTTAGTTTACATGCCGAAGGCTTTCCGACCGCGGCCCATTTAAAAAGCCTCATAAAGGTCGGTAATATTGATTTTGAAGGCGCGATGGAAAAAGACACCGAAGGTTCTGATTTTATCAAAAAAAAGCTATTGGATGATGATACATCCCCTTTGTACATTCAGGTTTGGGGAGGTACGAACACGGTTGCACGTGCCTTGAAGTCTATTGAAGAAGAGTTTGGGAAGACAGCCCAATGGCGAGATATCTATAAAAAAGTGGTCGAAAAAACGGTACTTTATACCATTCTTGATCAAGACGCAACCTACCGGAAGTATATCTCAGTAAAATGGCCTGACATCAAGGTCTATTACAATTCAAGTCAATTTTGGTGTTTGGCCTATAGTTGGCAAAAGGCCGTACCTAAGCCATGGCATCGTTATTTGGAAGGCCCGTTCATGGGAGAAAATATCATCAATGGTCATGGTCCACTTACCAAGATGTATTACAGCTATGGCGATGGGCAAAAACAAGCTGGGGATGATGAACACATTCATGGTGATCTCACAAAAATCAAAAATACCCAATGGGGAAGTTTTCAGAAATATGACTTTATCTCGGAGGGCGATTCACCGGCTTTTTTACATTTGATTAACGTCGGACTGGAAAACCTGCAACATCCAGAATATGGCGGATGGGGTGGACGCTTGGCACAATCCGAAACCAATCCGAATCGATGGGAAGATGGCGAGGTAGTAGCCGAATTGGATTCATTCACTAATAAGATAGAAATGACCTACCCCCAAACCCGTTGGATAAAAGCCCTACAGTTAGATTTTGCCTCTCGGGCCGACTGGTGCGTATCAGATTTTAAGCATGCGAACCATCCACCCGAAGTGAAACTGGATCACCCAGCGAGTTTGCAGGTTACACCTGGAAGCACCCTGCAGTTAAGTGGGTCTGCGACGGATCCTGATGGCGATGCCCTTGTCTACCTTTGGTGGCAATATGATGAGGTTGGCAGTTATAAGGGAAAACTTGAACTGCAAGATCCTGACACCAAGTCTACCAAGGTAACCATACCACAAGATTTCAAAAAAGGGGATACGGTGCATATCATTCTGGAGGTAACCGATTCCCAGTTTCCAAACTTGACCAGATACCGGCGCGTTGTGTTTACAGGAAAATAATTGCAATCATTCCGTCAAGAACGCTTTAATCGCATTCGTTAGCCAAGTTTTTCCTTAAAGAAATCGATGGTTCTTTTCCAGGCAAGATCGGCCGCTGGTTGATCATATCTGGGCGTCGTGTTGTTGTGGAAACCATGATTTACGTCTGGATAGAAAAAGACCTCAAATTCTTTATGGTTGGCCTTTAACGCAGCCTCATAGGCCGGCCAACCCTCGTTCACCCGGGTGTCCAAACCAGCATATTGTATTAGTAAAGGAGCCTTTATCCTAGCAGTTTCTTCGGCTGTTGGTTGGCCACCATAAAAAGGCACTGCGGCAGACAAGCTTGGCACTTCCACTGCCATCATATTAACGATCCAACCTCCGAAGCAAAAGCCGACTACACCTATCTTACCAGAACAGTTCTTTTCGTTTTTGAGGTAATCATAAGCGGCTATAAAGTCTTGCAGCATCTCCATTCGGTCCCGCTTTTTTTGGAGTTCCCTGCCATCATCATCATTGCCTGGGTAGCCGCCCAAAGGTGTTAAGGCATCTGGGGCCAAAGTGATAAATCCGTCTAAGGCGGCCCTTCGCCCTACATCCTCTATATAGGGGTTCAATCCCCGATTCTCATGCACTACCACAATACCAGGTAATTTGGTTTTGGCATCTGCCGGCATCGATAATAGGCCACGAATAGTCCCACCTCCTTTCGGCGATTCGTAGGTGATATATTCTGAAATGATTCTTGGATCTTGAGGTTTTACGATCAGCGTATCGCGATAATTGGGCATCATAAAACTTAGGAGTGAGGGGATTGTTAAGCCCCCAACAGCATAAAGCGATAATTTTTCAATAAATTGCTTGCGATCAAGCTTATTGTGTGCATAGTCATCATAGAGGTCGAATACTTCTTGTTGAATATCTTCTTTTTTTAATTCTTTCATAGCAAAAAAATTATGGGTTTAAAACTTGTATCTTCTTAAGACACCTCAATTTCCTGTATTCAACAGAGGATTTTCTTGACAGGAAGCAAGACACTGCTAAAGTTAAGAAATTAATGCTTTGCGGAAAAATTGAATTCGTTACTGCGGACAAAGCGGATAACCAGGATCTTTGATCGAGGTTAGGGCTCTTGTTTGAAGACCTAGACTAGAGGCACATTGCCTTAAACCACGGCTGAAGATACTATGCATGTCAGCATCAAGAAAACCCATTCGAAAAGGAAGCGGCCGGAACTTTTGGTTGCTTCAATCCTCAATTTCCAGAAGTAGGTTTGTGACCAATGCGGTCCATCCGGTTTGATGCGAAGTACCTAGGCCCTTACCATTGTTGCCGTCAAAAAATTCATAGAATAAATGTTCATGTTTAAAATGTTCATCGTTCGTAAAAAATTTCGATTTATCGTCAGCGTGGTATTGAAATTTACCGGTGGTATTGGGTTCGAAGAGCTTGATTAATCTTTTACTGAGTTCATTGGCGATTTGCTTAAGATTCAGTTTGTTCTTAGATCCTGTCGGGAATTCATATACGTATTCATCCCCGTAGAATAGATAGTATTTTCGCAATGACTGAATGATCAAATAATTCAATGGCATCCAAATGGGTCCCCGCCAGTTTGAATTACCCCCGAACATATTACTGCGGCTTTCGCCGGGCTCATATTGGATCTGATAAGCACCGTTGAATTGAAAGACAAACGGATGCTTTTCATGATATTTAGAAAGGGAGCGAATACCATAGTCCGATAGAAATTCATCTTCATCTAACAGTCGTTTGAGCAAATGCCCCAACCGAAACCCGCGCATAATTGAGAACAAATAATTGCTTTCCCCATTGGCCTCTTCGATATTTGAAATCAAGGATGCCAAATCAGGGCGTGTTCTGACGATTTCAGCTGCTCGGACCTTAAATTGCCTTAGTTGCTCGAAAAGGTCTTTGTGTATTATCTCGACGGCAAATAATGGGATAATGCCCACCAAAGATCTCACCTTTAAACGGCTCGTCATGCCATTTGACATTTCGACGACATCATAATAGAAATTGTCTTGGTCGTCCCAAAGGGAAATATCCTTTTTGCCGATATGGTGCATTGCCCAGGCGATGTTTAGGAAATGCCTAAAAAATTTGGCGACGGTCTCTTCATATATTCGATTCATCTTGGCCAATTCTAAAGACATACGCAGCATGTTCAAGGTAAACATGGCCATCCAACTTGTGGCATCTGCCTGTTGCATGCGGGTAATTCCCTCGGGCATATGGTTGCGGTCAAAGACGCCAATATTATCGAGACCTAAGAAACCGCCTTCGAAAAGATCGGTCCCACTTTTATCTTTTTGGTTGACCCACCACGTAAAATTAATCAGCAATTTTTGAAAGGCTTTTTCTAAGAATACATAGTCTGAAATACCGGTTCGTTTGAGGTCTTTTTCATAGACATTCCAAACGGCCCATGAATGTACCGGTGGATTTACATCACTAAAATTCCACTCATAGGCCGGAATTTGTCCATTGGGGTGCATGTAGTTCTCCTTGAGTACCATCAGTAATTGTTCCTTGGCAAAATAAGGGTCGATCTCTACGAAGGATACCATGTGAAACGCCAGATCCCATGCGGCATACCAGGGATATTCCCATTTATCTGGCATTGAAATGACATGACGATTGGTAAGATGCTGCCAACTATAATTCCTGGCATCCGTACGGTAAGGCTGGGCTTCCCCAGGACCGCCAAAAAGCCATTTAAAGACGTCGTAATAATAGAATTGTTTTGACCATAACAGTCCTGAAAATGCTTTTTTTGCAAGTTCCTTGTGTTCTTTTGTAAGCTTTTTGTTTAAGAGTTCATCATAGAATTCTTCGCATTCCTGCATTCGTTCGTCAAACACCTGGTCAAAATCGGTAAATGGATCGGCTAACTTCTTTTTACTTAAACGTACTTTAATGCTTTTTTCCTCACCCGCCTTAAGCCGCATGGTGTACCAAACGGCAAATTTAGATCCTATCTTATTTGGATTTATCGTGTCTTTTCCATCGACTACATAATCGTTTATGCCATCCTTCACATATTCAACTTCATTAGGCACATTATAAATGCGTTTGTTATTGGTTTCATTTTCACAGAATAGCTGTTCCCCTTCCTCGTGGTAGAAATAATAGCGCCCATTTCGGGTGCTTCTCGAAAATACACAGCCCTCTGAAAGGGCCTTTATTTTCGGACGGTTATACCGCTTGTTGTGTTTCCAGAAATTCCGGAACCAAAGATGAGGTAGCACATGTATGGTTGCCGTTTTTGGCCCCCTATTGACCACCGTTACCTTCATAAGTATATTGCCCACATCCGCTTTGGCGTATTCTATAAAACAGTCAAAGTAGGTGTTGTTCTTAAAGACTTTGGTATCGAGTAGTTCATATTCAGACTCTTGCCGGCTACGCGCATAATTTTTACTTACCAATTCGGCATACGGAAATTTTTTCTGAGGATATTTGTAGAGGTATTTTGCATACGAATGTGTGGGAGTCGATACCTGATGAAAATAAAGTTCCTTAACATCTTCCCCATGGTTGCCTTGATTGTTGGTTAGACCAAACAGGCGTTCCTTTAAAATGGAATCCTTGCCGTTCCAGAATGCGGGTGCCAAGCATAATATCTCCCGGGAATCGCAAAAGCCTCCGATGCCTTCTTCGCCCCACCTGTAGGCATTACTTCGGGCTTTTTCATGATCTACAAACTCCCATGCTTGACCGTTGTGACTATAATCTTCGCGAACGGTACCCCATTGCCTTTCGGCCAAATAAGGACCCCATCTTTTCCAATACTTGTAATTATCTGGTACTGCCAATCGCTGCTCTTCCGCATTTTTATGGATCATTTACCTGTTATCATATTAGTTTAATCAGTATCCTAGGTGCTAACCATACTGCCTATTATTAAATTGTTCTAGTTGTATAGAACGGCTGTGTAGGAATGAACGATAAAAATAAGGCATATTCGCATGATTTTTAGGTCAAGTGCCTAGTGGCACCTCAATATTGCCCATTTGTTAATTTTGTGCACCTATAATAACGATCTTGGTAAAAAATAGGGCTTTTAATTGACGATTTTATAAGTTGCATGGTACGAGCAGGATTTTGTTTTATTGCGAAGCGCTCGATGAACTACTAAAACGTACTTTTTTTAAAAACTTGGCGTATTTCCAAACCTTTTTCCCATTGTTTCGTAAGTGTATTTATAAACTAAAAAAAATACATCATGAAAGTATCAAAAATTTTGAGCAATGCCTTGTTTGCATTGATATTGCTTGTTGGAACAGTTTCCTTTGCCCAGGTAAATAACATGGATACGGGCACCAAAATGGTGGGAGGTGCCGCCATGTATCCTTCCAAGGACATCGTCTCGAATGCAGTCAATTCCAAAGACCACACCACCTTAGTCGCGGCCGTCAAGGCAGCCGATTTAGTGGGCACCCTTCAAGGTAAGGGTCCGTTTACAGTATTTGCGCCAACCAATGCGGCATTCGATAAGCTGCCCATGGGAACCGTCGAATTGCTTTTGAAACCAGAAAACAAGACCAAGTTGCAAGGAGTGCTGACCTATCACGTGCTAGACGGTAAGTTCAGTGCAAAGGATATAATGAAGGCCATAAAAAAGGGAAAAGGAAAGGCAGAGTTTACCACCGTCAACGGCGCAAAATTGATGGTCATGATGGATGGTGAAAGCCTACGGCTTAAAGATTCAGCAGGGAATATAGCCACCGTTACCATCGCCGATGTCAACCAATCGAATGGTGTTATTCATGTTGTTGATACGGTATTACTCCCTGGTATGTAATTCATTTAAACTTCGAGAGTACAAAAAAGCGATCCGTGACCCGGTCGCTTTTTTTCATGGGTCATATGGGTATATATCCCGATTTCATGATGAGGCTTCCTTTTATTTTAAGGTCTTTTCAAAGAGCTGCTACTTTGCAAACAAAAATCACCATATTCGTATTACTTGCTAGGTGTTCTTTTCAGCTTCTAGAATAAGGAACAAAACCTTTATATCCCAATAGTTTCCCAAGTCTTCCAAAAATCTTTACCATGAATTTTTGTATACCAATCGGAAGCCCAACAATAAATGTTTCTCCATAATATTCATTTAATATTGACATAAAATGTAGAAAACTTTTAGGAATGGCGTTTTTGTTCACTTTGCCTTTTTGAGCTAGGGAATACATAGTTTCAAGAAAAAATTCTGTTCGCAGGGCCGGCTGCAACTCTCCGGTCATTTCAAGTTCGTTATTGCCGGCATTCCAGAATTTATGTGGGGTATTCATAGGTACGATTATTCTTTGTCCAGAAGTCAGTATTTGTTCCTTTCCATTTAATTTGAAGCCAGCTGTCCCACTGATGACCTCAAAAGTTTCAATTTGTTTAGGATGCATGTGTTCAGGTGGTCCCTGTGCACCAACTCTATTCCAAACGTGAACAAATAGACTCTTTCCATTGGAATCCTCTGCGGTCACAAGGAATTTTACGATGTCTCCCATAACCGGATTTTCAATAATATCATTGGTTTTAGCCATAATCTGCTTCTAAGTTTAATGCTTAGGCATTCCGCAGGCGTCCCACTAAATTTAGTTAGGTTCTGGATTTTAAAAATAGTGAATTAACGCGCACATTATTAAGATCCATTTAACTTTACCAAATTACTTTTAGTTTTTTAAAGGAAGTGTATTTACTTTGTTTTCGACTTTTTGTTGCTCTATTCGTGATCGCGACAGGAGTACCTGCGGTTTTCCTTTCCTCACAAAGTTGCAAATAAGAGACCACGCACCGCCGCCCTTGTACTTCCTTTTATTTTAGGGTCATTTCAAAGAACTGCTACTCTTGGCAATTCTTAAAATGAAAAATTCATCACGGGGAGAATTGTATGACAACCAATGGGAGTGGAGATTAATTATAATTGAAATTGGCACAACGTTGAAAAGCTCTTGCATTAGCCAAAACATATTTTGTCAAGTTACAAGATAATCAGCTTTTGAAATTCGAACATAAGCAAACCACTATGCGAGCCTTTATGTAACGTTTTCGCTAGTACTCGTAAACGCTATTTTCATATTGCTTACAAAACCTGCTCTGTACCGGTATGGGTAACGTACCATTTTTCTTAATGAAGGGCCTTTCAGCACATGTTATGTGATTTTTCTCGGTTCTGACAAGCATTATTAGTTTTAAACTATGACGACACATAAAATTCCTCGAGCCCAATATTCCACCAACGAGCATTGGTTATTATGGCTTTATGCTTTGAGATGCCATCTATCGAAATATTCATATGCAAAAACGTCATTAAATAGATTTGTAGTAACTGAAAAAATAAAGGATCCAAAAAGGGTAACGAACTACGATTTGTTTTTCCATTGTTAATCTCCATATGGATTCCATTTTACAAATAAGATCCAGAAGATCGTCAACCTTTACTAATGGCCATAGCATTTCGGGATAGTCGATCACGATTCTTTTCATTGTCAGAAACCCATAGATAATTGTCTCCACTTTGATTGCCTGCACGCTGAATGGAGCACATTGGAAATATCTGGATTATGGGCCTTTAACCTCAACAATAATAAGGGTTTTTGCAACAACGTGATGTATGTTCACAACATTGAACAATATGGGTCTGATTATACGATTATCTTAGCCAATACGATGAAGGCTCAATATCTGATTTTATGCTTGTTGTTGTACTCGATTCCTTTTTTCGGGCAGAATACCTATTCCGATACTTTTTCTGTCGTTGCTTATACCAATAACAACGGCAATGCTAACTTTTCGACGAATTGGATAGAATCCGGTGATGATAATTCGGCGTCAAATGGCAATATCAGGATTACCGGCAATGAGTTGCGTTTTGCAAATATCCGGACAGAAAGTATAAAACGGGCCGCAGATCTATCCGGCGCTCTCGCTGCGGTGCTCTCATTCAAATGGAGAACATCGAGCCTGGAAAGTGGGGAGAGCCTTGCCATACAGGCTTCTGCCAATGGGAGTACATTCACAACGCTGACGACCATAAGTGGCAACACTTCCGGGACTTTTAGCCAAGACATCTCGACCTATATGTCGGCTAATACGACCATTCGCTTTCTCAAAGGCGGCGGAAATTGGTCCGACAGCAACGATCGTGCCTACATTGACGACGTCTTGATTACCGCAACGACTTCCCCAGATACGGATAATGATGGTATTTTAGATGATGAGGATTTGGACGATGATAATGACGGAATGACCGATGAAGAGGAATATTGCACGACCGCCAATACCACGTTTTTAGTTTCTCAGGATGTCGGTGAGCGATCAGTGGTAGTAAATCATACCGATACCGGATATCTTCGTTTGGATTTTTCATCCATGGACAATTCATTCCAACTTGATATCAATGGGACACCGGTTCACCCATCTGTTCTGGAATTTGAAAATGGGGCACTGGGTGCAGGAGAAGAATACTTCCTTTTTCAATCGGACAATGCCTTTATTAGTTCCCCTTGGGTAGCTAACGCCAACGGTTTGCCCCGATTAAGGCTCATAATAGACGATTCGGGTAAGGTGACCTTTTATGGAACAAGAACTACTACTTCCACTTCACTGGAGATCATGCACGCCCAGGCCGGAACTCCTTTTAATACGATAAATTGGGTTCCCGGGTTTAATAATGTCTTTACCATCACGAACCAATCGGGGCCCGGTCCGGAAGGATTCACCGGAGTATTGTTCGCTAGCGCTTTGTGCGACACCGATGGGGATGGGGTAATAAATAGTTTGGATTTGGATTCGGACAACGATGGCATTTACGACATCATTGAATCAGGGGTACTTAATGTTGCCGGTATCAACGATGCTAATAACGATGGTATCATCGATGGCCTAGCATCAGCTTTTGGCAACAACGGACTTCATACGAATATTGAAGATAACGATTTGGCATTCGCGAATCTAACTTACGCCATTGCCGATTCGGATGTTGATACAGTCTATGACCCGTTTGAACTAGATGCAGACAATGATGGCTGTAACGATGTATTCGAAGCTGGATATTCCGATGACAATAATGACGGCATTTTGGCCGCATTGCCCACAGTCGTAAATAGCAACGGTTTGGTCACGGGAACAAGTGTTGTTGACGGATATACCACCCCTAACGACGGAAATTCCAACGGCACGTATGACTTTCAAGAAGCTTCCTCCTTGCCCACAATTACCTCACAGCCAATAACCACAGTAATTTGCCCAGGTTGTAGCACAACCATTTCGGTAACGGCTACAATCGCGACCGCCTTCCAATGGCAAATCTTTAATGGTACCAGTTGGATCGATTTGACGGATACGGGGATATACAGTAATACTTCCACGGACACATTATTGATTACCAATGCGACACCTGCCGATAATGGCAGTCAATACAGGGTTGTTTTGACCAATAATGGCTATATCTGCGGCACGACCATTTCCAATACCGCTACTTTGACGATACAGGTAGATACCGTAATCAGCAATCGAAGAATTACCTTTAGGGTCGACAAGAATTGAACCTTGAAAAGAGGAAACTTTGGCTTTAGATGATTTACAAGTAATAGGTGTAGCCTGCCAATAATCTACCGATAAGTCCCTGGCTTTATAGAATTCAAGGTCACCAATTTATATATGCTCTTAATCACAGCACCAAAACTTTGCGAATACTTATTTACTTTTTCCGTCGCTCGAGCATAAATTCTGAAAGGGCGAATAGGATAGTTGCCTACGGAACTTGTTTATAAATCCAAATAAATTATTCTTAGTACTAAATTGATAAATTAATCAAACCATACTCGCATGAAGAAGATTCTAATACAATTATTCTTTATCATTATTATTTCAACTATAATTGGATGTAATGCAAAAGTTAAAGAAAAACCCAATCGTCCGAATATAGTTTTTATCATGGCTGACGACCATGCCTACCAAGCCATATCTGCCTATGACCATCGGCTGATAGAAACACCGAATATTTACCGCATTGCCAAAATGGGCATGCTCTTCACCAATGCGAGTGTCACCAATTCTATTTGCGCACCATCTAGGGCTACCATACTAACGGGAAAACATTCCCATAAAAACGGGAAGGTAGACAATGTATCCCCTTTTGACACAACGAATATCACTTTCCCCCAATTGTTACAAAAAGCAGGCTATCAAACTGCAATGTTCGGGAAATTGCACTTTGGAAATAACCCAAAGGGCTTTGACCAGTTCAAGATTTTGCCGGGACAAGGGTCGTATTACAATCCAGATTTTATCACTAAAAATGAAGGCGAGATTAATGTTAAAGGATATGTAACCGATATTGTGACCGACATGACCCTTGATTGGCTCGAAACCGAACGTGAAAAGGACAAGCCGTTTTTGTTGATGTACCTCCATAAAGCACCCCACCGCTCATGGCTGATGGCAGAAAGACATATGAATGATTATACACACAAAACTTTTGCTGAGCCTACCACGCTATTTGATGCCCATGAAGGAATGCCCGCTGCCAAAGTTGCTGAAATGAACATAGATGGAAATATGGGCTGGGCAGGGGATAGTAAAGTGTATCCGGAAGTGATGGACGAGTTGGGCTTGAAAGAAATCGGTTTTGATAAAATCAGATATAAGTACGAAGTAGGCCGGCTTGATTCCACACAAAAAGCCCATTTTGATGCGGCCTATAAGCCAGTAATCGATGATTTTAAAAAGAGATACCCTACCATGACCAAAGAAGATTTGGCAAAATGGCGTTATCAAAGATATATGCAAGATTATCTTGGAACCATCAAATCAGTGGATGAAAATGTGGGCCGGGTACTTGACTATTTGGAAGCCAATGACTTAATGAAAAATACCATCATAGTGTATACTTCAGACCAAGGGTTCTATTTGGGCGAGCATGGATGGTTCGACAAACGTTTCGTATACGACCAAAGTTTTAAAACCCCGCTTTTGGTATCATGGCCAAACAGGGTAAAGGCCGGGACCACTTCCGATGAACTTGTGCAAAACCTCGACTTTGCACAAACATTTCTTGATGTAGCCGGTGTAGAACAGCCGAAGGATATGCAAGGCAAAAGCTTGGTGCCCATCCTTACGGGGCATATGGAAAATTGGAACAGGGATGCCGTTTATTATCATTATTATGAGCACCCCTCGGAGCATAATGTGAATCGGCATTATGCAGTAGTCACCAAGGATTACAAACTTATTCACTACTATTTTGATCTTGATTATTGGGAACTGATCGACCGAAAGAAGGATCCACTGGAACAACACAATTACTACGATGATCCTGCTTACGTGGAAATTAAAAAAGGCCTGCATAAAAAACTTGACGAGCTTCGGGAACTATATGGTGATAATGAAGTGTTGAGCCAAAAATACATAGACGAATTCATGCCTTTGGCCAAGGAGGGCAAGGTTTTCGGTGTGGATAAAAAAATCCTTGATGAAATAATCAAGAAATGGGATAACTCCAAGAAATCGAAATAGTGTATCCTCGAGACCGGTTTTATCGTCAGGATAATATAAAGTGGGTAAAGTTTAAATCCGATTTGAGCATCCTATTTTTAAATTAAGAATATCGGGTGACATTTATAATAAAAGGATATTTTTTAAAATGTATCATAAAGGGAACGTTTCTGAGGACAATTAAAGTTTTATAAAATTCATCTTGTCCTTACGAATATTTACCAAAAACTTATCGAACCGGTACTATTTAGGTTTTATGGTTTTCCCGTCGATTACCATAAAGCAAAAACTAAATTCGGTGCATTCTATTCTTTTCGATAATCACTTCCAAAATTTAGTTGATCAAATATATGTAATAGCAAGTGGGTAATACGCTTGCGTGGTATTGTAGCATTTGATTTGTACATAACCTAATTATTGGGTAGCGCATTAGGCTGAAGATATTACGAATGTTTATTTTTCAGAAATCCGATTTCTGCTCCAAATGATCGTGACAGGAGTACCTACGGTTTTCCTTTGTGCTCCGTGCTGAAGATCGACAAAAGAAACCTCCGCTCCCGAAAAAACAAAAGCAAGCTATGTTTTTTCGCTTGCTCCGTTTTCGACTTTTTGTTGATCTATTCGTGATCGCGACAGGATTCGAACCTGTGACCGTCTGCTTAGAAGGCGTCCGATTATTGGTTCTTTATAAATTAAAAAATAGTTAAAATCCCTGTAAAACAGTTACTTATATATTTTATAGATTCATATAAAACCATATGATACGTTGTTTTGAGTGCAAATTGAGTGCAAATTTTTGTATCTTCAAAATATGAAAACGAATATTACACTCTCGATTGATACAAGGCGTAAGCGAAAAGATGGAATGTGTCCGATTATTTTTAGATTGAGCCATCATCGAAAGACTATTACAATAGCAACAGGTTTTGCTGTTCCACCAGATTATTGGAACGAAAAGAATCGTGAAATCAAAAGAAACTATAATGGAGTTTCATCGGTTCCCCGTCTAAATAATCTATTGACGAAGAAGAAAACCGACCTACGGGATGGTATTAATTTATTGGAAGAGAATTCGAGTTTAGAAGCTTTAAGTATAACGGATCTAAAAAATATTCTTACCAAGTCTAACAAATCAATTTTGTTTTTTGAGTACGCGCAACAATTAATAGATGAGATGGAAGAGGCCAAGCGTTTTGGAAATGCTAGAGCATATAAAAGTGCAATGGGAGCGCTAAAGAAATTTAATAGGAAGGAAAAACTTAGGTTTGAGGAAATATCCTACACTTATTTAAAGCGTTTTGAAACGGCCCATTTTAAAAAAGGGAATAGTTTAAATGGTTTGTCAATGTATATGAGGACTATCAGAGCTATTTATAACAAAGCAATTCATCAAGGAATGGTGTCGGCGGACTATTATCCTTTTAAAAAATACAAGATAAAATCACAGGCAACTGCAAAGCGCGCAATTAGTAAAGATAAAGTCAAAAGAATTCTTGATTTGGAGTTAGAATTGGGCAATCCGTTATTTCATGCTCGAAATTATTTTTTATGCTCTTACTTAATGAATGGTATATCATTTATAGATATGGCTTATTTAAAAGTCGGTTCTATTATAGACGGTCGAATTCAATATTCTAGGCAAAAAACTGCGAGGCCATATGACATTAAAGTAACAAAGCAATTGTCATCTATTTTAAACTACTATTTAGAAGGTAAGTCTAAAGAGAGTTTTATTTTTCCAATAATCCGTAGAGAGCTTATCAAAGAACAATATCATGATGTACAATGGGAAAGGAAGCGATACAATAAACGCTTAAGAGAGATTGCTACCCTTTGTGAGATTGAAGAACGACTGACAAGTTATGTTAGCCGACATTCAATGGCAACAAATTTAATACTGGATGATGTGCCTATTAATGCATTGAGCAAAATGCTAGGTCATAGTAAACTTCAAACGACTGAAATCTATATTAAAAACTTGCCGACACATATCATGGATGAATATCAGGAACGATTGGAAATTTAGCTTTAAACTAAACTTTTATATTCTTGAAGCAGCATTAAATGGCTGTATCCTTAAAATAGCAACCACTACAAACTTAAGATTTAATACCACTAGGTGTGAGAGTTCGAGTCTCTCCGCCTTTACAAAGGGAAAGCCGGATTTTGGGAGTCGGCTTTTTTTTGGGTACAAAATAGGTACAACAAATGATTTATTTTTTGTTCAGTTAAATTTTAGAGGAATAAACTATCTCAAACTCAAGCAGCCTAAGGGTCGAGCCCATGTGGGCCCACACAAAACCCCTATAAGTAATTGACTTATAGGGGTTTGATTTGTAAAAGGGGGCAATATTTGAAAAAATTGCACTAGACATACTTAAAGGATATTATAAAAAATACATTCTTCTTCCACAACAATGTTCTTTTAATAGACTCTTTGCATAAGACTGTTTTTGTAAAGAGTCCAAAGTGCTCAATTGCAAAGTACATTTAAACGACCGTGGCTGTTGCAGAACTCCGATAAATATCGATTTTCACTTCTATAAAAGTGCGGAAATCCGTAAATTAAAGGTATGCAAGGCAGAAAGAATTATACCGAGAAATTGTTCCTTAGTTTCCAGTTATCGGACCGAATTCCACAGGAAAATCTTTACAGAAGACTCCGCGAAACTCTTGACCTGAGTTTTCTCTATAAGGACACGAAGGAACTCTATGGCAAGACCGGCAACCCCTCTATAGACCCTGTGGTCTTTTTCAAGCTGTTGATTACGGGGTACCTTGAGAACATCACCTCCGACCGGAAACTAGTGGAACATTGCTGCATGCGAATGGACGTTCTGTACTTTCTGGGTTATGACATAGACGAAGATTTGCCATGGCATTCAACGATCAGTAGGACGAGGCAACTTTACCCGGCATACCTTTTCGAAAAATTGTTCAGCAAGGTATTTACCCTGTGTGTCGACAGCGGGATGGTATCCGGACACACCCAAGCAGTGGATTCGGCCCCGATAAAGGCAAATGCATCCATGGAAAGCGTAGTGCCGAAAATGCCGGCCACCCCGATGGAGAACCATTTGAAAAAAGTGTCGGAAGAAAACGGGGAAACCACGAAAAAACGTGCAGGAACCGTATCCCCCGCACGTGTCTCCGCTCCCGTGCACGAGCTGAAGCGCGTGGAGAAACACCACCAAAATCTGAGGGACAGTCCGGTACGCCTTACCGGTGCATCCCACAAAAAGCACGGTTACTTAGCAATAAAACGCATTATAACCCCCATGATCCCGATGCGCGTATATCGGTAAAGCCGGGCAAGGCCAGAAAGCTGAACTATCATTGTAGTATGTCGGTAGATACCGCAGAAGGGGTCATCTCGCATATTCAGGCCGACTTTGCCGATGGCAGGGACAGCCAGTACTTGACCAATATCAGCTTGCAGGTCCAGAACCGTTTAAGGAACAGCGAGCTCATAATGACGGATCTCCTGGCGGACGCAGGTTATTCCAATGGCTCCAACTACGATTTTCTCGAACAGAGGAAAGTTACCGGATGGATACCTGTTTTTGGGAGATATAAACCTAAAATAGAAGGATTTCCATACAACAAGGAAAAGGACGAATATAGATGCCCGATGAACAAGCCCCTGCCTTTCAAAGGATTCCGTACAAACCGGGACGGTACCGTACTGAAAAACTACTGGGCAGCAACGAAAGTTTGCAAGGTCTGCCCCATGAAATCCCAATGCGTGCCAAATTCAAAATGTAAAAGAATAATCAGAACTATATATGACGAACAATATTTGAGGGCCTACGGCCGACAACATAGTAAGAGGGGCAAACAAATGAAACTACTAAGGCAAAGTACGGTGGAGCCCGTATTCGGTAGTTTGACCCAGTTCTACGGTCTAAGGAAAATAGGCGTCTTGGGCAAGGCCGGTGCACATAAGGTCATGCTCATGGCCGCGATTGCCTTCAATCTAAAAAAGTATCTTAAGAAAGGGGGAAGAAGACCCTCCCTTGATAATTTAAGGACGGTTATGGATGCCCTCCTAGCCTACCTGACCATTATTCGCCAACAGATTCAATCAAGACCGGTTCTACTAAAGCCTCTGTAAAAATAGCCTAGTCAAGTCAATCTCTTATGCGTAGACCACTTCTGCAACAGCCACGACCGTTTAAATACACCTTAATACTACCTGAAAAGATTAATGCTTTCCAAAAGGTGTATTCTGTAAAGAGTTTAGATAAAGGTGTGTTTAAGTATACTAGTTCAATTAAGTTGAGAATGAGCCCATTTGAACTTTAAGAGGTTAAATGTAGTTTCATGAAACGTTGTTGTAGTGAAAATTATTTCGCTGGCTTAGCATATTTTATTACAATGTTTAAAGGCTTAGTCCCAAAAACCGTTCGTTTTAAGGGACACTAACATTTTTAGTAATGCACTGTTCTACAATTAATTCAAATACCAAACATTCATACTTTCCAAATTATCCCGTATTACCGTATTATTCAATAGGGTTCCTCCTAGTGAAAATCCGTGTTTGCTAAAGGTAATGTTCAAACCATAGGAAGTAGCCCTAACTAAGGAATAAATGGTTTTATACTCACTCAGGTCCATATCTCTTTTGATTTCTTGAACAAGATAATAAGATAGGTTCTGTCCTTTATAATCAGGATGTGTTGCGAAATCGATGATTTCTACATTGGATTCTTCATTATGAATTTTAATGATGGCAGTAACAAGCAGTTCCTCCTCCTGAAAAAGGCCGTAAAACTCATGGTTTTGCTCTACAAGTTCCAAAAGATACTCTGCTTTGTTTATGGGAAACGAGTGCGATTTAAATGCTATCTCGTGTAAATAAACCATGGCGAATAAATCATTCTTGTTAAGCTTACGAACGTACAGATTACTGGGTAGTTCAAAATGGGCATCCTCAAGAGAACTATTGGCGGCCAAAGCAATGGTTTTTACCGATTCTATGGTTTTTTGTTCTTGTTCGCTACAACAACTACGTTCTTTTTCTAAATAATCCGCTAAAAAATACCCTGCTTTTTCTCCGTTGTATAATCCGGGTATTTTTGCCTCAATCTCATATCCATTTGATTGAAAAATTTTTATTGCTTCTTCAGGCACCCGGCCTAAAATTTTATCATAACTTTTCTTTATGGCCAGATCTTTCATCTTGGGGATAAGCTCATCCCAATTGTTTTGCTCCACCTGCATCAAATACAAACGACTATGTGTATCACCATGTTGTAGCATGGCCCCTTCTATTTGTTCTACAGTATCGTATGAATCTCCAATTTGCATCGTCTATATTCTATTTTTAATAAAGTTTGATATTATCCATACTACTATTCTCTAATTTGACCATTGCCATAAACGTAGTACTTATTGGATACAAGCTCATTTAAGCCCAAAGGCCCTCGATGGTGTAACTTATCTGTACTTATGGCCAATTCTGCGCCTACGCCCATTTGACCACCATCTGTAAATCGGGTAGAAGCGTTTTGATATACCACCGCACAATCTACCTGTTCCATGAATTTTTTTGCGGCCTCTTTATCACTAGTCATTATCGTTGCCGAATGACCTCCTGAATTTGTATTTATCTTTTCAATGGCATCCGGTAAAGAATCAACGGCGCCAATACAACATTTCATGGCCAAAAATTCCTCTTCCCAAACGGATTCCTCGGAAATAAGGGGCTCTTCCCTTAAAACTTCCTTCACATAACTATCTACCAAAATCGCTATGCCATTGTTTTTTAGAATGTGCCCCAAATCGGTCATTTTTTCATGGAAGTTATCAATGTCCGTACTGACCAATATTTTATCCAATGCGTTGCAAGCCGAAATTTTATCCGTTTTTGCATTAAGAATCACCTCGAGGCTTTTTTCCCAATTCGCATGTTGATCTACATATAGGAAATTATTGCCCCTCCCACTTACTAATACGGCACAGTTCGCGTGTTCTTTTACAAAAGCTATCAAGCGCTCGCCACCCCTTGGAACTATGAGATCCAATTTTTCTGGAGGATTTTTCAAAAACTCCTGTGTTTCCTCCCTGTTCATAGTTAGGAGTTGTATATAATCGGTAGGCAAATCATTTTCCAACAACGCCTGATGCCAAAAGCTTACAAGAACTTTATTGCTGTACAAGGCTTCTTTTCCTCCCTTCAAAAGAATTTTATTATTGGCCTTGAATGCGAGAACGGCAGCTTCTATAGTAACATCTGGTCGGGACTCGTAAATGATCATGATTGTATCAAAAGGTGCCGTTTTGTTAACGACTTTTAGACCGTTTTGTAATTCCTTAGTGCTTATTTCCTTGTTGACCGGATCGTTTTGAGAACGAACTTCTCTAACTGCCCGTATCATTTCTTCAATTTTTTTGTGATTTACCACTAATCGCTCGCACATGGCCTGATCATCACTGTGGAACAGACCAAGGTCTATCTCGTTCGCTTCCAGCAATAGTGTGCGGTTTTCATTCAGAATCCTCCCCATACATCCCAAAACGTTATTTTTTATTTTCTCTGATAATATTTTCATGCTATATATTTAATTGTTCTAGGGCTACTCTTGTGCCCACATTTTTTCCTTCAATAATATCTATAATTGTGTGATGCTTTTTCCCGTTGGCAATAAAAGTAGGAATGCGTTCTGCAGCAGCCTGCTGGGCATAATTCAATTTAGAGCCCATACCACCCCTGCCTTCTTCTTCTGGCTTGTTGTTGTCCTCAATGTATTTGTCCAAATCTTCCTCGGGATCAACATATTGGACAAGGTTACTTTTCTCGTTGTTGGGATTACCCGTATAAAGTCCGTCGATATCGGTCAAAATAATAAGCTTGTCCGCATTCATCAATTGTGCTATCAAACTAGCCAACTCGTCGTTATCAGAAAACATGGACATAGTTACCGATACCGCATCATCTTCATTGGCAATCGGAATTACCCCTTCCGAAAGGAGCCCTTCACAACAGTTGATCATATTTTGACGGTGTACCCCTGGACTAAAATCTCGCTTTGTAGGGAGTACTTGGGCGCATTTCATACCGTAATCTTGAAAGATATTATAGTACAAACGCATCATTCTTGGCTGCCCAATGGCAGAATATACCTGTCTTCTTTGGGTCTTGTCCTTGATGTTCGATTTGCCCATAACCTCTTTGCCCGCAATAACGGAACCTGATGATACCAGTATTGTGACAATTCCGCGTTCGTACAATTCTGCTATTTGTTTTACCAATCTTCTAAGAACGGGTCTCACTATTCTGTTGTCCTTATTGGTCATTACATTGGTGCCGACCTTAATGACAATCAGTTCTTTATACATATTCTTTCTCCTTTCCTAGTTCAACGGCCCTGTTAAAAGCAGCAAAAGCGGCTTCTTTTATCAATTCCCCCACATTATTGTCGTCCATAGAGTCCAAAGCCGCACGTGTGGTACCACCTTTGCTCGCCACTTTTTCCATCCAAGAATTAGGGGATAGGTTATTTTGATTGAATAGTTCTATTGCTCCGGTAAAAGTCTGGCTAACCAGAACTTTCGAAACATTTTCTGAAAACCCCATTTGCAATGCTGCTTCCATCATGCTTTGCATAAAGTAAAACACATAGGCAGGACCACTACCCGATATACCCGTAGAGGCATCGATAAAGTTTTCGTCGCTTACTAGTACAGATGTCCCTGTGGTATCCAATAAGCTTCCTATAGTCAATAATTCTATTCTGGAAACTTCAGGTGAAGCCACGTACGAGGTTAGTCCCTTACCAATTTTTGCGGGTAAATTTGGCATCGCACGAACTATTTTGTTCAATCCCGTCAACTCTTTTATAGTCCCAATGGTCGTTCCCGCCATAATCGAAATCAATATTTGCTCTGGTTTCACCAGTGGCTGTATTCTTTGGAATAGATTTTCGCCGTGGTGTGGTTTTACAGCTATAAAAATAATATCCGCCTGCGGCACACAGTCTTCTAACTCCCTGAAGGTATCCAAGTGTAAAATCTGGTTTAGTTCCTGCAGTTTTTCTTCGGAACTGTCCAGCACCATGATATTCTTTTTTTTAAGCAGTTTTGATTTGGACATTCCTTCTGCATATGTTAATCCCATATTGCCCGCTCCTATTACTAGTACTTTCATAAATTATTTTAATTTAATGTTGTTCGTCTAACGCTTATTCTGTTTCTTAAACAAAAAGCATGCAGTCATCACAGTTCATTACCTGACCATAATATGTTTCACGATATTTATGCAAAGTCTTGATTGGTAGACCAATGAAATATTTTTTGATATAAGTAACTTTTGTAGTGAGTTTTCCCATTTTGACACTATAGCGTTTTTCCGTTTTCGTTCTTCTTTTGATGTATAATAGTTTCATATATAATTGTTTTTGAGTGTATTAACTTACAGGATTGAATCCCTTAGACAAGGAATCCATGTTAAGGTTTTGTTATAAAGGCGAAAGAGGCATTACAAAATGAAGAAGTTTTGCACTCATTTTGTGATTTACTTTATAATGGATAACATGGCATTAACCCTTTATTCTGCAAACATCAATAAGCAAAGAATTTGAATGGGTTTTTTATAGGAAAAGTACTTGTACTTCCGTACTTTTTCTATCAATTTTTAATGATGTTTGCAGAATAGATGTTTATCAATATATAATTACTCCTTATCAAACCCATCAACAATGACTCCTCCCATAGATGCTGGAAAAGCAAGTATTATAATTCTTTTTAGGGCAATTATTGGTTCATCTAATATTGGCATTCTGTTAAGTGCAAACAGAACAACAAAAACGACGATAAGGGCAACTCCATAATCAATTATGGTTCGTAAAACGAAATGGGATAACCTGTCCTTTATTCGCCCTTGAAATATCCCCTGAATTGAGTATAAACCGATGAATATTAATGATAAAAAAACGAGTACAATTACGTTAAGTAGTGGTAGTGTTTCACTAAGTTTCCAAGATTCTTCTGAGAATGCTACAGGTACAGTTAATGCAGAGGACCCAATTATTACCTGAATAATATCTTCTGAGTTGATAGATTTTCTATTCATCTGTTTTCGGTTTAATTAATGAGTAGGATACATCTTTGAAAGATTGATTCATTTTCTTTATGCAATTTACGTCTTTGTTCGTGTCTCAAATTTAATCTTCAGTTATTCTAGCATGAAGTACAACAATTGTATATGAATTCTAGTACTCATATTTCTTTTACGTCTGTAATATGCAAATAACCTTTTGTTTGTCGACTATTGAAACAACCAAATGAAAAGCCATGTTGGCTAATGGGAATGTTCAAACCATAGGAACTAGCCTTAAATAATGAATAAATAGTTTTATAGTCGTTCTCATCAATATTTTTTTGTTGATTTCTGGCATAAGATAATGGGCGGATTCTGCTTCTCGAATATCTTTTAACACAGGTTTAACCTTATTTATCCGAGAGTTCGCATCCTATACTGTATTCTATAAGTAGTTGTAAATCAAATAAATATAAAAAATGAGCGATAAAAGAAAATTTAAAAGGAAAGTAAAACAATCAAACCCTACGAATGCAACTAGGGGCACCGATGTCAAGAATAGGACATTTGATATTGACAAAAAAACTATAGATGAAAACCAAAGTAAAAAATAGTATCGTAAAGAACAATGGAACCTCACAATTATAATGTAAATATAAATTGGAAAAACAGCCGTAAAGGCATTATCTGTTCTCCTGAATTAAATAAGAAAAATGGCGTCTGTTTTGAAGTAGCTACACCGCCGGAATTTCATAAAGGGATTGAAGGTATTTGGTCGCCAGAACATTTGTTTGTTGCGGCAATTAATAGTTGTTTAATGACTACTTTCTTAGCTATAGCTGAAAATTCCATACTGGATTTTACAAGTTTCAGCTGTCAGGCTACAGGAAAGATGGAAAAGATGGAACGTAAATTAATGATGAGCGAGATTTTTCTTAAACCTACGGTTGTAATCACTAATGAGATGCATAGAAAAAAGACGATGCACATTTTAAAAAAAGCAAAAAAGACCTGTTTAATAACACGTTCCATTACCTCGAAAGTAACTATGGAAACAACTATTCAGGTAAAGCCCATCTTAATATAAAACATATGAAAACCAAGATAGAATTGGAACAGAATATAATAAGCATCACCGCCAAAATCCACAAGGAATTCCCCGAGTTATCCAAACACATTATTGAAATACCAGTAAACGATTCCAAAGAAGATGAAATAAATATCAAAAACCTTGAAGATTATTATCACTCTTTAGATGAGATCGTAAGTAAATATGCCAAAACACATAAATAAATATGAAAAGGAAAATGCATTGAACGAGATACATTTTAAAGAAGATATGTATGGTGATGTTTTAGATGTTCAGGAATCAGAATTGGATAATCAGCAAGACAATCTAGGTTGTAGAGGTAAAAAAACAATTAGTAAAGTTTGTATGGAAATAATCACAACAATCTACAAGAATATGAAGCTTAAAAAAGTGTAATTAAACCAATAAAATACAATAATGAAAATACAATTTAATACAGATAAAACGATAAGTGGCAATGAAAAAGATCAGCATTATTTCACCTCTTTGATAGAAGAAGGGGTGAAAAATTTTGAATCCCATATTACAAGAATAGAAGTTCATCTATCAGATGAAAACGGAAAAAAAGAAGGACTTAACAATATGCGATGCTTGTTGGAAACCAGAATTGAAGGCAGACAACCATTAGCAGTTTCGTGTCAGGCCGATAATGTTGAACTTGCCGTATCAGGTGCCATTGATAAACTCGCAGCTTCTTTAGAAACAATTCTTGGTAGGATGCAAAATCATAAAAAAACCACTTAATAAAAATGAAAATGAAAATGAAAACACAAAAAAAACTAGGAATTTGGATGGATCATGCAACGGCAGATTTGATTGATTTAAATCCCAAGAAACACAGCCGTTCCATAACATCAGAATTTACTTTTAACACAAAAGAAGAAGCGTTGAATAGAAGTGAAAGTTTAATGCATAATAAAAGGCAGCAAATGCATGAAGCCTATTACAAAGAAATTTCGGATGTCATTTTGAAATATAACAATGTGCTTTTATTTGGCCCGACAAATGCAAAAACAGAACTACATAATTACTTGAATAAGGATTTGCATTTTAAGGATATAAATATTGATATCGAATCAGCTGATAAGCTGACGGATAATGAAAAAGATGCTTTTGTGGAAAATCATTTTAAAAAGTAATCCACTACGACTTCACTTGCATTATATTAGTTGGCGGACGTACTTTCTTTGAAACTATTCCCGCCGATATTCTCACTATGATTCTAATTGGAGGCGCGCTTTACCTTTTGGGCGTTATCTTCTACTTATGGGAGAAATATCCTTACAACCACGCTGTCTGGCATTTTTTTGTGCTCGCTGCTGCTGTTTGTCATTACGTAGCCATTTTATTGGCAGTCGCTGCGAATAGTTGAGGCTTTTTTAAGCCCTTATTTTGATTAATGAAACTCTAGTGGCCAACTTAATGCCTGATTGCTAGAAAGTAACTATCTAAGAGTAATTTTAACCTTACGCTTTGCTGATTTCATTACGCTGCAATTCGTTTCAATAAAAAAAATCATGTCCAAAAACGTATCAGATTATTTAGTAGAAATGCTCGTAGAAGCAGGTGTAAAACGCATTTACGCAATTACTGGCGATAGTTTAAACCCTGTAAATGACGCTGTACGAAGGGATGGAAGAATACAATGGATTCATGTACGGCACGAAGAAGCCGGTGCCTATGCCGCTTCCATGGAAGCGGAGTTAAATGGTATTGGTTGTTGTATGGGCAGCAGTGGCCCTGGACACGTACATCTGGTCAATGGATTATATGATGCCAATAGAGCGGGCAATCCGGTAATAGCCATTGCCTCTACCATACATACGGAAAAAATGGGGCTTGATAATTTTCAGGAAACACGACCGGAATCTTTATTTCAAGACTGTTCTAAATACGTGTTTTTGGCCAATACACCCAAACAAGCCATGAATGGGTTACAAACGGCCATTCAACATGCCATAAGTCAAAAAGGTGTGGCAGTTTTAGGCTTACCTGGAGATGTGGCGAGTGCTGACATTGAAGACGTGTATTCGGCTGGCAAAAATTTTTACACTGAGCCAAGGGTAGTACCTAGTGAAGAACATCTTAAAGAACTAGCAAACGTTATCAATTCCCATGAAAAAGTAATGCTTTATTGTGGCCATGGATGCCGCTATGCCGTAAACGAAGTGATGCAGTTGGCTGCAAAACTACAGTCACCATTGGGGTATAGTTTTAGAGGTAAAATATTTTTTGAACGCAAAGACAATCCGTTTGCCGTTGGCTTAAATGGTTTATTGGGAAATAAATCGGGTTTTGAGGCTATGCACAAGGCTGATGTTCTGGTTATGCTGGGAACAGATTTTCCGTATAGCGAATTCTTGCCCGAAAAATGCAAAATCATTCAAATTGATACCAAACCGGAAAGACTGGGACGCAGAGGCAAAGTAGATTATGGCTATTGTGGCGATATTAAATCAACCATCCATGAACTTTTGCCTATGGCAAAGAAGAAGTCCAATACAGATTTTTTGGATAAGATGCGCAGTATGCATCAGGAGGTTGAAGAAAAGTATGATTCCTATGTCAAGGAAAAAGGAAAAGAGAAACACATTCATCCAGAATATGTGGCTTACTTGATAGATGAAATCGCCAATGATGATGCCATTTTTACCGTAGATACCGGCATGAGTGCCGTATGGGCTGCACGTTATTTAAAGGCTGGAAAAAATCGTTATCTCACAGGTTCATTTAATCATGGCTCTATGGCTAATGCTATGCCAATGGCTATGGGAGCAGGTCTTTCAAACCCCAATAGACAAGTAATTGCCTTCTGTGGAGATGGCGGCATCACTATGCTCTTGGGTGATTTAATGACCATTAGCCAATATAAAATACCTGTTAAAATCGTCATATTCAACAACAGATGCTTGGGTATGGTAAAGTTGGAAATGAGAGTGGAAGGTTATGTCGATTGGCAAACCGATATGGTAAACCCGGATTTTGTAAAACTGGCAGAATCTATGAATATCGCTGCCTGGGAAGCTAAAGAACCCAAAGACGTAGAACAAGCTTTGCGCAATGGTTTTAATCATGATGGTCCTGCCATTATCAATATTTTTACAGATCCAGAAGCCTTAGCAATGCCTCCAACAATCAAGCTCGAACAAGTGATAGGAATGGCCAATTCGATGGCCAAGCTAATGATGAATGGTAAAACTGCTGAAGTCATTGACATAGCTAAATCGGATTTAAAATATCTAAAAGAACTCTTTTAAATAATTATTTAATTTATTTAAAAAGACTAAAGAAAAAGCCTGTTTTAATCGTTTAAATTTCGAAAAAGCACAGCGATTTATAACACGAAATGAATAATAAAATGGATGCGATAAGGGATAAGAAGGTATGGGCTAATCCACACGTTTCATATCCAATACCGTTGTATAGAAACACTTAAAAATCATTATTGCACTGTGATAATTTGATTCTTTTAAAAAATCATTGATGAATAAAGACATCCATATAGAACTAGTCGTTTTTATAGACTACACAAAGAAAATCGCTCGAAATGGTCGCCATATTCTAAACAATGTTATCGAGCATTACGGTGATAAGATTAAAGTAAACTTTCTATATTTTTCTAATAACGTAGATAATCCCGAATTTCAATTAACTGCAAAGGCGGTGTTGACTGCCAAATTATATAGTAAACTTCACGAAATGGACCAATTACTTTTGGATCATGAAGGTAATTATACCAAAGAAGCTATTTATAGTATGGCTGAAAGTGTAGGTATTGATACTCAAAAATTCAAAGAAGATTATAATTCGGATGCAATTACTAGAGAATTAAAAAACAACATAAGTCTAGCGAAACAGAATGAAATAAAGTTAGTGCCAGCAATTACTGTTAACGGGAAGTTATATCCAGGAGCCTGGGATGAACACGCGCTTATAGAATATATTGAATCCGTCAAAAATAGACCTGTTGGACATGCAATGGAAAGTTTTGTGAAATGGGGAGCTGCTGCCGCGATAGTGCTATTGATTGCTTCCATTGCTGCTCTCATTTTTGCCAATATTGGTTTTATTGAAGAATACGAATTTTTACGTCATTTTGAATTGGGCTTTACTGCAGGTGATTCAAAATTCTTTTTGCCTCTAGAAATCTGGATTAATGACGGATTGATGGCAATTTTCTTTCTGTTAATTGGATTAGAAATAAAAAGAGAAATCATTTCTGGAGAATTATCAGACATAAAAAAGGCAACTATGCCTGTTATTGGAGCCCTTGGCGGTATGATAATTCCAGCGTTATTTTATTTATTAATCAACTATAAAGGAGAAGGTGCTCATGGTTGGGGAGTTCCAATGGCCACCGACATTGCCTTTACATTGGGATTGATGGCCTTGCTGGGAAGCAAAGTGCCATGGGCATTAAAGGCATTTATCTCTGCATTAGCAGTTTTTGATGACTTAGGTGCTATTCTTGTTATTGCATTATTTTATGGGCACGGTTTTCACATCAATTCATTTATTGGAGCAATTGTTATAGTCGGAATAATGGGATTCCTTAACTATTCTAAAGTTTATTCTAAAACCATCTACATTGTTTTGGGTATTCTTCTTTGGTTCTTCATTTATCAAAGTGGATTACATGCAACCCTTGCAGGTGTGATTACTGCAGTATTAATTCCATCAAGGCGAAAAGGAAATTTAGTTGGTATTGCAACTCAAGCTAACGTGATTTTTAAGCAAGAAATAGTGAATATTAAAGATTCAGACAATAGTCAAGAAAGTATTAGGCACAGTTCTTTACAATCGATTTATAAAGCTATTAATAGATTAACCGGACCTGGAGAGCAATTAGAGCATTCGTTAGAAGGAGCCGTTAATTACATGATATTACCCTTATTTGCTTTTTTTAATGCTGGAATATTACTAGTAGGAGTACACTTTAATGTATTTACCTCAATTAATTTTGGTATTTTAATAGGTTTATGTATTGGAAAACCACTTGGGATTGTAGGCTTCTGTTGGTTAGCTTCTAAGTTTAATTTAGCCACTTTATCAAGTGAAATTAGTTGGCCTCAATTGATTGGAGCAGCATGTTTAGCTGGCGTTGGTTTTACTATGTCTATCGTTGTGGCAAATGCAGCTTTTGATGGAGAGGTATTGAACGGAGCTAAATTGAGTATTCTCATAGCCTCTACCTTATCCGCTGTAATTGGTCTGCTAATATTAAAACGGGCAGTTAATGCTACAGCTATCGAATAGCTTTGAGAAATACCTAAATCGAATAAGAGTATATATTTTAAAGAACAATTGCTTAAACATGATTTACTTAAAACACCCATTAACGCCAAGTGTAATAACCAATAAATTAAAATAAATATGAAAAATTTAGATTTTACTCTTTTAAGTGTTGTTTATGTGAACTGTACTTTGAAAAAATCGCCAGAAAATAGTCATACCGGATCCTTGATGGAAGTTTCCAAAGCAATAATGATTAAAGAAAAAGTCAAGATTGATGAGATTAGGTTGATCGACCATGAAGTAGCCAGTGGAGTATATCCGGACATGACTGAACATGGCTGGAAGACAGACGAATGGCCTTCCTTATTTAAGAGAATTATAGAAGCGGATATACTTATTGTGGGAACACCCATTTGGCTTGGTGAAAAGTCTTCAGTAGCTCAAAAATTAATTGAAAGACTATACGCCATGAGCGGAAAAATGAATGATAAGGGGCAGTACATTTTTTATGGTAAAGTAGGTGGATGTATAATTACCGGAAATGAGGATGGAGTAAAGCATTGTGCAATGGGTATATTATATTCGCTTCAACATGTAGGTTACTCTGTTCCTCCCCAGGCAGATTCTGGATGGTTAGGTGAAGTTGGGCCAGGCCCAAGTTATGGAGACAAGGAATGGAAGGGTGAAAAATTAAAAACTCCTATTGGTTTTGAAAGCGATTTCACCAATAGAAACACAACATTTATGACCTATAATTTACTCCACTTGGCATCTATGTTAAAGGCAAATAATGGTTATCCTAGTTATGGAAATTCCCGTAAAGAATGGGATGATGGAAAGCGTTGGGAATTCGAAAACCCTGAGTATAGATAAATTTAAAACGGACTACAATAATGTGTGAAAATACATTGAAACGCATTTTATACTAAACGTTAGCATAATTGAAATGCAGCCATATCTTAAAATGTGGCTATTATTAATTAGAAATAGAACATTAATCAAGATGAAAATTATTACTATTTTTTTTCTGATGTTTTTTTGCCTTTGTTCAGGATATTCACAAAACGATTATCCAGAACCAGCAAAAACACCTACCCGACTATTTTACATTCAACATAGTAATAACCATAATACTTACGTGTACGATGCTAATATAAAGGAAGAGATTATTGACCCTTCTCAACCAATTAATCAGTATCGAATAGTTTATACTCAAAATGGCATAAAAAAACCTTTGTCGGGTATACAAAGAAAATTCGCTTATGGAATGATTCTATTAGAATCAGAACCTGATTTATTCAAATTTCGCCTTGCTTCTAGGAAAAGATTATTTTTTTATCTCAATTATGATATAAGCGAAGGAGCTAGAATTTATGTAACTGTTAATAAGCATAAGATGTATTTAGACAAGATGTTCGTACAACTTAAAAATGGAATTTTTGGTATCAATGTTAAAGCCAAATATGTTCTATTTTATGGTGAAGATTATAATTCTGCCAAACCTGTCATAGAAAAAGTTATAGTAAAAAACTTCCCGTAAGTGCTTTGTTTATTGGTGTACAGATTGTGATTAAATAAATAAAACGATTAATTACACGAATTAAAAAAACATTACTAGTTCCTCAATATATAAACGATACATGGAGTATGAACTTCATGAGGGATAGCCTAGGAGATGGGCGTAGGTTAAGAATGCTTAATATCATTGATTATTGTAGTTGAGAAGCATTAGGAATAGAATTGGAAATAAGTTTTCCCTCATAAAGAGTAGTGCGAATTCTTTCTCAGGTAGCTTAGTAATAGTATAGATTCTAGGATTAATTTTTAAATAACAACAATTAAACTGACCTAGGTCAGGTCAAGCTTTAAAAAGTAAATGTAGATTTCATTTTAAATAAGGCATGAATTTCTGGACTACTATAAAAATGAGAAGGAAAGAAGTTCTGCTAAACGTATAAGGTTCTGACTCTTAAAAACCTTTTAACATAGGTTTAACCTGCTTTAACGGAGCGTTCGCAACGAATGTTGTATACTATAATTGGTTGTAAATCAATAAATAGAAACAATGAGCGATACAAGAAAATTTAAGAGAAAAGTAAAACAATCAAATCCTACAAATCCATCTGGGGGCAGCGATATCAAGAATAAGACATTTGATATTGACAAAAAAACTATAGATGAAAACCAAAGTAAAAAATAGTTTCAAAAAGAACAATGGAATCGTATAGTTATAATGTCCATATTAATTGGAAAACAGCCGTATGGGCATTATGTGTTCTCCAGAATTGGAAAGAGAGAAAGGCGTTTGTATAGAAGTTGCCATTCCAACTGAGTTTCACAAAGGGATTGAAGGAATTTGGTCTCCTTAACACTTTTTCGCGGCCGCCGTTAACGGTTGTTTAATGACTATTTTTTTAGCCATAGCTGAAAACGCAATAATCGAAACATATGAAAACCAAGATAGAACTGGAACAGAATATAATAAGCATCACCGCTAAAATTCATAAGGAATTCCCCGAGTTATCCAAACACATTACTGAAATACCGGTAAACGATTCCGAAGAGGATGAAATAAATATCAAAAACCTTGAGGGTTATTATCATTCTTTAAATGAGATCGTAAATAAATATGCTAAAACACATAGATAAGTACGAAAAGGAAAGCTCATTGAACGAAAAGGATTTTAAAGAAGATAAAGCTTGAAAACGAATAATTAAACTAAGAAAATACAATTATGACAATACAATTTAACACTGATAAAACGATAAGTGGCAATGAAAAAGATCAGCATTATTTTACCTCCATGATTGAAGAAGGGTTGAAAAATTTTGAATCCCATATTACAAGAATAGAAGTTCATCTATCAGATGAAAATGGAATAAAGGAAGGACTTAACGATATGCGATGTTTGTTGGAAACCAGAATTGAAGGCAGACAACCTATAGCCGTTTCATGTCAGGCCGATACCGTTGAACTAGCCGTATCTGGTGCGATTGATAAACTCACAGCTTCTTTAGAAACAATTCTTGGAAGGATGCAAGATCATAAAATAACCACTTAATATAATTTAAAATGAAAAAATAAAAAAAGCTAGGAATTTGGATGGATCATACAATCGCAAATTTGATTGATCTAAATTTCAAGAAACACAGTCATTTTATAACATCAGAATTTACTTTTAACACAAAAGAAGAAGCGTTGAACAGAAGCGAAAGTCTTATGCATAACAAACGGCAGCAAATGCATGAAGCCTATTACAAAGAAATTGCAGATGTCATTTTGAAATATGACAATGTTCTTTTATTTGGCCCGACAAATGCAAAAATTGAACTACATAATTACTTGAATAAGGATTCACATTTTAGGGATATAAGTATTGATATCCAATCCGCTGATAAGATGACGGATAATGAAAAAGATGCTTTCGTGGCAAATCATTTTGAAAGTATATAATTAATAAAATCATGATCAATTATGAGAATCCCCACTTTTGGAGAATGATTTTTATATAGTGCGTCATTTGGTTTGGAATTATATTTTGGATTTTCACTTTACCATACCGAATTCCCGTTTAGCGAAACAAGCGGGATTCTCCTCTTCACATACTGCAGAAACGTTTGGCTTCCAAGTTAATAATAAAGGAAGAATATCAGGAAGAAAAAGTAATTCTTGAAAAAGAAATTAGGTGATTTCAAATCAGAAAAAAATAAAACTAGGAAATATTTAAAGCAGGATATATATCCAGAGGTAGGATGTTAGGACAAAGAATTTACTGCTGTCACCATTATTTTAAAAATAAAAATAAACAAAAATGAATAAAAAAAAATTTGAACTACCACCCCAACTAAAAAAAATACTTAAGTACAGGCGGATTATTGCCATATTGCTATTTTTGGTGATCATTCTGTGGTCTTCAATTTTCCAGATAAGCACTGAAGAAGTAGGTGTTATTACTCGATTTGGGAAGTACGTACGACAAGTAGAACCGGGATTGAATCTCAAAATACCCTTCGCTGAGGACGTTTATAAAGTTCCCGTAGAAAGACAACAAAAACTGGAATTCGGTTTCCGCACCACCAAAGCTGGTATAAACACCCAATATAGCGAATCGTCAATTACAAAAGATGAATCATTGATGCTCACTGGAGACCTTAATCTTGCAGAGGTGCAGTGGGTGGTACAATACAGAGTAGATGATGCTTATAATAATCTGTTCAAAGTGAGAAACCCTCAAAGTACGCTCCGTACTATCTCTGAGGCTGCAATGAGACAGATTGTGGGTGACCGCACCGTAAATGAGGTGCTCACCGTTGGGCGTACGGAAATAGGAAGCAAGTTACAGGAACTCATTCAGCAAATATGTAGGGAATATTCAATGGGCATTAAAATAGAGCAAGTTGTGCTTCAGGATGTCAATCCACCGGAACCAGTAAAAGCAGCTTTCAATGCCGTAAATGAAGCCCAGCAAGAAAAGGAAACATTGATCAATCAGGCAAAATCCGAATACAATAAAGTTATACCCAAAGCAAGAGGTCAAGCGGAGGAAACCATTCAGCAAGCCGAAGGATATGCTGCCGAGCGTGTAAATAATGCAGATGGGGAAGCGGCCAGATTTACGGCTCTGTATAATGAATTTGTTAAAGCGCCTGAGGTAACAAAAAGAAGGATTTACCTTGAAACCATGTCAAATGTGATACCCAAAATCGGGAACGTAGTTATAACAGACGATAAAGGCAACAACGTGTTACCGTTACTACAAATGCAGATGAACAAAAAAACAGAAATCAATGAAAACTAAATCAATCATAATTTCAGTAGTAGCCATTATTATCCTGATAGGTTTAAACAGTAGTGTTTTTATCGTACAGGAAAAGGATCAGGTGGTCATCACTCAGTTTGGAAAGCCAGTCGGAGAAGCCATTACAGAGCCCGGGATGTACTTCAAGTTGCCCTTTATACAGGATGCTAATTATTTCGAAAAACGGTATATGGAATGGAATGGTGCTCCAAACCAAGTGCCGACCAAGGACAAAAAGTTCATTTTTGTCGATACCTATGCAAGATGGCAGATCACAGATCCGCTTCAATTTTTTAAAAGGCTAACGAACGAACGGAATGCGCAATCACGTATAGATGATATTCTAGATGGGGACACAAGGGATTTCATAGCAAATAATGACATTGAAGAAGCTGTGCGCACCAGTAACAGAGTCCCTGAATCATCCGATACTGAAATTATTGGTGATTCCCTGGCAAAGATTTATGTAGGTCGGGATAAGATTCAGAATATGATATTGGAATCGGCCAATAAACAGACGACTGAGCTGGGAATCAAGATACTGGATTTTCGATTTAAACGCATTAATTATGTGCAAGAGGTGCAGGATCAGGTCTATGAGCGAATGAAAAGTGAACGTTTCCGTATCGCTGATAAATTCCGCTCAGAAGGTCAGGGAGAAGCCTCACGTATTAATGGCGAGAAAGAACGGGAGCTTAAAAACATACAATCCATTGCATTCAGGGATGCTGAGATGATCAAAGGTAAGGCAGATGCCACCGCGGCCTCGATTTATGCAAAAGCTTATGATAGGTCAAGCCAATCAAAAAGCCTTTATGGCTTTATGAAATCAATGGAAACATTTGAGAAGACTTTTGATGGAAAAACATCCATTTTCATTTCAACAGATAGCGAATTGTATAAATACTTAAAAAAGATGGATTGATGTTTTATAATAAAACAGATAGATGGCGACAATTTTTTAAACTAGAAAGTCAAATTATACTAATTAAAAACAGAAACTAATGAAACAAGGAAAAGAAGATTTTGAATTTGTAAAAGACGAGAAGGATAAAAAACGAAACTATCTGTTTCAAACAGATAAATTGACAAAAGTTGGTTTCTATATTATTGCAAGTGTAATAGTTGTTTCCTTCATAGTATTCCTTATAACTTCTGCCGATTTTTATTGAAATAGTAAATAATGATGGAAAAAAATCCTAAAATGATGCAAAAGAAGCCATCCAAAATGCACGATAAAATAACAGAGCTTGAAAAGGGTCGTAAAATGCTGATAGATAAAATCCATAACAACAAAATGATGAAAAAGGAAATGAAAAGAAACTAGAAATCAATATTAAAATTTTTAAAGATTATTATGATTCGCATAACCATTTTTTAGAAAAATCAAATTAAAAATAAATAAATTTATTTATTATGAAAACAAATCGACTTTCAGAAATGCTAACAACAGCATTGAACGAACAAATGACAAAAGAAGCGCATGCTTCGCAAATCTATTTATCATATGCATCATGGGCTGACAACAAAGGATATAGTGGCATTGCAAATTTTCTTTTCCGTCATGCAGCGGAAGAGCGGAATCACATGATGAAGTTGTTTAAATATATTCTAAAGAGAGGCGCAAAAGTAAAAGTGACTGCCATACCTGCTCCCACTTCTGACCCTGTAAGCGTAAACAATTGTTTTGAAAAAGTGTTTGAGCATGAAGTAAGTAATACTAAAGCCATTTATAACTTAGTAAAGTTGTCCCATAATGAAGAAGATTGGGCTACATGGAGTTTCATGCAATGGTTTGTAAAGGAGCAAACAGAAGAAGAAAATCTTGCTATTAGTTTATTGGATAAAATTAAAATTGCAGGTGGTGAAAAGGCTACAATTGATGCACTGTATTTATTGGATAAAGATTTGGAAAATACTCCGGATGATGCAAGATTGGCTCAGGAAGTAACAACTGATAATCCTTAAAAATATGAAAAATCACATTGTAAAAATTATTTCTGTTGAACCTGTAACTCACGATGTAAAGCGTTTTATTGTTCAAAAGCCAAAGGGTTACAAATTCACCCCTGGACAGGCAACCGAAGTTTCCATAAACACTCCTGAACTTAAAAATGAAAAGCAACCATTTACTTTTACAAGTTTAAATGACAATGAGCATCTTGAATTCATTATTAAAATTTACGACAATCATAACGGAGTTACTAATGAATTAGAAAAATTAGAACACGGTGATGAACTTATCATTCGTGATGCTTGGGGTGCAATTGAATACAAAGGCGAAGGGGTTTTTATAGCAGGAGGTGCAGGTGTTACACCATTCATAGCTATTCTTCGGCAGCTACATGCTGAAAACAAAATTGCTAACAATAAACTCATTTTTACAAACAAGACCGAAAGCGATATAATTCTGAAAAAAGAATTTGGTGAGATACTTGGCAAAAGTTTCATCAATACACTGACTGATGAAAAAAAAGACGGTTATGACAATCGTATGATTGATATTACTTTCTTAAAGGAAAAAATAACAGATTTCAATCAGCACTTTTATGTTTGCGGACCGCCATCATTTGTAGAAGCTATTTCAAAAGCACTTACCAGTTTAGGTGCTAAATCCGATGCTGTAGTGTTTGAAAAATAGATCGCAAAAATAGATTGGACTTGTAAGGAAAAGTTGGACAAAAAGTTAAGACGGTTCTGTCTGGAGATTCCGGTCATACTTACCAGCCATTTTATTTGATATAAATTTTAAATAAAAATAAATAACACTTTAAATGTTTCAATAATGAAAGCAATGTACACAGCAGAAGCAACTGCAACAGGTAGTCGTAATGGCCACGTAAAATGTAATAATGACATTTTGGACCTACAAGTAAGATCGCCTAAAGCAATGGGCGGAGCAAGTGACAATTATGCAAATCCTGAAATGCTTTTTGCAGCAGGATATTCAGATTGTTTCGATAGTGCCTTAAACTTAGTTATTAAAAAAGGTAAAATAAAGACAGGAGAAACAAGCGTAAATGCAAAAATAAGCATCGGGCAAATCGAAAACGGTGGTTTTGGTTTAGCGGCAGAGCTAGCAGTAAATATTCCAGAAGTAAACTTAGAACAAGCGCAGGAATTGGTAGAATAAGCACATCAAGTGTGTCCTTATTCTAACGCTACTCGCGGCAACATTGAAGTAAAATTATCTGTAAGCAATAATTAAAAAACAATATTATGAATATCAAAAATCTGATGGGTTTTACAATTGGCGCTACCGACGGCGAGATAGGAAAAGTAAAGGACTTTTATTTTGACGATGTAACGTGGACGATACGCTATCTCGTTGTCGAAACAGGTAGTTGGTTTTCAAATCGTAAGGTGCTTATTTCGCCAGAAGCGCTTTTACAGTGTGATTGGGCAAATGAAACATTCCCTGTTAACCTCACAAAAGAACAAATTAAAAAAAGCCCGGAAATAGACACTGACCAACCGGTTTCGCGGCAGCACGAAATAGAACTGTATGCACATTATCCGTGGACAAATTACTGGGGTGGCAGTATTTGGGGTGCTGGTATGGGTACTGCCGGAATGATGATGCCCATGTCATCGGTGCCTATGGAGGAGGCAGTAAAAAACAGTAAAAACACCCCCGACGCTGAAGCAGACGGCGACCCTCACTTACGAAGCGCTAAAAGCGTGCAGGGTTATAATATTCATGCATCGGATGATCCTATTGGCGATTTGGAGGATTTTTTAGTAGATGACAGCAATTGGACAATTCATTTTATGGTAGTTGATACGGGAAATTGGTTTCCCGGCAAGAAGGTAATTATATCGCCTGATTGGATAAAAGAAATAAATTGGGAAACTTCAGAAGTTATTATAAATGCCTCGGTTGAGCAGGTAAAAAACAGTCCGGAATATGATGTTTCAAAACAGCTAAGCACAGAGTACGAGTCTATTCTTAAAAACTATTATGGCCGGTTTATTTCTCATAAGTAAGTGCCTTTCTAATTAATAATAATACTTTAAGAAGTGTCTTATTTTTCAAATATTGAATGTCTAAATAATGGTGGGATTAAATATGCCGATTGAATTTTAAATAATGTCCTTATAAAACGTGGGTTTTAAGGGGTTAAGATATTTAATATGAAATTCTTGATGTATTGGATATTCAGGAATTACAATTGAAGTTTGAAATGAACCAAATAGAATCGGTAAAAACCTACTATGTGCAAACAGTAATCAATTAAAAGGTTTAGAACAATTTAATAAGATTATCGAAAATGAAGAATTTAAAATACATATCACTACTTATTTTATTGGGATGCCAAACCATTTTTGGTCAAAACATTTATGAGCAATCCCAAGAAGGAAATAACGAAAATCTACCAGTTCGCGAATATACCTTGACTATCAGGGAAGAAATAGTTAACAAAGCTGGAAAAGAAGTAAAAGGAATGACCGTAAACGGTATAATCCCAGGCCCAACCTTGAAATTTACCGAAGGTGAATATGCCATCATTTATGTAAAAAATGAAATGAACGTGGAAACATCCGTTCATTGGCACGGTATTATCATTCCCAACTTTTACGACGGTGTTCCCTATTTGACTACGCCACCCATTCGCCCAGGCGAAACCTTTAAATATGAATTTCCCATAAAACAGGCAGGAACATATTGGTATCATTCCCACACAATGTTGCAGGAACAAAGTGGTGTCTTTGGTTCTCTTATTTTAAACCCAAAAGAGAAAACCTTGGACTATGACAAAGATTTGGTCTTGATGCTTTCAGACTGGACAAACGAAAAGCCAATGAACGTATTGCGAAACCTGAAACGGGGCAACGAGTGGTACGGAATGAAAAAAGGAACGTCAACGCCATTAAACCAAGTAATTGCCCGTGGTGCGTTTGGTGCACAGCTCAATTTTTGGAGACAACGAATGGAAGGTGCTGACATAGCAGATATTTATTACCCAGCCTTTTTGGTCAATGGAAAACAACAGCCCGACTATCCCGATTTTAAGGCAGGAGAAAAAGTAAGGTTACGAATCATAAACGGTTCGGCATCTACTCAATTTTGGATGACTTTTGGGGGAGATACGCCCACTTTGGTTTCTGCCGATGGCCTCAATGTTGAACCTTTACAAAAGAACAAAACGTTTATTGCTGTTGCGGAAACCTATGATTTTATAGTAACTATTCCACAGAACGGAAAGATTGAGTTCCGGGCAATGGCACAGGATGGTTCGGGTACTGCCACAGCATTTATTGGAAATGGCAAAGTACTTACTGCGGAAGTAGTTCCGAAACCCGATAAAATCAAAATGATGCAGAAAATGGCAAAAATGGATATGAAGATGGGTGCACACGCCTTAAAATTCCAACCCAAAAAAGATGAGCGTTTTCAAATGAAAGAAGAATATGGGATGCGGATGGATGAAATGAACCAGCCTGCCGACGAGGCAGGTATGGATAAAACAAGCGAAAAGACTATGGATATGCCAAAAGATTCAATGATGAATAAAAAAATGGACCATTCCAAAATGGACCACTCAAAGATGAATATGGAAATGTCCAAAGATTTAAAAATGGATAAGGATGATATGAAAGGAATGGACGGAATGGATATGTTTTCGGAATATAATTACGATTACTTGAAGTCGCCCGAAAAAACAACCTATGACAAAGAAGTTCCCGTTAAGGAAATCTTACTGAACCTTACCGGAAATATGAACCGCTACATCTGGAGTATGAACGGTGTGCCACTTTCGGAAACCGACCAGATAAAAATCAACCATAAGGAGGTAACACGAATAACGTTGAACAATCTTACGATGATGCACCATCCAATGCACTTACACGGACACTTTTTTAGGGTCATCAACAAGAACGGAGAATATTCGCCCTTGAAACACACCGTTAATGTGCCACCGATGCAGGAAGTTACCATAGAGTTTTATGGGAACGAGTATGGCGATTGGTTCTTTCATTGCCACATTTTGTACCATATGATGAGCGGGATGGCAAGGGTTATTAGTTATGACACACCAAGAGACGACCGTTTGAACGGTTATCCAATAAGTGGATTGATTACCGAAGCTGATAAATATTATACGTGGGCTATGGTAGATGCGGCATCACATATGACCGAATTAAATTTTGCAACGTCCAACATACGTAACCAGTTCAATGTAATGGCCGAATATGGATGGAATGAAAATCTTGAAGCTGAAGTAACATACGAACGTTATCTGCACGATTATTTAAGAGTGTTTGGTGGTGTTAATATTGAAAACGAACTGGAGGATAGTTTGGATGAGCTTTCAACCACAGCAATTGCCGGAGTTCGATATTTAACGCCTTATCTCTTTAATCTCGATGTGCGTATCGATAACAAATTAAGACCACAGATTAGTTTAAGCCGTGAAATACTCATTTTCCCAAGAACAGCCATTTTCGGCAGTTATGAATACCAAGCAGATTTTGGATGGGTAGATGACCTTCCTGCGGGAGACAATTTTGCAAACGAAGTTGTTTGGAATGCAGGTGTGGAATATTTTTTATCACGAAACTTTTCATTGATGGCAAGCTACGATAACCGTTTTGGTGCAGGTGGCGGACTATCAGTAAGATTCTAAATATGAATAATAACTATAAAAAAGACAGTCTATCACTAATAGGAGCTGTAGCATTGGGTACTGGTGTAATGATTGGTGCGGGGATTTTTGCCTTATTGGGTCAGGTCGCTGAACTGTCAGGCAATTTATTTCCATTTGCCTTCATTGCTGGAGCGATAATTTCAGGATTTAGTGCATATGGCTATATCAAATTGTCAAATGCATTTCCATCTTCTGGTGGTATAGCTATGTATTTGGTCAAAGCCTATGGCAAAGGAACTGTTGCGGCATCGGGTGCGCTTTTAATGGCATTCTCAATGATTATCAATGAGAGTTTGGTCGCCCGTACTTTTGGTTCTTATACCTTACAGCTCTTTAATGTGGGCAACAACAGTGTTTGGGTGCCAATACTCGGTGTAATCCTAATTGTGGGTGCCTTTCTAATTAATATTTCTGGCAATAAAATTATTGGAAAGTCATCATTAGTCATGGCTATCATTAAGGTTGGAGGTATCGCTATTTTTGCTATAGGAGCTCTCTGGGCTGCAGGATTTTCTTTCCAAGATGCTATTTCATTAAGTAATTCGACAGATTACGAGACAACAGATTATTTAGGTGCATTGGCCTTGTCTATTTTGGCGTATAAAGGATTTACTACCATCACAAACAGCGGTGGAGAAATTGTAAACCCAAATAAGAATGTTGGGAGAGCAATTATAATTTCTCTTTTAGTATGTACAGTAATATATCTATTAGTGGCATTTGCAGTTTCCTCTAATTTAACTATTTCAGAAATTGTAGCAGCCAAAGATTATTCATTGGCCGAGGCTTCGAAGCCAGCTTTTGGTAAGTACGGATTATGGTTCACCGTAGGTATAGCAATAGTAGCTACCATATCTGGAATTATAGCCAGCATCTTTGCTGTATCAAGAATGACGGCAATGTTAACGAATATGAAGCTTATTCCTCACAAACATTTTGGAATGCCAGGGAATGTTCAAAAACATATGTTGGTGTACGTTGTTGTAATTGCAATTGTACTAACTATATTTTTTGATTTAAGTCGTATAGCATCTTTAGGAGCTATATTTTATTTAGTAATGGACATCGGCATCCAATGGGGTATTTTTCGTAACTTAAGAATAGAGGTTAAGGCCAATTCAGCCATAATTATAACTGCAATACTATTAGATGTCATCGTCTTAAGTGCCTTTTTATGGATTAAAGCAAGCTCTGATATAACTGTCATAATTGTTGCATTAGTCGCTATGACTCTTATCTTTTTAGGAGAAAGATGGTTTTTAACAACCAATAAATACAACTAGGATTCAGAATAAAAAATGTATATAAATAATTTAAAATTAATAAAAATGAAAAATTCAAGAACAACAACAGTAAAAATTTTAATGGTAATTGGATTAGTCGGAACAATGATCAGTTGCAAATCAACCTTCAATGCCACCGAGACATTGCAGGTTGAAGAAAATAAAAATGCCATTTATCAAGAAATTATTTCAAATCCTATTCAGTTAACCAATTTCATCAGTGAGGCGCAAAAAAACGAAGAGGCAAAAAAGATATTGATGAAAGCTCATATGGAACAGATGGAATCTGGAAATATGAAAATGATGATGGAGAAAAATCCCGAAATGAAAGAAAAAATGCAATCACATATGCAGATGATGATGGAGAAAAATCCGGAAATGATGCAAAAGATGCAATCCAAAATGCTCGATAAAATGATGGAGAGTGAAAAGGGTCGTAAAATGCTGATGGATGAAATCCATAAAAACAAAATGATGAAAAAGGAGATGAAAGGGAAGATGATGCAAATGATGGATGAAAACCCTGAAATGAAGGAAGAAATGATGCAGAAAATGATGGAAAAAAACCCTGAAATGATGGACAAGATGAAAGAGAAAATGAAAAATAAAGGATAATAAATTCCTGCCCTAAAGATTGGAGTAACTACAAATGAAAATAATTAGTTAACTATTAAAACTATACAATTATGATGATGTGGTGGTGGATACTAATACCGGTTGTGCTTTTATTGGGCATATTTCTATACAATGGAAGAAATAGTCAAAATAACGAGAAGAGAGAAAATCCTATTGATATTTTGGATAACCGATTCGCCAAGGGCGAAATATCCAAAGAAGAATATGAAGAACAAAAACGAACGTTGAACCCTAAAAATAAAAAAAATGAAGTATTATTTTAATAAAACAATCAAAGGCACTTTTGAAGAGGTTATCGATAAAGTTACTCAGGGATTGAAAGAAGAAGACTTTGGTATACTCACTGAAATTGATGTGAAAGAAACCATGAAAAAGAAACTTGATGTGGATTTCAAGAAGTACAAAATTCTTGGAGCCTGTAATCCACCTTATGCCTATAAAGCTTTGCAAGCAGAAGATAAAATTGGAACGATGTTGCCCTGCAATGTCATAGTACAGGAAATTGAAGAAGGAGTTATTGAGGTAGCCGCGGTAAACCCAATGGCATCAATGCAAGCTGTGGAGAACGAAGAATTAGAAAAAATTGCCAATGAAATTAAAGCAAAGCTTGAAAAAGTTATTGAAAAATTATAAGGCTTTTAAAAAAAGGATAAACAACAAATTATAATTATGAACTTAAATTAAAATAAATAGTAATCGGGGAGTATTATATAATGTATCAATCGAACTGTCATTGATATTTACCAATTTATAACTTAACGTAAAAAATATTAAAAAAAAATGTTTTATGATAAAACAGATAGATGGCGACAATTTTTTTGAACTAGAAAGTCAAATTATACTAATTAAAAACAGGAACTAATGAAACTAGGAAAAGAAGAGAAGGATAAAAAAAGAAACTATATTTTTCAAAAAGATAAGTTGACAAAATATGGTTTCTATTTCGTTGGAGCGGGGTTAATTATTTTGATTATTGCTACTATCTTAATTTATTCAATATTTATTTAAAACGATAAACAAATAGAATAGTAATCTAAAGAACAAATATTATGAAAACATTAGTAATTATTTTATCTGCAGTTGGGCTTTTAAGCTCAATCGGTTGCAAACAAGAAACAAATCCTCAAGCTATAATGGAAAGTCCTGAAACCCGCACAGAGGTTTTTAATACCATTACCCAGAATGACGATTATATGACCGAATTTATGCAGAATATGCAAGGTAATAATCAGGCTATACAAATGATGCAAGGAAATAAAGGCATGATGAATATGATGATGACGGGCGAGGGTATGAACATGATGAAAGACAGCACTATGACAATGAATAGGATGCATTCAATGATGAAAGATGGAAAAATGATGAATCATATGATGCAAATGATGCAAAATGAAGGTATGATGAGTGAAGATTGTATGCAATCTAGTATGATGATGATGAACGACAGCAATTAGTTTTTAAACAGATAAAGAAAAGAGTTATGAAAGATTTAAAGAATTCACACACAATGGAGTACAAAAAACTTCTCAAATTCCCTGCATACATATCATTACTGGCAGCAAACATGGATGGACATCTCGATGATGTGGAGAAACATTCTGCCATAGAATTAACGCACATAAAAACGTTTTCAGCTGATTCATTACTAATCGAATTTTTTAAAGATGTTGAAGATAGTTTTGAGAAAAACATGATTAGTATAAATAGCAAACTGCCAATTGGAAAGGGTGAAAGAGAAATTGTTATCAAACATGAATTATTAAAACTGGAAAAAATCATGGATTTACTTGATGAGAAGTATGTGAAAGTTATGCATAAAAGTATGAAGTCGTTTAAGGAATATGTTTCGCAAGCCCATCATAATATATTAGTAGATTTTATTTTCCCTATACCTATTAATGGATTGAGTTACTAGTTATAATTGGCTTTTCTGCACCAAAGAACTCTCTCTGGAACAAGTTAAGAATCATCCAAAAATTAAATAATGATGTACATAAATTATAATAGGCAGATATCTTTTCAAGAAAAGATATTTTTGTTACAGCACTAACAACTTTTGGAAAGAACAACAATTCATAAATATAAAAATATTTAAAATGAACAATATATTTCGATAAATGTTTAACACTTTAAGTAACAATTAACCTCACCTTATGGTTTATAATTATTTTTTAACCTTTTAAAACAAAGTAAAAATGGAAAATTCAATTAAAGATACTTATCACATCGGTGGTATGAGTTGTGGCGGATACGTAAAAACAGTTCAAAATAAATTGTCCGCTGCTCCCGGTGTAATATCCGTGTAAGTTGACTTGGCAAAGAAGGAAGCAGAAATTTCTGAATATGAATGGTCATTTTAATAAATGAATTAAAATAACACTATGGATTACTTTGTTATTGCAGCAATACTTGTTTTTATATCCGCCATATTCGGATATATTAACGTGCGTTTCTTGAAGCTGCCCAATACTATTGGACTCATGCTGATTACTATTGTTTTTACCTTGGCGGTATTTGCCATTAGTTATGTGGATGATACTTTGCTGAATGCGGAGCGGTACATAATAAATCAAATCGATTTTAAGACTGTGCTTTTAGATGTAATGCTTAGTTTCCTGCTCTTCGCCGGAGCTTTACACACCAATTTTAAACAGTTAAAAGTTCAACGTTGGCCTATTTTGGTCTTTTCTACTTTGGGGGTTTTGGTATCCACCTTTTTAGTTGGAACCTTTATGTTTTATATTTTAAAGTTATTTGGGCTAGAGGTCAATTTTATCTACTGTTTGCTTTTTGGGTCCCTGATATCACCCACGGACCCGATTGCCGTACTTGGCATTTTAAAACAGGCGGGGGCCCCTAAAAAATTGGAAACGAAGATTGTAGGAGAATCGTTATTTAACGATGGCGTAGGAGTAGTCGTTTTTTTGACTATTTTTCAATTGGCTTCTTCGAATAGTGGAGAGATCGACCCCTTGGCTATTTTAGAACTTTTTGGGGTTGAAGTTATTGGTGGAATTCTTTTGGGACTCTTAATCGGGTGGATTACCTATCGATTAATGCGTTCCATAGACGATTACGATATAGAAGTGATTATTACCTTGGCCGCCGTAATGATGGGTACTGTAGTGGCTCAAAAGTTCCATCTGTCTGCGCCTTTAGCCATTGTAACTGCGGGATTAGTGGTCGGTAACGATACCGTTCGGCACTCCGCAATGTCAGCAACTACGGAAACCTATGTAGACAAGTTTTGGGAATTGTTGGATATTCTATTAAATACCGTATTGTTTGTATTGATCGGGATGGAAATGCTGGTCATATCCTTTCAATTCAATTATGTCTTAGCGGGGTTAGTCGCTATCCCGGTTGTCTTGGCTTGTCGGTATTTATCATTGCTGTTGCCGATAAAGTTTTTTGAGAAAAAACTGGACTTTGTACCCAAAACAAATTTGGTCATGACCTGGGGTGGTTTACGTGGTGGTATCTCCATTGCCCTGGCTTTGGGGTTGACTCAGGAAATGCACCGGGACCTCTTTTTGGTCATTACTTATGTAGTGGTGGTATTCTCCATTATCGGACAGGGATTGACAGTTGGTAAATTGGTTAAAAAAGTAACTACCAATGCTACCTAAAAAATTTGCCTAAATTAAGTTTATCTTAGCTCAGAACATAGGCTCAATTACTGCGCCAACTTGTTACAAATTTCGAATCTTGGACAATCGAACCAGAACTTGACCATAATGCGGTGAAATGGTGCGAATCCCTCGTCAAAAATAAGACTTAGAACGTCATCTTTAAAGTCTAAATAAAGGTGGGTTCAATTAAGTAGAAATAGGTTTAATTGAACTTTGAAGCGATACTAATATTCATAAAACGTTCTTTTAAAGTGACTATTGAAAAATAGTGTTTCTACAACAATAAGAATAGCTAGTAGGTTCTCTTTTTACCTAGTTTTTACATTGTACCATTTTATGACTTCTAATTTAAATACTAAAAATTCATGCTTCCCAAATTATCCAATGTTACCGTATTGTTCAATAGTATTCCTCCAAATGAAAATCTATGTTTGCTATAGGTAATGTTCAACCCATAGGAAGTATCTCTAACTTGGGAATAAATAGTTTTATAGTCCCTCTTGTTAATGTTTTCCTGACAAGATGGTAGTATAGGTTCTGCCCTTTATAATCAGATTAAGTAGTGAAATCGACGATTTCTACAATGGGTTCTTTTTTAGGTATTTGGCCTAAGAAGAAAGTTTATCCTTAAAATCGTTTATTACCCCACCCTTCAAAAGCAATCCTATTTGCCTATCGCTAAGACTATGCTTGGTGAAAATTTCCATAGTATTGTTCTTGTTTTTTACTTTAACCTTAATGAGACCTTTATTCATTATATCTGCCCTTAGGTTTTTGAACTCAATCAAAGCCCCTTGTTCGATATGGTCATAATTCTGGGGGTTTTCAAATTCCAAGGGAAGAATGCCGAAATTTATCAGATTCTGCCATGCGATCCGTGCATAATCCTTGGCAATGACCGCCACTTGACCTAAATATTTTGGTGCGATCGCAGCATGTTCCCTACTACTGCCTTGTGCGTAGTTTTCCCCGGCTACAACGATATGACCACCGTATTTCTCTTTGGCAAGTATGGCCCGGTCATAAAATTTCTCTTCGATTACGGAGTAGGAGAATTTACTTATTTCAGGAATATTACTTCGAAACGGAAGCACTTCCGCACCTGCTTTCAATATTTCATCCGTAGAGACATTGTCCCCCATTTTCAATAGTACGGGAACTTCGTATGCCGATTTTAGTGCGTTCATCTCTGGAAGAGATTTGATATTAGGTCCCTTTTTAAGCTCGATTTCGAGGTTGTCTTTGGTCGGCGGCACCAACATATCCATATTGATGATTTCCTCATCCGGGAACTCATATTGCGGATATTTCATTCCGAACATATTTTCAAGATCTCTAGGGTCCGTAATCCTTCCCGCTAAAGCGGAGGCAGCAGCAGTTTCGGGACTACATAGATAGACCTGGTCGTCCTTTGTCCCGGAACGGTCCGGAAAATTACGGGGCATTGTCCGAAGACTTATAGTGCCACTTGCCGGAGCTTGTCCCATACCAATGCAGCCCATACATCCGGACTGGTGATAGCGCGCCCCTGCCTTTATCAGATTGGCAAAAGTTCCGTTCCCGATCATATTCTGAATAATCTGTCGGGAAGTGGGATTGATATCGAAGGAAACTTCTTGGTTTACACTTCTATCCTTTACAATGGCACCTGCCATCCAAAAATCCCTTAGTCCTGGATTGGCGGAAGAACCGATGACCACCTGACTGATTTTTCTGTTCTCCACATCTCGAACGGGGACAACATTGCCGGGGCTTGTTGGCAGTGCGATCAGGGGAACCAGTTCGTCCAGAAGAATTTCATGTTCTAGGTCATAGGAGCAACCTTCATCCGCTAAAATTTCGGTCCAATCGCCTTCCCTTCCTTGGGATTTCAGAAAGCGACGGGTTTCCCCATCACTTGGAAAAACCGTTGTAGTAGCACCGAGCTCGGCACCCATGTTCGCTATTACATGCCTATCCATGGCACTCAAATGCTTTAATCCACTCCCATAATACTCTATTATATTACCTACACCCCCTGTAACACCGAAACGACGTAACATTTCAAGTATGACATCCTTGGCGCTTACCCAATCGGGAATTTTGCCCGTCAGTTTCACGCCCATGATCTTTGGCATTTTAACAAAATAGGGTTGCCCGGCTATGGCAGCGGCCACATCCAATCCACCTGTGCCAATGGCAAGCATTCCCAAAGATCCCGCGGCACAACTATGACTATCGGAACCTACTAGAGACTTCCCCGGAATCCCAAAACGTTCCATATGAACGGGATGACTTACTCCGTTGCCTGGTCTACTGTACCATAGCCCGAATTTTTGAGCTGCCGAATATAAAAAAAGATGGTCGTCGGCATTTTTAAAATCGGTCTGTAATAAATTATGATCTACATATTGTACGGCCACTTCGGTCTTTGCCCTATCGAGACCCATTGCTTCCAATTCCAACTGCACTAAAGTTCCTGTAGCATCTTGCAATAATGCCTGGTCTATCATTAGACCAATTTCTGTTCCTGGATCCGCTTTCCCAGTTATCAAATGAGTTTGTATCAATTTTTGTGCAACGTTCAGTGAGTTCATGTTTTTGTTTTTAGAGATTACTTTTAACTAACGTGCTCGACAGGTTTGTCAAGAGAAAGAATCACAGAATTGAGAATTCCGATAAATTTGAAAGTGGTTTATAGAAGATATGAATTTCTGGACTAATATAAAAATGAGAAGGAAAGAAGCTCTGCTAAACGTGTCAGGTTCTGCTTCTTGAGAGCCTTTTAACATAGGTTTAACCTGCTTTAACGGAGAGTTCGCGCCCTATGTAGTATATTATAAGTAGTTGTAAATCAATAAAATAGAAACAATGAGCGATAAAAGAAAATTTAAAAGGAAAGTAAAACAATCAAACCCTACAAATCCAAATAGGGGTACTGATGTCAAGAATAAGACTTTTGATATTGACAAAGAAACAATAGATGAAAACCAAAGTAAAAAATAGCTTCAAAAAGAACAATGAAAATTATAATAGTACCTATCGGTCTTAGCGAAACTTCAAAAACAAGAGCGGCCTTTGGTATAGGTGTTGAGAAAAATTAAATTCATAAATCGTTTTTTTGCATGCGCACAACTAAAATTTACTCACCGAACACGGTTGCATAAAGGTCAACCATATCAAATCCTAAAATAACGGATTAATCTAAAAACAGAATTCTAATGGATAAATTACCAAAGATTGCTTTACCCGCAATATTAATATTGATTGCACTTGTTATTTTAATTTCTAAATCAGCTATCACCATAGGATCTGGAGATGCAGGTGTGTTATACAAAACCTTTGACGGAGGTGTGGTTACAGATGAGCCGCCAATGGGAGAAGGCTTTCATATTGTTGCTCCATGGAATAAGGTTTTTATTTATGAGGTGAGACAACAAGAGGTTTTTGAAAAGATGCAAGTACTTTCTTCAAACGGATTGGAAATTAAATTGGATGCCTCGGCTTGGTTTGAACCAAAACGTGAATTCTTGGGTAAATTACACCAAGAGAAGGGAACTGAATATATCCAGCGCGTATTACTGCCTACCATACGTTCTGCAGCAAGAAGTGTTGTTGGACGGTATACGCCTGAGCAACTATATTCAAGTAAGCGAGACGCTATACAAGCGGAGATATATGAAGAAACCAAAAAAATTGTTGATGGTCAGTACATTCAGCTGAACGAAGTATTGGTACGTGATGTAACATTACCTGCTACGATTAAAGAAGCGATTGAACGTAAATTAAAGCAAGAGCAAGAATCATTGGAGTATAAGTTTCGATTGGTTACCGCTCAGAAAGAAGCTGAAAAAGTAACTATTGAGGCCCAAGGTAAGGCAGATGCAAATAGAATATTGAGTGCATCGCTAACTAATAAAATTTTACAGGACAAAGGAATAGACGCAACCTTAGAGCTTGCAAAGTCACCAAACTCAAAAGTGGTTATTGTTGGCGGTGGAGATTCCGGCCTTCCATTGATTTTAGGAAATAACTAAAATGTGTCAGGTTGAGCCTAGTCGAAACCATTTTGTTATTAGTAGAATACCATGTTTTATGCCATGCTTATTCATTTTCTTATAGCTTAAAAAGCATTTTAATCCCTTAAGGAAAGAATATCCAAAAAATTAAAAAAAACAGCACTAAATATATTACGATTACTAGTACCACAAAACGGCGAATTTTTGGGACTGAAAAAAGATAGATGTAAATTTAAGATTAAATTGGGAAGTTCATTTAGTGGAGCCTTATCAAGAGCAGATAAGAGAATGGCTTTGGGAATTCCCTAAGGTTTCTGAGAGAATGAAAATAATGAAATACCAGAACTGATGGACATTGGTAAACTTAAGGAGGAAACGGATCTTTTTTTTGTCACGCCCCCTTCATTAGTGGGAATAGGCGAATGGGTAACCAGCGATAATTACAGTAGAAAAATGGTATAACAATGTAATGCCCTTCTATTCACGACACAATCTATAAATTATTCAAATGACTTTCCATTCACTTGTGATGAATTTGGTATCCCATTCGATATGGTTAATTTCTTTAAAGATTATCCATTGAATAAATAATTGTCATAACTATATAAAAGAGCATTTTAAGTTCATTTTTGAAATTTGATATCATTAAAAGTAATGAACATTTTTGCTCTTTTTTCTAAGAAAATCGGGTTAATTAACAAGAAAAAATCTATAAAATGAAAACACCTAAGAAAGCAAAAACGTTTAGAAAATTGGGTTTTACCTATTTGGAAACCGCTGAAATTGTTATTGCACTGAATAAATTAATGGCTAACTATATTGTCCACTATCACAAACTCAGAAATTTTCATTGGAATGTTGTAGGTGCGAATTTCTTTGAGTTACATGAGCAATTTGAAATAGAGTATGAAAAAACAAAAGAAAACATAGATATTATAGCTGAACGGATACGGGTATTCGGTATTAAGCCTAGATATACTTTGAAACAATTTTTGTCTCTTTCTGGGGTAAAGGAAGTAGAAGAGGAATTGACTTCATTTCAAATGGTACAAGAGGTACTGAAAGACTTTAGTATTATTCATGACGCCATATTGGAAGTCACTGATCATGCCTTGGATGCTGGAGATATAGCTACTGAAGACATTCTAATGGACTTGATTCGCAATCTGGAGAAAAGACATTGGATGTATACCGTATGCCTAAAAAAAGGCTGAGTATTTAATCCCCTAAGATTGTAAATGCAGCGATTTAAAGTTTGATCTGGAATTAATCCCTTCCTCTTATTTTTCTTTATTTCCGAAAAGAGGTCTAAACTGAGCAATGTCATTGCATGTAAAACACCCCTTATCTATCTTTCCATTTATAAAAACTACAGTAAGAAATCTACTTAAAACTTAATTGAAAAATGGCATTAATTACAAAAAAGGAAATCGAGGAGTTGGAAGGTATCCATAGCGAAAGCTGCATTTCTATTTTCATTCCCACTCATCGTGCAGGGGAAGAAGTCTTGAAGGGAAAGGACACCCTTAGACTAAAGAACCAATTGAAAGAAGTCAAAAGCAAGCTGGAAAAAGAGGAAATGGGCCCTAGGGAAATTGACACGCTCATCGCACCCATTCAAGAACTTTTGGATGACAGCGAATTCTGGCGGCACCAATCTGACGGACTTGCCATTTTCCGTTCCGATAGTTTTTTCAAAAAATATACGCTTCCCGTTCATTTCGATGCGTTCAATTATGTGGCGAACGGGTTTTACCTAAAACCCTTGCTTCCCATGATTGCGGGCGATGGAAATTTTTACGTTTTAGCCTTGGAACTGGAGAATGTAAGACTCTATGAGCAGACCAGACACAGTATCACCGAGGTAGTCGTCGATGATTTGATTCCTTCACGTATGGAAGATCGAGTGGGCTATGATTACGAGCCGAAAAGCCTACAGTATAAAAGCGGGGCAGATGCCCAGGGCCGCGCCATGTATCATGGCCATGCGGAAGGAGACCGGAATCGCAAGAACGAAATAGCGCGATATTTTAGGGCGATTGATAAAGGACTAATGACCCTTTTGAAAGATGACAATGTTCCTATGATCGTTGCATCACAAGACTATTTATTTTCGATATATAAAGATGAAAACAGTTACCAACATTTGTTGGACGACCCTATAAACTGCAATCTGTCGGAGACCGATAAGTTTCTCTTGCACGAAATTGCTTGGGAAAAAGTCGCTCCTATTTTTGATGAGGAACGTAAAGAAAAAGTTGAAACCTTTAAGCAATATGATGGTACAGGCAGAACTTCCTCTGAAATCGAGCACGTCGTGCCTGCAGCCTTAGACGGAAAAATAGACACGCTTTTCGTTCAGAACAGCGCAGATATCTATGGTATTTACGATCCCGAAAAAAGATTTGTTCGGGTAGATGAAGACCCATTGCCATCAAGTGTATCGCTATTGAACAAAGTGGCCATCAAAACCTTTTTGAACGGTGGCAAGGTGTATTTAATGGAAAAAGATGAAATGCCAAACCCGCATTCAAAAATGAACGCATTATATCGGTATTAAGCGACTATTTGGCTAATCGGTATAGCGTACGTCCTTACCGATTTTCATTGTTCAAATGGTATTATCATAGAACTGGGCTAGTGCTTGAAACGAAGTAAAAAAATAACAATCGATGAAAGTGATTATTCAATTTGTACAGACTGCTCAGAGAAAAGGGGTAGAAGAATTAGTTAAGCAAAAAGTAGATGATCTGGGTCAAAAATACGACTGGCTTATTGGGGCCGATGTTTTTTTTAAAGAAGAAAAAGATACTGATGGAAAGGGTAAAATATGCGAAATACGCTTGAGTTTGCCTGGTCCTAGAATATTCGCATCCTCTGACGAAGACAGCTTTGAAAACTCGGTCGCCGAGACCATACGTGATTTGGAAGTCCAACTTAAAAAGAGAAAGGCTCAGATGAGCACCCATTGAAACCTAATATGAAACTGAAGATACAATGAATAGCCGTAGCCTTATCCTTATCGTACTATTTTTGGGCATCTTAATTTCATGTCAACCACCCGTGGTCTTTGGTGAGCCGCAGCCTGCCAACACAAAACCGTTATCGATTATTCCTAGTGAATATCATGGCATTTATTGGTGCAAAGTAGATAGTGCCTCCTTGTTCGTTGATAGTCAGACTTTCATAAAAAGAAAAGAGTTCCTCATAAAAATGACACGTTCTGAAATAGATTCCAACAACAATCTCGAACTCCGAAACGGTAGGTTGTTCGTAAAAGATTGGGAAACCGATTTTCCTGCCGATGAAAAAGGCGATACTATCATCTCAAAAGTAATTATGCGGGATACGATTTTTTCCATAGGGGAGCAACAAATTCTAAAGCCTTTTAAAGGCCATCTCATCATGAATATCAAACTCGATGAACGCGTATGGGCGGTCTTGGTGGCATCCCATAAAGGAGGAGGGCTGCTTTCGCTCGCAAGAGCGGAAATCCCTGAAAATTTAGTGCAATTGGATTCTATCACTCCAATAAGAATATTATCAGAACCTCAAGAAGAGGGTACACAGATTTATATTTCACCAACAGCCGAGCAGTTTGGGCGCATTTTAGACCGTGGTTTACTGTTCAATTCCTCCTGTTCAGAATTCGAAAGGATTATTCCCTTAGAGGAACACCTCTATTAAATTGATTTCCGAAATAGCATTTCGAATATAATAGACTAATCTAAATCATTTCGCAGCTGGGTTGCGTATTATACCTTCAGGTAATATTTAAATAGTTGTTTAACCTAAAATATAGCGTTATGTCATTAGTAAAATTTAGAAGAATGCAGAAAAGAAGCATCGACTTTTGTATTTCAATTCGTACTTGGTTCTAAAACATGTTAATATGAAATTCTGGCGGTAATAGACTCTGAAAATTTAGATGCCCTGCCGACGACTGGCGCTATCGTTGCAAAGACTTTAAGTTTTCTTGAAATTAAAGATCTATTCTTTTTGAATCTACCTAGTGATAATGCCATCGGTATCTTGACCATAACTTCTTCTTGCTCGGCTTTTAACATAACCACTTCTTGGCCCAAAAAATTGTCTTTCCTATCCAACATAAACGAAACCACATTGCTCTCGTCCCAATTGGGTAGTAATTTTAAAATGTTATCTAATCACTTTACAGAATGCACCTTTTGTAAAGAGTTTATTGTGTCGCACAAATTTTAATATCTTCCTTTAAAGCTCAAATAAAGGGCGATTTTTTTATTGTAGTAAGTACTTTATGCAATATCCAGCAAGGGACAAAATCGCTATGTGTTGAGGTATCACATTTTGTGATACCTCAACAAGTAAATGACCATAGCTAAACCTGAGCCTATTCCCTATTTTTATTGTTCAAAATGCTAATTATAAGTGCGATTATCGGGTAATTCTTTTTCATTTGTTATCATCTGATTTCAAATTATAGTAGCTTAAAAATCTTTTACTATATTGACTTATCTATGAAAGTCATTTGTATCGAAGAACAAGCTTTTTACATCCTATTGGATAGGGTCTTTGAATATATTGTGTCCACGAAAGAACAAGGTGTTCCCTCTTAATGGATAAGTATGGAGGAAGCGATGCAACTACTGCGGATAAAATCCAAATCCACCTTGCAAAAATTAAGGGATGAACAGAAAATCAGGTTTTCGCAGCCCTTCAAAAAAAGTCATTCTTTATGACCGGAATTCTATAAATGAATTTTTAGAGAAGTATGTTATTGCACCTATTTGATTGTACCTCTTTTCCAAATTCTTTGGTAAATCGAGATATACCAAATGCATATTTTTGTTCTTTTATAAGCTCTAAAAATTGGGGCTTATCCTAAAATAAAATATCAATATAGATCTGACTTTTAGCGGCTTGTTTTTCAGATACACTTTCCCCAAGCCCCTGCGGAAGTCGCACAAATCTTCCACTCCAATCCTCCCCCTAACGGACACGCTTCGCTGGTCCGCTGGGTAAGTCTTTCCATTCCAGTTTTGCCCGACCACCTCGCGGCCGCACAAAAGCACAAGGGAAAAAAACCCCTTGCCCTTTCCTCTCCCTATCCATAAGAGATTTGGATATTTCCAAGATTCCTTAACACCAAATAAGACCGGATTAATTACTGGATCGGTTCCATATAATATCATATGGTTCTATATGTATTTGTGAGTTAAAATACTGATAATAAGATAGTTGTATTCTTAATTTATCTATTATATTTATCCGTGAAACGGATAGCAAGCTGTATTCTAAGTAACTTAGAATTGTCTACTTCTTGCGAAGTGTTTTGCTTTAAAAAGCAACTAAAATGGAACAACAGAAAAGAGGTCGAAAACGATTGGGGAAAATGAAACGGTATCATAACATAATGCTGCGGTTCAACGAAACGGAATATGACAAATTGAGGCTAATCTGCGAATCGTATCATCTGGATATTTCCGAAAGGGGCGTGATAAGTCCGCTTCTGAGAAGATTGGTCTTGCAACAAAAGGCCGAAGAAAAAGATATGCTCCCCGACACTTCAAATCTTGCCTACCACATCAACAAGATAGGCAACAACATCAACCAACTGGTCAGGATCGCACACCATAAGAATCTGAGAAGTCCGAACAGTAGTTTGTCAAATGAAATACAAAAAACGAACGAATTGCTGCACGCACTTATAGAAATTACGATAGAAGAATAAATAAAATGATAGGGCAAATAATTTATGGCGAAACCTGTAAGGGGACATTGAACTATATCTTTGGAAAAGAAGGTATGCAAGTACTCGGTTACGGTAACACGTTTTCCCAAGGGATATCGCAAAAGTTCTTCGGGAACGTACTCCATTTTCAGGGACAGCGCAATGCCACCAAGAACAGGTATGCCCACATTAGCCTGAACCTTCCTCATGGGGAACATCTTGACGATGCGACCTTCTATAAAATCTCCGAAGAGTACATGGACAATATGGGCTATGGGGAACAGCCCTATGTAGTGGTCAGGCACAGCGATACCAAGCACGAGCATGTCCATATTGTAACGACCAACGTAAAGGAAGATGGAAAAGTCCTAGGAATCTTCAACAGCTTCCGAAGGAACATTGCCGTCCATCAGCACCTAGAAAAAAAGTATGGCCTCTCCCCATCTCCAAGCACCAAACAAGAAAGGCAACTCCCGTTATACAGATTGCCCGAACTACAGTTCGGAATGGATGCGGAAAAAGGAACGAAATATTATTTGCAGGATGTACTGAACGGTATCAACCAAAAATACAAAGTGCGTAATTTCGATGAATTAACAAGACTGGTCAAGCCCTATCACATCGAATTAAGGCAGACGAAAAACGAGTCAGGAAGGATAGGGGTCGCCTATGGCCTGAACAACCAAAAAAGCTACCGGACAAGGTTCATCAACGGCTCTGCCGTTCACCGCGGATTGAGCGGCCCTAAACTGCAAAAGGTTTTTGATTCACATTCCAAATCGAAGCTGTTGCCGATGCACAGGAAACGCCTGTTGAAACAGATAGAGACTACCTATGACCTTTTTCAAACTATCCATCCACAGGAACTCGACGAAGTCCTAAAGGAATATCAGGACATCGATATAAAATTGGACAAAGAAGAAGAGGTTGTCGAGGGGTTTACCATCTATGACAAATCGCGATATGTTTTCAGGGAAAGAGAACTGAGCAAAAATATCCTAATGGAAAACCGCAAGGATATTTTCCGTAACGACAACGAGCCAACGAAAATCGATACCGAAAGCAAACAGTTTAAATTGGAAATCAAGAAGCTTATAAAGGATGAACTAACAACATCCTATCTGAAATCTCCGAAAAAGGAAGGACTGCTCTCTGAACATATAATGGCTAAGAAATTCGATGATATTTACAATACCCTAAAGGCATCGAAAGATTTCAAATTCCTTGACCGTTATCTACCAAGTAATCAAAAAGGGGTGTTCAGGGAAGCGATTGAAAGAGCGTTCCCAATCGTTAGGAACAGATTGTATGAACTTGAAACCAAAAAAGAAAAGGAAACCTTGGAAAGCAAATTCAAGCTCATTGGCAAGGTATTGAAAAAAGAGGTTTTCAATGTCGGCACGAAACGTGGGAGTATTCGTCTTTTGTTCCAATCTTTGGGGGTAAAGTATAATGATAACAACTTGTCCTTTACCAATTCGAACAGACATACGGTTCCTGTTCGTTTGGGTAGTCTGCCCTTTCCCAATGCCATGGAGAAATATGTATCCACAGGTTTCGTCCGTCAGAACCATTTGATGCTGGAAATATTGTCGGAGAAGTCTTCCGAAAATAGCCCTAAGCTGACAGCATCGGCCATGTTTCTTCCAATGATATTTCCGAAGCTTTATGAAAAAATCAATCCCGTTTACAAAAAGCAATATGAAAGTGTCGCTTTGGGTTCCTATATAAAGAATGCAGAACGCACACATGCGCCCTTCGAGAAATCCCCAAAGGACTATATCACCTTTTTCAATGCCAAAGGTTTTTATTTTGCAAAAGGAAAAGAAGGGTTCGAGGTCAAATCAATTTATACGGATAACAAATCAAGTTACTCCTTACCGAAAAGAACAAGCCATTATTTGAGTTCAATTCCCGATTTGACCACAACATTAAAGGAACAATACCCCGTCATCAAAAACCTTGTTGAGGAGGGCAGGAACAACCTCGAAAACCTATGGGCGGGACATCTTATGGAAAGGGGAATGTACGACAAGGTCGCCTTTATGGTAACGGTGGAAAATGTGCAACCGAACCTACATCGGGAAATGATACACCACCATATGGACAATGGACTCCGGCAGTGCCTTGCCCAAGTATCCCAAAGGCAAGCCGGTATCCAACAAAAACGCTTTATCAGAAAAGGCGTTTATGCCCTGGGCAACCTGTTAGGGGGGAGTAGCTATAAAGAAGAAGAACTGTTCAACGGGTTCAAGGACGAGCTGACGGATTTTACTAAACATAAAAGTAGGGGGATTTCGTTGTAAAATTAAAGGAGGGATTCTGAGATGGAATTTTGCGCCCTAAAGGGCACTTTTTGTGGTTAGGGAGAGAAAAGAAAATGATAACATTTAGACAAACTAGGTTGTTGGGCATGATAAAAGAAGCCATATTAAACCAGATAAAACCAATTAATGAGTGCAAATTGAGTGCAAATAAAAAAGACCTTAAAGAAATTAATCTCTAAAGTCTTGATTATCAAGTGATCGCGACAGGATTCGAACCTGTGACCGTCTGCTTAGAAGGCAGATGCTCTATCCAGCTGAGCTACGCGACCTAATTTTATCCATTTATATATTCCCGGCCGCACGACCAGGACCTGTGACCGCCCCGCCGAAGGGCGGGATGCGCTGTCCAGCTGAGCTACGCGACCTGATTTTATCCATTTATATATTCCCGGACAAATGATCCAGGACCTGTGACCGCCCCGCCTAAGGGCGGGATGCTCTATCTAGCTGAGCTACGCGACCTGATTTTATCTATTTATATTTTCCCGGACATATGATTCAGGACCTGTACCCAATCCCCTTTAAAAGCACCATGTCTGCATAAGACAGGAATGCAATCCATGAAAAATCGGATTTTTCAAATGTGCGGCGAAGTTACTAAAAAATATAGATTCCCAAAGTTCATTGGCAATCAAAAAGGTGTATTATTTTTTGTCTACTGTTATTTAAAAAATATAAATCAGGAAGGCATCAAGATTTCCAAAATTTGGATAGCGGTTTCAGCTATTTTGGTCCCTGGACCAAAAATGGCTACTGCACCTGCATCAAAAAGGAATTGATAATCCTGTTTTGGGACTACACCGCCAACAATAACCATAATGTCCTCCCTATCGTATTTTTTAAGTTCCTCCAAAACTTTGGGCACCAAGGTCTTATGACCACCCGCCAAGGAAGAAATCCCTAATATATGAACGTCATTTTCAATGGCTTGTTTGGCAACTTCCGATGGGGTCTGAAACAACGGTCCGATATCAACATCAAAACCTAGATCGGCATACCCGGTCGCCACTACCTTGGCACCACGGTCGTGCCCGTCCTGCCCCATCTTTGCAATCATGATTCGGGGTCTACGACCCTCTTGCTCAGCGAATCGATCGGTCAATTCACGGGCCTTTTTGAAACTATCGTCGTCTTTAATCTCTTTAGCGTACACGCCTGAAACTGATTGTATATTTGCGGTATGCCGGCCAAAAACCGATTCTAGGGTAGCACTTATTTCACCCAAACTTGCTCTTGCCCTTGCCGCTTCTACAGCTAAAGCTAGTAAATTTTTGGCAGGTTCGGACGCATTTTCATTTGATGCCATTTTTTTCCTGGCCGCCACTTCAAGATTTTTTAAGGTACTTTGAACAACGTGATCATCACGATTAAATCGCACCCTTATAAGTCGCTCGATTTGTTGTTTTCGCACGGCATCATTATCGACTTCCAATATGTGTAAGGCATCTTCTTCCTCCAAGGGATACTTGTTGACCCCGATAATAATATCCTGTCCACTGTCGATACGGGCCTGTTTTTTGGCCGCGGCTTCTTCTATGCGTATTTTGGGTATTCCGGCTTCGATGGCCTTGGTCATGCCGCCCAAGGCCTCTATTTCCTCAATAAGCGTCCATGCCTTATTGGCTAGATCATGGGTAAGGCTTTCAACATAAAAACTGCCCCCCCAGGGATCGACCGTCTTTGTAATCTTGGTTTCCTTTTGAAGAAATAGTTGCGTATTCCTGGCAATCCGGGCAGAGAAATCGGTCGGTAGGGCAATGGCCTCGTCCAAAGCATTCGTATGAAGGCTTTGGGTGCCCCCAAAAACGGCAGATGCCGCTTCGATTACCGTCCTGGCAACATTATTGAAGGGATCTTGTTCGGTAAGGCTCCAGCCACTGGTCTGACAATGCGCCCTCAGTATCAGTGATTTTTCATTTTTGGGATGAAATCGGTTTACCAATTTTGCCCAGATCATTCTACCCGCCCGAAGTTTGGCGATTTCCATAAAATGGTTCATGCCGATTCCCCAAAAGAACGATAAACGCGGGGCGAAACTGTCAATATCCATCCCGGCCCTAATCCCGGTACGCAGGTATTCCATGCCGTCGGCCAGCGTGTAGGCCAATTCGATATCGGCGGTTGCGCCTGCTTCGTGCATGTGGTAGCCTGAAATGCTGATACTATTGAATTTCGGCATGTATTTACTGGCATACTGGAAAATATCGGAAACAAGCTGCATCGAGGGCTTTGGGGGATAGATATAGGTATTTCGGACCATGAATTCTTTGAGGATGTCATTCTGTATGGTACCCGAAAGTTGTTCAAGTGATACCCCTTGTTCTTGGGCAGCAACAATATAAAAAGCCATTATGGGCAGGACGGCACCATTCATGGTCATAGAAACCGACATTTTATCCAATGGAATGCCATCGAACAAAATTTTCATGTCTTCGACCGTATCGATGGCAACACCCGCTTTTCCCACGTCGCCCACAACGCGCACATGGTCACTGTCATAACCCCGATGCGTGGCAAGGTCAAATGCTACTGATAGGCCTTTCTGTCCGCCCGCCAAATTTCGCCTGTAAAATGCATTGCTTTCTTCGGCCGTTGAGAACCCGGCATATTGACGAATGGTCCAAGGACGCGTTCCATACATTGTAGCGTAAGGTCCCCGCAGAAATGGTGGAAACCCCGCTGCGAAATCGAGATGGTCTAAGTCTGCAATATCCTCATGGGTGTAGATCCTTTTTAAAGGGATGCCTTCCGGAGTAGAAAAAATGTGGGCCGTTGGCAATGAATTCGCATTGGATTCTTCGGCACTGGTTTCCGAAGGTTGTGTGGCGCTATAGAGCTTCAGGTGTTGTATCTCTTTTCTACTCATACGACAATCGCTTTTGTTCGATGGCCTCCGCCAGTCGTTTTTCCAAAATTGGTTCAATCACCGTTTTACGTTTGTTGGCTTTAAGAAATGGGTTGCGTTCCAATTGGCCCTTCATGCTATCGCTTTTATCCTGATAGGCATTCGTGCCAACTAAGATCTCTTCTTTCGAATCGAACCTTGCCTGTTCCTTCAGTGCGCTTTCCTTTATTTTTCTTTGGAGTGTCGTATTTTTAAGTTGCACCAAGAAACCTCCCCCTAACTCGATTGACTTAAATAGTTCCATTGATTTTTCGGCCAGTTGGCGTGTAATTTCCTCAATATAATAACTGCCATCGGGTGCATTGCTTACTTGATCAATGTGACACTCATGTTTTAGGAGCAATAATTGATTTCTGGCAATGCGTTCCCCAAATTCATTTTCGGTGTGGTAAATAGCATCATAGGGCAAATTACAAATGGTATCGGCTCCTCCTAGAATTCCAGCCATGCATTCGGTCGTCGTTCTCAACATATTGCTGTTGTAGTCGTAGAGGGTTTTATTTCTTGTAGTGGGCACAACCACAATCTGACAGTTTGCAGTAATGCCATATTCCATGGCCAGCGATTTCCATAACCAGCGCAATGCCCTGATTTTCGCAATCTCAAAGAAATAATTTGTACCGACCGAAACCTTGAATACGAGTCCATGGGTGGGGCCTAACGCATCCTGGTTTAGATATTCGTTGGCATGCGCCAGGGTATAGGCCAATTGTTGTACCATGGTGGCACCCGCATTTTGATATAATGAACCATCGACTGCCAATATTGTGTTTCCATCCCTTTTAATGCCATGCCCTGAAATCTGTTCTAAAAGACGTTGGTCTTTCTCTTGCTGATAAAACCAATTTCCGGTCCGGGCTAGATTGCCAAGAATATCGATGTTCAAATGGGTTTTCGCAGCAAGAGCGTGGGTCTGATCAAGTAGTTCGCTTGTATATGCCACGGAGAGAAATTGGAGGTTGAAATGAATCGAACCTGGCATCTTTTTTATTCCCGATACGATTTTTTTTATAGAAATGTCTTCCGATGGAATCGTAAAAACCAGGCTTTCCGCACCCCGGTTCAAGGCATCCTGTGCTTTTTTATTTGCGACCAATGCTTCGACCACCACTATTTCCTGGCCTATTTTCCAAACGGAGGCAGCATCAACTTGTTCGATGGGCCTGTCTTTGAGATCTTCTGAATTATAAAAAGGTTTCACCTTGATGCCTTCGGGCGATTCCCAGACCAGCGTATTATTGTAGTCGGCGCCTTTCAGGTCATACTGAATTTTTTGTTTCCAAGCTTTCGAGGAAACTTCATCAAATTCACCGAACAATTCCTTTGCCGCCATAATCCGTATATCGGTAGTATCTTTTTGGGAAAATTACGATAATACGGCAAAAGGATAAAGCGATTCATCCCAAAGTTAACGGGGAATCCCAATAATTAATAGTATTGACCAGCAAGTAAGTAATAATCCAAAAAAGGTTGTCGACCATTTTGAATCGCGTTGTTGTTCATAACCGGAATTTGGTCCAAAAAAGTGGTAGTATCAGTACTACGTATCCCCACCTAAATTACAAAGACATGATATTCACCAACGAAACAGAACAATCAGATATATTATTTTATAGTTAGGCGCGGAGAGTACTGGCCGCTTGTTCCTTCAATTCAGGAATATAATTTTTGTTCCCTGAAATCCTAAAACCGGCAGGATCTCATTTTATTCAAAAAACAAATACATTCCTTTTTCGTCACTATTTATGATGGGTTCAAGGCGGTAGGCCGTTTTCATATTTTCTTTGGTAAGCACCTCTTTTTTGGTACCTGCGGCAATGAGTTTTCCTTGATGGAGTAGTATCAGATGGTCAGCGAATTTAGCGGCCAGGTTTAGGTCGTGCACCACTCCTACGATTACGATATCCTGCTGTCTTAAAAGTTCCTGCAACTTGCGCATAAAATGAAACTGGTAATGAACATCGAGAAAGGTCAGGGGTTCGTCCAGGACCAGATATCTGCAACTTTCCTTGATGGGATACCATATCTGGGCGACCACCCTAGCAAAGTGTACTCGTTGTTTTTCACCACCACTTAGAGTCAGGTAATCGCGATCCGCCATGGTTTCTACATCGAAAAACCGCATGGCCGATTGACTTGCCTTTTCATCGTTTTCGGTTGGGTTAATCTGAAAATGCGGATAGCGGCCCATCATCACGACTTCCTTAACTTTTAATGGAAAAGCAAGTTCGGTATTCTGGGAAAGTACTGCTCGTATTTTGGCAAGTGCTGCTACCGTGGTATTCCGGATATCAATACCTCCATAGAAAACCGTACCATGCTGTGGTTTTATTTGATTGCAAATAACCTTCACAAGGGTAGATTTTCCTGCACCGTTTGGCCCGAGAACAAGGTTTATCTTACCCGGAACGAAGGTTACCGAAACAGTATCGAGAATGGTCTTGCTTCCTATTGAATACGTGATGTCGTTCGCTTGGATCATCTAGAAAAAATAATTTTTGCGCTGCAATAGCAAAATAAAAATGGGGACACCGACCACCGAAGTTACGATGCCTATCGGAAGTTCCGCGGGTCGAAGTGCCATCCGTGAGATAAGGTCGGCGATGCAAAGCAACAAGCCGCCCAGGAGGGCGCTGTTACGAATAAGAAACCGATTGTCGGATCCATTAATGATCCGCAACAGATGCGGTACGATCAGTCCCACAAAACTAATTACGCCCACAAAAGCGGTGGCAACGGCCACCATAACTACATTGATGAGCAAAATTTTCCATTTAAGGCTTTTAATATTAACACCCAAAAATTGTGCTTCTTCCTCCCCAATCATCAAGGCATTCAATTGTTTGGCATATCGAAGGGAGATTAAAATGGTCACCACCGTTGAAAATCCGACAATGCAAGTTGAAACCCAGTTGGCACCACTTAGGGTTCCTAAATTCCAAAATACAATAGAGCGTGCCTGTGGATCACGGGCAATGTAACTAAGAAACCCGACGCCGCTTAAAAACAGGGCGTTGATGGCGATTCCTGTAAGGAGCAGCGCTACAATTGAACTTCGACCATTGCTCCATGAGCGCGAAAGTAAAAATACCAAGGAGGTTGAAATCAGTGCCCCGATGCATGCGGCCAAAGGCAACGTCAAAGGCCCCGTGTTGAAATTCAGGGTTGCACCGAGTGCAAAATAGAGTGCTGCCCCAAAAGCGGCACCACAGGAGGTACCTATGAGACCAGGTTCTACTATCGGATTGCGGAACAATGCTTGTAGTAGGGTACCCCCAACGGCAAGACTGGCTCCAACAAAAATGCAAAGGATGGCCCGGGGTAAACGGATCTGCATAAAAATACGTTCAGTAAGATCCATACTTTCAGGTGCTGTTGCATACTTTTTTAAGGCAGAAATAATTTCTCCCCATGAAATAGGTACCGCCCCATACCTAATGGAAAAGAAGGTAATCACTAGTAAGAGTACTAATAGCATTGGGAAGGTACCTCTATAGTGTCGTATCGATCTAATCATCTTTATGTAACAGCTTTTGAAGTTCTATGACCGTTTTTCCGGTCCGAGGCCCCAGATAGACCATGTCATGTTCTTCGACTCGGTACACTTTACCTTTCTTAAAAGCTTCGGTACTTGAAATACCTGGTAATGTCCCAATAGTTTCGGTAGTGCCTAGGCGGTCGTAGCCAAAATCGGTAAGCAAGATGATATCGGGATTGCTTTTGGCGACGACTTCGGCCGAAAACTGGGTCATCCCCCGTTCGCCATCTACTGCCATTTCGCCACCTGCCCATTCGATCAGGGTTCCGGCAGTACTGTTTTTGGTCATGACCAAATAGATATTATTGGCCTGCCCGAAATGGATAATCAATACTTTGGGTTTCTTGCTATAGCGAAGTGCTTCTTTCATGGCCCTTTCCATATCACTGTCCAATGTTTTGCAGAGGCTTTCGGCCTTTTCTTCCTTATGGAAATAATGCCCCATTTCACGAATTAGTGAATCAGTTCCCTGAATCGTATTTTCATAATGACCGAACTGTTTCATAGGTATTTTAAGTTCCTTGAGTTGTGCTACAACATGTTCTGGGCCAATATTGTTATCCTCCAGAATTAAGGTCGGATTCATGGCGAGAATGGGTTCTGCAGCCAATGCGCGATGATAGCCTATCGTGGGCAGTTCTTTGATTTCAGGCGGATATGAACTCGAGACATCGACTGCTACAATGTTTTCTGCTGCATCAAGGGCATATATAATTTCACTGTATTGTTTTGAGATACACACAATACGCTCTTGGTTTTCTTTCTTTTTGTCCTCCTTCGCAAACCTTCCACAGGCGTATATACTGATTGCACCTATAAAAAAAAGTACTGTTTTTTTCATCCTTTGTTTTTTATGGTTACCATAGGGGCATCGTTGAATTTTTTGGCCAACAGCGCACCCATGGTTATGTCTTTCCTTGTTAAATTAAAAATTGTATTTCAAATTGACCCCACCGTAAAATACCGCATTTAATGGTGCGGGAATATACGCGTCATCAAGTTGGTTGATAAAAAGCATAAGATAATACTGGGTTCCAAAAATATTATCGACCCCGGCGAAGGCGTTTAAGTCAAAATGTCCAAAGCCAACGCGGTATCCCAATTTGGCATTCAACAGATTATAACTGTCCGCCACATTCAAACCGTCTGATGTAAAGGAGACAGGATCATGATATGCATAGTTTAGTGTTCCATACAGTCCAAGATGTGTATTAAAATCAATTCCTGCATTCAGTACCCAAGGAGCCACACCGGCAACGGTATTTCCAGAATAATCAGAGGTTATGATGCCCCCAGTTCTGTCAACCGATTCATAGACGAAGTCTTCATATTTAAAATCGGAATACGTCAAATTGGCATACGGATTCACATCACTGAAGAACCCTGTGGGGGATTGGTAGGCCACATATTTTAGCAAAAGTTCAACCCCTTTGTTATTCAGTGAACCGCCATTTGTTATGTATGAATACGCTGTGGTGTTCCCTACATCAGGTACCGCAACCGATGTAAATTTATCTTTGAATTTTGCGCTGAAGAGGGCTAATTCGTAATGCAAGCGATTGTCCAAAACATTGCCTTTGGTTCCTATTTCAATCTGATTGCCCACCTCAGGAACAAGCGCCGTATTCAATTGGCCAGTAGCGGAAATAACCACATTACCGCTTACTGGGGCCTTATACCCTTTGCTATAAGAGGCATATACCGAAATAGCCTTGTTGAATATTTTGTTTAATGCAAAATGTGGCGAATAGAGCCCGTTATAGTTCGCAGCGACACGCTGTGGTTTGTTGCTGGTCGGGTCGTACAAACGATCGGTAAGATCTAGGTTCATATTGCTTTTTCCGATGCCGGCGGTAAAAGAAAGGTCATGGGGCATATTTAGGATCCATTCAGTGAATAGCGAGCCTGTTTTTGTTAGGGCATATTGATTGCTCCGGGTAGCCCCAATAATATTGTAACCGACGAGATCATTAGGGTTCTCTACCATTCCAAAACTTACCAATTGCGCGCGTTGTTCTTGAAATTCGAAACCCGCAATTCCAGAAAGTCCAAAGGAATTCCCCAAATCAAAATTTAGATCAAAAGTTGACCTAGTGCCGTAATTTATTGGATTTTTGTCGGTCCAGCCCCCTGCGGAACTTGCGTTTGTATTCAAACCAGAACCAAAAACGGTCGTCGTGTTTGAAAGCCAATCGGTAAATTGGTACTTATGACTCAACCCTGCACGAAAACTGATTATTTCACTATGTGCGTTGTTTTTAATGTATCGCGGATTACCACTATAATCTAGGTTATTATACTGATCTATGGTCAATTCCCCTCCGCGTTCATCGTAACTATTGCTAAAACCAAAATAGGTACTGATACTTTGCCTCGCATTGGGTCGAAAATCAAACACTGCATTTAAAAAGTCTTTTGTTGAGGCATTGTGGTCCAAGTACCCATCGGAAATCTGATGTCCATAATTCAATAGGAGGGAGGTGTTTTCCATTCCGATTTGTAATTGAGTGGTAAACCTCGCTAGGCCGTAGCTGCCAACGGTCATTTTTTCACTTAGGGAAGTTTCGCCATTTGAAGGTCTACTTGTAGTCAAGTTCACCACACCGGCTATGGCCAACCCATATAGCGAGCCAGCCGGACCTTTTATTACATCTACGTTACCAATAGAAGCAAAGTCTATATCATCGAGGGTCGTTACCCCCTCGGCATCGGTTAGGGGAATATTGTTGTAGTATACTTTGTACCCTTGCCCGTCAAAATTATTGTTGGCACCTCTAAATCCCACGCCGTTACCATATCCACGGATATTAAATTGCTGACCCGAAGATACGGCCCTTCGGTTCATAGTAACCCCCGGGACGTTTGCGTTAATGGCATCGTCAAGATAGAGTCCGGTGCCTCGGGCAAGTTCTTTTTGGTCTAGATGAACGACCGAAACAGGTTTTTCAAGTACTTTTTCATTGTTCCGAAGTTTTCCGAATAGCTGCACCTCATCCAAGGTTTTCACGGCGACTTGGAGCCCTATCGAAAGCAATTGGCTACAATCCTTGGTGCTGACAATCGAAGTTTCGTAACCAATAAAACTTATTTTTAGGGTTACGACCCCGTTGCAGGGTACCGTAAATTCCCCGTCGGTGTCGGTACTCGCTATCGTGGTGCCATTAACCTCTATTTTTGCACCATAAAGGGGTTCGCTGTTGGTCGCATCGTATATTTTTCCTGAAAGTCGTGCCTGGCCATAGGTGCATAGTGAAATGAAAAGTCCTAAAATGGACAGATAAATTTTTGTCATTTTACAAGTTTTATAAATTAAAAAAATGAGAACTCAGCTTTGCATTGCAAAATCTTTGGTCGAACCGATTTTTAATACGTGTTCTATGGTTTCAAGCTACATGACCTGATCGTATTTCATACAGGTACTTGCATGGTGAATTACCAAAACAAGGTTACACCAAAAACACGATTTCCTAAAAACGTAGATCTTGTTTCTAACGACCATCTAAAAGAATGCGTCACATTATACTGGCAATGCAATCAATCGATAAATTATAAAACTTGTTTGGGCGGAGGACTTGAAATTTCTAGGAATAATGGCGTGTAGCCGTTGAAGTATTTAAAGTTGGAACGATGTTCTCTATTTAAAAACGCGATTTCGTTTGTGTATTGGGATGGTATTGGTTCATGAAAAAATTTTAGAAATCGAAGTGTATCGCGTTCCGTATTTTTAGTACCCTTATTTTTTTCGAGTTCTTTGCCATAATTGGCAATTAGCTTGGTCTCTTGAATATCTGAAATGCAGTGATATCTCTTTGTGTTTTGGTCAATGATTTGTACGTGAACTACATCATACATGGTGCCTTTATATGAAAATTCGGCAGTATCCTTCCAAGTAATTTGATCTTCATTTTCAGGGGTAATTGTAAAAATGGTGAGATCACTTTCGCGAATACCCTGTTTGATTTCTTGAATAATTTCCCTACGTATTTCAAATTGGCGAATACGAAAGAGCATATAAGATCCTCCAATATTAAAAGTAAAGATTACCAGAAGAAATAAGGCAATCGCATTTTTCAATTTCCAAACATTTTAATTAAGCATCTAAATTAAGTAAAAATAATAAAGCGACCGATTATTGTCATTCTTTCGTCTAATCTATTTTTAAATACCACGTAAACCGAGTTTTCATTGAGAAGATACAATCCCACCCAATGCCATTATCACCAGTATCATAATCGTCTTCCTGACTTTCTTTTTGTCGTACGAAGTACCTAAATGCAAAAATCAAGGGAAGAATAGGATATCTAAGGTTAGGAAGATGATCGTAACATTTTTATATAGGATAACCCACCTTTACAGACACTTCCCTTGAATCAATTGGCTGCATTTTTTATTACTTTGTTTCGGGCGAGCTAAACTTGTAAACGAGTCCCGCTAAAATTGCGCCTACAATAGCAGCAACCCAAAAAAGCCATAATTGCCCCATAGCCCAATCTCCGGCAAATAATGCCTGACTTGTACTTCTTGCGGGATTGACCGAAGTGTTGGTAACGGGAATACTTATTAAATGGATAAGTGTTAGCCCCAATCCAATTGCTAGGCCTGCAAAACCTTTAGACGCTTTCGAATGGGTAGCACCCAAAATAATTATCAAAAACATAAAGGTCATGGTGATTTCAGTCACAAGTGCTGAAAGCAAAGTATACCCGCCAGGGGAATGTTCCCCATATCCATTTGCGGCAAATCCCCCGATTTCAAATCCTGTTTTTCCGCTTGCGATTACACATAAAATGCCTGCACCTGCAATGCCTCCCAGGACTTTGGCAATAATATAGGGTAGTAGTTCCTTTTTGTCAAAACGACCACCTACCCAAAGCCCTATTGAAACCGCTGGATTCAAATGACAGCCCGAAATATGACCAATGGCATAGTCCATGGTCAGCACAGTTAATCCAAAGGCCAGTGCAACACCTGCAAATCCAATTCCTAATTCTGTATAGGCAGTGGCCAAAACGGCGCTCCCGCACCCGCCTAATACCAACCAAAAGGTTCCGATAAATTCTGCTACTAATTTTTCATGATTTTTCTGTTTTGTTAGTTATTGATAATGGTTCTTGTTTTTCTTATAAAGTATAGTTTTTGGAGTACTATAGTTACAAGTGGATCTAGTTATTAATTGATAATACATATAAATTACCTCAATTCGTGGCACATTGTAGGGAGTATTCCGGGAATTAAATTTAATATATCCTGGTAAAACACCATTGGAAATGGAAGAAAGGGCGCCAAAATAAAAAGGTTTGAATACTTTCATTTGAATTCTATATTTAGAAGGCCATTTTATATTCATTCTACTTCAGTTGAAAAGACTTTAAGTATCTTAGAAGCGAAACAACATATTTATGCCGAAATACACGCTGAACATAAATCGCAGTCAAAGGTTAGTCGAGGCCGAATCTGATACACCTTTGTTGTATGTTTTACGTGATCATCTTGAACTGAATGGTCCTAGGTTCGGATGTGGACTTTCGCAATGCGGGTCTTGCACCGTCTTGTTAAATGGCAAGGCTTCGACGAGCTGTTTGGTGCCGATCTCATCGATTGGCGATACTGAAATCACAACCTTGGAAGGACTGGCAAGTACTACTGGAAAACTACATGCCGTGCAGGCGGCATTTGTAAAAGAGCAAGCGGCCCAATGTGGTTACTGCCTAAATGGAATGGTGATGGCGGCAGTCGGTTTGCTAACCAAAAACCCAAATCCCAATGACGCCGAAATCAGAAACGCATTGCAGATGAACTTGTGCCGTTGTAGTGCCCATACGCGCATTATTCGAGCTATTAAAACTGCCGCCAAGAATCTATAAACCCATCCAGTTATGAATGCAAGAGCGCTTCCATCAAGAAGAAAGTTCCTCCGGGACCTTGGTTATATAAGCATTGGGTTTTCATTTCTCGGTGCTTGTCAGGGCCCGGAAGATCCGATTATGGCCTCGAGAGTAGATTTCGTAGATGGCCTTCCCGGTAGCATGGGAAAGGCAAAAACGGTGAATGCCTGGTTGGAAATACTGGAAGATGGGAATGTCAGGATATTATCCGGGAAAGTAGAATTAGGTCAGGGCATCCGCACAGCCATTCGTCAAGTTGCTGCTGAAGAACTCGATATGGATCTAGATCGGGTTGAAGTAAAGCTTGCAGAGACCGGGGTTACACCAAACGAAGGCTATACAGGAGCCAGTGCATCCATTCAGAATAGTGCCATGTCTGTCCGGTATGCAGCGGCGTCTGCAAGGACCGAACTATTAAAACTGGCTAGTAAAAAATTAAACACACCCATTGACGACCTATGGCTGTACAATGGCATTGTTAAGGCTAAGACCACTGCCAAGTCACTTACTTTTGGTGCCATTCTTGAAGGGGTTCAATTGGAAATGGAAGTAACTACACCGATTCAAATCAAGAATAAGAAAGAACACCGCTATGTCGGAAAAGCCGTTCCAAGAATGGATATCGATAGGATGGTACGAGGTGAAGCCATCTTTATCCAGGATATGCACTTCCCGGGTATGGTACATGCCAGGGTGGTACGGCCACTGGGTTATGGGTCCAAACTGCTCGCGTTCGATGCAGCCGGGGCAAAATCAGAGGTAATAGGCCTACATAAAATAATTGTCAAGGGAAGTTTTTTGGGGGTAATTACCCAAAGGGAATATCAAGCCGTGAAAGCCCAACGCTACCTTAAAGAACATTCAGAATGGACTGCCCCACGGTCTCTTCCCGCATCGGAAGACCTGTATAACCATATAAAAAAAATTGCCGATCCACCCGAGATGGTTCAGGATGAAGGAACTATTGACGCCGCCGTTTTACGTGGGAAAACAATTGAGGCGCGTTTTTCAAAACCTTATATAATGCATGGTTCTATGGGACCGGCTTGCGGAATTGCGATGTTCGATGGGGAGGTATTGCACATCTGGTCACATAGTCAAGGGATCTATCCTTTAAGGGATGCCCTGACTTCGATGCTTGCTATGGATTCAAGTAAAATACATATCATAAGTGTTCCTGGGGCAGGTTGTTATGGGCATAGTACCGCTGATGACGCCGCAACCGATGCAGCACTTTTGGCATTGGAATATCCTAAAAAGCATGTCCGCGTTCAGTGGTCTCGGCAAGACGAACAATCTTGGGATCCCTTTGGCCCTGCAATGATTGTCGAACTAGAAGCCAGTCTGGATGAAAGCGGAAGAATACATTCATGGAAATCAGACGTTTGGACCGATTCACACAGTACGCGACCCAATGCCGATGCGGGCACGGTACTCGCCGCCCGCTATTTGGAAAGTCCTTTTTTGATGAGGTCAAGGGGCTATTTGGCCGGGGGATATAGAAATGCCGAACCCTATTACAACATTCCGAATAGGAGATTGAATGCCCATTACTATGATGGCCCGCTTCGGGTTTCATCATTACGAAGTTTAGGCTCCTTTGCGAACATTTTCGCCGTGGAATCTTTTATGGATACATTGGCAGAAAAAGCAGGAAAAGATCCTCTTGAATTTCGGTTGCTGCATTTAGATGACGAAAGGGCCATTGCTGTTGTCAAGAGAGTGACCGAAATGACGGCCTCCCAAATACCAAATAAGGACGAAGGTATTGGCTATGCATTTATGAGATACAAGAATACGGATGCCTTTGTCATGGTGGCCGCCAAAGTAAAAGTTGATCCTGTGAATGGCAATGTTCGACTTATCAAATTGTGGGCGGCAATCGATGTGGGCGAAGTAATCAACCTTGACGGCCTAATAAATCAAACCGAGGGCGGTATGATCCAGGCGGCCAGCTGGACGTTAAAAGAGCAAGTAACTTTCAATACGAAGGAGGTGACCAGCAGTGATTGGAATTCGTATCCCATTTTACGGTATCCCGAAATACCCGAAATCGAAGTCGCCATTATTGACCGACCCAATGAAGCGGTATGTGGGGGAGGAGAAGTACCCATGCCACCTACTGGAGCCGCAATTGCCAATGCGGTCTATAAGGCGTCTGGAATTCGCGTGTATGATTTACCAATTACCCCAGAGAAAATAATGGGAGCAGCGATGATACCATACTAATCAATGCAAGGGCAATTCTATAGTAATCCGGTTAGCACCAATGCATCCATAAAAAATGCCATGATCGAGGAGGAGTTCGCTAGAAATAAGCCGTCAAAAAACCGATTGGGTCGCGTGCGGATAAATTTTCCCTAAGGATAATAATTCCCAACATTAATCATCGTCGTCGTCAAAATCCGTTCCCGTTAATTTGGTAGGGTAGGGCACGTCCCCTTTACTACTGAACCAAAGAATGCGATTTAAGAGATCGTCACTGCCTGAATCAATATGGTCGAACTCTGGGCGCATTGATTTTTTGGCAAAGGATAAACCTTTTCCCTTTAATGCATCTAAACTGGGGTTCATTTCATCTATGGGAATTCGGTTTGGAACTTTTTCAAAACCATCACCAATAGCGTTTTCCATAAAGCAGTCGAACATAGGCAAGGCTGTGGCGTCCATCAGGTTCATCGGCGGAATGCCCAAAATCTGTTCGATGGAACGTACTACTGAGGTTTGGTTATAGTTGGTACTGACAGTCTTTTTTAATCGACTATACGGGCTGATTATAAAACCGGTGGTACGATACGCTGAAACATGGTCCCATCCGGCTTGGGAATCGTCTTCAGTAACAAAAATGACCGTATTTTTCCAAAACCTGCTGTTACTTATCGCTTCGACGATACGGCCCAAAGCCAGGTCATTATCGGCAACCATGGCCCGTGGGGTTGGCATTCCCGGCCTGGTACCGGTGGTATGGTCCGACGAAAGTGCCATTACCGACAGTTCAGGAAATTGGTCACCGGGCATCTTTTCGTACTCCTGTAATTCCTTGATAAAAGCGTCTGCCCGTATTTGTTCGGTAATATTCAATTGATCAGATCCCGGATAATTTTGGGAAAGCATCGGGGCGACCCTGGAGATGGTAGTCGTATTGTGAAATTCCAAGTTTTTCCCCGATTTATAGTCATTATAAATGGATGTCCAAGTAAGTCTGGGGTCGATATTGGGATCACAGGCCTCTCCGTATATACGTACCGTTTTTCCGTGATCCGCAGCGTTGTTCCAGATAAATCCCTTTTGGCCATAGACCAGGGCATCGGTTTGTACATGTGGATAGCTCCTGAACCATGCCCGTACGTTCTTTTCAATATAATCGGTGACCATGGCGGCATCCGTCCATTGATGTCCTTCGGCGGAACATTTTCCCGAAGCATAATAATTGTCAAGCAGCAGAAAATCCTGGGCAAGCCGATGCTGGTTGGGGGTTATGCTATCCCCGAAGATACATAGTCCCTTTTCCCCGTTTCCGGATGGCATATCCCCTAGGACCTGGTCATACGTCCTATTTTCCTTTATGATATAAATGACATGTTTGAAAACGGAGGGTTCCCCGATGCGCTCGGGCATGGGTCTCGCCGGTTGGTTCTGCCGGGGCGAAAGTTTGGCAAGTTCGAGCCTAAAATGAAGCATCTGTTCTTTTACCTGATCCGTGTATTCGGCCAATTTTTTGGAATCGGGAACGGGAATTATGGAAACGGTGGCTTTTTGGTGATGGGAGTTGAATGCCCCTTTTTTGATTTGTTCGCTGATTTCATTGGGCTGCTCCATTTGCAGACTATTTACCCGGGCTCCCTCGCCTTCGAGGTTGGTCACGAACAGCGTATTATTTTTTAAGGTTACGCCACCAGGGTAGGCTTCCGTTGGAATATAGCCCAGTACCGAACTTTGCCGATTTTCTGAGGAAAACCGTATTACCGCTAAGGCGTTGTCCATTCCATTGGCCACATATAGTAGTGATCCGTCTTCGTTAAAGGCCATGGCATTCGGAGAATCTCCTATAAATCCCATCTTGCCTTCATGTATTTTTACCGAGATGGTTTCCTGTACCTGCAGGCTTTCGGGATCTATGACAGAAATAACGTCGCTATTGCCATTACTTACGCATATCATTCCATTGCCAGGATTGCCAATGATGTCATTGGGGTGAAGCCCTACCGGTATCGTTGAAATCAGCGTGCCGTCCTTCACTGAAAATACAGAAACGCTCCCGTTGTCTATGGCTCCTGTTGACGGGTCTATAAAGGCTTCCCCATACGGCACACCCGCCGTTTCCGCATGGTTTTGCCCTGATGGAGCGGTCCCGGCCCAATTGGTGACAAATGCTTTTTCGCCTTGAATAAGAATTCCATAAGGGGCGACTCCTGTAGGTACTGACCAAACGGTCTTTTTGGAGTTCACCTCGATTTTTTCCAGGGTATTGTTGCCATTGAGTACTACATATAGAAATTGATTTCCGTTTTCTGTGGTGATTGCCAGTTCATTGGGCAATGCCAATGGGGAAGTGCCCTTTGGTTGAAAATCGAAGGTTTTTAGAATGTTCAGGACCTTTCCCTTTACACGTGCCTGAAAGACCTTTGAAGTATGGTCATAGCCATTCGAGGCGCTCCAAAAGATTGAAACGCCTTGGTCGTCCTTTATGGCAAGGATGCCCGAATAGGTGCTCATAAACCCACTATATTCCTCTTGGTCGGCATAGGACCATCGGTTCACGATGTTTCGGGTTCTGGGATCGAGTAGTGCTATACCGTAGCGATCTTCTATTACCAAGAGGTCAGATACTGGGATGGCCTGTATATCAAGACTATGATTCTCCAGGTCTGGATTCCCGAAAGAAACTACTTTTCCGGCCGGTTTTATGGTGCGATTGTAGGGCATCATCACAGGCAACGAAACCCCGTTCAGCGAACTTTGGTCATAGGCTGTATAGTGCCTGCTTTTTTCATCGTTATTGCTCGAATCCAGTTTTTTAAGGGAATGGCACCCAAGACAACATGTTGCCACCAAAAACAGCACAGTACGTTCTAGCGTTCCGGAAAATTTAACTGTATTTAATTCTTTTAAGGCTTCCATAAGTTTGTTTACGATTCGATCATTCGTCTTCTTCGTCTGCCTTTTCTTCCAAAATGACAAAGGCACTTCGTTTAGGGGCAGGCATCACTGAATTTTCTCCTTTTACCGATTTCCAGACCACCTCGTTCAGCTCTAGGTCAGGAACGGCATCTTCCTTAGAAAAATCGAATTTTTCAGATTTTTTACTGCTTTCGTTCACAGCCACATTGCGCTGTCGGATATCGATCAGCGAAGGGATATGGGTGTATGGCGTAAAATCAGGATGGTCGGTAAAACATTCGTACAAAGGTGTGGCACCGGCATCATACTGGCTCATCGGGGGTAGGCCCAGGATAAGCTCAATGGTGCGCAATACCCCGGAAGTCGAATACATGGTATGGATGACCGCATTGCGTTTCACATAAGGCCCTGCAACAAAAACCGGCGAACGATGCGCATCTACATGATCCGGGCCGTTCTGGGCATCGTCTTCCAGTATAAAAACGACCGATTCGTTCCATACCGACGAATGGGAAAGATGGTCCAAAATACGACCGATTGCCAGGTCATTATCGGCAACTGCTGCTGATGGCGTGATTTTTCCTAATTTTTGGCCGCTCGTATGATCATTGGAAATCCTGATGGTGTTGAATCGGGGAACCGAATTGATTGTGAGCAGGGAATCAAAATCGTTGATCCATGCATCGGCCCTGACTTGGTCTTCTATATCCATATCAAACCCGGGGGAATGGGGAGCCATATGACCCTCCAATGATTTTATGTTCGCTTTTCCGAATTCCCCGAATTCCCCATAGCTCCGGTAGCTGATATTCGCCCGTTTACAGTAGTCCCAAATAAAGCCGTCCCGTGGGTATGTGGCTGCTTCCGATCCTTCGTATACATATTTTCCACCCCTCCCTCCATAATAGGTGGGCCAGGTTTTTTCGACGACATCCGTTGCATACGCGGCGGTAGTCCAATTGTGTCCGTCGGCACTCACCTCGGCGTCTACGTAAAAATTGTCCATCAGCACAAAGTCAGTTGCTATGGCATGGTGGTTCGGGGTGATTTTTTTTCCGAAAAGACAAAGGGAATCTTCCCCATTCCCGGCTGCTACGTCCCCTAGGACCTGATCATAGGTGCGGTTTTCCTTAATGATGTAGAATACATATTTCATCGGGGAAGATTCACCCTGCATAGTAGGAACGGGATTGTTCTTAAGGTCGTTTTTAAGATTCATTTTTTGCCCAGTAAAGGGGCTATTGTCATAGACCTGGGCGGTATATGACCGTAACTTTACGGGGTCTGGGTTCTCGATAAAGGACAGCGTACCCTTGAATAGCCCCCCTATATATTGTAATTCCTTATCGGCCGAACTTCCTTTTTGATAGTCGCTATTGTCCTTTTTTATTGCTGGTTGAGGGCCATTAGGATTGGCCATGGAGGTAAAGCCCTTCCCATTGCTGACCAGGATTTTGTTTCTGAGCGTTTTTATGTTGGTCGGGTACCAGCCAACGGGAATAAAGCCTTTACTTTTGCTTTTCCCAGGTTGGGAAATGTCGAATACAGCCAGGCAATTGTTATCGGCGTTTGCAATAAAAAGTGTTTTTTCGTTTTTGGACAAGGCAATGCCATTGGCCGTAGAACCTGACAAGTTCGTAGGATATAAGGAAGTCGACAAGGTTTCGATCAGCGTATTTGAATCTGTATCAACTACAGATACGGTGTTGTCATTTGCATTGGCAACGAAGAGGCGTGTTCCTTTTTTATTCAAAAGCAGTTCGTTGGGATGGCTGCCGGTCTTTAACCTTTGGATAATTGTTTGGGTTTTTGTATCAAAAATGGCAATTTCGCCCTTGCCCCACAGTGAGATATACAATTTCCGATCATCGGGCGATAAAATACAGCTATAGGCAATACCTGGTAAGTCGATTTTTTTAATGACTTTTTTTGTTTCGAGTGAAACTATGTAGAGGCGTTGGTCCTCCTTGGTTACAGTATATAGATACTGCTGGTTTCTAGTGACTGATATGCCGGTGGGGGATATTGAATCATTTGGCCAGGGAAGTCCCAATTTCAACGTGTCTTGGGGAATAAGCCTATTTTGGTCGATGCGAAAGTCGATGATGAAATTGTCGTTTCCCCCCGAAGCATATAGATGTTTTTCATCACGGCTAAAGGCCAGTCCGTACCACGATTTACCCACGATTCTCCTGTCAAGTACTTTTTCATGCTTTGGATCGATCAACTGAATTGACTGAACGCTTTGCCCATTATTGGTCACGGCAAGATATTTCCCCGAGTTGCTTAACTGCATATTCAACGGAAGATCTCCCAGGGGCAAGGAACTGCCCGCCGGACTTAACTTCCATCCGTTGGGAAGCAACACCTGTTGCGTTCCGGGAATTTTCCCTGGTTGTGCCTGGGCCCATAAGGAACTGGTTACAAGTAATGCGATTCCTAGGATTTGATAAATTTTGTGATACGTAGTTGTGCGCATTTTTTAGTATTTAGATTCGGGAAAGATCGTAAACGACGCGCGCTTGTACCATAAACCCATTTTGTAAGGGAAGATCGCGTATCGCGTCCGAGGGCCCGGCCTGACTACGCGTCGCATAGATAACCGGCCCGCCACAGACAGAAAAGGAAAATCGGGAATTTTTCGGACTTAGATTAAAAGACGGCCCTACCAATAGTTTTGCCCCGCCTTCGGCTTCCTCTTCCTCCCAAAAGCCTTCTAAATCCTCACCCAGGGCCTCTACCCCAGCATATAAGTTGTTCCACAATCGGTACTGTATTCCTATACTGGTGATGACATCAATTGCATCGCGTTCATTGCCAAATGCCTTTTCAAATAGTATGTTCCCATTCAGTCGCCAGAACGATGTAGTATAGGTCGCAGTCAGACGGCTAATAAGCGCACCCACATTATCGTAGTCAAGTCTTCCGCCAAGACCAAGTCCCAAACGAAAGCCCTGGGCGCTCTTTCCGCCAATTATATCACGTACAACTTCCACCTGTTGCGCACTTGAAACGCGTACGCCATCGGAAAAACCGAATGCTGCTTTCGCATACAGGGTGAATCGGTTACCTAAATACCCCATAAGGGCGATTTCCTGCCCGATGCCTGAATAGCCGTAAGGATCTGATACCCGCTCCCCATAGGCTCCGGCGTAATTTATGCTCCAGGGCTGGGCATCTGGAGTCAAGGTAGTTACTGAAAACAGGAAGGGCTGGGGCGCTTTGGATATCTTATCATTCCCAGCGTACATTATTTCAGGATCCTGGCCTAAAATGGAAGTAGTCCAAATCAGTAGCAAGGGAATTGCAATTAGGTGCTTTTGCATCTCGTTTGGTTGAATCTTTGTTCAAAACTAGTATACTAATATAAAATTTAATCCCAGAAGGAACGTATGATTAAAGTTATAATTTGGAGAAATATGCCCGTTCTGATCAAATGAGATAGGGTACGGTCATTTTCAGGTCAGGATATGTGAGCGCCCGGGCGAAGGCCACCATAAACATTTATATAAAACATAGTTAAAAAACCGTGCACACTAACGATTCGCTAGCTCCCAATAATCGACGTCAGGCACGCTTAGGTTCAATTAAATATGCGCCTAAAAGAGAGTTGGTTTCTGTTACTGCCAATGGAAAAAGATTCGTTATCTTTAAATTAAAGTATACATAATCGATTCATAGCGAGATAAAAAAGGGAAATGGCAATATCGAAATGGGACGCTAATCTGTATACTGAAAAACACGCATTTGTTTTTGATTATGGCAATTCACTTATTGATCTGCTTGACCCCAAAAATGATGAGTCAATCCTCGACGTAGGGTGTGGCACAGGTCAGCTTACTTCCGGCATAGCCCAACGAGCGAAACATGTAACCGGAATCGACCTGTCACCTGAAATGATAGCGAATGCTAGGCAGAATTATCCGGCCTTGGATTTTCAAATTCAAGATGCATCCAATTTTCATTTTGAAAAAAAGTTTGATGCCCTCTTTTCAAATGCGACGTTACATTGGGTAACCAATTATAGATCGGCGATTAACAGCATGTATGATGCCATTAAAAAGGGGGGGAGGATCGTTGTCGAATTCGGGGGAAAAGGAAATGTTCAGACTATTGTCGAACAGCTCAGAAAATCCTTGAAAGATAGCGGGTACGTAGATCAGTCGAAAATCTCATTATGGTATTTCCCTTCAATCGCAAGCTATACTGCAGCCCTTGAAGAAGCGGGTTTCGAGGTTGTTTTCGCCCGGCTTTTCGATCGGCCGACCGAATTGGCCGATGAAGCAACAGGTATTAAAGACTGGCTATGTATGTTTGCCAAATCATTTTTCATAGGTGTAACACCTGATGATACGGAAGCGATTCTGTCTGAAGTCCAGGAAAAATTGAAATCAGTTTTGTTTAAAAAAGGGAAGTGGTATGCCGATTACCGACGCATACGAATAATTGCGATTAAATGATTCAGTGCCTGAAAGTTTAAATTCATGTTCCGATCTTTAAATGGAATCTTACTAAAAAGCTGCTAATGATACTCTCGGTTTGTCCCAATCCGTCAATAGACGTCTATGCTTGGCTAGAAACTTTCGAGGTTGGTCACGCAAACCGTATTACCAACATGAAGGAATTTCCGGGTGGCAAAGGAGTTCATGTGGCCATGGCAATTAAGGAATTGGGAGGGGCTACTTCGCTTTTCGCCAATTGGGCCGGTTCGAATGGGGAATGGATAAAGAAAGCACCACAACTTACCGATATAAAATCAACCGGAATTGAGCTCAAAGGGAATAATAGAAAATGCTATACGTTCCGTTCAGATGACAAATCACTCAACAACACCGAGTTATTAGAGCCAGGGCCAAAGCTCACAACAAATGATTGGGAAAGGTTCTTGGAGCAATTTGTCATCTCGATGAAAAATTGTAATCTCGTTTGTATGTCGGGTTCTTGGCCTATTGGGGCTCCCGAAAATGCTTATTTTCAGTTACTGAAAATCTGTGAAAAGGAAGATAAGAAAGCAATTTTAGACTGTTCGGGAGTACAACTTAGGAATGCGTTAAAAACCAAGTTTTTCGGCCTGCATATCAACGAACATGAAGCAAATAGTGCTTTTGGAACAAAAAATAGCCTAGAAATCAGAAATTATCTAAAAGACACGATTTCGTTGCTCGCTATCACCAAAGGAAAAGAGGGTCTCTTTTTATATTCTGGCGCGGACGCCATTCACGCGAACGTCAAAATAGATGTGGTTAAAAGTACGGTAGGTAGTGGAGATTGTTTAACGGCCGGTATCGCATTTGCCACTGAAAAGGGTTTATCACTCATCGAAACGGCAAAATATGGTGTGGCCTGTGGTGCGGCAAATTGTATGAACGAAGATTTGGGAATCCTAAAATTAAAGGATGTAGCCAACCTATTACCGAATGTTCGGTTGACTATGAATTCACCTTTCTAAATGAGGTCTTTACTATCACTTTTGTACTACCCTTCAAGCGGAAAACCGTAGCATCGAAACCAGCATCGATTTCACAGGGAAAGGGTATCTTAGTGTAAGGTCATGGGTAGTGCTGATTTGTACGCTATTTTATTTCTTCTTCCATTTCTGCATCCCCAGGGTCGAAGGCTAGAAAAAATGCGGCTAAAACAGCCAAGATGATTCCTATTACTTTATAGGAGTTGGGGACAAAGCCTAATATGATCATTGCGATTACGGCAGTAATCAATGGAGCGCCTGCATTGGTCATAGGTGATACTACCATGGCCTTACCATATCGGAAGGCATAGACTAAGCACAGGGCCCCTATTGAATTTAAAATCTGGATTCCTGCGGCCAGCCACGGACCGTCAAGACCATAGTTGATAGGGGCTGAAAAGTCGGTCATAAGCAACGCTATGGGTATTATTGCCAGCCCGGTAAGCATCATATAAAAGAAAATGCTTTCGGCATTCATAAATTCGTTTGACAACTTCATAAAATAGGCCTGAAGTCCCCAAGCGAACAAGATGATCAAAGCAAATATGAACCAGAGATATCCATAATCACTACCCTCGTTGCCGTTGGAATAGTCGAACAACGGCAGGGCAATAATCGCCAATATAATTCCGATAGTTCCCAAAATTCCTGTTCGTTCCTTTAAAAATAGATAGGAAAGGACAATGGTAACCATGGGGGAAAGCGAAATAATCGGAAAGATAAGGTACGTAGGGCCCATAGTTACGGCATGGAACAAGATCATTTGTCCACCAGCACCAAGCAAACCGATAATGCAACCATAAAAAATTGCTTTTTTGTTGGTTTGTAATTTCCAATCGATCAATTTCAATACGATCAGCGCCGGTGGAATCATAGTGATGGCCCAAACACAGTAAATAAGCGTTTCTGGGAATCCATTTTCAGCCGGTAGCCCCGCAAAGGCGCCCCACACTCCCCAAAAAATTGTAGCAATGATCGCATAAACAAGCCAAAGTTTTGATTTCATAAGATATTTCGTTACGTTATAAATTCCCTTTTAAGGTAAGCGAACCATCGCTGTTAAGTTCTTGGGCGCACGCCCAGTTAATCCTACGTCGAACCCCCTTCACTTCGAGCTCGGCATAGATTCGTAATCCTTGCCAAGAAGTCTCTTTTGGCAGCATAAATAATGCTTGCCGAACTCTTCCTGGCACAGGATACCCCGGATCGAGGCTCCCATGCACTTCAAACGTATTTTTGGGATCTGAAATTCTCATACGAAGTGCACCTGGAACCCCGGCCACACCATCATTTACCAGACCCAAAACCAGTCCGGGGTAGCCCTCCTTTTCAAAATACCATATCCAGGAGGGTCGTATCCGATATCCAATTTGGGATGCCAATTGATCTAATGGTTGAGGATATTTTTCATAATACCCCAATAGATTTTCCAAAGAAATAGCATGCCAGTTCCAGAGAGAAAAATAATTTGGGCCTACATCCTTCACATGTGAAATGATATTCTCATTTCTTGGCATTCCATCCAATATCCTTAATTCCTGCGTATCTCCTTTGGTAATCCCCTGTTCAATAGTGGCCGCGATCCATGGAGGCCTATTGCTTAGAATATCAATTTGGGAATTTTCTATAAAAATGGTATCGGTCCTAAGCCAATTATAGGACCTGAGGGTCCGATCCAAAACTGCATCGTTGCCTACATGGTTATAATCGGGCTGCGTATTGGTTGCCAGGGGTGTTTTAGACCAATTTGCGGCTTGATACTCAAAAATCTCCACAAAGGTATTTTTAGCGACGTAATAGTCGGGCAATGGATTTCCTTCAAATGGCCAGGTATGTCCTTCACCCCAAAAACCGTACATACAAGTATCTACATATTCTACTAATTGGTGCCCATTATAAATAGCCGATAAAAGATCATCCATTTCCTTAAAAGCCGCCATAAACGCAGGATGATCATATCGGGGCACGTAGTGTACCTTATTAGGGATTCCTATTTCATCTGTCGTCCCTAATTTTACCATGGGGATCCTTTCAGCCAAAAAATCGGGAATGGAATTTTCTTCGATTACCGGACTCATCAATTGAATTCTGAAGGCAACCCTCTTATCATACTTTTTTGCCATTTCAAAAGTTAGATTCCAATGTTCCGGGAATTCCAGTTTTCCAGGTTCTTTTTGTATATCGCGCCAATCGACACGGAGGTATAGAATAGTTCCCAACTCCCATTTGGCCAGTTTTTCAATGGAGTCCCTCAGGGATTCCCCGCTTATTTTTGGAGGGCCCACCTCATCACAAATGTAGGTTACCAATCCCATTCCAAAATTGGGAACGGGCCCTTTTGCCGGGGTAGTGGTCATGATTACATCAGAACCAGGAACATTCGCTCCCTCACCATAATTCGTGAAGGGCCCTTGGTATAATCGATCGGTGATTTCTGGTGGAGGACCAAAGTCAAAGGGGTCTGTGACGTTAGTGGATGTTTTGTCTTTGGCAAATGACATCGGTGCCGCAGAGAATAAACCTATCATTCCACTTTTTAATACAAAAGATCTGCGTTCCATATTGTTTTATTTAGGAAATAGTGCCAACTCATGTTGTCCTTTCAATTTTTGTGCCCCATCAACGCCGTGATCGGTATAACTTGCAGTAAGGACAAAGACACTATTTTTTTTAAGATTGGCCGGTGTTGGGAGTTTGATCAACCCCTCAATTCCGGTGTAATAGTTTATATTCGGATCAGCGGCGTTTTCCAGAATCCACCTTTCCATTTCGAGTATTTCCTGAGTCGATAATTCAGGATGGGCGGGCATGACCGTATTTCCCCATACCCCGGAAGCCCCATTTTTTATACGTTCTAATAGCATCTCCAAATTGGCCGATGTAGGTTCATAGCGTTTACTGATTTCATACCATGAAGGCCCAATTAATTTACTATTGAAGGCATGGCAATTAAGGCAATTTGATTTTAATATTCCAACAAGGCCCGAGGGATCATCCTGTATCTTTTTAGTTTCTTCGGTGGCCCCCCCCCATTGTTCCTTAAATGCTACTTTTAAGAGTACCTCATTCTGGGATATTTCTCCATATTTTGATTCCCCATCCTCTTTATCGGAGATGCTAATTTGGTAGGCGACCCGGGCTCCTGGGGGATAGGAGCTATTTTCCTTAGGTGCCAGAATTTTTACCACGGGCCTGGTATTGGCCTGCAAAAGTGGCGTCTTATTTACGCTCGCAATAGGGGCAATTGGAAGCCCATTTTCCGCCACCAATAGCCTATAAAATCCAAAAGGATCGTCGGTGGCATTATGAAAGGTTGACCTTCCAATCAGCATAGAAAGGGGTAGCAATGCATAAAATACAAAATAGGTTTTACGCTTCATTTCCTGTTTGCAAACTTCGTTTATAGCTCATCGATTTCCTTTGATATGCGTTGGGCCGAACGCACGCAAGATTCCATCCCCCTGCTAAGGTTATCTGCATAGGTGCCCGCAAAAAAGATGCGGCCGTCAGGCTTCATTATTTGAGGCCAAAAGCGATGCATTTCCCCAATGGGAAACGCTTCCATTTCACACGCAGGCGCAAATTTATCTTTGGTCCAATCGAGTGTTAAGGCTTGATAAATAGTATCGCTTTTGCCGGGATATAGTTTTCTAAATGCCCCTAGTACACGCTGGGGAGACAGGCCTCCTGGGCCATAGGCCTTTAATATGATCCGATCCGTATCAACTGCATTGGTTTCTTCCCAAATCATGGAAATATCGGGATGCTCGAATTCCATATTAATACTTTTAAAGCCATCATCCAACCAAAATCTAGAACTAGCCTCAAAGACATAAAAGGGGTGTGAACTATAGGTGAGATTATCAACCACATATTGTTTTTCAGTAGACAGTGGTGGAACAACCGGAATATTCCTGAACACAGGGAGGGTGATACAATTGACCAGAAAATCGGCACTCATTTGCATTTCAGTATCATACCCATATGCTGTATAGGTAACAACCACCCCATTTGCATCATGATTGATCGCTTTGATGGGATGATTCAGTTTTATTTGGTCACCAAGTTTCTTGGCAAAAGCGGTTGGAAGTTCCTGATTACCTCCTTTAAGATGATACGTTTCTCCTTGGGATAAGGGGATTCCTCTTGATTTTTCTACGTAATATCGCCATAGTGCATATAAGGCCGAGGTGTTTTTACCTCCCAAATAATCGAGCGCTGCGTCTGAAGCACCTTCCTTTTTATAAATATCAGCCAATGGAATGGCATCCATATCGTCATATCCAACACCGAAAGGTTGGTAGGGATCCTTAAATTTGACAAGATACGAATCCAAGAAAATCGATTTCAAGGCGTACCAAGGATTTTTTGATAGAAAGGATACCTCCCTTTCATTAAAGCCGAAAGCTTTAATCGTTTCAGGATCCGATAACATTTCATCGCTATAAAATTTACCGCGGATCATACGGAGTCCGTTTCTGTTTGGAGCCGCTTCAGAGCCTTCGGCATGAGGGTATGGCACTACTGGAAGCTTAAATTCCTCGGCATATTCGAAAAAACGTTCATATCCCGGTTTCGTTAGGTGATCGGCACCAAAGTCGGCATACAGGCCCTCTGATAATCCATCCCTTCCGGTGAATACATGGCCTCCATGTCTTCCGCTAGCCTCTAATACGACTACATTATGTCCCTTTTTCATTAGTTCATATGCGCAACAAAGCCCTGTGATGCCAGCTCCGGCAACGATTATTTTTTTTGTTTTTTTATTTGGGGAAGCAATGTAGGGACCGTACTGCCGATCCTGATTTTCCTCATTGGCAAAAATCGATATGGGCACTAGGGATGCACCCATTCCGGTAATCAGGGAATTTTTAATAAAGTCTCTCCTTTTTAAATGTTTCATGTATGGCGATTCTTTGGTTTTTAAAAGGTTGATTGTGATTTCTCGTATTAATAGAATCTACTTTTTCGGAAATCATACATCTTCAATTTGGGCCTTTATTCTAACTATACCCCCGATTCCTTGGTCAAAATGTACCAAATAGTTTTTATAAGCTTAGCGAACTTCCGATTGCTACCCACTTCGAAAATGGGTATTTAAATGCATGGCCGCCGGCATTTAAGGTAAATCAATAAATGGTAGGAGCAATCGTTTTCAGGATTTTATTCGCTGATCACGACTGTTTATTTGCGTAAATAGTCACGCCTTGTACTACCCTACTAATAGCTCCCGATATGGAAGGGTTGTCGGGGTCTAGACCCAGTTTCAAGGATTTGTAATACCCTAATAATTGTCCCAATAGCGTTGCCACCACCGTATTTAAACCCCTTGTATTGCGATTCAAATTTTCCAAACAAATCGGTTGATTGTTCACAAGACCGAGTTCTTCTGAGGGATTAAGGCTAATGGACGGAATATTTCTTAAATCCCGGGCAATGCTCAATACTAAATCCCGCTCGTATTTAAATGTATGGGAATCTTCCGAAAATAAATAGACCATCAGCGTTTTTTCATTGACTACCGCTCGGGGTCCGTGTCTGAAGCCCAAAAATGAATCGTGTTTACAAATAACTTGACCATCAGTGAGTTCCTGCAATTTCAAATGACATTCCCTGGCAATTCCCAACATGGGGCCAGATCCAAGGAAAACGACACGTTCAAATGATTTTGAAGCGATTTGTTCAATGGCATTGGCGTATTGCAGAAGTTGTTCCCCATGTACAATCATGGCATCGACCTGTTTCTTCTTGGGGTCAATGGCTTCGCTGTCGAAGATTAGAAGTACGGTTAGTAACATTGACGTGAAACTACCGGTCATTGCTAAACTTTTATCGTTGGAAGCCTCAGGGAGTACCAGGCTGTATGCCGTTTTGCTTGGATTATAATTTGCCAATTTGCCATCCTTGTTACAGGTAATAATCAAGTGATACACCTCTTCGCAGTGCTGATTTGCCAGGGCAATTGCCTCAAGGCTTTCCGGGCTACTTCCCGATCGAGCAAAGGAAACCAAGAGGGTAGGCCTCTTTTTCAAGAAATAATGTTTAGGATACGTTACAATATCGGTAGTGGCAATGGCCAGTGTTGTTTTATTGGTCAATTGCTGAACAATTCCATGTGCGGCTTCCCCAATAAAAGCCGAAGACCCCGCCCCGGTTAGGATAATGTTCAGATTTTCTTTCGCAAGGATGGGTTCTATAAACGAACGCAGCTCCTTTTTATGGTCGATCAACAAATCATAAACCGTACCCCACAGTCGAGGTTGGCCAAATATCTCGGTCTTGGTATATTGATTCTTGGCGTTCTCTATTATTTTTGCGGTCATAGCTGCGGCTGTATTATATTAAATAAGGGGTATTTGACGAAAAAATTAGCACTGGTTCCCTACTTATTTTGATTCGTTTACAGATATTAAAAGAAAATCCTTAAAAGCAACCTGAAGTACGGGATCACTCCCGGATATTTTTCCAAGGTCAACATCGTTGAAATAATCCCACACCTGATAGGTTTTATCTTTATCCAAACCTTTTAGATTTATTTTTCCATCCCATTTGTCGGCATAAAAGGCGTAATACAGCGTATCATCTTTTCGTATTAAATGCGTTTCTGGCCGGTCGTATCCAATATCGTATACCCCTCCTAAATATACCCCGGTAGACAACATCTTTTCATTGTAGAGGGAAAACCATTTTTTCCATATTTTTTCCTTTTGTGGCGTAAGCAATACCTGCTCCTTCGACATATCGGGATTCTCCTTCGGCCACGTAAATTTTGTACCTAAAACCGCTCCTATTCCAAAAGAGCTTGCGAAATCGTCCTTATTATCGCTCAGCTCCACATGGTCTCCGTAATAGGCAATATTCGGAATGATCGCTTTATAGGTTTTGCCTTTTAGCCGTATTTGCCAACTCGATAGCGGATCCGAGGCAACCGCCTGATTCATCGAGGCCATATTATAAATTGACATACAGGTGCCACAGGGGCAATTTTCTATTACGGCATGGGGTTTTATCTTTCTGGTTTCATCATAGATCATATGGAAAAACCCAGGCAGTGCTTCCGGTGCTTCCTCCGGATTTTCCAAACTATAATCAGGGGCAACTGCATTCATATGCTGACCATCCATTTTCAGGCCATCGAACCCAAGATCTCCTATAAAATGCTGTATCGTTCCCTTGGTATATTCTTTTGTTATTTCCTTGGCCGGAGATAAATAATAGGCATCCCACCAAGTGATGAATTGTGGGGATTCGTCTTTTTGAAAGACCCTCATATCGGGATGCTCTGACAATACCTTACTTTGTGGGTCTGCTGCTAGGGGTGTCCACCAAATTTTCGCCTTTAATCCATTCGCATGGATCTTATCTACCAAATCCTTGATTTCACTATTTCCCTTTGGGAACTTCTTGGGATTGGCATCCCAATCGCCTTCCGCAATTTGGAAGCCATCGTCTAAAACGGCCCATTTTATCCCCAATTCCTTAACCTTGGGCAAGGTGTTAATAACCTCGTCAAGGGTGAAGGTGCGCCCATATCCCCACGCACACCAAATGGGCTCGAAAGCGGCGGGTTCAGGTGCTACGAATTTTAGGCCCTTGGCCTTCAACAAGCTGGCGTATTTCGACAAATTTTCAAAATAGTCCCCTTTGGAAATGGAAAGAAAAGTTTCCAAGGTTGAAATTGTATCGTTTGATTTAAATAGGGTTCGTTCTGGAAACTCCTGAGTGACGCTTATTTGCGCATCACTTTCCCTTGCAGGAATCTCGGTGGGCAGGGTTACCAATTTAGGAACAAGGGCCAAATGACCAATAGCAATATCGACATCAGGGCGCCATATGGCCGTTACCGGGATTCCTCCCCCATAATCGGTAGCGTTCATGCCCATAAAATTTTTCTGATAATAACCAGGTTCTAGCGGTTTAATCCAATCACTTCGACTTGATGACGAACTGCCTTGAAAAGCCCAAAAAGATGGACTATCTCCTTGTGCAAGGATCGTATAATTGTTGTTTTTCCACTTCTCGACAAAAACAGCATGATCCGAATTATTGGTATAGATCACTTTGGTGGAAATCAGATCGGGAAAGGCATCATACGTGGTCAGGATCAACCTTTTGCCCATGACAATGCTGTTTTCAGTGCAGGTTCCGTCGATAATCCATTGCTTGCCAGGCAGATTTCCTTCAAGCGCTTTTTCTTTTAATGCATCAAATTTGAAGGCTTTAAGTGTGCCCCCATCTACAATAAGTGTTTCTGAGGGTTGAAAGCCATTCAAAATCGGCTTTGTGTTCGGAAGGGTCGAAACAAATCGGGTCTGTAGATTTCCATCGACCTCAAAGATTAGATCGCCATTCGTTATTTTGACAACTGTTTTTGTATTTCCTTCTTCCGGTTTACAGGAAACGAATGTAAGGAAGACGATAACAATGGCCCCAATTTTAGCAAGGTCAATGTACTTATTCAAGGATTTTTTTCGCATTTCCATTATAGATTTTATTTAATGCATTGTCACTTAGCCCAAGACCATATAAGGGCCAATGATAACTGAAAAGTTCCTTATTGTAAAAATGTTCATCTTCGCTTTCCAAAATCCGAAAGGTAGTTCTATACATACTTGACTCAAAACCCATGTCGGTCCCGTAGAGGAGCCTATCTTGATATTTTTCGAAAAATGCCTTCGTGTATCGGGGTACAGGAGCGAATTCTGCATAGCGTGCTGCAATATCCGCATAGAGATTCGGGTAGCTATCCAATAGTTTGGCAAAAATGCTGAAATCGTAACTGCAATTGGCAATATGGCAGGCTATAAAGGTTGTTTTCGGATTTTCCCTTACCGCATTCTCCAACGTGGTGATCAGTTGATCATGCAGCAATAGGTTTTTGTTGGAAGTATCTATTTTCCATTTTGCGGCATTCATCAGGCCGTCATTGTGAATGTCATTTGGGAGATACATCCAAAACGGTTCGGCTACATGGATGCTAATGGGAATACCCAATTCCCCGCATTTTTCCAACAAGGGCTTCATTCGGGCATCATCGATATGCATCCCGGGCGCGGGCGCGGGTTTCGAATAGAAAAGACCGGCTCCTTTATCGCCCATTTCCCCGACGCCGCGGGCACCTGTTTTATAGCAGCGTTCCAATTCCTTGACTGCTTTTTTTGACCACCCCTTTTCCTCAAATCCCGTATAATCAAAGCCACAAAAAAGCTCAAATCGGCCATTGTATTTTGAATAGATATTATAAATACTGTCAAATGCCTTGCCTGTTTGATAGGTAAGTATAATCGACTTTTGAATCCCTACTGAATCCATGATTTTAACCCAAGCCTCAATTTCTTCAGGCGTTGAAGCATACGGATGGGAATGCATGTCGATAATTGGAAATTTTGCTTTTGTGATTTCTGTCTTTGGTGTTTTATAGATAGAAATAGGATCATAATCCTTTAACAGGATATCTTGCTGAGCTGCAATCGTAAAACAAAGCGAAAATGCAAATAGGGTGGAACTTGTGATTTTATTCATAGAGCGACTGAATTTATGGTTTGTATTTTAGCGCGTACCAAGGCGGTTGCCTGGGCTGTTGCCTTTGGGAAAACCTCCCGTAGATCGATATTGTCGGTTTCCTGCAAGATTTGTTGCAGGGTTTTCATAAAGATATTCTTTATCTCAGTGGCCAAATTTATTTTGGTAATCCCCTTTTTAATAGCGGCTTGAAGTTGGTTGTCGGGTATGCCTGAACTGCCGTGCAATACAAGTGCAGCTGGAGTTACGGCATTGATTTCACCAATGAGGTCTATTTCAAGTCGGGGCTCCTCCTTATAGAATCCGTGTGCGGATCCAACGGCTATGGCCAAAGCAGTAACACCTGTGGCCTCAACAAAGGTTTTGGCCTCTTGGGGCTGTGTATAGATCATTTTTTGATCTTGACCTAATTTGGAGATATAGCCAAGTTCAGCCTCCACATTGATATTGTAGTTTTTCGCATAACGTACAATCTCTTTCGTGCGTTTTATGTTTTCTTCAATCGGTTTTTCACTGGCATCGATCATGACCGAATCAAACCCGATATCAATACATTTTTTTATCAATTCAAGGTCTTGTCCGTGGTCTAGGTGCAGCCATGCGGTTACCCCGTATTGTTCAATCGCGCTTGTGGCAAGACTTTTGGCAACGGTTAAACCCATATAGCGTATTGAGCTTTCCGAAAGCTGTAGTATAATTTCGGATTTTTCGTTTTGGGCCGCCATTAAAACAGCTGACAACGTTTCAAAATTGTAAAAGTTGGTGGCTAGGAGGGCCTTCCCTTCTTTTTTATTGCTTGCGAGTCGGTCTTGCAGTGTCATCATTTAGAATTGGTATGAAAATTTTGAGGCTGCCAAGTCTTTAATTTGCGCCATGTTTTCGAAGGCAGTTGTCCCGCCATAGGCAGTTGTATTCAAAGCGCCGGTCAAATTACCTATTTCAAGGCAACGCTCCCATGTTTTACCGCCTACGAATTCACTGATAAACCCGGCATCAAAGCTATCTCCGGCGCCAATGCAGTCGACCACCTGTGTATTCAGGAAGGCCGGTTTGAAAAGCAATCGTTCATTGTTCCACAAATGGGCACCCTTTTCACCATCCTTGATAACCACGGTATTTGAATACCCCTTGATCTTTTTGAGCCCGGATTCCAGATCATTACACTTAGTCAGCTGTTTAAATTCTTCAACATTGGGCATGAATACATCAACATAGGGCAATAATTGTGGTAAATCGATTTCCCACTTTTCCGAAGGATCCCATTGAGGATCCATAGAGGTGGTCAGGTTCAATTTCTTTGCCCGTTGAAATAGATTTGATAAATCAGGTTTCAATCCGGGTTGCATAAAAATAGAACTCACATGCAGATGTTTCGCCTGACGCAACATAGCATCTGTTATTTCAGCGCCGACTAAGAGTTCCATGGCCCCAGGGAACGTTACATTGGCGCGATCCAGTCCAAAATTCATCACTACGGTCAGCCCTGTTTTGTAGGATTCCGAGCATATGATTAAATCGGTGTTGACACCTTTTTTTTCAAGAGACTCCAGAACGAGTTGTGAAAAATTATCGGCCCCAATTTTACCTATAAAGGCTACTGCGCTATTCAGGGAGCTTAAATTGCTCGCAAAAATGGCAGAGCTACTGCCAAGGGTGGTATTCATTTCCCGTGATATGATTTCTTTTCCAATCTGAGGAAATCCCTGAATATCATTAAGAATAATATCCACGTTTAATTCACCTACAACTAGCACATCAAATAGGTTCATAGATATAGATTCTTGTGTTTGTTTTTAATAACCAATATAAAATAACTTCAAAGGGGGATGTTTGTCAAGGTTGTAAAAAATCCAGTCGAAAATACAAGCCCGTTAAATCTCTTGAAAATTTAACACATTCAAAAGCCCAAGGAAATTTACAAAAACAACATTTGCTGTTCAAATCAAAGATATAAACAAAGATTTATATTTCAAAACCTTATTTTTATTTTAATATAAATTACGTATTGTTTTTAAAGTTAAATTTCTTATTTTCGTTTCCGAGATTTTAAAACTATTGTAATTGCAATTTTTTTGAAATTGCTATCGGCGCGAAAAATTTTGTAATTGGCGGGAATAACAGTACTCACCTTTTTATTTATTGAATTTAACGTGCAAAAAAAACATAGTTCCCTCTTTGTTTAAGTTTTTGTTGTAGTTAGTTTGGGCATCTTTAAGGAAATAAATTATTTCCAAAAGGTGCCCTTCTATTTTCTTCCCTACTAGGGGATACTCTAATAATTTCAGGATTTAACGTCATGGTGCGATTCGCAAATCCCATTACTGATCATGATTAAGATTTGAGGGCACCAATTTTTATAAATTGCTGGAAAAGTAAAGTTGTTGTTGCGCATTTTAAAAAATCCAAAATCTAAGCAATAATCACGTTGACGCCTACATCGGTCAGGTTTTTGTGAACTTCGTCACTTATTTTATCATCGGTGACAACCGTATTGATTTTATTGGCAGGACAAATAAAGGCAAGACTACGGCGGTTAAATTTGCTAGAGTCAGCTACCAAGATCACTTCTTTTGTAATGGCTATCATAATCTGGTTAAGTGAGGCCTCCTCTATATTTGGCGTAAATGCTCCTTGGATAATGTCAAAGCCATCAATGCCCAAAAACAATTTGTCTACATATAGATTATTTAAATTTTTTTCAGCCAAGGGGCCTACCAACGAATGCGAATTTCGACGTAAAGTACCTCCGGGTACGATTAGGTTGAAGTTCGGGCAATGCATTACATGGTTGACAATATTGATGGCATTTGTAATTACATTCAAGCTATAATTTAAGTCTAAATGCTTTGCTACTTCCAAGGTGGTGGTGCCCGAATCTATGATAATGGTATCACCATCTTTGACCATCGAAGCAGCTTTTTTGCCAATTTTGATCTTTTCTAGATAATTCATTTTATCCTTATCCGAAAGGTGATGATCCATTCCGACGGAATTCTCATATTTCATGGCGCCGCCCCTTGAGCGAATAAGTAGCTTTTTAGATTCGAACAGATCTAAATCATTTCTAATGGTTACCTCGCTTACCTTAAAAAGGGCGCTAAGTTCATGCACGAAAACCTGTTCATGCTCGTTCAGCATATTGAGTATCCTCTTACGTCTTTCGACCGTAGAACGTCTACTTCTTTCGTTTCCCATAATTCTTTCGGTAATTTTATAGATTAGATGGTCTATTAATTCAAAAATACGCCTATCTTAACGAACAATCCAGCAATATTTTGCTTTAATACGTCGTGAAGATAATTAGCATTTATAAAGGAAGTTATTATAATTTTTGTTGATTAGCAAAGAAAGGTTGTGAAAGAATTATTTTAGTAGAATACCTAAAACATCGCAATATCGTCAAAAAGGGAACTCCAAGATATTGGAGTCAATCATGCAGATGGATTTTTATGTACGTATAAATAATGGTCTAAAAGGTGTGAATTATGGGAGTATACGTGGCGTTGTATTTTTTCTTTTAAAATGAGGTATTTTGCGCTGAGGCGATTAGGTAAATAGTAAAGCGGGGCTAAATAAACTGTATTTGCAAACGGTTTTCCTGAAAAGCGATAAGAAATTTTCGATTGTTTTGTGTGTCAGGATCTTTTGCAATTGATCCATGTATCGCTAAAGAATATCGGTTGATTTCTTCTATTCTAATGGATTGGTTTCTGGGATTCCAGGGATGACAAAATCTTGAATTGTCCATAGTTTCCTTGTATACCAGAAGGGGCGATTTCAAGAATTGTCAAAAGTGATCCCGCTTAATAAATAAATTCAAGCCTAAGAACGGGTGCGATAAAATAATTTTATTCTTTTATAAAAAAGCAAAAAAGCAAAAAGGCAAAAAGCAATAATACAAAAGATGTTTTTTTAATAAAGAAAGATTGTATAAGTTTAATTTATTTTTTAGATTTGACTTTAATCCGTTTACGGAAAATGTAGTAAGTCGGCCCCGAAAGAAATATTTTGGTAGTATTTTGAGTTGAGCACACGTTCATTTAGTCCCTACACTCAAATTAAAGACCTTGATAAGGGGTTGTTGAAACGATCATTTCTAACGTTTTTAAATGGCGTGGTCGAATTTTCACTAAGTTTGACCCGCATCTTTAAACTTTCGAATTGGAACGCACTTTTTGTAAAATTAGGATCTTTGTAAATTAACTAACTTTAAACCGATGGATTATGAATCAAAGTAGTACAAGACTTAGTAATAAGCTGATCAACAGCTTAGTCTTAATTATGGTTGTCCTGTTTGGGTTGCAAACAGTAAGCGCCCAGAGTACAATAACAGGTACGGTGACTGCCGAAGACGGGCCACTCCCTGGGGTAAATGTTCTGGTTAAGGGAACGGCTATCGGTACTGTGGCGGATTTTGATGGAAACTATTCCATCGACGTTCCAGCAAGCGGCACTGCATTGGTCTTTTCCTACCTTGGATATGCCAAACAGGAAGTGCCAATTGATGGCAGGTCAACGATCAATGTAACCATGCAGGAAGATGCACAAGCGTTGAGCGAAGTGGTTGTGGTAGGATATGGTACCCAACGTAAAGCCGATTTAACGGGTTCGATTGCATCGATAGGTGCTTCGGATATTATCTCAAAACCCATTACAAGTCCTGATCAAGCATTGGCAGGAACGATGTCTGGGGTGAATATCACCAACCGTAGTGGTGATCCGGGTGCTCCCATTAGTGTTCTTATTCGGGGTGTGGGTACTCCAGGGATCAATGATCCTTTGTGGGTTATCGATGGGGTGCCAATAGTTCAGACTACGAATATAACCGTAAATACTTCGTCTACGACCGACTCGAACCCCCTTGCCGGACTCAATGCCAATGACATTGAATCAATCGATGTTCTTAAGGATGCGGCTTCTACTGCAATCTATGGTGCACGGGCGGCGAATGGCGTCATTATTGTAACCACTAAAAGAGGTAAAGCAGGCGCTGCCAGAGTAACGTACGATGGTTATGGATCTATGGCGACAACTAGAGATAGAATTAATGTACTTAATGTAGATCAATATATTGCCATTCAAGGTGAATTGGGAAGAGACTTGACCCAGTTTAGCGGGCAACCATTTGTAGATTGGCAAGATCTTATTTTCAGAACCGGGTTTGTGCAAAATCATAATGTTACGGTAAGTGGCGGTAGTGAAAATGCAAATTATTTTATTTCAGGGGGCTATCTAGACCAAGACGGTATCGAAAGGGCCCAGAGTTTTTCCCGATATTCCTTCAAGGCCAATTCTGATATTAAAGTAGGCAAGCGACTGAAGTTTGGAGAGTCTATATTGATAAGCCAGACCGATCGCCAAGTGCAAAGTGAGCCAGGTATTTATGCCGGTTTTAACTCGGCTTTGAACGCCCCATATTATCAGCCTTATGGGAGTGGGGCATTTGGCTACAACGATATAACTCCAGCCACCGTCGGTGATGGTTCCGCGTCTAACTGGTTGTTCAATACAGATGATCGCTACACCAAAACCACGATACAAACAAGAAAAGTTCTGGGGAATTTTTATGGGGAATTGCAATTGATTGAAGGTTTGAAGCTAAGAACCTCCTTGGGGTATGATTACAACGTAGGGGTGGGCGATTACCTGACCACAAAAGCGGTTCTGAATAATTCTACGGGCACCTCCCTGTTGGTCTCAGAGAGACCTATAGAACTAACATTAACAACCGCTGCAACGCTTCAGTATGATAAGACTTTTGGAAATGGCGACCACAATATCGGAGCGCTCTTCGGGTTTGAACAGACGAAGTTTCGCTACGACAAGCAACGATTGCAAGGCCGCGATTTGTTTAATATCAATTTTCCTGCGACCGGTACCACCGTTGCTGGTGCAAATGAAGCCGATATCTGGGTGCTGCAAGGTTGGTTGGGCCGTTTGACTTATAATTATCTGGGCAGGTATCTTGCTACCTTCAATGTTCGACGAGATGCCACTTCCCGATTTGCGAAAGGGAACCGAGATCAAGTGTTTCCATCACTTTCTTTGGGATGGAGAATTACCGATGAAGATTTCTTTCCAAAGGATACGTTTGTCGATGATATAAAAATACGTGCAGGTTGGGGCCAGTCAGGGAACCAATTTACAGGTCTTAATTTTGCCTTCTTAAGTTCTATTGACAATAATATTCGCTATGTGATCGGGGATTCCCAAGGTACCATCGTTGCCCCGGCACCGACCACGTTTGCGAATGCCGACCTAAAATGGGAGACAAGTACCCAGTTTGACATCGGTATTGATGCTACTTTTTTGAAATCTAAATTAAGTGCAACCTTTGATTATTACAATAAGACAACAGATGATGTGCTACTTGGATTCCCCTTGCCCTATGTATCGGGTTTCTTCTTGCCTGCAGATGCGAATATCGGCCAAATTAAAAACTCTGGTATCGAGCTTTCCTTCAACTATGGCGATAAAATTGGTGACTTTTCCTATAGTTTTGGTGGAAATTTGACCACGGTTAAAAATGAAGTTACAGATTTAGGTCCTATTACTCAGATCGTTTCGGGTATTGGCGGAGCCTCCACGCATCGTACGACCGTTGGGGAAAGTCTGGGCTATTTTTATGGGTATAAAACAGATGGTCTCTATCAAAACGCCGCAGAGGTAGCGGCGGCCTTGCCCGATTCGAATGGTACACCCTCTCCTGGCGATATTCGCTTTGTGGATGTTAATGGGGACGGCCAAGTGAATGCCGAGGACAGAACGTACTTAGGTAGCCCGTTTCCAAAATTTTTCTATGGCTTTAATATTAATTCTGGCTATAAAGGTTTTGATTTTTCTGTTAATTTTAGGGGCGTTGGGAGCAAACAGATCTATAATGGAGCAAGACAAAGCCTTGAAGGACTCACCGGTTCGAACAACTTCAGCACTCAAGTGCTAAGTCGTTGGACAGGCGAGGGCACTACAAATTCCAGTTTAAGTCCAAGGTTGGCCGTTGGGGATCCTAATAGCAACAATCGGTATTCAGACCGTTGGATCGAAGACGCCGGCTACTTACGAATTCAAAACATACAGTTGGGATATAGTTTATCCCAGGAAAAACTTAAAAGTTGGACCAATGATTTTGTGTCGAATATGCGGGTCTATGTAGGTGCCCAGAATCTTGCTACGTTTACCAAATACACAGGATATGATCCAGAGGTAGGGCGTACGCAAAGTTTTCAAAAAGGTGAATTTACCCTAGCAACAGGACAAGATGGCGGGGCCTCTCCTTTACCCAGGATTGTTCAATTGGGGTTGTCAATGACATTTAATTAAAAAATAATACAAAACATAATTCAATACAATGAACATGAAAAAGACACGAATAATTTTAATCAGCATGTTTGCCATTGGTCTTTCATCGTGCAGCAATCAACTGGACTTGCAACCCCTTGATCGCTTAACCACTGATACATTCTATAAAACGCGTGCGGATTTTGATGGTGCCGTATTCGCTTCGTATTCTTCGATTCAGGATTTTTATGGAACAAGTACCGAAAATCTTGGGGAATTTGGGGAGTTTTGGAAAATTTCACTCACAGTTACCGATGATGTGGCGGCAGATACGAACCAATCCGATCAAATATCGCAAGATGTTGATAACCTGCTTTTTAGGTCGAGTGATGTGCCGTTCGCAGCCGTTTACACACAGATTTATGAAGGAATCTATCGTGCCAATTTGGTGTTGGCGAATTTAGATGGCGATAATGAATTGACCGCTGCCGATAAAACCGTACTCGGTGCAGAAGCCAAATTTCTTCGTGCCTGGTTCCATTTTCAAGCGATGAAACTGTTCGGCACGCCGCCATTGGCACTAGAAATCGTAGAAGGAATCAATAATCAGGCAAAACCAAATGCCACCACAGATGAACTTTATGCCGCGATACTTGGCGATTTTGCTGATGCTGCTGCTGGCCTTCCGGCATCTTGGGATAGCAGTAATACGGGCAGGGCTACTTCATGGGCTGCCAAATCATATATTGGAAAAGTAAATGTTTGGAAAAAGGATTGGGCAACGGCAATTGCCACCTTCCAGGATGTGGTAGACAATGGTCCTTATTCCCTGGTACCTGATTATGAGCAGGTTTTTGCCTATAACAACGAAAACAACTCTGAATCTATTTTTGAAGTGCAATACGGCGGTCCTTTTTCAGATGATAACCTGTGGGTTTTTGATGATACCCACTCCGAAGACTTTAAGGCTTCCCAAGGTACCGGTAGAGGTTGGTTTTGGGATGCAGCCAATGGGGCACCAGGTGGAAAATTAGGGTTTTGGGCTCCTACTCAAGATTTAGTGGACGCTTTTGAGCCCGGTGATCTTAGGACTAAAACTATTTTCTACCAAGCTGGCGACACGTACTATTCATTTGACGGAACGCGGTACGAACTACCCTATGATGACACATGGTCTACGACTAGTTTTACACTTAAGAAGTATCGTGGCTCTGTCAATGCCGTATCGGGAAATAGTTCTCCAAATGGTCAGGCAGATTACAACAACGAACGTTGGTTCCGATTTGCCGAACTAAAACTTCTCTACGCGGAAGCTTTGATTGAAGGAGGCGGAGATTTATCAATTGCCGAACAACAGATCAATGATATTCGCAATCGCGCTGGATTGCCTAATTTATTGCCTGGATCCGATTTGACGCAAGCAATGAGACAGGAAAAGAGGGTCGAGTTGGCATTAGAGCCACACCGTTGGTTTGATATCGTGCGCTGGGGAATTGGTTCTCAAGTTTTTGGTGCGGCATGGAATGACAAGGATGTTGTATTCCCTTTCCCATTATCTGAGATTGATCGTTCTGGTGGGCTGTTGAAACAAAACGATGGTTACTAGAAATGTTTAACGTTTAAAATAACGTTAAATTAGTTTGAGTTAGTTTATTTGGGAATCCAATCTATTAAATTTAGGTTGGATTTCTAATTTTAAGTTCCCATATACACTTTATGACTTATAAATTCAAAGTAAAACAGTGGTATTTTTTTAGTTTTATAGGTTTGCTATTAATTTTTAGTTCCTGTCACCAAAGTAAAACTTCCCTATTTAAAGAGCTCTCCCCTAAAGAGACCGGCATACAATTCAATAATGCCTTGGTTTTAGGTGGTGACCCTTCTGTTCTTGAATTTGAATATATGTATAATGGTGCCGGGGTAGCCATCGCGGATTTTGATTTGGATGGCCTTCAAGATATTTATTTTACTGGTAACATGGTCAGTAATCGTTTATATCGCAATTTAGGGGGGTTTAAATTTGAAGACCTTACAGAGTCGGCCAATGTGGGTTCGGCAAAATGGTCAAACGGAGTCGCAATCGTGGACATTAATCAAGATGGCTATCCAGACATCTATGTGTGCCGAGGCGGTCCCAGGGGATCAATCGGTGCGGATCGAGCCAATTTGCTTTTTATCAATAACGGGTTAAAAGGGGGAACCCTTAGCTTTACGGAAGAAGCTTCCTCATGGGGCCTCGCTGACGAAGGATACTCGGTTCAAGCGGCCTTTTTTGATTATGACCGGGATGGAGATCTTGATATGTATCTGCTTAGCAACGCGCTCGTAGATTTTAATCGCAATACTTCAAGACCTAAAGATCGCACAGGGAAAGCACCTTCCGCCGACAAACTATTTCGAAATAATGGAGATCAAACTTATACGGATGTCTCTGCTTCTTCAGGTATTTTAATTGAAGGGTTTGGTCTAGGGGTCGAAATATGCGATTTGAACAAAGATGGATGGCCCGATGTATATGTATCAAACGATTTTCTAACTGATGACCTTCTATATATTAACCAAAAAGACGGCAATTTCTTAAATGAGAATGCCTCGTATTTTAGACATCTTACTTTTAATGGGATGGGCAACGATATAGCCGATGTGAACAATGACGGCAATATGGATGTTGTGGTATTAGATATGTTGCCTCCCGACAATAAAAGATGGAAACTGACCATGATGGGCAATAATTATGACGAGTTCCAAACAGGCCAATCCTATGGGTATCAACCACAATATATTCGAAATACACTTCAATTGAACAACGGTAACGGTTCATTTAGCGAAGTAGGCCAGATTGCTGGGATTTCAGCCACTGAATGGAGTTGGAGTGCCCTTTTTGCTGATTTTGATCAGGATGGTGCCAACGATTTATGCATAACCAACGGATATCGGCAAGATATTACCAACCTCGATTTTATGGTGTATGGAAATCAGATATTGGCTATGGGCACAGAAGCGGCCAACAGGCAACAGCGCTTAGACGAACTCAATAAATTGCCAGGTATAAAATTGCCTAATTTCTTTTACCATAATCAGGGTAACTTAACTTTTAAAGATGAATCCGAAGCAGTAGGATTTACAAAACCCACCTATTCAAATGGCATGGCCTACGCCGATTTTGATAATGATGGTGATCTTGATCTGGTTATAAATAACATAGATGATCCCGCACTTATTTATAAAAATCAAACCAAATTAACCGATGACAACCATTTTTTGAAAGTAAAATTTCAAGGAGAAGCTCCTAATCTCGAGGGTTTTGGGAGTGAAGTGGTACTCTATTATCAAAATCAAATTCAAAAGCAGTATTTTTCACCGTATCGCGGGTACTTGTCTACCGTGGAGCAAACACTTCATTTTGGCCTGGGTAAGGTCACAAAACTTGACAGTATCGTAGTTACTTGGCCTGATCGATCTGAACAAGTATTAAAAAACATACCTGTAAATCAAGAGCTGATAGTTCGCCAAAAAGATGCTAAAGAATCGATAAAAAAAACGGTTCCGGCTTCAACACCCACCCTTTTTCATAAGACTGATAGCTTGGTTACTTTTGTGCATCACGAAGATGATTTCGTAGATTTTAAAGTGCAAGCACTTCTTCCACATATGCATTCCCGAAATGGTCCCGGCCTTTCAGTAGGGGATATAAATAATGATTCTAGGGAAGATTTTTACGTGGGTGGGGCAACTGGTCAATCGGGGGCCCTAATGGTACAGCAAGCCAATGGTACGTTTAAAAGCGAGCCTTTTCCGAAAAACGAAAGCGATGATATGGGCGCCTTGTTCTTTGATGCCGACAATGATGGTGACCAAGATCTTTATATCGTAAGCGGAGGCGCGTCACGTCCTGTAGGAGATGTTTCTTATCAAGATCGATTTTATCAAAATGATGGTACGGGTTCTTTTCAAAAATTGAATGCGCTGCCCGATTTTCCGGTTAGCGGATCCGTTGTAGCAGCTTCTGACTATGATAAAGACGGGGATTTAGACTTGTTTGTCGGGGGTAGGGTACGCCCTGGGGAATACCCCATGCCGCCGGCCAGTCTGCTGATGCTCAATAAAAGCACCCCAGGGAGTATAAAATTTGAGAAAGACCCTCAGCCCATAACCGACACTTTTGCCCAATTGGGTATGGTGACAGGAGCTATATGGACCGACTTTAACAATGACACATGGCCCGATTTGATTGTCGTAGGCGAATTTATGCCCATTCGATTTTTTCAGAATAGCAACGGAAAACTCAATGAAGTTACGCAGGAAACGGGTTTAGACCATACCAACGGCTGGTGGAATAGTATTACCTCAGGAGATTTTGATAATGACGGGGACACCGACTATATTTTAGGAAATCTCGGATTGAATAGCCGATACAAAGCAAGTATTGCCGAGCCCCTGTGCATTTATGCCAAGGATTATGATAAAAATGGTCAAATAGACCCGGTGATGTGTTATTACGTTGATGGCGTAAACTATGTCGCCCATTCTAGAAATGATCTAATCAAACAGATCAATGCCATGCGAGGAAGGTTCCGGACCTATTCGGATTATGCCAATGCAACCTTTGCTGAATCCTTTTTAAAGGAAGAACTCACCGATGCCTATGTCGTAAAGAGTGAGACGTTTGCAAGTAGCTATCTAGAAAATCTAGGTTCCGGAAAATTCAAGATTTCCGAGCTTCCTAGAATTGCACAGATAGCACCAATTTATGGGACTATGGTTGGCGATTTTAATGGGGATACTAATTTGGATATCCTGGCCGTAGGCAATTTTTACAGTGGAGAAGTTTTCTCAGGGAGATACGATGCTTCCATCGGATGGTTATTAGCTGGTGATGGAAAAGGCGGATTCTCGCCCATCGATGTTTCTAAAAGCGGATTTTTTGTTAAAGGGGATGCCAAGAGCATGGTAAACGTTTTTGCGGATACCCAAGAACTTACAATTGTAGGCATTAATAATGATAGTCTTAAAACCTTTTCGCGTCCGGTTCGGCAAAATACCTACTTGCCCCGGCAGAATGAGGTTTCGGCGATGATACAATTCAAAGATGGAAGACATCAGAAAATAGATTTCCATTACGGATCTGGGTATCTGTCCCAGCCAAGTAGAAGATTTTATATTCCCGCTGGGGCCATTTCGGTCAAAGTGATGGATGATACTGGTAAAGAAACCGAAATTCTACCCCTACCATGACCCTGTCAAAAACATGCATTGTAATTTTTTGTGTAGTATTGTTTTCCTACTCATGTGGGCGAAATACGCCCACCCTATTCAAGTTGCTTGACGCAAATCGCACCGGAATTAATTTCGAGAATACCATCAAGGAAAACGACAGCGTAAACGTATTCAGGTTTATGAATATTTATACAGGTGCGGGGGTTGCCATAGGGGATATTGATAATGACGGCTTAGAGGATATTTATTTCAGCGGCAATATGGTCTCGGGGAAGCTTTATCGCAATAAAGGAAATTTAAAATTTGAGGACATTACCGAAAAATCAGGCCTTTTAAATACGAAATGGGGCACCGGAGTGACCATGGTAGATATTAATCAAGATGGTCTTTTAGATATCTATGTCTGTGTTTCTGGTGGTGCCCAAGAATCAGAAAGGGCCAATTTGCTCTATATCAATAATGGCGACTTGACCTTTACTGAGAAAGCCGCTGAATATGGGCTTGCAGATACCAGACAAAGCATGCAGGCGGCCTTTTTTGATTATGACAAGGATAATGATTTGGATATGTACTTATTGGTGAACCCCGCGGCTTATGAGTACAAGGTGAATGTAAGCACCCCTAGAATGCTCAACGGAGAATCTGTAAGCAATGATCGTCTCTATCGAAATGATGGGAACGGTAAATTTACCGATGTTTCAAAAGATGCCGGTATTATGGTGGAAGGCTATGGCCTTGGTATTGCAATATCGGATATCAACAATGACTCCTGGCCGGATATTTACGTTTCCAACGATTTTATTGGTAACGACATCATGTATATCAATCAAAAAGACGGCACTTTTAAGGATGAGATAACTCAGCATGTCAAGCATACTTCGTATGCTGGAATGGGCAACGATGTTGCCGATATAGATAATAATGGAAAACCGGATATTTTGGTGCTCGATATGCGCCCTGAGGATAATAAACGTCAAAAATTGATAATCTCCTCAACAGGGTATGATCGCTTCCAAGCAATGCTGCAAGCAGGGTATAACCCCCAATACAGTAGAAATACCTTACAGATAAATCAAGGCCTCAATAAGTTTAGTGAAGTAGGGTTCTTATCTGGGATTAGCAGTACTGACTGGAGCTGGAGTCCGCTTTTGGCCGATTACGACAACGACGGACTTAAAGATCTATATATAACCAATGGCTTTTTAAGGGATCTTGGCAATCTAGATTACATTCATTATCAAAATATATACGATACGCCCCTGGGGGATAAGGAGACGAAAATAAATCAAAAATTGGCATCCATCCAAAACCTGCCAAAAGCGCAATTGATAAATTATGCCTATCGCAACAATGGGGACATGACCTTTGAAAAGGTGTCTAATAAATGGGGTATACGAGAAGCAAGCTGTTCTAATGGGGCCTCATACGCCGATCTTGACAATGATGGTGATTTGGATCTGGTAGTCAATAATGTGGACCAGCCTGCTTTTGTGTATGAAAATTTGAGCAACTTATCTAAAAAAAACAACTTCTTGCGCATAAAACTCCGCGGAAAGCCGGGAAATCTGGAGGGTATTGGGGCCCAAATAAAAATTTCATCTGGAGGTAAGAATCAATATGACCAGCACTTCTTAAGCCGAGGGTATGAGTCAAGTGTAGATCCGAACATCCATTTTGGTCTTGGCCCGAATACCGTAATTGACAGTGTCGAAATATGGTGGCCCGATGACACCTATCAACTTATTGAACATCAAGTTTCCAATCAAATTTTGGAGTTGAAACAATCTGATGCTAAATTTCAAAAAAACAAAGGAATCCTTGCCCACAAAAGTCAATGGGTATCAGATGTTACCGATAGTGTAGGCGCAAACTTTAAGCATACCGAAGATAATATGGTAGATTTTAAATTACAGCCCATATTGCCCCATATGCACTCCCGAAATGGCCCGGGTATTGCGGTGGCCGATGTGAATTCAGATGGCCTTGAAGATTTCTACATTGGTGGGGCGGCCAACCAATCAGGAAGCCTATTCTTCCAAAAACCAGATGGTACCTTTGAGTCTAGAGAACTTGGGATGGATGCCCAATTTGAAGATATGGGAAGTTTGTTTTTCGATGCAAATGGAGATGAACATCCTGATTTATATGTGGTAAGTGGGGGCGTGTTGCCAACATCAAACAGCAATAATTACCAAGATCGATTGTATTTAAACGACGGGAAAGGGAATTTCACAAAATCAGCGCTATTGCCCGAGATTATGGCGAGTGGTTCATGTGTTACGGCAATCGATTTTGATAAAGATGGGGACTTGGACCTTTTTATTGGGGGCCGTGTTGATCCGGGAAAATACCCAATGCCAGCCAAAAGCTACCTGTTGGAGAACGAATATGATGCAAATACCGGGAAAACCAAGTTTATTGATATCAGTAATAAGATAAAAGATTGGGAATTATTAACCATGGTCACGGCTGCGTTATGGACCGATTACGACAATGATGGCTGGACCGATCTTATCGCCGTCGGCGAATTCATGCCAATTACTTTTTTTCACAATGATCATGGGAAACTCGTCCTAGCCACTGATAAAACAGGTCTCACTAAAACAGAAGGATGGTGGAACAGCATCGTTGGGGGAGATTTTGATCAGGACGGGGATACAGATTATATTTTAGGAAATCTAGGCCTAAATTCAAAATTTAAGGCCACAACAGAGGAACCGCTATGTATTTACGCCAGTGATTTCAATAAAGATGGTCAAATCGATCCCGTAATGTGTTATTTTATTGATGGTGAGAACCAATTGGCCCATTCAAGGGATGAAATCATCGGACAAATAAATGCCATGAGAAGCCGGTTTCAAACGTATGAGTCGTATGCGGAATCTACCTTTAAAAACTCCTTCTTGCCCGAGGAACTTGAAGCGGCCTATGTGGTAAAAAGTTATAATTTTGCAAGTAGTTACCTTGAAAACCAAGGAAATGGGAAATTTGAACTTAGTTCCTTGCCATTAAATGTTCAGACGGCACCCGTTGAAGGTATGGTTGTTGATGATATTGATCAAGATGGAAATTTGGATGTACTGATTACGGGCAACTCCTATGCCACGGAAGCTTCCACTGGTAGATATGATGCTTTAACGGGTATTTTATTAAAAGGAAATGGTTCGGGTGGGTTTTTAAATGTTCCCTTGGAAAAAAGTGGTTTTATAAGTGATTTAGATGGAAGCGGTTTATCGATTCTTCGAGGGGCACATGGAAATTCCTATGTTTTATCCGCCAGTAATGATGGCCCATTAAAAGTATTTGCAACGCAACCTAGAGGCGATATGAATAGTATATATCAGGTACCTCTCGATGTTCAATTTGCGGAAATAAAACGCAGTGATGGCAAAACATACAAATTGGAATTTTACAACGGTGCCGGCTACCTTTCCCAAAGCACAAGAAGCATCGTAATAGATGACCTGATTAATGAAATAAGAACGACAAATGTCACAGGAGTTACAAAAACCGTATATTCTCATGAAGCCCTCAATTAAATTATATAGCATCTTTTGTTTCGTCATTTTAGGATGCGCACCGCAGTACGATCAACAAAAAATAGATGCCTATTTTAAAGATGCTTTACCACAATTCAACCGTCAGCTGACCGATGTGATTGTCGCGGACATTTTTACACCTCCCGTTGCGAGTCGTATCTATGCCTATTCAAATATAGCCGCCTACGAAGGTATCCGTTTTATGGATTCAACAAACGTTTCACTGGTAGGGCAATTGAATGGTTTAAAGGCGCTTAGTTTTCCTGAAAAAAACAAAAAGTATTACTATCCTTTGGTATCATTGGTTGCTTTTACAGATGTGGCCGAGGCCTTGGTCTTTAACATGGAAAAAGTAGCGCAAATGAAAACGAAAATGCTCGAAGAAGTCCAGGACATCGGTATGGATGAAAACACCTATGAGAATTCCGTTTCATATGGCGATACCTTGGCTCGTCAAGTTTTATCATGGGCCTCCAAGGATGGGTATCTTAGACGTACGGCATTGCCCAGATATAGCGTGACCGATGATCCCGGAAGGTGGCGACCTACTCCCCCTGATTATATTGAAGCCATCGAACCCCATTGGAATACCATTCGTCCCTTCGTTCTTGATTCGGCTGCACAGTTTGACCCAGGGCTCCCCACGACCTTTGACCAATCGGAAGGATCCGAGTTCTATAAGGAGGCACAGGATGTTTATGAAACCGTAAAACAAATCGATTCTTCCAAATTTGAAATTGCAAAATTCTGGGATTGTAACCCAAACATTTCCCATACCAATGGGCATGTCATGTTTTTTAAACAACAAATTTCACCCGGGGGTCATTGGATTCATATTACGGCCCAGGTATTGAAAGAGCAAAATGCAGATCCCGTAATGGCCGCTGAAACACTGTCATTGGTATCAATAGGAATTGCAGATGGGTTTATTAGTGCCTGGGACCAAAAATACAAGAGCAACAACACGCGACCGGAGACGTATATAAATAAATATATTGATGCCGATTGGTCGCCGATTTTGCAAACACCTGCCTTCCCGGAACACACTTCAGCCCATAGTGTGGTTTCAAATGCCGCCGGTACCATATTGACCCACTTTTTTGGCGCGCATTATTCATTTATTGATGCTACGGAAGTGCCGTATGGCTTACCTACTAGAAACTTCAAATCTTTTATGGACGCCTCGCAAGAAGCTGCAATTAGTAGATTGTATGGTGGAATTCATTTCAGACCGGCAATTGAAAAGGGATCCCAACAAGGTCATGCCATTGGTCAGTTTGTTTTGGAAAAATTGAAGATGCATAAATAAGTTTGTAATCCTAGATTAAGATCCTACATCAAATCACTTTTCGAAGGAGGCCAACATAATTATTGGTTGGCAACGCATTGAAATATGAGGTTTTAGTGCCTTGGTTCGAGCTTAAGTAACGTATCTATTGATAAGATAAGCCACTGGTAATCACGGGTTTTTTCGTAAGAAAAACTTGGGAAGGAAGTGAAGCCATATTACAGTGTAAAGGCAACCATCCATATTGCGGTTAATTTTTTAGCGAGTCCAATGGTTTGATTTGTTGACCGTAACCGGGTACTTCAAACAATTTTTAAAACCTACATTTTAAGGTCTCGCCGTAATTCATGCTTTCCTCCAAGAATATTTTCTGACCGTCAAATACCTTGACATTGAGGTTGTTTCCTTCTTTTTTTACCTCAATACTAAAATTTCGATTAAAGGCACGAATATTTTTTAGGAACATTGATGGCCAGCCATCCGGAAGTTTTGGGGACAAGGAGAATTCATTAAAGCCCGTAGGCCGTATTCCCATAAGTCCTTCAGTAATGATTCTGCAGTACAGTGCACTTTCGGCCGATAGATGCCGTTGGTTTCCTTCGGGGTAGGCTTCCACAGGATAGGGCACATGTTCTCCCAAGAGTCTCCTGCTGGAGTAATTTTCAAGAAAATCAATTGCCCGTTTCGTGTCCCCGGCAGCAAAAACGCCTCGTAGGGCGTAAAGCGTAGCTCTATCCCAAAAAGTCGTACTTCCCGATTCTGAAGCGAGACCGTCCTTGGTCCATAGAAAGTCGGAAAAAAGGGCGTCGGTAGTTTCCTTGCTTCTGTCATAAATTCCCATGGCAAGTGGCGTGCAGATCCAGGCACGAAGCACCTTGTTTCCCTTATAGTACCTGTAGGTCTTAAATCCTTGTACCGTTGCCCCGAAATAGGTGTCGATTGCTTGCCGTATGTCAATTGCCTGTTGCTTATACCCGTCGAGTTGTGCTTGTGTGATTCCCAATTCTTTGCCAAGATACATCGCAGAATTCAGGGCGTCATAATAGAGACTTGAGGTATTGAGATTCGCATCCCCAGCAGGAAACCGGCCCTCGAGTTCGTCACTATCCGACGCAACTACCCCTTGGTCATTTATTTTTCGGCGGCAATATTCTAAACACCATTCAATCAACGGCCAAAGTTCTTTTGCCGTATTCTTCTTGCCATAGGCCAACGCAAATCGGCCCGCACCGTATGCAATCATGGCCATATCGCCCCGGTCTCCGGCCCCATTCCAAAAATCGGTCCCTTCGGCAACAATGGAACTGGGTATTGCATTAAAGTCACTGTTCATAAATCGGGCAAAATGCCTGAATGAATTTATAGCAGATTCGTTTCCTGCAAGATTTCCCAGAAAGGGAAAAAAGGGATCGGCATACTCGGCCTGGTCATTTGCCCAGATTGCAGCATAGTATCTGCCGCCTCCAGGACTGTGCATCAACCCTCCCTTGGTCTGGAAGATGCTTTCCACGGCCCTTAATTTTGCAAAGGCGAACTCCGTATTAAGCACGGCGTTGGGAGATTCGAATATAAGATTGGCAAAAGTGCGGTCGATAAGGTCCTTTCGTTTATTAAACTCATACTCAGTGGAGATTTCCGATTGCAATTGATTTAATTCCCTACCTGAATATACCATCGCATACTCCAAGGATTCCCCGGGATTTAGGGTAAAACTGCCCTGTTTATCGGCACCTACTTCTATTCGATATACTCCTGATACGCCTTTATCCTCATCGGTTAAATAGGAGCTATGTATATTTGGAATATGCACCTGAATCGGATTCATTGTCGTATTGGTAATCTCAGTATTATCGATAAAGACCGGCTTGTCAGCTGAAGGGAATAGCTGGTGGTCAATCGTAACGCCTTGCGCAGTTTTTGAGCGGAAAGACAGGATTCCTCTTAATGAAAATTCCTTAGGATATTCTATCGCCGAAATCCCATCAATGGTCAATGGGGGTAAGTCCTTGAAGGCTATGGTATGGGAGAGGCTGGCGTGGGTATCGTTCGGGATAGTGCGTAGCATTGGAAAAACAAGTTCAACTTCTTGATTCAACACCCCATTTACTACACCATAATGAACAATCGACGAAATATAAAAGCCACTCATTTCTACATGATCAAGATGGGTGTCGTTTTCCTTTACGTCCCATCGTATACCGCCATCATTGGTTATTGACCACCTTTTGACTTCCTGGGCCATAGACTGTGAAAGAATACCAAGGGTACATAGGGCCAAAACCCCTTTTTTAATTAGTCTTCGCATATTTTTTCTTTTGAACTCGAATTTAAGATACGCACATCGTACAGAAATTCAACTACTTTTAATTTGATAAAACCAACTCGGCAGCACACGTGGAATACTTTATGAGAAGTTGTGCTCATTACGATTCAAGGGTCTATGCGGTATCTATTTCCATGGCTACCCTATTTGCCGACCGGGTGGCGGCTTCGGTCCCCCAATTTAGATTATCGGCATAGGCCCCGGCAAAATGGATGCGTCCATGAGGCTTCATTATATTTGGCCAGAATTTCTTAAGTTCTCCAATCGGAAAAGGAAGCCGTTCGCATGTAGACGAAAAAGGTTGCCCGGTCCAATCCCTCCCAATTGCTTGTTCGATGGTATCTCCCTTCCCGGGATAAAGCTCCCTGAAGGTTGCAAGGGCCCTTTGGGGCGATATTCCACCTGCCCCTGTGCCTAAAACGACTACCCTGTGCGTATCGACCTCATCTGCAGAATGCCAGACATCCCAAATATCAGGATGGTCTAAGAACATATTAATGGAGAGCCCATCTTCGAGCCAAAATTTTGAACTGGCCTGAAAGACGAACCGTTGGTAGGAATCATAGGTCACATTCTCAATTACATATTGTTTTTCCTTGGGCAATGCAGGAAGTACGGGAATGTTTTTAAAGGCTGGTAAGGGAATGCAGTTTACAAAATAATCAGCCGTTATTTCATGGGTTTCATTAACATCCTTATAGGTAATTTTAACATCATTATCCCCGTTTTGTATCGCTATAATAGGTTTATTCAACCACACTCTTGGTCCCAAACGTTTAGCAAAAGCATTCGGGAGCATTTGATTGCCGCCCTTTAACCGAAAAATTTCAGTTGGAAATTCGGGCACGCCACGAAATTTCAGGATATAGGCATACCAGAGACCGAACAACGCGGAGCTATTGGAGCCTCCTAAAAGGCGCATGGCCATTTTTGAGGCCCCATTTTTAGCATAAATATCTGACATGGGAATCAAATCCATCTCGTCGTAACCAACATCAAAAGGTTGGTATTCATCCTTAAAATTGGCAAGATAGGGTTCGACATAGAGCGATTTAAGTTCACCCCATGGGTTTGTCGACAAAAAATCGATTTCCATTTTATTGAACCCCATTTTTTTCAGAACAACAGGATCCTGCAACATTTCCTCATTATAGAAAATTCCATCGATCCTCCGCAATACATTTTTTCTTCTGGGATATGGCAGGGCGGTAAGGCCAAATTCTTTTATATACCCCCAATACAGGTCATATCCAGGCTTTGTGATATGCTCTTGACCATAATCACCATACAATTCATCTGACAATTCATCGTGGGCCGTATATACATGGCCCCCATGTCTGCCTGATGCTTCTAGTACGGTGACGTCATGACCCATTTTCATCAATTCATAGGCGCAGCACATTCCCGCGATTCCAGCTCCACCGACTATAATTTTCTTTGGCGTGCCCGTACTTTTTATTGGCGTGGTTTTTTGTTCCTTGGGAGTATCGGCCATTGATGTATTAACGGTTAACAAGGATGCCGCAACACTTGCCTTGATCGAATTTTTTAAAAAATCCCTTCTCTTATTAGTGCTCATATCTAAATTTTATTTTCATTTATTGTATAGTTTTGCCTCCTTTTTTCTGATTAGAAAGTCATTTCGGGTAACTGCGCTCAAACCTTAAAAAACAACGAACCAACTGTGGTTTCGCTCATTATTTTCGTGCGTTTTCGCAAACAATTTCAATAGTTCAAAAACTTAAGGGCGATCCTATTGATACGTACCAAAAAGAACGATCAGGATACATCTACTCGCGCTTTATACTTTTATATTCCGGGCAACCATTTTTTGGCATTTTCGAAATAGATCTTTTCAATTACCTTTCGGGGCAATTTTAGGCCCTTAAAGGCACCGTCGAAGTCAGAAACGGACATTTCTTCATCGGAAACAAAAAATTTCCAGTCGCTTATCCAGGTTTCGTGCATGCTTTTCTTCAACGCATTGGGATCGGTGGTTGGTTCTGCCAAGAGATCGGTACCGTAAAGCAACCTGTCCTGATAGGCAATCATAAAATCATGTACCTTTTGCCATTCCGTTTTCGATTGATACTGCAGGTGGGAGATTCGTGCAGCCATATCCACAGCCATATTCGGGAACTTGTCCAAGGTTTTCGAAAGCGCATCGACACTCCACTCCAGGCTGCCCAAATGTGCACCCACAAACCGAAGGTTCGGGTGCTTTTCGAGCATATGATCCCTTGCTTGTATTTGTTGTTCATAAGAAGGCGCTTCTGGGTGCAGGTACATATGATATTCAGGATTGTTTTCAAAATAGCTTTTATCACCCTTTATGGTCATTTTATCCAAAGGGAGCCAGCAGTTTTTAGGCTCTCCTAGATGTCCTATAACGGGAATATTGCTGCGTTCGATAAAGTCGATAATCGGATCAAATCTAGGATCGTCTATCATGACCAATTGGCCATTTTCATCCTTCAGGTCCATCCCGATAACCTTATATATTTTGACGGCGACGGCACCTTTAGCGAATGAGTTTTTTAAATAGGCGAGCGTTTTTTCCTTCCAATCGGGCCTGTTAAAATCCCTTACCGAAAAGGTAGTTGCATAGGCCACTTGACCCGGAAATGTCTTGATTTGTTCTAGCGCGAACTTTTGTTGTGAGATCATATCGCCTGATTCGTTCGGATCATCCCAATTGATCGTTAGCAACTTAAAATTATCTGCTACTGCTTGCTTGATAAAATCCGGGGCATCGGTTTCAATATGCACGTGCGCATCGATTTTATTCACCGTCTTAAAATCCTGATTCGTATAAAACTGCGATTTTGAAGGTTCATTTTCCGGGGTGTGTTTCTTTGATTGTCCACAATTTTGTAAAAGGACACCGGCCAGGCAGAAAAGGATATGCTTTAATTTCATTTGGTTATTTTCGTGTGTTGAAATGTCTTATCCCTGCCTATTTTCTCAAAGTGAGTGCGAGACATACGTTGCTTTAATGGTATTAAACCTTAAAAAAGATTTTCTTTCGATACAACCAAAAGCACAAATACCATTCGACGGCAAAAATTGCGAGCGCTGAAATCAATAAGATAGCAGCGTGTGCTAGCCCAATTGGTGATAACACGCCGTTAACAATCACTTCAATGTATTCACCTAGCCATCGACTCACCACAATTTCAAAGAACAGGTATATGAAAATGGAGTTCATCCCAACAATGGTAAAGAAGCGAAGGTATTTCTTGTGTTGCAGTACGTCGACCCAATAATAGAGAAGCGCAAGGGCCAATAAACACCAGCCTCCTGTAACCAAAGTAAAGGAAGTGGTGGCGATTTTTTTAATAATGGGAGTTGTACCCGTTATATCAAGGATATAACCTGCAATAAGGGTGCCCAACCCTAAGATAATAATATTGCGGATCTTCCCTTTAACAGTCGCTTGATCGATAAGCCATTTGCCAGCTACTGCTCCCCAAATCGTATGTGCAGCGGTCGGGATACAATTGATGGCTACCCATCCTCCTGAATTTATTTTGTTCATTAATAGCATATCCATATAATTCCCAAAATTTTGCTGATCCACAAAAGGCTGGTCGAATCCCGGAATATGTATAAATCGATATAGGCATTCAGTGAGCACCAAAAGCCCGAGACTGAAGAGCAATTGATGGCTGATTTTCCAGCGAAAGATAAGAAAGGCTACCAATAAGGTAAATGAAAGCTGTGTTAGGACATCCCAAAGTTCAAACGACAAATGGTCACCCCTTACGGCATAGTCGAATACCCCCCAAAAAAATAACCACCAGCTGCGCTTTATTGCATGGATTGCCTGTTCTTTCCATGGGCGTCCCATGGCGGTTTGTTTTGTAAGGGAAAAAGCCATGGCAGCCCCTGCGATGAACATGAAGGCAGGCTGTATAAAATCCCAGAAATTCAATCCATGCCAGGGTTTATGAGTGAATTGCTCCGCCAAGGAATTTAGAAAGGATCCCTGCCCGGACATTTCTAGCCAATGCTCGTACATCCCGGTAGATTCTAACATAAGGAGCACCATTACGAGCCCTCTGTAAAAGTCTAAAGACATAAGCCTCGCTCCTTTTTTTATGACTTCGCTGGTCTGTGTCGCGTCTGGAAAGTTTATGGTTCCTGATAGAACCCTGTCCTTTTTTGTGGACTTACCTAGTTGGGAGGCCTCTGAATTTTCCATAATCAATATCGTATTGGTTAAAATTAGTTGATGGGTTGGCTTATAAAATGGTCATTGATTCAATCTTCTTTAGGTGCAACTCCCATGTACGCGACATGATCAAGGGGCAACTGGCGTTTTTTGTTATTTTCAATGCGCTATCATTGTTTCATTATTTTAAGGGCATTATCCCTGTAGATCTTTTTTAAGACCGAATCATCTAATGCCAGTCCGTAAAGAGGCCATTTATACCCCAACAAATCGGTTAGGTAAAAATGTTCATCCTCAGTTTCAAGCACCCTGAAAGTCATTCGAAACATGGCGTCTAAGGTCGTATTGTTGCCATAATCGCTATGTTTATCCCAAACCTCCCAGCCATAATCCGTTCCGTATACAAGGCGGTCTTGGTATTTTACAAAAAACGCTGCTGTATTTCTTGGGATGGTAGAAAATTCGGAAAAACGTGCAGAAATATCAGCACTGAGATTGGGAAATTCATCGAACAAACCACCCAGAATAGACAAATCAAAAGTACAATTCGCCAAATGGGAGGCTATAAAGGTGGTATTTGGGTGTCGTTTAAGGGTGTTTGCAAATCGTACCATCAGCTCACTATGATCAAACGTTGTATCCTTTACCCTCCAAGTCCATGCTCGCATCAGTCCATCATTGGTCGAATCCATCGCTTCATACATCCATTTTGGATCTGACATGTGCAGGTTGACAGGGATTTTCAATGTCGCACAGGCTTCAAACAGAGGATCCATTCGCGGGTCATCGGGATGCAGACCTTCAATCAATCCCGCTCCTTTATCATGTAATTCCCCAACCCCTACCGCACCTTTATTTACACATCGACGCAGTTCATTTACCGCTTTTTCAGACCAATTCTTGTCTTCATACCCGGAAAGATCAAAACCACAATAGACATCAAACCGATCGGGGTATTTAGCATACATAGCATATAGGGAATCAAATTTCGCTCCGGTTGCATTTGTAAAAACAACTGATTTCTCAACACCAACCTCGTCCATTATTTCCACGCGTTTTGCTATGTCTTTATCAGTGGAGGTATAGTCATGGGCATGCATATCGATCACAGGAAATTTTGCTTTTTCAATTTTTGTGACCGGCACCTCATAAACCGATTTTGGCATCCAATCCTCCAGGAGCAGATTTTGAGGACTCGGAAGCGCGACCTTCTCGGGAACGACTTTAGTTTCCTCAGTTTTCTGACAACTGAGAATGGTAAGGAAGAGTAGGCACATTTTGACAATGGAAATACATCTATTCATTTTATGTGTATTATAGGTACTACTATTTTTCGATTTTCGATTCTTTTTGTAATAGGTGTCTATCGGACTATCATCTCGATTACCCCTTAGAGAGCGTTTTAGGAACACCCGTTATTGGTTCTATAGATTTAGGTACGACTCTTTTACTTTCGAAATTCGAAGGTACTTTTTCGAATCTATAGTTTTATAGGTTGTCTGTCCGGAAAGAACAGTAATTCTGAACTATGGCCTATGAAAATCTACCTTTTAATCACTACTTCAAAATTCTTAAACACTTTTTACAATCCCCCTTGTAATTTTAAAGAATGACCCTGTAAATGCCATTTAAATGATGGATAGGGGCGCCCTATCCTTCCATTTTCCTTTGGTAAAATCGGGAATATCGACTGATTTGCTATTATTGGCCACCGACATGCCTGATAATGGAAAAATTACACTACTGGTAACCGAGTCATAAACGTCGAAATAAGGCGTTCTGTTCTCCCGCAACGCCTGAATGAGCAAATGCCATGTCAAAGGGGTGGTTGTTCCACTTCCCCCGTGCCCTCTGAGGGCGGTTTTTCGCGGAGCAGGATTATAATTCTTTAGGATGGGATGCTTGTACTCTTCTAGGTATTTTTCTGCCGACTCCCAAGTATGTTCTTCTGGACTTAGGCCTTCGAGATAAATTTTAGGGCCTTCCAAGGCGCTTCCTCCCAGATACACGCCTTTCGTGCCTTGCAAACGGAATAATTCCCTTGGATGCGGGGTATTCGTATCATAGTTTAATGTAATCAATTTTCCATTTACCGTTCGTATAAGGGTCACATTGACGTCGCCCTGTTTAAATTTGATTTTAGCCTGTTCAGAGTCCATACCATAATTCAAGGCGGCATATTCATGCAACATTTCGGCTTTTGAACTCATGGAGACTAAATGGTCTAGCCGATCCCCGTGATTTATGTTTTCATAGGCCATGATCTTATTCATCGGATGGTCTGGGTACAGATTGCCATTGTGCGTTACATCATAGGCTAAACGCCAAGGTTCTTCAGCCGGATTGTTCTTTACAAATCTCAAGTCGTGCACATAGCCGCCCTCAGTATGAACGATATCGCCAAAAAGTCCTTTTTGAACCATGTTCAGCAACGTCAGCCCATCCGGACTTTCGAGCATGGCCTGCTCCAAGGCAAGGGTAGCCCACTTCCCTGTTTTTTCAGAAGTTTCCACCAACTCCCAAGCCTCATCGACTGTAAGAATAATTGGCACCTCAGATACCGCATGTTTATCGTTTTTCATGGCGGCAAGACAAACAGGGGCGTGCCATTCCCAAGAGGTGGAACATATTACGGCATCTAAGGTTTCTTCCTCACAGAGCCGTTTGAAATCGGTAAGACCTCTATCATACAGTCTAGGCGTTGGCTGTCCTGCTTCTTCAATCCATCTTTTTGCGTTGTACAAACGTTCAGGCTTAATTTCACAAATGGCAGGAACGGTCACTCCTTCAATCCCTAAGGCCACGTCTAGATGATACGAACCACGACCGCCAATACCCACAAAACCCAAACGCAAGGGTTTGTCGGGGCTTGAATTCTTGGCAAAAACGTTTAGGGGGGTACTTAATTCGGTGAGCGCCAAACCTCCCATTGCCACTGTAGACTGCTTGATAAATTTTCTCCGGTTATAATTGCTAGTGCCCATTGGGTGAATGTTTTTATAAATATTGTGGTATTTCGTATGCTTGTAATAAATACTTTAGTAGGCGGATCAAATACAACATTAAAAATTTTAAAAAGAAAAAATAATATTTTCGTAAGTTTACGTGAATTTAATAAATTTTCTTTATTAAAGAAATTGTCTTCATAAAATACTCAATTCAAAAGGAAATATTTTCGTATTCTAACGAATTTTACTAATATGCGAGAATTGTTACATAATACTATGAATTTGCCTTTCTATTATTTTAGCAATGCGATAAAAATAAGTTCCGACATATCGGAACCGTGTATCGTATCGAAAGTGGAAGGTGTATCTGGCAATCGTATAGGTACTATCAATTTGATAGCTTACAAAACTGGTGCACCCTGTCTGTCTAAACCTAAATTTCTGTATATATGAGCTCACGACGAGATTTTATCAAAAAAACAGCCATTGCCGGCACAGGTGCGGCCCTGGCTCCGAACATTTCATTTGGTTTTAAAACCTTTGCAGGGGAAAAGCTAAAACTAGGGTTTATCGGAGTAGGACTCCGTGGGACCTCGCATTTGGAAAATGCCATAGCGAGAAACGACGTGGAAGTGACTGCGATTTGCGATATTGATCCTGTTAGGATCGATCTTGTCCTTAAGCTGCTCGCCGATAAGGGAAAACGAAAACCGAATACCTATGGCAAGAATGAGAAGGACTATCTAAACCTATTGTCTGACAAGGACGTCGACGCCGTGCTTATCGCCACCCCATGGTTATGGCATACAAAAATGGCCGTAGACGGGATGAAGGCCGGGAAGTACACCGCCGTGGAGGTTTCTGCCTCCCAGACGATTGAGGAGTGCTGGGACCTGGTAAATACACACGAACAAACGGGAACCCACTTAATGTTCCTTGAGAATGTATGTTTTAGAAGAGACATCATGGCCGTACTTAATATGGTGAAACAAGATGTCTTCGGGGAGCTGTTACATTTCAGATGCGGTTATCAGCATGACCTTCGTGGGGTGAAACTCAACGATGGGAAGACCGCCTATGGGAAGGGGGCCGAATTTGGGGAAAAGGGAATCTCGGAGGCCAAGTGGCGTACCGAGCACTCTATTTACAGGAACGGGGATACCTATCCCACCCATGGCATGGGTCCGATTGCTGTGATGTGCGATATCAATCGGGGCAATAGGTTCATGAGTATGACATCACATGCTACGAAGGCTTTAGGTCTTCATAGGTATATCGTGAACGTTGCGGGCGAGAATCACCCGAATGCCAAGGTTAAATTCAGGCAAGGCGACATCATTACCTCGACGATTGAAACCGCAAGTAATGAAACCATTATCGTAACCCATGACACCAATTCCCCTAGACCTTATTCCCTAGGGTTTCGTGTACAGGGGGCCAATGGTCTTTGGGAGGTAGATGGCAACCGGATCTATATCGAAGGGAAATCGGAAAAAGACGACCAATGGGATGACGCTACCGCATGGATTAAAAAATATGACCATCCCATCTGGCAAAAATATGGCGAGGACGCCACGGGTGCGGGGCATGGAGGAATGGATTATTTTGTCATGAAAGCCTTTGTTGAATCGGCGATTCGGAATATCGCACCCCCAATAGATGCGTATGATGCCGCAGCTTGGAGCGCCATAACCCCTTTATCGGAAGCTTCCATAGAAAACAATGGGGAGCCTCAGGAGTTTCCAGACTTCACAAGAGGGCAATGGATTAGGCGAAAGCCCTATGAGTGGATGAAATCGGAATATAAAATTTAGGCTTAAACGAGGCAGGAAATAGATGCGCTTTTTTATTCTTTAAATTGAAGTATTCCTAACGAATCACTTGGTAACGTGTTACAGGTACATCCGAGAAAACCGGTACCAATTTATGCGGTCATTCGTGAAAGGAAAATTATGAATGAAAATTTTAAGGCAAAGTGAACAGGAATCGGGATATTTTAATCAAAATTTACTTATTTCTTTAAGAGCATGAGGAAAGCAGCTGCACGTAGATCAAAAATACTTGAGATTCTTGATGATTTCGGTCAGGTAAATGTAAATACCCTGAGTAGGGAAATGGAGGTCAGTGAGGTTACCATCAGGAATGACTTGGATAAATTAGAAAAGAGCAAACTTCTTGTGAGGGCACATGGGGGCGCTTTTAAAACCAACAACATTGCATTGGCGGTAAGCGAAAAAAAGAATATCAATCATGATTTGAAACGGTTAATCGGCAAAAAAGCAATTTCACTCATAGCGAACAATGATTCTATTATCCTTGATTCAGGGACAACCACTTTCGAGATTTCCAATAATCTAAAAGGCTTTGAAAAATTAACGGTAATAAGTAACGCCTTGGATATCGTAAATAATCTTTCGAAATATAAAAATTTGCAAGTCTATATGCCCGGTGGTTTTCTTAGGGAGTTTTCAATGTCTTTGGTGGGCCCCATGGCGGAACGGAATTTAAAACAGCTGTATTGTAAAAAAGTTTTTCTTGGCATCGATGGAATAAAACCGGACGTCGGGGTTTTTACCCACCATATGGAGGAAGCCTATTTAAATCAAATTATGATCGATATTGCCGAAGAGGTAATTGTCGTCGCAGATTCCTCGAAATTTAAAAAAAGCGGACTTGCATTCATTGCGGACTTCCAAAAAATCGACATCGTCGTAACGGATGCGCATATTGAAAAAGAAACTATTGCCATGTTGGAGCGGAACAATGTCAAGGTCATTATTGCGGAGTAAACACGTGTTTGGTCTTTTCGGGCGCCGTCCCCTGCAACCGACTCAGGTTAAATTACTATTTTGAAAATTGCATACAGCTGTTATTGCCGCTATTTTGAGTAGGCAGCTGAAATTTCATAATTCTTGCCTGGCACTACCGTTACAAATGCATATTCCAATCCTTTTGTCGACTTGAAGGTATATGGGACATTCTTGCCGGCTATTGTGATTGATTTAATTTTCCTACCATCAAAATCCGCAGGAATCATAAAAGAAAGTCCATTACTATGTTTTAAGGATGAATTCAGGAGGAATGATAGGTGATTGTTCGACCAGCTTATTTTGGTAAACGAAGCTTCATCTTTCATTTTAAGAAATTCGAGCAGCTGCTTTGCTGTCCAAACTGGAATTCCATTTTGTGTTGCATAGGCAATCATTCTTAGCAGTGGTTCCTTTGAAAAATGATACTCATTATTATGTGCTTTGATACTGATGATATCATATATTTGATCATTCAAGCTTCTATCCATTAATCCTTTAAAGCTGTAAAAAAAGTCGTCCGGAGCATTACTTTCCATATATTGTTGATCGTAAATTGCATTAAAACGCTGGTATACGTTTATCGTTTTCCCTTTAGAATTTGCAAATTTCATTGCCAACCCACTTCCCATATAATTTCCTTGATTTATGCCTAGGGGACCGAGAAAGTGTTCTCCTTGATTTGAATTTATATCGTAATGGGCATAATTTGCATCCATTTCGATGCCATGATGCGCTTCAATTTGTGCCTGGGCGGCAAAGTTTTGGGTTTCATCTACATTCTTACCGGGCCACACAAACCAATGATTCACATTGGTACGAAGTGTTAAGCCATATTTTGATTTGATTTGCTTTTTTATATCGCCTAATACACTGTCCATACGGTTCCATGTAGGATTTTTGGCTTCTTTGGTGTCATCAGGATGTGCCGCAATTTCGAATCCCTTTGCACTCCATTTGTCAACCCACTTTTTAGAGACTTTGTCGACGTCCTTGATGTAAATAGTCATCTTGGCACCCATAGAATCAATGTCCCTGAATTGTGGCTCAAAATCATTTTCATTATTATCCTCACCATCGTTGTCTAAAACAACAAGGCATTTTAATGAATCAGGGAAATACCAAAAATGAGGCAATGGTTTTGCATTATGATTCAAACTTTCAATACAATGTGATAAGAATGCCATTTGTTGATCAGCTTGATTGAGGGTGTTTTTCGAAGTATCGACCCAACCATCTGTAAATAAATCCATTGCCCTGAGACCAAGGATCCCGTCTTTTTCGATACCAGCAAATAAAGGATTTCCCTGTCGGGTATATACAATGCTTTTTGGCAGGTTATAAAGAAAAGCGATGCCATGACCCTTACCATAGGTATGGCTCACCACTCCGGGGGAACCCGTATTAGAAGCTATGTCGGCAAAAATAGTGGCAATGCTTTTGGCACTTGAAAGGGCGTATATATCGCTGTTTCCGTGAAATTGCATCGCTTCGGAAGTGATCCCTTTGCCTTGATCTGTACTTGGATCAATGTCAATATAGCCCCCATCATAATTCGCTCCTTTGGGGGTTATTCCAAATAATCTTGAAAGTGTTGTGTCGGGTCGGAAGGCAATTAGATTTCCGCCATCGCTCACATATTTTTCGATTAATTTTTTTGAAGAAGCGTCTATTTGACATTTCGGGAGAATGACCAAATCAAAATGCGCGAGATAGGATGAATTTATTTTCCCGCTTTTCAGCGAATCGATGATAAACTCGTTATATCCTTCGGCCTTCAGTATCTCGGCGGTATACAAGCCAAAATCGATATTTGAAGCAAGAATAAGTATGGGGAATTTAGTAGTATTCTGTGTGCAACTCAAAGCTTGGATTAAATAGATGAATGAGGCTACATAGATCACTTTTTGAAAAATAGATGGCTTCATTCTTTTTACTAAAAATTTGCGTTTTCGTAGTATCATAATTTATGCGCAGTCGCTTCGTTGGCAATCTTGAGGTACAGCTCCCTGGCTTTTTTATAACGTGCTTGTACTACATCCAGGTCTTTCGTAAAATAGTGGTTCCATTCCCCCCCAGGGGAGGTATGCTCTATCATAGTATCGATCCATTTTACAAAGAATAGGGCATCTTCGGAACTTGTTCTCACGGGTTTATCGTCTATTGTAACATAGACCGGGGAGGTATGTGTTTGATGGCTTCCTTTGGTGTCCATTCGCCGCGCACACAACCAGCCACTTTGGGCAAATGGCACGTTCGCCTTTAAAATTATGGTTTCTCCAGATTTCGCTGTGCCGTCTAGTTTGGCAACCACCTTTCCATTCTGCACCAATTCAAGGCTTCCGGTTAGGGGCTCATTTGAAGTCCATTTTACTTCAACCGCCACAGACTCTTCCTTTTTAAACCGGATATCGTCCCCTGGTTGGTAGTCGCCGTTTACCTTTAGATCTATAAACTCGCGATGCCCATTGCGTGCGACTACGGTCTTGCCATCCCGTATTCCTTCGATCCATTTTCGATAGGTAAAAGGTCCTTTTACCCGTACATATGTCAATAAAGAGCCGAATGGTTCGAAATTGTTACAGGGATAATCCGTTCCGGCCGCTATCCCAAGCCTGAAACCGCAATTGAGAAATTTATAATACGCATTGATTGTGGCATTGGCATTATACGTGCCGTTGTTCTCCAAGGTGGCGCTATAAACATCCTCCGAAATAAAATCCACCATGCCCAAAGCGATTTCCGTTACGTGTTCAATCGGTATGCAACAGTTTAAATTATTCTGGATTTCGTCGTTCAGGTATTGTAAATGACAGAAACCTACGATTGCATTTTGTTGCCTTCCATACGCTAATATAGTATGTGTCGATTCGTTCCATATCTGACGGCCCTCTTGTAAACCAAGGAGGACAAGGTGTCCTCCAAGTGCCTTGTGTTCAAAAGTAGTACCATAGGGATCCCAATGCCATTCGGCATCCCAATGTATCGTTCGCCCTTGAATTGATTGGGATGCATCTTTCCCGGTTATCTTGAGTAAATCCTTTTCAGAGAATTTTACTTCGGCATCCCCCATGTCGGCTAATACCGAAATCACATCAAGATCATTAACCTGCATCATTTCAACCAATTTATTTTCGGGAAGTACGTCTTCTGTGGGCCCGCCACAATCACGATGTACATGAATGTCCCCAGAAAACCAATTTGGGGGTTCGGGTCGCTGAGTAACCATTCCCAGTTCTGTTCTACTAGTTGAAGTGCCCTTGTTTGTTTGGGATTGGCAGCTATACGAAAAAGCGCTCATCGCTAAAATTAGGATCGTTGTAGTGTTTATCTTCATTTTATATTTTTCGATGCTTTGGTACGTTTGGCCCATCCATTCTTTAAAACTCAAACTATGATTGCACCGTATCACAATCTGAATTGGTACATTTTTGCTTTGGTTCCGGTTTTCGGTGTCTAATTTTCTTTTTTACTGGTGAACGTAAATGTGGATTTAGCGGGCAACACGACCTGAAATCGGGCATCGTCACCCAAGATGATCTCCTTGGTTGTTCTAAGGTCTTCATCGGGAGTCGTGTAAAACATCTTTAAACTGTTGATCGATTTGAGATTTTCCAACTTTCCAACAATGGTAAGACGCTCCTTACTATCATTGCGACCAACAATCACCAACTGTGCATTGGGATTACGAAAGGCACTAAAAAGAAGGCTGTCGTTTTTAGTTATTGTCGCTATACGAGTGGCACCGGGCTTTACAAATTTGAAAATCTGCGCAAATTCAAAGAATTGCTTCCTTGGGGTCCAGCTTTTCGTCGATGCAATATATTCAATCAAGGGCTTGCCTTCTTCACCGATCCAAAAAACCCAGTCATTCGGGGGTGTACTCCCATTATTATTTCGTCGGGAATGTTGATAGACACAGTCAAATCCATCCCAAAAGATATAGGCTTTGGCATCGTCACTTAGCTGACCAAACAAATTGCCGATACCTGCCATTTCCGTAACCCAGAAAGATTTGTTTACAGTGGTGGCGTTGCCGACTATTTTTTTATAATTTGTTGCATTCCTATTATAATCATGTACCCCCCAATAAGCAATTTTATTCATTGTATATGGGTCTTTTATCAGCGCATCCAAACACTCAACAAACAATTGATCACCTCCGGCATCGGGTACTATAAACCGAAGATCTCCCATCCCGATCGTGTCAAGCTTTTCTGCAAGTTTTTTAACGATGCGGGCAAATTGAACAGCATTGGGAATATTCGGACCTTCAACGATTCCGTCAGGATGTTCGGCGTTTTTAGTTGTGGAAATAATATCCGTTTCATTCATGGGTGAAACCAATGAAAACTGAACGTTCGCAGTATGACGTGCATAATAGAGCAAGGCAGCAATGGTTTCAACGAATTCATCCTCCATTGCAGGACGAATCGAATAGTCTGTATCACCCATCCATGATTTTTTCGCATTCGGCGCTGCGAGGGGATCGGCACTTGGAGGCCCGCCCATTAAACTGATTATCAAACCATCAGTGATTCCTTTCTGATTGAGATAGCGCAAGGTATTCCAAACCCCTTCAAATCTTGTGCTTGAGAAGATTTTGTTATAATAATTCCAGTTGAAATTGTTTGGATCAGTATCATCGTTCACCAGTTCCCAATCCATTTCTTCGATTACGGCCCGGAAGATGGTAGCTCCTAGTGAATCAACGAGCATATCGATCGCTGGTTTCACTACATCGCTATTTTGATATTCGCCATCATACCACCATGCCGTGTTAATGTTTACCCCAAAGCCATCGATCTTCTGGAATTGGTGTGCGCCATCGATTTCCAAATCGATCGCTCTTTTGTCATTGTTTGTTTGGCAGCTATTTAATAGTACGCCAAAAGATAGTGCAACAAGTTTTGCAATTGTTTTTATCCCCCTTTTTTTAGATAGAACGTTCAAACTTCCAAACATGTTCGAATATTAGATACCTGAAACAACTACATTTCCTGAATGCACCCTGTTTAAAATGATCGCATAATCCCCATTCTCTAAATTTCGTAACGTATAGCCTTCAGTAACGTTGTTTGATGAAAAGATTTCAGATCCATTTACGGTGACTGCCGTTGGCTTAAAAGTGAGTCGTACATATTCTTTGCCAACCTCATTGGTTGCTGTATATAGCACCTTTTTGGATTCATAGACAACATTTTTCAAAACCCCCACGGAGTACAAAATATGGTTTTCCCCAGGAGGTGCCCAATCAGGTATCGCTGCAAAGACATGATAAAACATGCGTGGGCCTTCGCCGTAGCAATCAGACCACCAACTTTCGACATTTTCACTCACTGGACTTTCGTAGGCCATCCCATTAGCGTCATTGCTGTACGTTACCCAATTTAAGGAACGGTAGGCCTTTTCTTTATACGCTTTATCTCCAGAAACGGCATACCAGCGAGCACATGCTGCGGCGTATCTTGCGGTTTGGTAATCCATTTTGGGCAGAAATTCATCTTGCTCACCCACTAGGTTTGCGCCCCATTGTGTGGAAGGTTCCCCTTTATAAGTACGGTCAATAAAATATTTTTCCGTCCATGCGATCATATTTGGGATATCGGTCTTCCAATTCAGATCAAATTCCGGGTGATCTAGAATATACAATTTTGTATTACTAGCGCTCATATTGCTTCGGTAGGTATTGCTGTTAATATTCGTATCGGTGTGACCATCCGTCCAGTAACCGGTTTCCATCGGAAAATTTAGCATAAAGTCACGAACTTTGACAATTACGGATTTGTATTTCGAAACGTTTCCAAGGTTTGCATCGATCAAATTAGTGAGCAAATCATATGCACCAATCCAGTTGGCCCCATACTGGGAAGTAATGGCTCCTGACTTCATATTAACACGGTATGGCCATACAGACTTGGTTGCTGAGCCTGTGCGCGCATTTTCGGCCAATACATTCGCCACATTGAGGGCAGCATGAAGATATTTTTCTTCCCCAAAATATTGATACATTCTATAATATGCCAATCCCATATCAGCGGCGTGATCAACCTGTATCTCATGGAGTGCCAATCTTTCGGTAAAACCGCGAAAATCAAGATCGCCTGCATTCGTTGTGGTATACGGAAAATTTGGCCAGGCAAAATCTGCCGGACTTGTACCATGTTCAATTGTGTAATCTATAAGGTTCTTGACGATGGTCATTACACTTTCGTCTCCTGTATATGCATAATAGAGACGAGCAGATTCAAACCAATTCGGAATTTTTTCGCCAACATCGTTCATCCATTTACTTGGAACCCCAAAATTTTGATTGCTGTAGCCACAAGAAAAGTAATATTCTGGATAGGAGGTCCCTGGGTAATTTGGGACGCCGTTCTTAATAAAATTCCATCTTTGATGAAGGAATACATCATAGGCCTTCGACTGAGGAACGATCCACGAAATGATCTTATGATCATCATCTAAAACCACCTCATGCTCGTTTATTTTTTGAGCATGTACTATATGCCTATGGATATCCTTTTGAGCATAAAGCATTGTAACGAAGACTCCATAAAATAAACAGAATAGGATTTTTTTCATCGGTTACTTATTTTGCGGCAGGGGATATTTTGTCATGAGCAGAGAGATCCAAAGCTCCAATATCCTTATCAATTGCGCTTACCTTCGGAAAGGTACATCATTTACCATGTTTTTTATATCGGAACAGCGAAGCCTTGGTATGGCGAGTGCCCCTTTTTTTCACAACTTGATCACATGTTGCTTCGGCACTTGAGTACTATATTTTGATGGATTCACTGCAGTCAAAGCTGCACCTTACTGCATAGTATCAATGATATCAAATATTGAATTATTTGTTTCGTTTTGCCTTTAATATGAACGGTTAAAAAGCAATCCCGATAGCGAACAGAATGCAGGCTACTCGCAAATGAAGGGTATATTATACTTTAAAATAGTTGTGGTATACGCCTTCTTATCGCTTTAAATCATTACTTCGCTAATTTGAACGACCGGTTCAATATTCGTGAAATTGGGTAAATCTGCCATAATTTTTTCGGCATTCGGACCAAACGAATTCTGAAATGCATCGATGGAAGCAAAATATAAATTTCCCATTGCCGCGTAGGCTGCAGGAGATCCAGGCGCACCTCCCCCAAGACCTTTTTCAACGGTTGCAGCCTTCATAGCATTTCCTAATAATTGCTTAACCAAAGACACATGTTGGTTGCAATAATAGTCCATATTGAAATGTTTGCCATCTCCGTTAGGATACAAAACACTTACTTTAATCATACCTTTTTCCATATTGGTTTTATTTAGTGGTTCTACTTATTTGGCATCTAGGAAATCCCTGTTTTTTATGGTTTCAATTTGCATACTTTGAAAAAGAGTTTAGCCCGACTACCATCCTTTCGGAACTAAACTGTTAGGCAAGCCTCCTAAAGGTAAGTAAACCTTTCGATCTTACAAATGGGCAGGCAGGCAGGTCCGAAGGGATTGTATAAAAGTCGCCAATCTCCCATTATGGAAACGCTAGAAATGACACTTGTAATTCCCCTAACTTTTTATAGCCCAGCTCATTCATATGAATGGGGTCGTGATAATAGATATCCTTATTGTATATCGTATATCCCCCCAAAAGGAACTGATCAAGAAAGGGTATCCCATGAAGCCCACAGATCATTTTTTGCATGTCAACATATTGCCCCATTCCCTGTGCATAGAATGGATCATATGCCCCACGATCGTTAAATGCTTTACTTGAAGTGAAAAAGTAGATCATCGCACGGGGGTTTTTCTCATAGATCTTTTTTATGCAATAGTTAATTCCTCCTGCCTGGGTAGTAAGTTTTTCAATATCATAACCATCAAATTCAGTGTAATCGGTATACGAACCAATCGCCCTATGATTGGTATAATCATTCGTTGATGCCCAAAGGATATAAATATCAAACACACCAGCTTCATCAACTTGTTGCTGAAGCGATTTGCCCTGCAAGGATGAAAAACCCGCTCCTGGAACCCCATAATTGGTAATGGTCATGCCCAAGTAGTTCTCCCACAATATTTTTGCACTGTCACTGGCGGGTATCACTGAAACAGAGCCACCAAAAACGGCTACTGACTTTCCATAATTGAAGGAACGTTTAAAAGCTAATGTATCAATCCCACTTTGGGAATAAACACTGCTCGCAAGCATATAAAATAGAATAATCAAATACGTACTGCTTCTCTTCATACTTTGGATATTTAAATTTAATTAACGGTAATGCATTAGGACCGGGGTTGTAATTCGTTTTAATTATTCATTCTAATTGGTCAAATCGAATTTTATAAATAGTACCAAAACCGTTTAATGTACTATTCGCTTGGTCTTTTTGACCTCCTCCCGTTAAACCGGACTGTTGAGAACTAGAGAAAACAGGGCTAAAAACGAATCAAAATAATTCAATTTTGTTATGGGCAACAAAACTTGAATGCAGTAGTGGTTCGCCTATTTTGTTTAAAGTTAGGTGGCACCTAACTTTTATTTATAGATATTTTCAGTATTCAGTCCTTCAATGACCATTTCTTGTAGCGTTTTCAGTTCTTTGTTATAATCGATTGTTTTCTTTTCACTCGTTTTTAGTTCGGATAAAACACTAAAAACAAAGTTTTCTTCTCCATACTCATTCCATTCATTTTGGAAACCCCTGTTCCTATGGCTTCCGAATTTGAGTTCCATTTTATGTCTGTTCCATTTTGACTCCATATCAATACTGTAGTCAATCAGCACTTTGCTGTTTATGATGTTTTTGATTTGAAAAACACCCATTGGAAATTTCAGTTGTTTAAACGCTGCCTTAATTTCTTTTTTTGTTTTCATAATCCAGGAATCCTAATTGTTTCATTACCGTTATTCTGTCAAAAACTTGCGTATGGCCATTTATCAAATGGTCCTTGAAGTGATAAATTGTTATGCCTTTTGTGTTAATGTATTTTTTGGTAGGAGGATATTCCCCGATCATTCCAAGGTTTGTCCCTGTTAATATCCAAGTTATGGCGACGTGATTTTCTTCAGGAATTGCAGATATAATTTCAAAATCCATATCTGGAAATGAGTTGAATGAAAAATTCAAGCGTTTTTTGAATTCTGAATGGGATACCGTTTTTCCTTCCCAAGGGTCTGCTGTGTCAAGATGAATCGTATATTCTGGATGGACATAGTCTTCAACTTTATCGAGATTCTTTTTATTCCATATTTCAGTCATAAATTCCCGTAGGAACGATTCTTTGTTCATCTTATGTTTATTAGCAAGGGCCAACTGTCACGTCTCTGTAGGCGTTGCAGTGACTATTCCGTTGGTATCTTCCGTTGAGCTAAAATAAGAAATTTCAATTCGCAAGCCAAGAGAGCAAATGACGATGGCGACTGTTCGCCATTAATCTTTATCGATCCATAGCGGTACGATAATCCTGCTATCCGTATTTAGTTTCAATTGCAACGGAATCATTGCATCGATTATCGATTCGGTACTTACATCCCTTCCCGTACCATAGTTGATTTGTGCATACGAATTTTTATTCCCAGTGATCACGATGACGATGCGACTGTCTTTTGAAATTTTTTTGCTGACAATTCTTGTGTTGTCAAAGGGTATGGTTGTTGCTGTATTGGGTGTCAATAGTTTTCGATGTTCCTTACTCGTTGCATAACTTGCTCGCCCGATATAAAAGCTGAGGTGAAAATACCTGCCTTCCGGAGTCAATTCATACAGGGTTACCCCAAAGTCAAAATCCTTTTTATTGATTTCGACTTTCAATTCCCCTTTAAAGGATCCGTTTATGATCGTTTCTTTTTTGAAGGGTTCACTCATAAAAACAAGACCATCATTTAAATTGATGCTGTCTGCTATAATTGGCGAGGGGTAATATTCAATGTTGTTCATTATTGTTCGGTCCTTAAAATCTACCTCGAGTTGTAGGTCAACCGTACTTTTAGGTTTTAACGTGTCTAAACTATAACGTCCGTTATTCTTGTTCGGACTCAAATAGAAAACCAGTGAATCATTACTCATTTCTGAAAGCGATGCTGTATGCATCCATGTATTGGTGCCCATTACCTGAAAGTTCACCTTGTTTTTAAGTATGGCAGGTTTTTCCTTGCCTTTTAGGATGTAATCAAACCAATCAAATACAAGCCCCTGTTTTATATTCAACTGTGCCACCTCATCAATTTGATAGCCCCGTAAATTGGCACTAGGTCTTGATTGGGCACCCCAATGGTCATAAGGCCCAATTAATAGATAATGTGCTGCTTCCTTATTGTATTTTAAATGTTCTAAATAATAATACATGGCACCGCGCTGCCCATCGTCATAATATCCGGTCGTACTGAGAATCGGAATGTTGATATGGGAAAACTCCTCCTTGTAGGGAATCATATTTTGCCAATAGGTATCGTACGACGGATGACTGATCCATTCATGAAAAACCGGACTGGGAGTTCCGTCAATACTATCCATTTTAGTATAGGCTTTGCCAGAAATGAACCAGGTATGCTCTAGATGATCCCATCTTTCGCGATCAAAATTAGCGGCAGTATCTAAAAACTTAGTGTTCGTCACATAGGGGATCCATTTATAGGGAAAATTCAGAAAAACATTATTTTCCATTGGATCGTCGATACCCGGCGCCACTGATACGGAAGGAACGATCGTTTTTAAGGCAGGATGCACCTTCTCCTTCATAGATGCCCATTGTGTAAAACCATTATAACTGCCTCCATACATGCCTACCTTGGCATTGTTCCATTCTTGATGGCTGATCCAGTCAATGACCGCATAGACGTCTTTATACTCATGTTTAAAAGGTTCAATAGGATCTTTACTACCCCGTTTCCCTCTTGAGGTAGCCACTACGCCTGCATACCCTTTTGATGCGGCCAACAATGCATCGTTCAAATTCGACCCATCGGCATAAATTGAAAATACCAAAATGGCGGGCATTGGTGCTGTAGCTCGTTTGCGTGCGGTGATAACCGATATTTCTGCGCCGTCCCTGGCCGAGACGATGACCTCTTCCTTTATAAGATACCTTTTGTTTTCATCACGTTCAATTTCCTTAAAAACAACAGGTTCGGTCACCGTAAAAACATGGTATAGGAAATATGATTTTAAAAGTACGAAGGCTTCAGCGACTGATAAGGAGGTGCCGGAAATGTTTTTATACTTGGTCTCAAAATCATTCGTGAATTGCCCCACAGCGTCATAGGTTGTGAAAACATACGTAGCCGAATACGCTTGTTCATCATTGCAATTGGCTAAATACGTTTTAAAGACCGACGCGTAGGTGTCGTTAAAAGTAGCCTTGGTTGCCATTTGCTTGATTTTCGCTTTTGAAAATAGTTCAAAGGGGATATACCCCGGGTGCCCATTGTTCATTGCTGAATTTTTTCTCAGCGATTGAATCGTTTTGATGGAAGCCTTATAATTACCGGCCAGTATTTCGATCATATAAAGATCTTTTGGCTCAATTTCAAGCCTTCCTGCGTTGTTTAGTTTTAAATATTCTTTTGCAAGCTGATGCATTTCTATGGCCAAAGTTTCTGAGTTTGACCTGGCGCCTTTTTCAAATTTAAGTTCTTGAGCTAAAAGAGGCAGGTGTATAACTCCAAGAAGCAGGATAGCAACTAATTTTTTCATGTAATTTTTTATTGAACGCTCGAATAGTTGATTAATTCATTGATATACAGCCCCGCTCCATCATTTTGGGTGTGTTTTATGTATTTTTTAACTTCGGGCGCATACCACCAAATATCTTCGAGCTTCGCATCATAGCCCCTTGAATTTGTGATTCTGCCCGTGTACTCAATTTTATAGGCCATAAATTTTCCGGCGGCTACGGTCACCTCGTTAAATGATTTAACGGTTACATCTTGGCTGGTTTTCCCTGTGGTACCCTCATTATTTTCCCAATTCACCTCAAATTTCCATTTTTTACCCACTTTTAAGGGCCAATCATAAAAGGGGGTATCGCTCGGTTTTTGACCTAAAGTAGTCGCGATTTCAAGTGTATCGTTTCCATTGTTAAACCCTAAAACTCCATTATAGTCGACGACTTCTTGAAAATCCTCGCCTGCTGCCAGAATTTCGCCGTCTACAGAGCGTTGCCATTTCCATGTCCATTTCTCGCCAATTTTAAAATCGGTTTGTGTTGGTTCTTCAGTTGCTATATCTCCTACTTCAGCTTTGGGTGTGTTCTTGCAGGCATTAAAGGCCATGATTGCCATTAAAAATAGTACTGCTTGTTTTTTCATGTTAAAAAAGTTTAATTTTTCTCAGATTGGCTCCGATACGTGTAATTAATATTTGTTTTTTTTGAAAGTAATCTTCCCATTATCAAGCTTTTTAAAGCTTAAATCAAGCGGTTATTTTCTTAAAAATCGGTTTGATTAAACTAGGCGTCCCAAGCGTATGTTTCTTTTTTTATAAACTGTTCCAATTTTTAAATTTGGCTGATTGCCGACTTGATACCTCCAAGGATTCTCCGCTGGTTAAGGTGATTTGGAGTTTGTTATTAAAGTGCGGATGAATTTCCTTAATGTATTGTGTGTTGATTATCTGACTCCTGTTAATTCTAAAAAAAACGGAGGGATCCAGCTTTTCTGCCAATAGGTTCAGCGAACGTTTGATCATTGCTTTCTCGTCCCCAAAAAACAAACGGGCATAATTGTCCATTGATTGAATGAGTCTGATATCGGTTAAAGGGATAAAAAAACATTTCTCACCGTCCTTGATAAAAATTTTGTGATGCATGGGCAATGCGTCCCTCTTTGCTTCTCTTTTAGCAAAGCTTGCCTTGATCTTTTCAATGCTTACCCCAAAACGTTCCTCCCGCAAGGGTTTTACCAGATAATCAATGGCGTTCACTTCAAAGGCCTTAACGGCATACTGATCATAGGCTGTGGTAAATACTACTTCTGGAATTATGGTGAGTTCTTCCAATAAATCAAAACCCGATTTTTCCGGCATATGGATATCTAAAAAAATCAGATCTGGTCGTTCCTTTTCTATCAAAACAATGGCATCATCTGCATTAGCGGCTTCTCCAAGTACCACAAATTCAGGATAATTTGACAGGGCCCTTTTGACTTCTTCTCGGGCCAATCGCTCATCATCGATAATTAGTGTCTTATACATAGTCATTATTTGTGCATTGGAATGATTAAGGTTGCCGTTACCTGGTCTTCAATTTCATTTGCCAAGGTAAAACTGGCCTCACCATTGTACTGTAATAACAATCTTTTTGTTAGGTTTTTAATCCCTATACCGGCTTCGACACCATGGTCTACCAAATTTCCGGGGTTTTGAACGACAATCTCAAGCTTTTGGTTTTTTTCTATTATAGACAATTTAATGACTCCTCCTTTTTTTCGTTTATCGATACCGTGTTTAATGGCATTCTCCACCATAAGCTGAATGCTTAAGGGCATGATCATGTATTTTTCCAAGCTGTGATCCATTGTAAGCGACATAATCAGACGCTCTTCAAATCGCACCTTCTCAAGTTCAACATAGTCTTTTACCAACCCCAATTCATCTTTAATAGGTATAAACGAAGCATCTTTTTCATAAAGAGAAGAGCGTAGAATATCAGATAATAAATCAATGGCCCTTCTGGCAGTTTTCGGATTTTCAATGACCAAAGACTTAATGGAGTTGAGTGAATTAAATAAAAAATGAGGATTCAATTGTTGCGATAAATTGTCTAATTGGGCCTGTTTGGCGATTATTGAAAGATCTGCATTTTGCTTCGCAGTTTCAATATCCTTCCTATAGTAATGGTACAAATGATAGGCCAGGATCCAAATAGCCATTAATCGTAGACCGGTTAAAAAAACAGGATCCCAATATTTTAATGATTCCCATAAATCAACGTCTTTGCCCCCGAAAAAAGCCCAGTAGCAATACCATTTTAAATCTACCATTACCATATATAATCCTGCTAAAAGGATTATGGAAGGAATACTTCTTACCAACAATTGCGGCAAGCTAAGCGCGTTCCAATTAAATTTTAAGGCAAAGAACCGATAACCATGTGTTAATGCTATTCCGATTGAAATGTCGAGTATATAGTTGAGGAAGGTAAATAAGTATCCGTAATCATCTCTATAAAACACCACATATGCCCAATAAATGGAGACCGTTCCCCATCCTAAAAGCTGGCATTTCCAATACAAGGAAATGAACTTGCTAGTTGCCATTTTTTCGAATCTGCTCATTGATACCACAAAGTAAAAGGATACTTGGGGAACAAAAAAGGAAAAGTACAGGAGCGTGAATATCGGGAAGTTAACGTATTAAGATAGGAAGGGGAATTGCTTGCTTTATGAAAATCATAGATTTTGGGGTAAGGATCGGTTGGGCAGCATTGCGTTGGCATAAAGCCCAACCGTATTCGAATCCCTATTAGTGTCTGTCTACCGTGTAATTCAGTTCAGTTACACCGCAATTAAATTGTCGGGTATTCAATAGTTTTAGGTTTATTTTGTCTTTGATGCCTTTAAACAACGGAATGCCCATTCCAAGAATAATGGGGTTAACAAACAGCCAGTACCCGTCAATTAAGTTTTGTTGGATCAGGGAATGTGTTGCCGTCGGGCTACCAAAAAGCAAGATATCTTCCCCCGCTTGTTGTTTTATGTTATGTATGCAGTCTGAAAGGTTGTCGCTGATAATTCTTGTATTGGTCAAATCAGCGTCTTTCATTGTTTTTGATAAAACAACTTTTTGAACATTGGCATACCACTTTGAATGTTCAACGTCATGCTTGCTCGCTGTCGGCTTTTCGCCTGCTGTAGGCCAGTAATTTTCCATCATCTCATAGGTTACGCGCCCATATAATGCCGTATCGCCTTCGATTATGCGCTTCCCGACATACTCAAAGATTTCTTCATCAACTTTAATCCAGTCCATTTCTCCGTTCGGTCCTGCTACAAAACCGTCAAGGGATACGTGCATAAAAGAAATTATTTTTCTCATAGGGTTCAATTTTTTTATGGGGTTATGGCTTTTTTACTGCCTATTTACAAGGACCACCAAAGTTTATGCAAATGAATCATAGCGGTTTGTAGGGTGCTTTACTTAAAGGTCACAAAAGTGTTGTTGCCAGTAACCTTTCGTTCTTAATTCATTCGAAACCGTTCGCATTACTTTAGTTTCATTAGCAAATAGGAAAAGGTCATGGCATTCATTTTGGCGCGTTGTTCATTTGTTGAAGAGCCTGCATGGCCCCCTTCGGTATTTTCGTAATAATAGGTTTTATACCCCATATCATTCATTTTAGCAACCATTTTCCGGGTATGCCCAGGGTGTACACGATCATCACGGGTAGAGGTGTAAAAAAATACTTCAGGGTAGGCTATGCCTTCTTTAAGGTTGTGATAGGGGGAATATTTTTTAATATAGTCCCATTCTTCAGGAACATCAGGATTTCCGTACTCGCCCATCCAACTAGCGCCTGCCAATAGTTTGTTATAGCGTTGCATATCTAACAGCGGCACTTGACAAACCACTGCATTGTATAGGTCAGGACGTTGCGTAAAGGCAACACCCACTAACAGACCCCCATTACTGCCACCCATAACCCCTAAATGTTGTGGGGAGGTTATTTTTTGGGATATCAAGTCCTCAGAAACGGCATAAAGATCATCAAAAACATTTTGTCGTTTTTCCTTCATGCCATCTTGATGCCATTTTGGACCATATTCACCCCCACCTCGAATATTGGCCAATACAAAAACGCCGCCTTTATCAAGCCACGATACACCATAGGTTGAAGCATAAAAGGGTGATATGGAAATTTCGAAACCACCATACGCATACACTAGGGTCGGGTTCATGCCATCAGCTTTCAAATCTTTGGCGGCTACCATAAAATAGGGGATCATCGTGCCATCTTTTGATTTGGCTTTATATTGATTAACGCTATATTTATTGGCATCAAAGAAGGCGGGTAATGATTTGTATGCCTCAAAAGTGTTGTTGGCGGCATCTGCAAAATACAACGTAGATGGGGTGATAAAGTTTTCAAAATCAAAAAAATAGTTGTCTGAAAGGTCATTGGTAGCTACAATCGAAATGGTTCCCAATGTGGGTGCAGCCACTTTTTGACTACTCCACAATCCGTTGTTAAACGAATAAATGTATAATTGCCCGGTAACATTGGTCAAAAGGTTGACGAGTAATTTATTTTTGGTAGTTGAAACGGCTGAAATACTTGAAAATTCGTCGGGTTCGAGGATTACTTTTATATCCTTATTCCCTTTTAACAATTCGGTAAAATTGAGACTTAAAAGTGTTCCGATTTTATAGGTTTTCGAAGCTACGGTCCAATCTGATTTTAATTGAATGACCAATTGATTGTTTAAAATGGCTTTTGTTTCGCAATCTTCTGGAATCGCTAATTTGATAATTTTATTATCCTTCCAAATTGATGTAATGACAGAAAAAGTAGTCAAATATCTGCTAATCAATGTGTATTCCTTGGTATCATCGCGCAGAACCCTACCCCATGTGCCAATATCAGTGGATTCACCCTTATAAATTAATTGCGCCTCTTTTAGCGGGGTCCCTCGCTTCCATACCTTTACTTGGCTTGGGTACCCAGATGTAGTCATCGCATCTTCCCCAAAATCAGTTGAAACAATCAAGGTGTTTTCATCTAAATAGCTGGCAGCGCCTTTAGCCTCCGGCAAATAAAAGCCGTCTTCTATAAATGTTTTTGTGTCAACATCGAACTCCTTAATAAAAACCGCATCGCCCCCGCCTTTTGAAAGTTCAATCAAGAAACGCTTGTATGACGGGTACAATCCGCTCACTCCTTTGTACACCCATTTTATATCCTCTTTTTTTGATAGCGCGTCTATATCAAGTAATGTTTCCCAATTTAAGGTTCCACTAGTATAATCGGTTAAAAGGCATCTTCGCCAAATACCTCTTTCATGGTCCTTGTCTTTCCAGAAATTATAAACGAAGTTGCCGTGAATCGTCGGATATGCAATGCGCTCCGAAGAATTGTAAATCCCCAAACTTTTGTCGTAGATGTCCTGATAGTCTTTTTCACTACTCAATGTATCAAAGGTGGCTTCACTTTGACTATGAACGAATTCCAAGGCCTTTTCTCCATCAACTTCTTCCAACCAGAGGTAGTGGTCTTCCTGCGCGTGACTCATTTGACTAATTCCGAACAAGGTCAACAATACGAATAGGTTTTTTTTCATGGTTTTAATTTTTGCAAGGCGTTTAATTGGTTTTTCAGGCAGCATGGCTCCTGTTTGTCACACGATTACTAGCGGATTACTAGCTACTGCCTTTCGGTTTACAAGATATTCAAATAAATCAAATAAGCGGTTCGAATGATCGCTCAGACTGCTTTTGTTTTTAACATATTCTTTGTTGTGCCGTCGTTATTCTTCTTAAGAATATCATCATTTTATAGTTGCTTCAATTCGTTCCAAAGTATCCCTTAAATATTGTTCCGATCGCCTGTTTTGATTCATGCCTTCCCAACAATCCAAGGCATTTTTAGAAGCTGTTGGTGCCTTGTGTGCCGTTTTCATCGTAGCAGGCACTTTTGAATTTCACGAACTTCTTTAATCAAAACGAACTCCCTGAAAATGGAGACGATTTGCATTTAAAATAGTACATTTAAAATTAAATACGCCAATGTCAGAAAAGGTACCTTGTTCTAAATGAAAGCTCATAAAACCATAGCGGCAGGGAATATTCGGCATAAACCGTGGGTAAAGGCTTCCCATTGGATTGTGACCCTCGGTTTTTTGCTACTTGTCTTTAGCGGTATTGAGATACTAATGGTTCACCCCAGACTCTATTGGGGCGAAGTGGGCAATGAATTGACACCGGCTTTGGTTGAATTCCCGATTAGCCGCAACTACCAACGTAGCGATTGGGAAATGGAAGTACCATTTTATGAGACCAAAAATTCACCTGTAAGCGCAGGTCGAAACCATGATGATTTGATGTTCAATCAAAATGGATGGGGTAGGAGTCTTCATTTTTTAGCTGCATGGTGCCTAGTGGTTTCGGGTTTTAGCTACTTGCTTCTGGGTGTTTTTAGTGGTCACTTTCGATACCATATATGGCCTAAACTTAAAGAACTAGCGCCCCATCGCCTTTGGCAAGATCTAAAAGATCATTTTAAAATGAAGATTGCCCCACCTACTGGAGGGCCGAATTATGGAATATTACAAAAACTAGCCTATTTTGCAATTATCTTCATAGCATTGCCCTTGGCAGTTATAACTGGCTTTGCGATGTCTCCGGCCATCACTGCGGGGTATCCGATTCTTCTAAAAATATTCGGAGGTTTTCAATCGGCTCGAACGATCCATTTCTTTACTTCGTTAGCACTTGAGATTTTTTTGATGATACATATATTGATGATCGTTATGTCTGGGTTTAAACAACAGATACGTTTTATGACCATAGGAAAGCCAAAATGAAAAAAAGCCGATTAATAACAAGGCGTCAGGCCATTACTACAGGTGTGGCAGCACTTGGCGCCCTCATAGTGCCGAGTTGTAGCCAACCGATGCCCCCGACGTATGGCAATATCCTAAGAATGGGAGATGCCTTGACGTATAGGGCACATCGCGCCTTATTACCTGGACAATCCTTGGCCAAGGAATATCGGCTCAATGATATATCCTCTTTTCCTGCAACTGGGACCATTAATCCTGCCGATTCTTCAAAGGCGTATTTCAGTGCAGCCTATGATAAACTAGAACGAACTGATTTTAACGACTGGGAGCTTTCTGTAGCGGGGAATGTAGCGCGACCTATGAAATTTACATTAGGTCATCTCAAACAGTTTGCCGCTAGAACACAAATTACGCGACACACCTGTGAGGAAGGATGGACGGCGATTGCGCAATGGACAGGCCTACCACTAGGGACTTTGCTCGAACATGTCGGAATTTTACCGAGTGCTCGATTTGTGAATTTTTATTCATACGATGGGTGGGAAGATAGTATTGATATCTTCGATGCTTTTCATCCACAAACGATCTTGGCATATGGCATGAATGGTAAAAATCTACCGATTCCTCATGGGGCGCCCTTACGGTTGCGAGTAGAGAAACAAATCGGGTATAAAAGCATGAAGTACTTGCAACGTATCGTTGTTTCCGAAACCTACCTTGATGCAGGCGATACGGGATGGGCTTGGTATGTTGGTATTTGAGATAAGTTTCAAGCCTATTGTTTTTTAACTCGGATAGTGATGGGACTTCCTCATTGGCAACATTGTTCGCTCGTTTTTTTGGTCACTTTGTACGAATCGAAATTTTTGGACTTTGTTACCAAGAATATCCCCAACTTAAATACTTCCTTCATCATTGATACACGTATGCTTTCTTCCCATGGTATTTTTCGTTTTAATAGAAAAATCAACCTATAGGCAAGTCTGAAGAAAATAATAATGTTGAATGTGAAGATTATTATCCTTCTGTCAATAGTACCAACTGCATTTCTAATACTTAAAGTATCTTCGACCCAAGTCCCACCCTTTTGAAATAAAATCCAATACGAAAACCATAACGGTAAAATCTCAATAAGATGTATAATTAGTTTTTGTGGAATGCTTTTGTATAAGTCCATTTAGGAATTTGTGTTATTCAAATTATATCTTTCGTTGAAATAATCACAAGAAGCATAGCAACGGTTATTCTCAAATCCAACGCCTAACATTTTTCATGTATTCCAAAAAGTCATTTCCAAAAGCTCGTATTAGATATTTTTCTTCTTTTACGATAACCAAATAGTCGACAGCCAAAATCACTAAAGGAATTAACATCATCGTGTAGAAATTTCCCTTTAGAAACCCAATTCCAATGTAAAGAAATAGAAGTCCTAGATACATTGGGTTTCGAGTGATAGAATAAATGCCGGTTGTTTGAAGTGAATTGGCAGGCAAGAAAGGTATGAGTGTATTTTTTGTCCGGAAGAACTTTATTAATGCCGGAAGAACAATGCATAAACCGGCTATCACGAAGATAATTGCCAAAACAAATGAAATGTTCGTTGTAAAAAACACCAAAGGGAGCGGAAATTGTTTTTGAACTAGAACGGAGAGCAAAAAAATCAATACATAAAGAAGTGGTGGTGGGAGGTAAACTCCTGGGCCGTCTTTTTTTTTCATGATACAAGCTCTTTTTTATTAAATACACCTAATTGCATCATGGCTGCAAATCGATCAGGTATGCCCCAATGATCAACTACTAGTAAATTTTCGAAACGGAAAATGTCAATGCTTTCAATCGAAATATAATTAGTGGAAGGTGGCATATTCATGAATGTTCCCGATTGAATGGCTGTTGCCTTATAATAGGTCCATGCAGTATGTCTATCTAGTACGCTATTTTGTGAGACATATTGAAAGTTGGAAAAACTTCTATGCAATTGGGTAATTGTTTTTTTTAATCCTTCCGTACCACCATTCGCTGCAAACCGATGTTCGATAAAACTGTCGGTAACATGCTGATCAATAATTGAAAGATCAGCGCTTCCAAATACTTCTTCCATAATTTTTCGTACGGATGATACTTGGTCTTTTTTCATACTATGTTTATTTAAACTATGAAAGTTAATAGGGTTCATTGCTTAATCCCACAAAGTAAAAACCTTCGTATCAAAACAGTTTAGGAAAAAAACGACATTCTTTATCCTGATGGAAAATCTCCATATCCGCTAGTCTGTTTTTGTGTCAAAGAACCAGGAGCAAATTCAGCAAATTGTCTGAATTCCCGCAATAGATGAGATGAGTCATTGTACTCACACTCAAGAGCAATTTCCGACCAGCTTTTTTCAGGCGAATTATTTTTAATCTTCATCGCATTTTCAAATCGTACGATACGGAGATACATTTTCGGAGATATTCCGACTCTGGTCGTAAAACTACGTTCAAATTGGCGAAGGCTTAGGCAAGCTATAGACGCCCATTCCGGTAGCGTATTCTTTACATACGGATCAAGCATTTTTATCACCACACTATCAATGGGTTCTTCTAGAAGAATTCCCTTTTCAATTTGTGAATCAATAAATGATGATACTATATCAATCATATCATCATAGGAAGTTGATTGAATTAATTTATCATTTACAACTTTTATCCCTTTACTAAAAAACACGGATGCATCTAGCCCTGTATTGACTGTTTTCTGCATTGGAATTCTCAACAAACGATAAAGTCCTGTAGGATGAAAGCTCACCTTTATCATCAGATAGTCCTTCCCGAATTTTAACCCTATGGGTCTATTCTTAGGGCCTGTGATGGCTGGGGATATTGCTGTTATACCCTCTGAATCAATAGTTGGAAGTACTTTTATAGAATCTCGCGGATAAAAATAAAGACCCTGCTCTCTATTGGCTAAACAAGTAATAAATGGAGGAGGTAAAGGATCCGTTTCATCCCACTTCATATGTAAAATTTGGTATTCCCGAATTATGTTATTTTGGGAATTCGAGGGTTTATAAATTTTAAAGAATTTCATTGTTCGATTCTATTTCGTTTGTAATTCTCCGGTCACTTCGTTCCATGCTTGGAGAAAAAGTTTGCTTGCTTTTTCTGGTTCGCCTTTTTCTTCTATGGCCATGACTTGAGCAAAGCGTTTAACTACCTTGTTTTTGGGTCGAATTCCATAGGGTACTGTTTTGTCGCTATTTGGTATAATGCAGTATTTTTAATTGTCGTTGAGAACATTTACTACAATTCCAGCGAACGTATAACTATGATTTCAGAGCTATCGGGAGGATTTTCGGCCGTAAACCGAAGCTAGAAAGACAGAAGTAATACACCATGGCAGGAGTTTGCTGAAGGTTATTTCTTTTCGGTCAGAACTTCCCTCAGTCTATTGTGGGGGATTGCAAATACCTTATTTCCATTGATTCCCTCCATGTCTTTCGCAGCAATTAATGCATTAATGATTGCCTCCTCTGTTGCCTGAACGGTTGCTTCAAAAATAGTATCGAGTTTCCATTTTGGAATCACCGACCACGTTTCCTTCACCCAGTTTTTGTCATACTCTGGAACGGAAGTGCTTACTGCCAAAAAAATCTCTCCCGAACTATTATGGGAAAATGTTCCAGTGCGTGCAATACCGTGTGTGACTCGTTTCGCAACAAGTTTTAATTCGCCTGGTAGCAAAGGAGCATCTGTTGCGACTATAACGATAATTGAACCATCCTTTCTTTTGGGTTCACTTATGATCGCCTCTAGATCCGTTATTTCTTTTCCGATAGGAATGCCCCGAATCATTAAATCGCTTCTTCTACCAAAATTGGCCTGTACAAAAATTCCTAACGTATATTGAACCGAATCAATGGTGAATATTCGGGAAGAAGTTCCACTACCTCCTTTGAACTCGTAGCAAACCATGCCCGTTCCACCACCGACATTCCCTTCCATTACGTTGCCGCTGGAAGAACTGTCTAATGCTTCCCAAACATGTTCTTTATTGACATGGAATCCATTGATGTCATTCAAGGTGCCATCCCATGTTTCTGCAACAACCGGTAAGCCAAATGCAAAATCGATATAATCTGACTTGGAAAACTTGGTAAAACTCCATTCCCCGATTGCGTCTCGTACGATACCAACGCTATTTGTATTTGTGATGCCAATGGGCCCATAGCCGATACCATAATCCTCGATATAAGGCAATCCTGTCATTTCCCCGTCCCCATTCAATGAAAACCATGATGCTGCGTAACTTTTATCTGTTTTGCCTTTCGGAAGAATCACAGTAACACCTGTCCTCACGGGGCCTTTCCCCCTAATTAAATTTCCGGAACCCTCAATGAGTGTTTTATATCCCACTTCCAACCCTGGAACATCGGTTATTGCATTATTTTTTCCGATTACTCCTTCAAAGGAAATGCCAAGGTCCCGGGCTCTTATAGTTGTGTCGTGTTGTGCATTGGCTGCACCAGACACTATGCAAAATAGGGCAATTAAAGGCGCTCTTTTAAATTGAAAATGGTCCATAAATTTCCGGGATTGGTTAGCTTATGATTCGTTGTTTTTATTAACAGATTATTTAGCAAAAGGTGCCCCTTACAATCTTCCGTCGAATATTTTACAAACATTGCTACTAGCAATCAATGATGCACGGTGTCGGGCTATTAGTGAAAAATAGTCACTGCAATAATTACAATGACAATACCAATCAATAAGGTTAATTTTCCGAAAGGCTCAATTTTTTTTAGATTTTTAGCTGCTTCATTTTCTTTCGCCTTTTGAGTTCCGTTGTGAATGAGTACAAGTAGAATTACTAAAACCAAAACCAGTATCAATTTTAAAATCAATAAAGGATTGGAAGGCAAGGTCGACCAATATGGAATAATAAGATAGCTGCCTGAAATAATCAACAAAGTGATTCCAATATTCCCCATTCGACTTAGAACCATTACTTGAAGCCGAAATTTTGTCGTTTGTTCTTGCTCCAATTTGGAAATCAATTTATCGAAAAATGCGTGTGCAAAACTTGTTCCCAAACCCATGGTGAGACCTATGAAGTGTAATACTAACATGATTTCCCTCATAATAAATCCATTAATTTTTAGAAATGATTTTTTTCGGCTTTTTGCTTACATTGTATATAATAACAAGGTACTATTTTTCTAATTTGGAATTACTTCGGAATCAACTGAAATTTTGATGGAATAAAAAAGCAGCTACTTGTGTAGCTGCTTTTTTACGAAGTAAGGACTGGATCGATCACTCCGCTTCGTTTCGCGATTGGCCTTGGGGATGGCTTCGCACCGAAAGCCCGTAGTGCTCACACACTTCTCTTTTTATATTCCCTTCCTGTGTGCAAACAAGTTAGGCAATTACATAAAGTTGGATCGAATGGGAAGGAGAAAAATATACCATCAAATTAGGGAGTAGATAGTATTTATGCTTAAATTAATGCGCCAAAATACATTAAAATCGAAAAATGAAATCAAAAAATTCAAGTTCCCGAAGAAGTTTTATCAAAAAAACCGCGGTATTGTCCGCTGGAATATCAATAGTACCTCGTCACGTACTTGGCGGTCCGGGTTTTATAGCCCCGAGCGATAAACTGGTCGTTGCCTCTATCGGGGTCGGCGGGAAGGGGAAGAGCGATATCTCTGGTTTTGCCGAATCGGGAAAGGCCGAAATTGGATATCTATGTGATGTAGACACCCGTAGGGCGGCCGATTCAGTCGCCCGTTTCCCCAAAGCGAAATATTACAAGGATTTCCGCGAGCTGTACGACAAGGAGTCCAAAAACTTCGATGCCGTCTCCGTTTCTACGCCCGACCACACGCATGCAATAGCAGCATTGCCAGCCATGGAAATGGGCAAAGCGGTTTATGTACAAAAACCATTGACCCATGATATCTATGAGGCTCGGAAATTGACAGAGGCCGCTGAAAAATATAAAGTGGTTACGCAAATGGGTAATCAAGGAGCATCGTCCGACGGTACCCGTCAACTGCGTGAGTGGTACAATGCCGGGATCATTGGAAAGGTACACACCGTTTATTGCTGGACAGACCGCCCCGTTTGGCCTCAGGGAATTCCCTGGCCCACACAAAGTGCTCCGGTACCTCCTGAACTGGACTGGGACCTCTGGCTGGGCTCGGCCCCGCAGAAGGAATATATCAACGGACTTATTCCCTTTAACTGGCGGGGTTGGTGGGATTACGGTACCGGCGCCCTCGGCGATATGGGCTGTCATTTAGTGGAAGCACCCTACAGGGTATTAGATCTCAAATATCCTAAGGATGTGCAATGTAGCGTGGGCAGTGTGTATGTGGATGAATTTAAGCGGGGCTATTTTCCCGATAGCTGCCCTCCTTCCAGCCACGTAACCATGACCTTCCCAAAAACCGACAAGACCGATGGTGATGTCGTCTTGCATTGGATGGATGGCGGCATACAGCCCACCCGGCCCGAAGAACTAGAACCCAATGAAATCTTTGGTGATGGCGGCAATGGCGTACTTTTTATTGGTACTAAAGGAAAAATGATGTGTAGCACCTATGGTGAGAATGCAAGGTTATTACCTACTTCCAGGACTGCCCAGGTCAATGTGCCACAAACGTTGGAAAGAGTTCCCGGAGGAAGTGGCGGTCACTATGCGCAATGGGTAGAGGCGGCCATTGCCGGCTATGGCAAAAAGGAACTCAGTGCGCCATTCGAGATTTCCGGGCCACTGACCGAAACCTTGTTGATCGCCAATCTAGCAATCCGTGGCGTGGATATTCGCAACGAAAAGAAAAACGATAGGGGCCAAACCTATTTCGAATATCCTGCCCGAAATATCGAAATGCTCTGGGATGCCGAAAAAATGCGGGTCACCAACATCGAGGCGATCAACCAATTTGTAAAACGCGATTATAGGGATCCTTGGAAGCTGGGTTCAGTGATGTGATCCCGGATTTCAGAATAAGGAGGTTGGGTTGGGAATATTATACTTCGTAGGTATTTCCAACTCCTACTTGTCGATATGGCGTAAAAATAACTTCAGAAAAAAATCTGCTATCGTAGTAGTATGATTTAAGTATTCCGAGAGCCATCGAGCACAAAAGCAGCAGTGGCGCTGCCTATCTAACTGCATGTTGCCTTGGCTAATTTTTAGTATTCCAGGCAGAAACAAGTTTCGCCTGTCACATAAAAAGAGCCCGATACAACTGTATCGGGCTTTCCTTGTAGCGGGGACTGGATTGATCGCTCCACTGCGTTTCGCGATCGGCCTGGGGGGTGGCTTTACAAGAAAAAGCCCGAAGTATTTTCACACTTCCTTTTCTTATTCCCTTCCCTTGCTTAAAACGTTTATAAAGTAAATGAGGATAGAAACAAAATGACTTTCCGTGCGATGTTTGGATAGGAAATTTATTGGTAAATGATACTCGTATAGGCGACCCAATGCCGATTGGTTGAAAGGGCATTTACTTCCATGCCAAGATCCTCGACTTCGATGAGGGGGTGGTCGATACTGGTTTGATACCCCAAAAAGGTACCATTGAGCCCCTTATTATTTTCAAGGCGGTTCAGCTTATTGGCAAACGACAGTCCAAATGGAACGGAGTACCTCCCACACCACACCCATTTGTATTCTTTATAGTCTTCCTTTTGAACAGTGAATTCTGTAAACTTCTTGATTTTTTCATCGGTAATGGCACCCGTTAAACATGCATCGATAATTCTATGGTCCATCTCCCTGGCCTTTTCGGTTCCTATTGAATCAGTACCCATTGGGGCCATGTTTTTAGAATCCCCCCATTCCAGATCCCCGTAATGAACCGCGTCATTGGAAATCACGACCGCCACATCCTTTCCATATTCCCATTTTTTTTCCTTGATCAGCCCATCTACGACCTGCGCAAGATTGCTGCTTAAGGTATCAATAGCGGTATAATCCATATAAGGTACGAGTATAGGGATGATTTCGGCATTTCGGTTTTTTTTGTGCAACCAAGGAATGATCGCTTCGAGCGAGTGCTCGACCATTTGCATACTATCATGTACGACGAAGTCGGTTTTTGGCAGTTTCGCCATGATTTCCTGATTCAAGGGCGCCACCTTTATTCGGCCATACGGGGATTCCCATTCGGTAAATGTCCCGAAGATCAGTTTGTCCTGAAGGTCAAAATTGCGCGCGCTGTGTGCTACCCCTATTAAAATTATAGTGGGCGCATTGATCCCCCGTAATGATTCATAATAGAGGCGACCTGCAAAACGATAGTTATCATGCGGACTAATCGCGGCTTTCCACCTTAATTCATTAGTGGAATCTTTTAAATGCAATCGGTTATAAATGGAATCCATCTGCCAGTCATGCTTGGCATAATTTTTTGCTTCCCGGATTTTAACTACTTTTTCATGGAGTTTGTTTTTAGGGATTCGGTTACAGCTTAAAACGAAAAGTGAAATAGATAACAAAACAACGAAAAACCTCATTCCAGATTAAATTTGATTACATTTCAAATGTAACATTTGTTGGTGGATAAAACCGATTCCCTGTGATACCGCACCTTGTTCATATAAATTATTGCATATCGCGCTACGCGATAATTTTAAATTTGTGATTCTCGCATCGTACTTCAACATACACTATGCGAACCGCTTCACTTAATTTTATAAGCAAAGAGGGCCAAAATCTTGCCATAGAAAATGGATTGATCTGGTAAACTTTATTTGTGGATTTTTGATTGTTTTTGGTCAAGAAGAATCTTCTCAACGTATAGGAAACCTATGTATTGCTTGTCTGATTGCTCGGGGTGTAGCACATAAACTAAACATGTTTCCATAAAAATAAAATCCCTTTCGATTTAGATTTGAAGGGCTTTGATCAGTAGCGGGGACTGGATTGATCGCTCCACTGCGCTGCGCGATCGGCCTGGGGGGGTGGCTTTACAAGAAAAACCAGAAGTGTTTGCACACTTCCTTTTTATACCTTGAACTGGATTGATTGCTCCACTGCGCTGCGCGATCGGCCTGGGGGTGGCTTTACAAGAAAAACCCGAAGTGCTTGCACACTTCTCTTTTTATATTCCCCTCCCTTGCTCAAACACGTTTGGCAAGTCCAGGGAATAAAAAAACCAGATACGCCTGTATCTGGTTTTCCTTGTAGCGGGGACTGGATTGTTCGCTCCACTGCGTTGCGCGATCGGCCTTGGGGGTGGCTTTACAGCGAAAGCCAGCCATTGCTGCGCAATGCCGTGCCTTTTTTTATTTTTCCAGGCTGAAACAAGTTTCGCCTGTTACATAAAAAAAGCCCGATACATTTGTATCGGGCTTTCCTTGTAGCGGGAACTGTTCTAGATCCTATGAATTTCATTGAATTCCAAATGAATCCAAATCTCTTGAAACCCACTATAAACTAAGTAGTTAAAGAACTTGAATAGTAAATGATTTGTTTTTATTCATAATCACTTTGTATATATCGGGAAAATATCGGGAAATATTTCTATATTTATATTGTATAAAATAACCTATGGCAAACATTAAATATTTGACCAAATCTAAAAGGAATCCTTGCTCACTTTATGTTAGGTTCTATAAAGGAAGAGATTTCGATATCACCAGCAATACGGGTTACTTAATAGATCCAAAATATTGGTCACTTAAGCAGCAGAGAATAACTACTGGAGCGTCTTCATCTTTTGATGCTTCCTTTATTAATCCCCAATTAGTTTTACTTAAGGAATACATAATAAATTCTTTCAATGAAAATTATGCACAGGGAGGAGTTTTTAACAAGAATTGGTTGGACGGAGTTGTCGCCAAATTTAATAATCGCCCTAAGGATGAACTTTCTAATCATGAAATATATTTTGTTCCCTTCGTTCAAAGGCACATTGAACAATCAAGAACAAGGGTCAATCCAAATTCTGGTAAGCTTATAAGTCCAAGAACAATTCAGAAATATGAAACCACTTTAACACGTTTGAAGGAGTTTCAAGATCATGAAAGAATAGTTCTTAAAATTTGGGATATAGATCTTTCATTTCACAGAGCTTTTCTATCTTTTCTTAAAACAGAGGGGAATTATGGGGGTACTACAATTAGTAAGTACCTAGATCAAATAAAAAGCTTTTGCAGGGAAGCCAAAACAATTGGTTTAAAGGTTAGTCCTGAATTCGAGCACCGAAGTTTTACGGCTCGAAGGGATAAGCCAATTGACGTACACTTAAATGAAAAGGAGATAGGACTGATCTTTAAAGCGAATTTTTCAGAGAATATGCGTTTAAAAAATGTCCGTCAATTGATGTTAATAGGATTATGGACTGGACTTAGAATTTCTGATTTAAAAAGAATCCATGATTATAGTTTTACTGAGAATAGGATACAGATTGTAGATTCATATAAAACGGGCGGTTATATAAACATCCCAATACATTCTCATATAAAAGCTGTAATAGATGAAAATAATGGGGAGCTACCAAGAGTAATATCTGATGCGAAGTTTAATCTGTATGTAAAGGAGATATGCAAGGAAGTTGGTATTGATCAAGTTGTCATGGGCAGTAAGATGAACCCAGAAACGAATAGAAAAGAGAAAGGTTATTTCCCAAAATATGAACTTATCTCGTCACACACTTGTAGAAGGTCATTCGCAACTAATCTTTATGGCAAGTTACCCAATCAGACAATAATGGCAATTACTAATCACAAATCAGAACAGCAGTTTATTAAGTACATAAAAACTACGCAAGATGAGCATGTGGCAAAGTTGCAGAAATACTGGGATGAGAATTCATAAATTATTTTAATCTAAAATGATAAAGACAAATAAAGATCTACAATTCAGTCAATTATTTAAGAACCATTCTCCCAATTCTTATTATTTTAAAAAGGGAGAAATTCTTCATGAACACCCATTTTATTTTTTAGAAAATTTCCTTGATAAGGATATAATAGAATATAATTTAGGTAAGTATGAAGTTGGTTTTGCTTTTTATAAGCATATTAAGGATGCTCAGATGGAAGGATTCAATCGATTTGAATATGAGTATTGTTTAGTGCCGAACAATAAAACTATATACTTAAATGAATTAGTAGGAAAACTTTTAGAAATGCACACTCGCCTCACGTTGTTGAGAAAAAATAACCTTCCCGAAAATGATTATTTAGGCATTCTCCTGATGGTCCTTAAGAACATATTAAAGGATATATTCATATCATATCATTTAGATCTTGATAATAGCAATCGCGATAAACTGTCCAAATGGTTTTATCTCAAGGAGTCAATAACATCATTTTATTTCACCAACTATATAGACGAAAAAAGGCTAAAGGATTTATATCAGGAGTATTTAGTGAGGCCTAGGTTTATATCATATTCAGATTCTTTTGAAACGTTCAAATGTTTATTTGAGGGAAGACGTATGGAGAATAAAATTAATTGGATAGATCAGAAGTCTTCTTTATTCCTACTAATAAGACTACTTCGCAAACACAAAATAATAAGAAATACAAAAAATAAGCACTGGCTTATTACCTCAGAGTTCTTTCTTTTAAAAGGAGAAACATTAATTCCTTCTGATTTTCTCAATCAAAAAGAAACTCAAAATCCTGAAAAGCGCAAAAATCTAATAGCTTTTGTTAATCATTTGGTGGAATAGGACTCTTAGTTCTAAAAAAATTATTTGGGGCGTTAATTTAGTTAAAATACCGCACCTATTTATATTTTTGTAATTACCTGTAAATCAAAATGATACAATACATAATATAATAATTTAACTACATTATAACAATACACTCTTAGTTTTTAATCAGAGTATTAAAGTGCCTTCTCATTTGTTGCAAATTGCGGTATAATTTTAAAAATATCTAATTATGAACAAAATGATTTTATCCCAGTATTCGGTAGAAGAGCTTACCGAGAGTATTACCGAAAGGCTCTTAACTAAATTCAATGAACAGAAAGACTTTAAAGCTGAAAAGGAGCCAAAAAAGGAATTTCTTACTCGAACAGAGGTCGCGGAAATGTGTAATGTGAAAGCTTTAAGCACTCTATGGAATTGGAGCAAGCAAGGATTATTGGTGCCTATGGCTAAAGCAGGTAGAAAACCTCTTTACAAGTATCAAGATGTAATTAACTTTTTAAATGGAAAGAAAGGAGGGAATCATGTTGCAGTCTAAAGAGGTTAGCTTATTTAAAAGCTTATATGAAAAAGATAAAGATCTGAATTTAACTGATGTTTTAGACCTAATCAAAAATGGAGCAGTTCAAAATGACCTGATTCTCAAGATCAGAGACCTAAAGGAGAACAATAAAGATTATGGTGCCTTAAAGAAACAACTGCAATCCTTTACTCCTTGTGGTACTTTCCATACAAAACATAAAGCAACTGATTTAAAAGAATATTCAAAACTAATAATTTTGGATATTGATGATCTAGGCGTAAGAAAGGTTGTTCATATCAAAAAGTTGGCGATTGAATGTCTTTATTCCTTAGCAGTATTTATTTCGCCTTCAGGCACGGGACTTAAAATCCTTATAATGATAGATACTGATTCGGATATGCATGAGGTTGCTTTTGAACAAGTAAAGAATTTTTACGAAAACTTGTTAAAGGTAGAAATAGATCCTAGTGGTAAAGATATATCTAGGTTATGTTTTATTTCTTATGACTCAGAATTGCACTATAATTTTGATGCCAATATTTTTAAGGTTCTCGATAAGTTTTATGCTGATTTTAAATCAGCAGTAATATCCACGGAAGGGAAATTCCAATTTATCGACGGCAATAGAAATAATTTTGTCCATTTCTTAGCAAATAATTGTAACAGGCTAGGAATTCCGCAAAAAGTTGCGGAGACCTTAATTCAGAATGATTATGATTATGATCAAAAAGAGATGTTAACAACCATTAAGAGTGCTTATGAAAATATAGTTGAGTTTAGCGGAAAAGATTTAGACAAAAAAGAGGTTGTAGAGGAGTTTTTAAGTCAGAACTATAATTTTAGGTACAATTTGTTTACTAGCAGCATTGAGCTCAGGAAACTTACGCAAAATGATTTTGAAGTGCTCGATGATTATAAACTAAATTCAATATTAAGAGAGTTAAAAGGGAAAAGCTTAAAAGTAGGTAAAGATGGTTTGTACAATATTTTAAATTCTGATTTTACTCCAAAATTTCATCCTTTAAAAGAGTACATTTTTAGTTTGCCAAAATGGGATGGTGAAACCGATTATATTGAAAAATTGGCTGAACTTTTATCAACAGATGATGATGTCTTTTTCAAAGATGCATTTAAACGCTGGTTTGTGGCAATGGTTGCTTGTGGCATGCAAGACGAAGTAATCAATCAGACAGCTTTAATATTTTCTGGAAAACAAGGTATCGGTAAGTCAACCTTCATTAGGAATTTACTTCCAGATCAATTAAGAAAATATTGCTACTCAGGGATGATAAATCCAAACTCTAAAGACACTTTGGTTCAATTGTCGGAGTGCTTAATCATAGATATGGATGAGTTGTCCAATCTCACTAAAAAAGGTAACAACGAAGTTAAAGAGCTAATTACTAAGGCTAAAATTAAATTAAGGAGGCCTTATGCCAGGGTGGATGAAATTCTGCCAAGAAGAGCTTCTTTTATAGGATCCGTTAATGATGATGAATTCTTAACAGATTCTACAGGAAATAGACGATTCTTGTGTTTTAAGATAAAGAGTATAAATTATATATCTAAAGTTGATTACGAAATGGTTTATGCACAAGCAATGGCATTATTTGAAAACGGATTTAAATATTATTTTGATGGGAACGAAATAGAGCAACTTAATAATCGAAACGAAAAGTTTAGGCAGAAATCTGTAGTTGAAGATTTAATTGTAGCTAACTATAAACCTGCAAGCGACATTCGCAACGCCCACTTTTATTTGAATTCGGGAGAATTTTTGGTAAAGCTTAGAAACGAATCTGGTATAAGCTTAGATGCTACTAATAGTATTCAACTTGGCAAAGCACTCAATAAGCTCGAGTTCTCAAAAGTTAAAAAGGGGGGGAGAATGGTTTATGCTATTGACCTGATTCAAGATAGCCAAGCTGAAATGCGTGTTGCCTCATGAAAGACAATAAGCATATGGGAGGGGTAGGATAGGTTAAATTCTATACAATGGTTTTTTTATTAGTAATTAGTAAATAGGAGCAAAGTACTGGAAGTTACAATAAAAGCTTACCCAACCCACCCCAAAATTACATGGATCAATTCCACAGTAATAGAGCTTTTTAAAGGCTCTTTTGCTGTTTAAACTAGTATCAGACCATCAATAGTTTAAACAGCAAAAGAGCCTTTAAAAAGCTCTATTACTGTGGAATTGAT
>JBBQAM010000113.1:0-3249 GCA_038316335.1 Flavobacteriales bacterium
AAATTCGGCTTTGCATTCGGCCTGACAGGGGCACTGATATATTTGGGCTGTATGGTGGTTATGGCCACTGCGGGAAAAGAGGGCAGTATTGTCTTTTTCAACAGCCTATTACATGGCCTGGACACAACGAACATTATTAAAATGGACGTACCGCTAATGGAAGCTCTTTTTGGGATTATCCAAACTTTCATTTTGTGGTGGCTTATAGGGGCCTGTATAGGAGCATTTTATAATGCACAAATTAAGAAATAAATGCAATACATATGGTTCATTTGGTCGCTTATCCTCCTTGCCCTTTGGGCGGCGGTTTACTTCCTTAAAAAGGATTCTAGGAAAGAGATGCTCAAAATGAGTTGGATAACGATGCCCTTTGGACTTACAGAGCCTTTGTTCGTGCCGGAATATTGGCATCCGCCATCCCTTTTTGATTTGGCGATAAAAACGGGCTTCGATATCGAAAGCCTTATTTTCTCGTTCGCCATTGGAGGTCTCGGTACAGTATTGTATAACCTTATATTTAAGAGAAGGTATGTTGAAATGCCACATACCGAACGAAGTCATGCCAGGCATAGACTTCATTTTTACATACTTTTTGTTCCGGTAATTGTGTTTTTGGCACTAAGCCTGTTTACCAATTTGAACCACATTTATTGTGGCATTTTGGCCATGTTCATAGGTGGTTTGGCCACCCTTTACTGCCGAGCCGACCTAAAAGGAAAAATATGGGGGGGGGCATCCTGTTTGCCCTACTCTACTTTGTGTATTTTGGAAGCATTCTTCCTTTCCATCCCGAATATGTGGAGCTCTATTGGAATTTGGGAAACCTGACCCATATTCTTGTTCTAGGCATCCCGATTGAAGAACTCCTTTTCGCGTTCACTTTCGGTATGTATTGGTCAGGTCTCTATGAGCACCTGTATTGGCAAAAATTGATGAAACCTATGATCATTACTTGACCTGATAAGAATGTAGTATAAACGTATCATCTAAAAATTAAATCATGAAAATAGTACTAGCAATAGACGGGTCGGATTTCAGCAAAGTGGCCGTTGACGAATTAGCTGGGATGACTTTGCCATCTTTTACCGAGGTATCTATTATAAATGTGTTCGAAAACCCTATGTTGGCTGCTCCCAGTGCCCTCCCACTGGGCGGTACGCTTGGTAATTATTATGAAGAAGCCGTTTCCAATGCGAAAAAAGCGGCAGAAGATACCGTTAACGATACCTCAAAATCATTAAAGGACAAGAATGACGCATTGTCGATAACAACAGTTGTCGTCGACGGGGTTCCCAAAGGTGCAATTCTAGAAAAGGCGGAAGCCTTTGATGCCGATTTAATCGTAGTCGGGTCACAGGGCCATGGCGCATTATCTAGATTTCTGCTTGGCTCGGTTTCACAATCCATAGCAATGCATGCCAGCTGTTCGGTCTTGATTGCAAGGAAAAAGAATAAAAAATAAATATTTTGTTTTAACATGCTCATCGGAAAAAGGTATAAAACCCACAATTAATATGAAAAATAATTGCACATCTGACAACACAAAAGAGACTACATGCATGGTACCGGATGAAGTCTGCTTGCCAGATTCAATATTTCCGAGAATTGTGGTCGTTGGCGGGGGTTTTGCCGGCTTGGCCTTGGTCGAGGTGTTAAAAAGGAAGGATGTGCAGGTAATATTGATCGACCGCAATAATTTTCACCAGTTCCAACCCCTGTTCTATCAAGTAGCGACCAGTGGTCTGGAACCTGACAGTATTGTTTTTCCATTCCGAAAGCAGATCAAGGGATATAAGAACGTAAGCTTTAGATTGGCCGAAGTCGAGGAAATTCAAACTTCGTCCAATACCATTATCACGGACAAGGGTAGGCTAAGGTATGACTATCTCGTTTTGGCAACAGGTACCAAGACCAACTTTTTTGGGATGGAGCAAGTAGAAAGGAACAGTCTGGGGATGAAAACCATCCGTGATTCCCTGAATATCCGCCACATGATGTTGCAAAATTTGGAGCAAGCGGCCATTACCTGCGATAAGGAAGAAAGGGATGCCTTGACCAATTTTGTTATCGTGGGCGGTGGTCCCGCAGGGGTCGAAATGGCGGGTGCCTTGGCGGAGTTTTGCAAGTACATCCTTCCCAAAGACTATCCGGAATACCCCTCAACCATAATGAAGATCTATCTGGTCGAGGCCTCCGAAGAATTACTGGCTATGATGTCCGATAAGGCATCCTCCAAAACCCTAAAATATTTAAAGGATCTCAATGTAGAAGTTTTATTGAACGAATCGGTCAGTGACTATAATGGTACCATCGTCATGACCAAAAGCGGCAAGACGATTCTGGCAAGAAACCTGATATGGACGGCCGGGGTTACCGGCCAATTTCCAAAAGGGATAGACCCATCGTACATTCTACGGGGAAATCGATTAAAAACGGATAAACACCTTAAAGTTGAAGGATATAATAATATATATGCAATCGGTGATATTGCCGGAATAATTACAAATGAAACACCAAAAGGTCATCCTCAGGTAGCCCAAGCGGCAATACAGCAGGGAACGCAACTCGCCAACATTCTCCTGAACACAATAGCTGGAAACCCATCAAAACCCTTTGTATATAAGGACAAAGGGTCATTGGCAACCGTGGGCAAACGAAAGGCCGTGGCAGATCTGGGCAAATTCAAATTTGCAGGTTATTTCGCTTGGTTGTTATGGTCAATAGTGCACCTCATGTCCATCAGCGGCTTTCGAAATAAACTATTGGTGGGCTTTAATTGGGCCATAAGCTATTTCAATTATGAGAAAAGTAATAGGGTAATTATCAGAAATTTTAAACCTAGGCCCTTTACCAACGTACTGAACGAAAGTGCCGATAAAAAAGAAGTGGCAACAAAAAGTTAATAACACTTAAAATAAACAAGAAATGAAAAAAATAGCATTGGTAGGATATGGCGTCATCGGCAAAAGAGTAGCCGACGCAGTTAACGCACAAGATGATATGAAACTCGTAGGGGTCTGCGATGTCATTGGCGATTGGCGTATTCAAAATGCGGTAAGAAAAGGCTATGCCATTTATGCGGCGACTCCGGAGGCCGAAAAAGAAATGAAGGCAGCCGGTATTTCAGTAAAAGGCAACATGGCGGACCTCTTGGGCAAGGTAGACCTTGTAGTGGACTGTACCCCAAAAAACATTGCCGCAAAGAATGTGGAGACGTATAAAGAACAAGGTCTCAAATTTATCGTGCAG
>JBBQAM010000093.1:0-8379 GCA_038316335.1 Flavobacteriales bacterium
TCTTCGGTATGCGTTCGCTCAACTGAAAATGGGCGAACAGTTTTTCTTGGTAATCCTTCTTTCCCTGCATACCTCAAGTTACGATCCATCTCCCGATCGGCAATGATCAACAAAGACTTTTTTCGCTAACTTGTGCAACAGACACAACATGTATAAAACATAGCTAATACGTGCTAAATCGAAAGGTTGGTACTTATTTACAAAGACCGCCAAATAGAATATTACGCGATAGCGAAATGGTCTTTTTTGGCTTTTAGAATATAAAAATTAAAAACAAAACATAAAAATTCGGCTCGTGCTAAATCTGAAAAGTTAGTGTTTATTTATACGCTACGTTTCATACACAAACACGTTGGCAAACATTTATGAAAGAAAAACTCATTATTGAAGTTGTAGTCGGATTTATGTATAAAGTAACAAAGAATGGACTCGACGTCTCAAAATTTAATGATGAGTTTGCAGCTATAAGACACGGAAACTATTACGACTTCTTCAATTTGATTGGTAAGCAAGTTGACTTCATTGTAAGCTACAACAATGGAGAGATAAGCAGGCTGAAGAATGTACTTGAAGAGGATATTTCTTTTATAGCACTAATTAAAGCGGGGCCTTCATTAAAATATTTTTATACACGTTGTCTCAATGAATATGGGGATTTCGCTGACCCAGATTTAACTAATAATGATTTCGAAAGAGCGGCTTTGTTCGAATTGTCATTGAGAATGCATTCAAACAATAAAAGACTTAGTAGAGAGAGAGAAACCTTCGAACAAGTCATTGATAGCCTTTCCATGATAGGTCCAGATAAAGAAGTTCTCCATCAAGGACGTCGATTTATAAACCAGATAAAAAGGCCAGAAAAATTAAAGACATCTTGGAAACAAGGGCTTGAGAACTTCAACAAGGCATATGACTTGATGGTTATTAAACAACTCACAATAATTTAAAAAACGGCTTCAATCAATTATCTTTAATAGAGTTTGGAAAATGGATTGCCATTTTTCGCAACTAATTATATATAAGCCGTTGGCAATCATTTGGTACGTTAAAGGGACATCCTTTACAAAGTTAAAGAGACAACACGACAGACAGATTTTGTAAAATGATTCGGACCTGTTCTTGACGCATTAAGAGCCTTAGGCGGTTTTGCACGAGAGAAAGAAATTACAAAACGGATTGCCAAGACTTGGAAAACTTTCAGCAGCAAAATGTATTTTCAATTTTTAAAATAAAAACAGGCTTCCGTACGGGCTGTATAAAAAATATCTAAACGGTTATGAAACCAAACTTTAAAAATTTTAGAAAAAGAAACCTGATTTTCTTTTTTGCAACTACCGGTCTTTTGTTTTTTTTCGTGTATTAACAAAAACCAAAATATCGCCAAACGGGAATTAGAGAAGTATTTGCAAGCGGAAATGAAGAAGCAACAAATCCCTGGGCTTACTTATGCCATTGTTTTGAATGGCAAAATTGTTGAGAGCGGTGCTCTTGGATTAGCCAATGTGGGATACAAGGTTCCAACAACTTTAAATTCAAAATTTAACATAGGTTCAATTGGGAAAACATTTACAGCAACTTCCATCATGCTCTTACAAAAAGATGGGAAATTGTCAATCAATGACCCGATAAACAAATATATTGATTCATTACCTGAAAATTGGAATAGCATCACAATCGAGCATCTTCTAACCCATACATCTGGAATTAGGGATTATTGTCAGGATTTTCCAAATTATCCACTTCTTAGCGGAGCTACAGGTGAAGGGTTGGAAGAACGTAAAATAGAGATTTCTGAACTTCAGTTTATTAAACTAGTTACCACTGACCCCTTGAATTTTAAACCTGGAGAACGTTTTGCATATAGCAATTCCAATTACTTTCTTCTTGGGTTCATCATTCAAAAAGTAAGTGGTCAATCGTTATCTGAATTTATGAATGAGCGGATCTTTACTCCAGCTGGAATGACAGAAACAATGCGTGAAAATGTTCCGGTAATTGTTCCAGACAGAGCCACCGGGTATAATTTGAATGATAGCAATAAGTTGATTAATGGTGCTTACATCAGTAATTTTTATTCTTCCCAAGGTGATATGGGTATTATTACAACGGCAAAAGATTTGACCAAATGGATCATTGCATTAGAGGGCGGTAAAATTTTGGACAAAGAATCTTTGCGTCAAATGTGGACTCCTTGTAAACTAAAGAGTGGTTTTGAACCAATGGACGCTTATGGCAGTTTTAGTTATGGATATAGTTATGGATTAGGTTGGGAATTAAACTGTCATAACGGATATATAGAAAATGGCCATGGGGGTGATTTCATGAATGGTTTTTCGGCAAAATTTGTACATTTTCCAGAGAAAAAACTGACGGTGGTTGTACTTACTAATTTACAACCTTGGAAAATTTCGCAACCAGGAGTGGATGTTTACAAGATGGCGGGTTTTTATGTGCCCGAATTGAATGCAATTGACCAATTTCAAACGGAATCAACTGCAGACAATAGCTTAAATAATACAGTGTGTGATTTCTATAATCAATTGATGAGTAAAGGAGACTTTGACACTTTGGTAGTTACTAAAAATTTCAATGAAAGAACAAATCCAATTGTCAAGAATTTATATACTGGAAAAGTACCTAATGCCAAACCAAAAATTAAAGTGAGTTGTATAAAAACAGATAGGATGGCAGATAGGAATCTTGTACGATGGGGAGTGCTTGTAAATAAAATCAACTACTATGAAATTACGGAAGAAAACAAAACACCAACATACATGGCTATCTATTTTACAGCAGAAAATAAGATAGCTGATATATCGTATTAGAGAATTGTGATTTTGTGGCCAGTATTAAGCAGAAGGAAAGCGATTTCAAAAATATAAAGTATAACTATCAATCAGCACGAACCGCTATCATTGTGTTTATGCCAGCTGCGGGTGACGTGTTAATTTGAAGTTTAGTTTTTATATTTCGTTTCGCCACATTGGACAAGACGCAGCTTCGAAAACCGCAGCCGTCATAAACACGGGTCGTTAGCGACAATGGTGCTACAACTCTGCCTCTAACCTGCAGAAAGCAGAAAATTACAGATTACAATTTATTCGAAACTTTATTCGACTTGATTAATAAACCCTTTTTTGTTTACATAGTGTAACAAATGAACCTGGCCGTTCGTCTAGACAAAAAAAACCTAAGTTTATGACTCAAAACAAAAATCTCCCAATTAAAATTGGCTTGGCACTTGGCACAATCCTAGGCATAGTGGTAATTATTATTGGCATCATACGATATAAAACAGGTATGATTCTTCGAAATGAACAAACTTTGAATTATGTGTATTGGACAATATTTGCATTGTCTATATTTTTAGCTGTTTACCGATTTAGAAAACTTGATATTTCCTCTTTTTCATTGATTCAAACAGTGAAGATTGGCATTTTAGCAGGACTCTTGAGTGGAACTTTTTATACAATATACATTGTAATCCTTAACAATTATTTTGTTCCGGATCTTTCTTCTAAGATAGTCCAATATTATAAACATGAGTTGGCCTCAAATAGCTCCGGATTGTCCAAAGAAGATATTCTCGACTCTATGGCTGTGACAAAATTAAACCCAGCTATCAGAGGCCTTATCTACATTTTCGTGTGTATGGCTTTCGGAACCCTGTATTCTACATTGAGTACCATATTACTGAAGCGACTGCATATGTTCCGAATTAAATAAAATTAAAAACCACAGCCGCTAACAGCGGTTACAAGAAATGGCGAGAAATGTGCTAAATTCACGTTTTTCTTTCGCATGAAATATTATCTTAGTGGAAAATATAGCGTTCCGAAGTTCGCCACTTCTTGTAGCCGCGAGACGTTGTAGTGCATATGGTACGTTAAACAAACATAGTTTACAAAGTTAAAGGCACATAGTTTACACTTTTTAGGTCATAATTTGATAATACAAAAAAAGTGTGCTTTCTTCACTCGATTTTTTTGATGTTTAGGATAGTAAGAGGGGGTTTTTTGAATTCTGGGAATTTTGAAAGTAATTTCAGTCCCAAATCCTTACCCAAAAACTTTGCGCGTGGATCCTGTGCGGTTTTTGTAGTGGTCCCTAGTAACCGCGGAGGGATTGCATATCCCTTATGCACTCCCCTGTGCAAATAGAAAACCAAGGGCTATCGCCCCGTGTTCTATGTTTTGATGGAAACATGAAGCTCGCGGGGGATTGCATATCCCTTATGCACTCCCCTGTGCAAATAGAAAACCAAGGGCTAGCGCCCCGTGTTCTTTGTTTTGATGGAAACATCAAGCTCGCGGAGGATTGCATATCCCTTATGCACTCCCCTGTGCAAATAGAAAACCAAGGGCTAGCGCCCCATGTTCTTTGTTTTGATGGAAACATCAAGCTCGCGGAGGATTGCATATCCCTAATACGCTCCCCTGTGCAAATAGAAAACCAAGGGCTAGCGCCCTTCGTTCTTTGTTTTACAAAAACCACGAAGCGGTTGCTTCCGCTTTTTGTAAAACAAAGAACCACGCCTTAAGGCGTGGTTTTCTGCTTGTAGTGACCGCGGAGGGATTCAAACCCCCAACCCTCAGAGCCGAAATCTGATGCGCTATTCAGTTGCGCCACGCGGCCGAAATTCAGTGTTCTAGGATAAATTCCTTTTTACAATGGTAGAGATAGTCTTCCCATCGGCCTTTCCAGCCAACTCTTTGGAGACCAACCCCATCACCTTTCCCATATCTTTCATGCCTGAAGCCCCGGAAGCTTCAATGGTCTGTATTACTACTTTTTCAATATCTCCCTCGGTCAGCTGTTCGGGTAAAAACTGTTCAATCACAGCTATTTGGGCCAATTCGGGTTCCGCCAAATCGTTTCTGCCCTGTTCCAGAAATATGGCGGCACTATCCTTTCGTTGCTTTACCAGTCTTTGGACCAACTTGACTTCCTCCTCTTCGCCCAACTCACTACCTGAACCTGTCTCTGTTTTGGCCAAAAGTAGGGCAGATTTTATGGCTCGAAGTGATTCCAAGGCGACCTTGTCCTTCGCCTTCATGGCCAATTTCATCTGTTCCATTACTTGTTCCTGTAGGCCCATGTTCCCAATTTTTTGGACTGCGAAGATAAAAATAAACCCGAAAACAAATGTTATTTTCGGGTTTAAAATTTACGGGGAACAAAGATTCAATGTCGACTAGTCGACATTATCATGCAAAAATGAATTATTCGAACGGAATTGAATTTCATCATTGCTGTCTTCACTTAACGTAGTTCTGGAGAACCTATTTTCCCTGGGCCCTTCCTTTAAATCGACCCCCTGCCTTTTATAGGCGGGTTCCTTTTCAATTTCATCAATATTATTTAAACTATTCTGGAATTTATAATTAAAGTCCTTTAACTTTTTTCTGCGCACATCGGCCCGTTGCTTCAACAATTCTTCCAAAGGGGTATCCATCGGATCGATTTCCTTTGATTCCTGGGCAGATACCTCATTATCCGCTACGGCTATTACCTTTTTTTCAAAGACCAATTCGTCCTCAATAATTTTAGGATCAAACTCTTCGGCCTTTGACTTAGCACCCGTCAACCTATTTTCCAATTCCATATAATCATCTAGACTGTACCGGGTTTCTCCTTCCTTGTTGTATTCCAACACCGGAATCACCTCGATATGTTCCTTCACATCCATATTCTTTAGTTCATCGTCCAAATTAAACGTAACTACATTTTCACGTTCATCCTCCTCTTTGTTCTGCATATTCAAGGGCATATCGAAACTTATTACAAATTGATCATCTTCAACCGACGCTTCAATTTCCTGGGGGTCTACCACTTCTATATCGCTAAGCGTCTCTTTGGACTGGATGATTACAAAGTCGTCTTCCGAGAATTTCTTTGCAATGACTTCTTCATAAAAAACATTAAAATTTTTAATATACTTTGAAGTAGGAATAAGTTCCATTGAATCTTCCTCCACAAGAAGTTGTTTCGTTTCGGAAACTTCCAGCACGTCATCCTCTTCCAATAGTTGATGTACAATAGGACGCGCGCTTAAATTATGTACTGCCTTTTGTTCGTCTTCAAGGGTATGGATAATTTTTTTTGATTCGGTGTTCACGATATCGTCTTGTTGGTCAATGTGAAATCCCGTGGCGATTACCGTTACGGCTATCGCCTCTCCCAATTCAGAATCCTCGCCTACCCCCATGATGATATTGGCACCATGTCCCGCTTCGATTTGAATATGATCATTGATTTCCCCAATTTCGTCAATGGTAATTTCCTTAGAGCCTGAAACGATGAGCAACAATACATTTTTAGCACCGGAAATCTTATTATCGTTTAACAATGGTGAATCGAGGGCCTTCATGATTGCCTCGTTCGCCCTGGCAGATCCAGAGGCAATGGCTGATCCCATAATTGCCGTTCCGCTATTTGATAGCACCGTCTTGGCATCACGCAAATCGATATTCTGCGTATAATGGTGCGTTATTACCTCGGCGATACCACGGGCTGCGGTCGCCAATACTTCATCAGCCTTCGAAAAACCTGCCTTAAAACCGAGATTACCATAGACTTCCCGGAGCTTATTATTGTTAATGACGATGAGCGAATCTACGTTACTACGTAATTTTTCAATGCCTAATTGAGCCTGTTGACACCGCATTTTACCTTCAAATTGGAAGGGCATGGTCACAATTCCTACGGTGAGTATATCCAATTCCTTGGCAAGTCGGGCAATGACCGGAGCAGCACCAGTACCTGTTCCCCCACCCATGCCTGCAGTAATGAATACCATTTTCGTGGTATGATCTAACATATTTTTTATGTCCTCAAGGCTTTCGATTGCCGCCTGCTCCCCTACTTCAGGATTGGCCCCGGCTCCGAGGCCTTCTGTTAGCGAAACGCCCAATTGAATTTTTACGGGCACAGGACTGTTATTGAGTGCCTGTGAATCGGTATTAAGGATGACAAAATCAACCCCGTTAATACCGGCCTGGAACATATGGTTTATGGCGTTACTTCCTCCGCCACCGACTCCAATGACCTTTATTACATTGCTTTGATTCTTGGGTAGATCAAATGCGATTCCTTCAAATTCGGTGTTGTTGCTCATACTCTTTAAATTACTGGTTATGTTTTATTTTTTACTTGGGGTATTCCTATTCGGCATTGTCTAGGAAATCCTTTAACGCCTCGGACCATTTATCAAAAACTGATTTCCTTTCCCGTTTTGGGGTGCCTTTAGTCGATAGGTCTGGAGTATCGCCATGATCGGCGAACACAAGTTCCTTTTCTTTTGCCTTGTTATCCATGGCGATTGGTGCACGGCGTTTGTTTTTGACCGCATTCATCAAGAGCCCGACTGCCGTGGCATATAACGGACTTGCCACATCATCATCAGAATCTCCCGCCAGATGCTCGTTAGGATATCCGATTCTTGTATCCATACCGGTTATGTACTCTACCAATTGCTTTAGGTGCTTCAATTGACTACCACCACCCGTTAGGACAATACCGGCGATGAGCTTCTTTTTTTGCTCTTCATGTCCATAATTCTTGATCTCGACATACACCTGTTCAACAATTTCAACAACACGGGCATGAATAATCTTTGAAAGATTTTTAAGGGTTATTTCCTTCGGTTCCCTTCCACGTAAGCCAGGAATCGAAACGATTTCATTATCCTTATTTTCGCCTGGCCAAGCAGAACCAAATTTTATCTTTAATAGTTCGGCCTGTTTCTCAATGATCGAACAGCCCTCCTTTATATCTTCGGTGATAACGCCTCCACCAAACGGTATTACCGCAGTATGCCGAATAATACCATCTTTAAAAATTGCAAGATCGGTCGTACCTCCGCCGATATCGATCAAGGCCACCCCTGCCTCTTTCTCTTCTTGGCTTAATACGGCTTCTGAGGACGCCAACGGTTCGAGGGTGATATTCCCTAAATTCAAACCGGCGCTTTTTATGCAACGGCCTACATTCTTTATAGAGGATACCTGCCCGACGACCACATGAAAATTAGCCTCTAAGCGACCCCCGTACATTCCTATGGGCTGTTTAATCTCCGCCTGCCCGTCAACCTTGTATTCTTGCGGTAGCACATGTATAATTTCTTCCCCTGGCAACATCACCAATTTATAAACCTGATTGCACAGCTTGTCAAGATCGTCCTCATTGATAACCTCCTCTGAATCAACCCTGGTGATGTAATCGCTATGTTGCAGACTACGTATGTGCTGGCCAGCAATTCCAACGACCACCGAACTGATTTTCAAACCAGAATTCGCTTCGGCTTCCTCAACGGCTTGTTGAATCGATTTTATCGTTTGCGTTATGTTATTGACAACGCCACGGTGTACCCCCAAACTT
>JBBQAM010000048.1:0-31595 GCA_038316335.1 Flavobacteriales bacterium
ATCCCCTACCTGCAATACGGTACCCACTTCATCAAGGGTTGCACTGGCATTAAATCCTGATAATTGTTTTTTTAAAATTGCCGATACTTCAGCTGCTTTTACTCCTGCCATTTTAATAGACGTTAGACGTTAAATATTTAGACTTTAGAAATAGGCGCTACGTGGTGCAGCCGACTGAAATCTAGGGTCCTGACTTTTTTATTACAAACTCCCCGCGAATTCGCGCTTCAAATTGTTCAACTTATTCGATATACTGGCGTCGTATTGCAAATCGCCAACGCGAAGAACAAATCCACCAATAATGGTTTCATCTACATTGCTTTTCAAGGTTACCTTATTTCCCGTCAAAAGTGCAATTTGTTGTAAGACCTTCTTTTCAATATCAGCGGTCATAGGCACTGCTGTCGTAACAAACGCTACATCCTCACCTTTCAATTGCTCGTTCAGGATGATGTATTTCAAGGCCACTTCATCAAGCATGCCCACGCGTTTATTGTCTACCAGCATACCGATCAATCCCTGGGTAATTGCGTGACTGTCCTTAAATATAGCCAAAAGTGCCTCCTTTTTTGTCTTTCCAGGAATAACCGGGCTAGCCAACATTTGACGTAGCTCCATGCTATCAGCAATCGTGTTCCCCACCGAACGCATGTCTTTTTCCAAGGCTTCCGTGGCCTTGTTTTCTACAGCAAGGTCTAGTAAGGCCCTGGCATATCGTATGGCTGCTCTTGCGTCGTTCATTTGTGCTTAGTTTAATTTGATGTCCCCCAACATTTTTTCGACCAACTTCAATTGCTTCTCTTTATTCGATAGTTGCTCCTTAAGTACTTTTTCAGCTATTTCCACCGAAAGTTCCGCCACCTGATTCTTTATGTCGGCAATTGCCGCCTTTTTCTCGCTTTCAATAGTCGCTTGGGCCTGCCTGATCATTTTGTCCCCTTCGATTTTAGCATGTTCCTTGGAGTCGGAGACGATTTTATCCTTTATTTCCCTTGCTTCCTTCAACAGGGCTTCACGCTCAACGCGAGCTTCCTTCAATAACTTTTCGCTGTCAGCGGATATATTCTGCATTTCTTTTTTGGCTTCTTCGGCAGCGGCGAGTGCATTTTTAATGCCCTCTTCACGATCATTAACAGCATTTAAAATAGGTTTCCATGCGAATTTTCGTAGTAACAAAAGCAAAAGCACAAATAATATGGTTTGCCATACAAACAAGCCTATTGAGAATTCATCCAGTAATTTTTCCATACCTTAATTTTTTAAAATTCAATCTTTAAAGAAACAATGGCCGTAACCAACCGTTACGGCCATTGCTTTCAGATTTGTTAGGATGCGAATATCGCAGCGAAACCAATCCCTTCAATAAGTGCTGCCGCAATCAACATAGCCGTTTGAATCTTACCATACGCTTCAGGCTGACGTGCAATAGCATCCATGGCCGAGCCACCGATCCTACCAATACCCAATCCTACTCCGATAACTGCTAAACCTGCACCTACAATTGCTGGAATTTCCATACTCTCTCTTGTTTAAAAATTAAAAATCAATATAATTAATCCCACATTTACGGGAATTAAATTCGTTTAAAGATGCATCAGTTCCGGTTCATCGTCGTGCGCATGTTCTTCTGCCGCAAAGCCGAAATACAGTGCTGACAACATCGTAAATATATAGGCCTGTAATACAGCTACTAAAATTTCTATCAACGAAATGGCAAAAGCGAGCCCGAATGATAACGGACTTCCCAACCAGCTTTTAAAAATGAACATCAATCCGATCAAGCTCATCAAAACGATGTGGCCTGCCTGCATGTTCGCATACAAACGGATCAACAAGGCAAAAGGCTTTATAACAAGTCCTAACAATTCAATCGGTACAAGAATAATATAAATGGGCAGTTTGCCATACCATGGCATTGTTTTCCCCAAGGGATCTACCAAATGCTTCCAATAATCCTTTGTGCCCGTAAAATTTGTCAATAGAAAAGTCAATAGGGCCAAAGCGACTGTAACAGCAATATTCCCAGTCACATTAACACCTAATGGAGTTAGTCCGAAAATATTCAGAAACCAAATAAAGAAGAAGATGGTCAACAGATAGGGCATGTATTTCCTATATTTCTTCTCCCCGATATTGGGCCTGGCGATATCATCCCTAATATAGATGACTATCGGCTCAAAAAATCGACCGAGTCCTTTCGGGATGCTTCCATTCTTAACATAGGATTTTGCCAAACTTGTAAAAAGCCAAAACATCATCAAACAAGTGATGACGATCATCACCACACTTTTTGTGATTGAGAAATCGATGGGTTTAAGGTTCGTAGGATGTCCCGCTTCATCCAAATTAATGGTGCCGGTCGTATCTGTTTTGTAAATTTTGCCGTGGGAGAGCTTATATTGACTACCATCGACCTCGGCTATGGTTTCCCCGTGATTGAATTTCGAAGAGGAAAAGATCTTTAAGCCATTATCCCATAAGATTACCGGCAATGGGGCGCCAACATTTACATGCTCACCTGCCTCGTTGGTGTACGAATACAACGAAAAATCATGCGAATCCTGAAGGTGATGTCGTATGTACTCTTTTATCTCAGTACTCTTGTCTTTAGGGCCTTCATAAGCATCGTGTTCGGCATTTTGGCCATAAAAAAAGCCTACGAATAGGAAATGCACTAAAAAGACAAATTTTGTAAAGTAAGGTATCCGCATAAAGCTAAGAAATATCGGTCTCTAAAAATCGGTGCAAATGTACGCTATTCTTCTAAAAAGAAAAAAGCAATCACAACCTTTATTTCAAATGGATTTTCAATCCAATTTTTTAAGCATTTGCGCTGTAAAAATGGTCTCTATAACAAGACTAATGGCATACGGGACAAAGAAACCGGCAAACTCCATTTTGTCCATCACGCCGTCTGCGCTATATGCCGGATAAAAAAGTAGAAAAAAGAAAATGAACTTTAGAAAACTCCCCCCCATGAATAAAAAGCCGATATAATTTTTTAGTCGTTTCCTGAACACAAACAAAGAACCAAAAATGATCAAGGCAAGTAGGCCGTTGATGAGATATGACAAAACGATTTTGTTGCCTAAAGGCGGCATTCCGACCTGTTTAAGCAGACTGGTATGTGCCAGAAAAGCCAGTCCTAGTACACCACATAAAACCAGTGTAAAATTAAAAACGGGCCGTACATTTGAAGTCAATATTTTATTCGCTTTAATTGGCGCAAAACTATCCAAATAGAAATTGCCACACCGATCAGTGTGGCAAAGGCCGTGTAAATTCGTTTTTCATTGTTGAAATGTGCGTCAAGCCATATGCCTCCTTGAGCTGCTAAATAAATGATGGCCCCCATTTCAAATGCAATACCCGAAAGCATTGCCGCGTTTTTGAGATTATTCTTACTAGGAGGCTTTTGCTGATTCATTGCTAGCGCTGGATGCCTTACTTCCTATTGAGGACTTAAACCCTCCAGAAGTATCCGTTTGGGCACTACTGGCTTGGCTGCCATGTATCGATCCCCCTTTGCCTTTCATATTGCAGGAAGCATTAAAAGTAGCCCCGGGCTCAACGGCCAATTTAGATACCGATACCGTGCCTTCAATTACTGCCGAGGATTTTAAGGATAACAGATCGGAGACAATTAATTCCCCATTGAAACTACCTTCAATATCGGCATTTACACATTCTACCTTGCCATGAATATAGCCATCCTTGCCAATAACCACTTTACCGCTGGTCTTCACATTACCATCTAATTTTCCGTCGATTCTAAAATCAGCTTCTGAGATGATGTCCCCTTTGATCTTAGTGTTTTTTTCTATTCTGTTTGGTTGTCCTCCTATTTCGTTCATAGTTCTGGGTTTTTTATTATCTGAAAACATTATTTAGGGTTTTGGGGTTAAAAGGGTATTCTTATAATCTTGTAGGTTTTTATGTACTTGTATTATTTTATAGTTGGAAGATAAAATTACGAAATTCTCGTCCTTTATCTTATAATCCTTATTGTTTTTTAGCAATTCGGCATACCCCAATGCGAAATCCTTCGATTTAAAACCGTGCACCACGACAAATTGGTCTTCCAAGTTATAAATATCCTTCGAAACTATGTTCTTATACCTTAGCTCTTTTATCGATTTTTCAAGGCGTTCCATTAATTTGATGGCCGCCTCATTATTCTGTCTTTTAAAAGGGAAGACCACTTTCCAATTTCCTGAGCCAGATGACCCTTCTTCCGGGGAGAACTCCTTTGGCTCCAATTTGGGCAACTGTTCTATCACCATTTGCTCTGCTTTTTTGCCTTCTGGATTATTTGGATAGGTCAGGGCAACATAATTCAATGCTTCCTTAAAGGGCTCAAAACCGTTTAATCTGCCGATAGCATTCGCTTTAAGCATTTCGAATTTTGGGACAATAGGGTCGCCTGTATATCGATTGATATTCTCCTCAGCGCCTGTAATAACCCCCAAAAAGTCTTGATTTTGATACATTTTGAACAATTTGCCGTAACGCGCTTCCGGCGTATCGGTATCGTCGGAAAAAACAGCTTGTGGATTCAGGAGTATTTCGGCATAGCGCGAATCGGCATGGTTCTGAATGATGTTATCTTTCATGTTACTCGCCAACGGACTACCTTCTTCTTGGTAGATTTTATATAGATTATATTTCGAAGGAAGTATTAATCGTTCTTCAGGATCAGAACGAAGGACATCCTCTAGCCTGGCCGCGGCCAATTGATTCTCTTTAAACTTTTCCTTATAGATCAATCCCAGTTGGTAGTTGGAAAAATTGCGTTCAGTGCGAAGGCTGTCAATGAATCGGACATCCGAGGGGATTTTATCAATATAAAAAGACAAGCTGTATTTTTCCTCCCCGACTGGCTCGTTTGTTTCAATAGTGTTTTGCACAATTGCCCTTTCTGAGTTTTCCGAGGGTAACGTCGCATTTTTATTGCTCCAACGCCAATTATCTTCCAAAGTACGATTGCCCCATTTGTTCGTAAAATCATTCTTGCCATATCCAAGGCTTTGAATATTATAGAAATAGAATTTTCCCTTGTTTTCCTTGCCTCCTTTTGAATTGGCGAAAGTGGCGAAACCAGCCGTGATTTTATCCGCTGCCTTTTTTGCCGCTTCTTGATCGGCTTTTTTTATGCGTGCCATATATTCCTCAAAATAGGTGACACGCTCATCGGGGGTCATTTTGTATAAAGTGATGACGCTATCGGCATGATGTACAATATCCTCATACTTGATGACATCTTCTAGATTGTCTAATTTCTTCTTGGTGGTGCGATACTTTTTTGTGTTTTCAGGAAGGTTGGTCAGGACACTATCGTAATATAATCCGGCGGTCTTGTACTTAATTTCATCAAAATTATATTCTGCCAGATTCTCATAATTCAAGGCATTTAACTTCGGCTCATTTTGGGTAGCTCGCAACGATTTATTGAAATACGCCAATGCAAGACTGTCTGAACCCCGGTTTAAATGGTATTCGGCGACTTGGCGGTAGATTTTATCCAAAAAAGGACGATTTTCCCGGTTTTCTGCCATGCTTGTAAGATACTCCAGCATTTCTTCCTCATTTTCGTCTGTGATTTCAGAATTCCTTATTTTTTGGATTTCAGCATTAATCATATATACACGGGGAGAACTTCGTTTTAGTGCAATCACCTTGTCAAAGGCATAGTTGGCGCTGTCCTTGTACCCCATCTGATTGTATAATTGACCAATAATGTAATAGTATCTCCCCTTTTCCGGTTTTTTTTTGGTGTAGTACGAAGCGATTTTTAATTGTTGAACAGCGGTATCGATAGCCTTTAGGTTAATATAGGCCTGTGCCATCATGGCCCTGGCATCTGCATTTTCCTGGTCTTTCAGATCCTCGTACTTCAATAGGTTCTTGAGGTTCTTAATAGCAAGTTCTTCATTATCCAAGCGGATATTCACCTTTTCACGCCAAATATGCGCCTCGTTCAATTTATCGCTATAGGTATATTTTTTAATTACGTAATTAAAGGCTTCCAGGGCAGGAATGTAGCGTTGATCAAAGTACCTCGATTTTCCCAATAGGAGAAAGGCCTCGTCGGTCTGAGGGTTTCGCTCCTCATCCTTGATGTCCATACTGTGTTTTTGTATGGCCTTGGTCGCTTTTTCCTCAGCCCTGGTGAAGTTCGGGTTGTTGTCCTCAGAATCTAATTTAATGTCCTCGGTAACTTCCAAGCGCTCCACGGGCAATAGTTCCCAATAATCATCCTTATAGTTCGTGTTGAGCTCTTCACGTCCTTGTTCAAATGCGATATTGCCATTATACAAGGTATTGTACTTTGTGTTTAGGGCATGCCAATTTCGGTTGATAAAGGCATCTTTTTTTGTGGAACAGCCGCTGAATGCGAGTCCACCGAACAGGGCCGTTAAAATGAATTTTAATGGAAGCTTCAAAATTGAATGTCTACGTCTGTATGCTAAACTGAAAAACAACCGGATTATTATGCAGTTGGTCGAGAAAAGGTAAAAATTAGTGTGGTTTCGAATCCTTGCCCGTGCGCACCATCACAAACCGATCGGTCTGATAGCCCGAAGACTTAGGAGCCTTACACGGCCTATTAGGGTATTGTATGACAGAATTTCTGTAATTCATCGGGGGATAGCCCTTTTTTTCGGAAACTTCAGCCCTCAAGAAACCGACCAAAGAGTATGATTTATGATTTCTGTTCAATTTGGGCCGCTGTAATTAAAAGCAGTCCATTGTTTGGTTCCATACACTGCTCTAAACGAATGTTGCCCTAGACGATTTCTCCTTCAGGCGCAATGCTGCCCGCAAAAAAGTTTTCCAATTCCTTCAAGGTTTGGGCCGATGTCTGGATGTCTTTTACGACCACTCCTTTGTTCAGGACTACGATACGTTCGCAAACCTCGGTCACATGAATAAGGTCATGACTCGAAACCAATACAGTAACATCTTGCTGGCTAGCTAGATTCTTGAGAATGCCCTTTAATCGAATCTGTGTGCTAGGATCTAGGTTGGCAAAAGGTTCGTCAAGGATGATCACTTCAGGATTACCGATCAAAGAGGCGATGATTCCTGCTTTTTTCTGATTCCCTTTCGATAGGTCTCGCAGGTATTTTTTCTGTCCTAAAATCTCTCCATGAAAAAAATCAGCGAATTGCGCTAACAAGGCATCTACCGCTCCCTTTTTCTGACCCCTTAACTCTCCTATGAAATAAAAATATTCCTCTGGTGTGAGATAGCCTATCAAAAACGACTCATCGATGAATGACGCTGTAAAGGGTTTCCATGCCTCACTTTTATCGACTTGGACCCCCTGATTGACAATATGACCTGTTGTGGGTTGGATCAAATCTAGTAAAAGGCTGAACAAGGTCGTCTTTCCGGCACCATTGTTCCCGACCAGGCCAAAACTCTGCCCTTTGGGAATTTCTAGATGCCCGATGTTCAAAACGACCTGGTCTTTATACTTTTTTGTGAGTGTCTGAAGTGTTATCATATATTGGCTTTCTAATTCAAAATATACTATCGTCCTAATAATAAGGCCTTGTAACTTTCATATTTAGTGATTTTGCCGATAGGCCAGAAGCGTTTTATATTTCTCTTTTTTATAAATACGCTCGATGTTCTTAAAAACGATGTTCCTAAAGGCAAATCCCGCCAGGCCGGCTACAGTTACTAAAATATACCCGGTCGTTTGGTTTACAAGATAGTGTCCCAGGCCATAAATGAGTACCGGTAGTATTAATTTTGGAATAGTCAATAGTAACGTCTTCAAGTTGAAAGATTGTTTGTCACCAAACGCCTTTTTGTTGGAAGTGAGGTCGATAGGTGTCTTGATATAGGCCCCGCCCCAAAGTACGAGATATGAATTTACTCCCATATTGTAAATTGCGCCTACCAAGATCGCCAAATAGGCCTCCCAGCCAAAATAAAGATAAAACGACGCAAGTACGGTACTTATTAAGGTCGCAAGAATAATCAGATACCACTTGGAGTTTAAATAGTCCTTATAGGTAATGTTCTGGCTCATCATCAAGGGATAGTACGAGCTGTCCCAACTTGGAACGTATTGTCCGAATGTAAATAGAAAGCCCCCTGAAACAAATATGCCGGCGAATATCTTCCACATCGGGCCTTCATACGCCTCTATGGCTCCTCCAAAGAATAAAAGTCCATAAAAAAGAAAAAGAATGCTCACCATAACCGTGGTCCTGGAGCGTTTGTTACGTTTAATAAGCTTGATATCGTTCTTCAAAAAAACCCCAAGATTGCCAAATCGATCTAGCCACTTAAAATCCTCGGTCTTCGCCACGGATGCCTTTTGGGCCAAGCCACCATCGAGATACATGTGTTTTTCGAAATAACGAAATGAAGCTACGTATAGAAAGGCCAGAATTGCCCATGGTAAGATGGCGAGCCAAGGGAAATCATACAGAGCGTCAAAGAATGGTGCTGTATATGCCGTTATATCAAAATATCCATAGTATTGACAGATACCCAAGATGACAAAAAGTACCGCAACCGGATACAGGATACTATCTTTATTGTTAATAAGAACGTTTAGGAAATTATTGGCATAAATCAAGGCCATGATGCCCAAATGCCAACCGATGATTCCCCAGGGTGAATACCCTTCGATTAACAATACAATCGAAAAAGGGATAAAGAAAAAAGCATGTGCCCCGTTAAAGAACGAAACAATGCTCTTGCCCAATGAATAGTTTACGATCTGTGCTTTCTTGAAAGGAAGCAGGAGCAACGGTTTTATGTTGGTAACCGGCATTTTTTGTAAGGCATACCGAAACGCCAGATCGGCGACCAAATAATAGATCAAAAATCGGTTGATTATTTTTAGGGGATCTCCCTGACCCGATTTCTGGATCAAGTAATAGGCCCCTACGCCCATCGATAGGAAGACTACGACAAAATAAAGGGCCATAAAGCCCATAAAGATCTTGAAGACCAGGTTGGTCTTAAAGGAAGCGGCCCTAAAAAATGATTTCCACTGTAATCTTATAAAGTGTTTGAACATTAGGTTCGTGTTTTGTTCAGTTGTTTAGTAGCAGGGATTATAAAATTGTTACATAATTAGACCATTTTGTATTCCGGATAGGCTTCGGAAAGCACTATTTCTGCCTTCTTAGGAAGAATATGAATCACGGTGTAAGTCAATACTATTAAAGATATAATCGTTGTGGCAAAAACGAAATCGACCTCAGTGCTATTCATTGGTATTCTATCTCTAAAAAAAGAAAAATTAAGGATAATCGGAAAGAGGTTAATAATATTAGCTATATGCCCAAAGGAATATATTTGGTCTTTCAACATCCATTTTTTGCCATTTTTTATCATTTCCAATTCATGGTCCTTGCGTTTTAAAAAAAACAGTAGCAACACATAACATACAATGATGAAGAATACGCCAATTATTATATTGTATTTATGTTCAATAGGAACAACCCCCAATAAGAAGGCGAGAAGTAGGATTGAAGTTGCGGTCCATAAAATCCTTGGTAGCCTAAAGTATTCTTTATAAAATCTCAGAATAATTTTCCAATACCGTTTTTCCATAGCCTTTGTTTTTTCCTTGATCACATCAGCAAACCCGAATACCCCGAATTTTTTGAATTCCATTTGAAGGGCGGTATCAAAGGGTAGTTTGGGATTTAGTCTTTGTAGTACTTCGATGCCATTCGCAAGATGGTCGACCAATTCGGTCTGTAGGTCATAATGCGCCACAAAATGCTGTCGGGTAAACGCGTAAAGTTGTGTTATTTGGTCTTGGGTTAGTTTCATACTATGCATTAATTAGACCTTGATACTGATTTATGATTTGCCTTTTACATTCAATAACTTCCAGTAAACCAGCTACATTAAAAACGAGTGCGAAAAACCAATACCACATAAAATATGTTGGTTGTTCAAGAAGCCAAGAAGTCAATATACCTGCACAATATAAAAACATTGATGGCAATGCCATAATTGATAATATGTACTGGGCCGATTGTATTTTTTTATACATCCCCTTCGGTTTGTAGTAAATATAAAGATGTATTACCTGAGCAAGCAGCATCGTTATCAGGAACAAGTAACTTTGAATCCTCCCGCCTATTAATTGTGACACTAGATATATTGAACTGCCGATCAACAAGGAAATAAGGATGTATTGAGGCGTTATAAAAAATTGTAAAACTCTTTTGAACAGTGCCTTTTGATAGCCCCAATGTTTTAAATTATGAATTCTTTTTTGAAAATTTTTAACGAAACTACCTTTGGTTCGTAAAAAATCTTCCAATAAAACATAGTCTGAACTTTCTTCAAATTCACTAGCTATATGATCAATCAGTTCAATTCGTATCTCTATGAAATTAATACCCATAAATTGAAGATATTTATCAATGTATTGTATTTGTTCTCTTTTTAGATTCATGCTGTTTTTAGTTTCTTTGACACTCTGTGTGATTGGTACAAGTCCCAAAACGTATATGCATAACAACTAAAATAGGAATACATAAATAGGCCAGCCAAAAGAATTTTGGCCTCAGAATCATACTTGAGCAAAAGAACCCAAAAAGGATTCATCAGCAGATACATAAAACCAACTCCGATTATATTGATTTTATAAAGATATCGATACGACGAATGATACCCAGAGGCCACGATTTTATAATAAAAGAACAACATTGCGGCAAAACAGCCAAAATATAACAGTCCGACGCAATTTGAGATGGTAGGATAGTAGGGCTTAAGATTAAAATACAAAGACAAAATATAGAAGAATCCAGTCAATATAAGGGCCAGTACAATAGTTCTTCCCACTATTTCCCGAGTTTTTTTGGCACATTTCCGTATCATGATTTTTGGCCCATGCCATGCCCAACCAATCCATAAACTTGAGAAATCTGCCAGTTCCTGATGCCATTTTCTGGTTTCAAGGGTATAGGCCTGGGAAAAATCAAGATGTTGCTCACACATGGCCCTTTCGATCCCATTGGCCATGTGGTCAAGCACTTCGTTACGAAGATCTACTTGTGTCAATCGCATTGATTCGAGGTAGGCTACTAAGATGTTTACTTGTTTGCTACTTAATTTCATCGGTAAAGGATTCTAATTGATGCGCCAATCCGGGTTGATTAAATGCTGCATTCCGCGGATAAAGTCCTCAAGTTCGGCCAAGCGGTTTGCGGTTTCCATTTCCCCGGTCTTGGTAAGTTTATAGTATTTACGAAGGCGGTTATCGACTTTGGCAACCTCAACATCCAAAAGGCCTTCGGCTTCCAATTTGTGCAATGCCGGATACAAGGCTCCTTCGGTTATGTTCAATTCACCTTTGGTTAGTTCCTTTACCTTTTGGGTAATCTCGTAGCCATACATTTTTCCCTGTTCTTCCAACAATTTTAGAATAATGGTATTCAGGCTGCCTTTATATAGTTTAGAATTGCCCATTTCGTTTAAAATTAGAGCTAAATATATACATAATTTATATATGCATAAGGATTCTATGTATGTTTTTTTACGCTTTCAGTTTTAAATAGAAATTCCAATGCGTAATTTTGCGCACAAATTGATTAATTTTTGAATGTATGAGCCATTTTCATCGTCTTACCGTTAAAAACATAAAACGCCTTACCCCCAGTTCGGTGGCAATTAGCTTTAGCATTCCCAAAGAACTTTTGCAGACCTTCGATTTTATCCCGGGACAATACATTACGATTAAGAAGGAGCTGAAGGGAAAAGAACTACGTCGCTCCTATTCCATTTGCTCATCCCCCAAAAAAGACTGCATTACCATAGGTGTGAAGCAAGTAGACAAGGGTGGGTTTTCGGACTATGCAAATAATAAACTGGCTGTCGGCGATGCATTGGAGGTGATGGCCCCAGAAGGCCGATTCGTTTTTAAACCAAGTCCAGGGCCAAAAAAAATAGCCGCATTTGCCGCGGGAAGCGGCATTACGCCCATCATGAGCATTGCAAAAGCCGTTTTGGAGACTGATCCCAAAAGTCGATTCGTGTTGGTCTACGGCAATAAATCCTATGCCGAAACAATGTTTTACACGGATTTGGTCAAATTACAACTTGAATATACCAATAGGTTTTTTGTTTATTTTGTAAATAGCCAGGAACAGGAAAGCGATTCGCTTTTTGGGCGCATCGATGTGTCTACGGTAAACTATGTCCTGAATAACAAACATAAGGAAACTCAATTCGATGATTTTTATATCTGTGGCCCCGAGGCCATGATACAGTTGGTTTCCGAAACCCTGCAAGACCATGATATCCCTAAGGAAAAGATACATTTCGAGCTCTTTACAACCACTGAAATTCTAGATGAACTTCCTGAAAAACCAGATGGCAAGACCGAGCTCACTGTGCTTTTGGATGATGAGGAATTCAAGTTCTCCATGCAGAAAAACAGCAGGGTCCTCGATGCTGTTTTAAAGGAAAATATCGATGCTCCCTATTCCTGTCAGGGGGGGGTATGCAGTACGTGTATCGCGCGAATTAAGGAGGGCAAGGCAGAAATGGTCAAAAACCAGATCTTGACCGATGGGGAAATTGCCGAAGGCCTGATATTAACCTGCCAAGCGCATCCGTTGACCGCAACCCTGACGGTCGATTATGATGACGTCTAACCCAGGTTGTCCTTTTGTTAAAGGGTTACTTAAGCGGCTTTGGATTCTACGGAAATTGTAATTGCCTTTCCCTTATTCTTGATTTTCCATAAATTTTTCAAGTTTACGGGAGGCGTGGTCATAGCCAATTTGAAAGGCCTTTTCAATGCCCTTTTTGTCTAATACCCCGATTTGTTCGAGTTCCTGAGGTTCAAAAACTAAATCGCACTGCCTTATTTTTACCTGACTAATGGCATTAATCATTAATGAAGAGGTGCGATTTGCCAATTGCAATGAAGATCGAATCTGTTTCTTGTCTACACGCTTTACGATCGAAACATTACTGCCGATAATAAAATCTACCTTGCTTTGAAGGGGCTCCAATGGAAAATTGTTCATTATGCCCCCATCGGCATAGAGGATTCCGCCGATTTCTACCGGGGCAAAAACCGGTGGAAGGGCAGCCGATGCCAAGAGTGGCATGATCAATTCCCCTTTAGAGAAGAATTCATCGGACCCCACTTGAAGATTGGTGGCCACAACATGTAGTTTTTTTTTGAGGTCTTCAAACCTATTTTTTGGAAAATACGCTTTGAAAATATCAAAATAACGTTCGGTATCTACCAATCCTGGCTTTGAAATCGTTAAAAAATTATATTTGAATAACGGGGTCTCCTTAAAAAAGGAGAGCATGTCGTTCATGGGGTTCCCATTGGCATAATGGGCCCCGATCAATGCTCCAACACTACTCCCCGATACAATTTCTGCCGAAATATCATAGGCTTCGAGCGCTTTTAAAACCCCAACATGGGCCATGCCGCGTATCCCGCCCCCTGAAAGTACCAGTCCGATTGATTTGGAATGTAAGGTGTCTTGCATACACTGATTCTGATGGCATAAAGGTAGCATGACTTTCACATTTTATGCCTATTTAGTTCACAAAGTACAATGACCGAGTCAACTTAATATAGTGGTCGCTATTCGAACCTTTGCATTAGTGCAAGAAAATTGACTGTAAAAAGGTATTTTTTTCTGCCTTTGATATTGATTCTCACTTTGACTTTTTCAAATGTGTCCTCAAAACTTCAGGTCGGCCACAATTATAGGGTATCGATTTAATTTCGGGACCCTTGTAATTAATTATTTATGTAAACGACCAAAGCCTCGCGTTGCTTTTTACGTAAGTTTACAATGAAGATTACGAAGTATGCCATTTCGAAAACAACATAGTACCGCCATTTTGGTATTTGCGAACTCATCAAGGGAAGAACTTCGGCATAAAAAAATTGCAAAGGGGGGTGTTCTTTTTGATAGACTCACAAAACGGACTTTGCAAATTGTAAAAAAATCGGGGCTTCCCTATTTCCACTATACCGAGGCACAGCAATCGGGCACTTCTTTTGCAGAACGTTTTAGCAACGCGATCGAATCTATTTTAAGCCAAGGGTTTGAAAGTATTATAATCATCGGGAACGATACCCCTCAACTCAAGGTTTCACACCTAGTTGCGGCGTCTGAACATTTAATATCCGGTAAATGTGTTCTTGGCCCATCATGCGACGGTGGCTTTTATTTACTCGGTTTGCTACGGGAGCAATTCATCGCTTCCGATTTTTTAAGTTTACCTTGGCAAACAGCGCGATTATCGAAACAATTGACGTGCGTTCTAGGCCATTCGAATGCCGAATTGGTGGAATTTGAACCATTTGTTGATATTGATTCGATCTGGGATATCGAGGAACTCACAAAATTGACGACACGATTGACGCGTGATCTTATTTCACTGCTCGTATCCTTTATTAACATAGGGCATCAAATTGGGACCACTCGCCCAAGTTTAGTCGATTTTCAGCAATTACCCGTTCAATTCAATAAAGGATCTCCCCTTTAGTCGTTGATTCACCATTTCGTTTTGATATTTCTTACCGTACCTCAAAACGCAGCTACAGTTATACGAATTGAAAATGAATCGCTTTGCCCTTAATTGCTTTCAGATGAATGTAATTTTGAGCGTCAATGCTTTATTCAAAAATCTTAAAATTGAAACAATGACAAATACATATTATGATCCTGCCGATTTGAGAAAATTTGGCAGTATAACCGAATGGAGCGAGGAACTTGGTAAAAAGTTCTTTGATTATTATGGAAATGTTTTTGAAGAGGGTGCTTTGACGGCCCGTGAAAAATCGTTGATTGCCCTGGCAGTTGCCCATGTAGTCAAGTGCCCCTATTGTATCGATGCATATACAAAAGATGGCCTTGAAAAAGGAATTACCAAAGAGGAAATGATGGAGGCCGTACATGTAGGTGCGGCGATTGTGAGTGGGGCCACTTTGGTACACGGGGTACAAATGATGAACAAGTACAATAAATTGAGCATGTAAATTGTTGATAGGCGCATTCGCCTTGGTCAGGTAAAATAGCCTGATACCACCTACAGTGGCATTCAAACAAAAAATAAAAATGGCTACTAAATCATTAAAAGAAAGGCATAATGCGCTTGCAGAAACGAATAAACAGTTGGCTATCCTGAACGGAGGTATTTTCGAAAGTGGGGAACTACCCTATTTCAAGGATAAAATTGCGGCCACCGGGCATACTCCGCTTCGTCCTAAGAAATTGGAGATTCTTCAGATCAATATTGGTTACATGTGCAATCAAGTCTGTGAGCATTGCCATGTCGATGCAGGACCCGATAGACAGGAAATCATGACCCGCGAGACCATGCGCTTATGTTTATCGGTCATTCAAAATACGGGAGCACATACACTTGACCTAACAGGAGGTGCGCCTGAAATGAATCCCGATTTCCGTTGGTTTGTTGAAGAGGCGGCAAAGGCAGGTATCCAGGATTTTATTGTCAGGTCGAATCTGACCATATTACGCGCAAATAAAAAATATTACGATTTGCCTGAATTCTTCAAGAAACACAATGTGCATATCATATCGTCGATGCCACACTATACCCGCGGAAAAACCGATAAGCAAAGAGGGGAAGGGGTTTTTGACAAGTCGATTAAAGCATTGCAGGAATTAAACGCCGTTGGGTATGGTATGCCGGGAAGTTCCTTACGTTTAGATTTGGTCTATAATCCATCCGGGGCTTTTTTACCAGGCGACCAAGCTGCCATGGAACGTGATTTTAAAAAGGCACTTAAAGACGATTTTGACATCCAATTTCATAATCTGTTCGCCATCACTAACTTGCCGATAGCGCGTTTCCTGGATTATTTAATCGCCTCGGAGAATTACGAGGATTATATGTACGCACTGGTCGAAGCCTATAATCCAATCGCCGTCGAGAATGTGATGTGTACGAATACACTGTCGGTTAGTTGGGACGGTTGGCTATATGATTGTGATTTTAACCAAATGCTCGGTCTAAAAGTCGCGAATAAAATAACGCACATCAAAGCATACGATGAAGCGATGTTGCAGGACAGAAATATTGTCATTTCACAACATTGCTATGGATGTACCGCCGGAGCAGGTAGCAGTTGTCAAGGCGTGGTAACCTAATATTGGTCATTCATTCGCATATGTATGGCACCGATAAGGCACCAAAAACATGCATTCATAGTACGTCAAAATGTACAAGAATCCTTAAAATAGGACGATTTTGAAAATTTCACCTCGATAAAAAGAAGGCTTTTACCGACCACTCGGTTTGTAACTATTTTGGTTTTCGGACTATATTTTAAAATTCATGCACTACATCGAATTTTAGTGCACCACAACCCCATAGTTTCACCATCGATGGGTTTCGGAGGTTCTTTGTTATAGACTTGAGAGTCTGTTTAACCCCAAAACCCAAATCGTATGGACAAGAACCTAAAACGCATGGCAACCATGCACCGAATGCAAGTAACCGGCCTTGAACTTTTCTACAAAAACGGTTATTACAATACCAGTGTCGATGATATTTTAAAAGAACTCTCCCTTTCGAAAGGAGCCTTTTACCATCATTATGAATCAAAAGAGGATTTCTTTATTGAAATCATCCAAAATTTCATGGTTCGCAAAGTATACAGTATGTTGATCGAACCCATTGAAGGACATGAAAATCCAGCAACCTTGATAACCAATTGTTTTGAGGAAGCCCTTGAGACGGCTGTTCATAATGAAATGGATTTTGGATTTTTGTTGAGTAATTTCATTTGCGAATTCAACGGAAGAAATCAGAGAATCATGAAACATTTGAACGATATCCTTAAAATCTGGGAGGTGAATCTAGTCTCTACGTTACAAAAAGGAAAGTTGAATGGCTATATTGATCGTCATATTGATTGTGAAGGAGCCGCTGTCTTTTTAATCAGTTCGTTTATCGGCATCCGCACCATCATGGTAGAAGCATCTCCCAACGCACTTAAGTATCGCTTTATGAGCCAATTACGGCAGTATTTCAAATCAATCGAAACTAAACAAACCGTCGTATAGGAACCCTTTACTTTTTTTCTAGGAGGTCTTTGATCTTACCAAGAATTCGACTAGGAGGTATGGTCGCGATGGCGCTTTCATAACCCGGCGGAACCTTTTTGCCATAGATCGATGTAGGTATGAAGGGAAATAAGGTCCTGTCGGCCAGTAAGGCATTGTCGTAATCCTGCCCATAGGGATAAAAACCAGCATAGGGATGTGTTACCCCCCAAAGTGTAATGGTCGGAATGTTATAGATGGCGGCCAAATGACCGTTCCCACTATCCATTGAAAGCATAAGGTCCAAATGGGATATAAGTGCGAGTTGTTCTTCGAAAGATAGTACTCCTGCGGTATTTAGGGTATTCGAATACCGCGACGCTATTTTTTCAAGGTGTGCCTGTTCAACTTGACCGCCGCCGAATAAAAGTATTTTATACTCATCAGTCTTTTGTAAAGAATCCAAAACCTCCATTAGGAGGGATACGGGATACATTTTGCCCTTAAATGCAGCAAATGGTGCGATTCCCAACCATTTTTGCGAATGGTCGCCCACCAGCTCAACTATATTTGAATTTAATGCTTCCTTGGGAAGAAACTCGGTCTTGTTCAACTCAATAGGATACCCCATTTCGGTGAAGACATCTGCATAGCGTTGATGGGTGGTCTTCAAGGGTTTAAATAGTTTATTTTTCGACCGTGTCAATGCCCTTTTGTCACTGCGCCCTTTGTCAATTTGAAAGACAGGAATGCCCTTATTTCGAAAAAAGAATTTTAAAATTGTGCTACGAAGTACATTGTGAAGGTCAGCAACCCTATCGATCCCTAAATATTCCAAGTTTTTGTAAAGCCTCCATATCCCGAAGATCCCTTTATGACGTCCTTTGACATCGGCAACAAGCACTTCTACTGTTGCTACTTTCGATACCAGCGGCTTAAAAAAGGCCTTGGTAAGGACAGTCACCCGTATTTCCGGATATTTTTGCGTAAAGGCCAAGAGAATCGGGATAGTCATGGCGACATCGCCCAGCGCTGAAAGCCGAATCACCAGAATGCGTAAGGTCTTATTTTTACTTGGTGCCACGCAACACGGGATTTAATTCCTCGTCATTGTACATCTTCATTTGTTTATACACTTTCATGTACTTATTTCCAGCTGCAATGTCCTCCAACAATTGATCAATGGCCAAAGATAGGTCAGATCGCTGCTCCCTTAACACCTCCAACTTTTTACTGCATTTTTCAATATGCTCCTTAGAGGCATCGGTACGTACCACCTCCTGACGCATGTGATAGATTTTTAATGCCAAGATCGAAAGACGGTCGACGGCCCAAGCCGGACTTTCCGTATTGATAGTGGCAGTCGCCTTACTTTCTACCGATTGGTATTTATCAAGGAAGTAGCTATCGATATACTCCACCAAGTCAGTCCTATCCTGATTACTGGCGTCAATTTTCCGCTTCAGATCAAGTGCTGCTATAGGGTCGATACCGGGATCTCTTATAAGGTCCTCAAAATGCCATTGTACCGTATCGATCCAATTTTTTCGGTAGAGCAAATGGGCAATTTCATCTTTTGCGTACGGATTTGAAAAGGATTGGTAGACATCATCCTTTTCATGGTATTTCAGAATACTTTCCTCAAATATTCGATATGCGTTCTCGCTAAACATAGGACACTGCGTTTTGGGCCAAAGATACCCAATATTTACTTCACAAAAATACGAATAATAAAGCCCAACAAGGGCAGCAAAACCAGCGACATCAAGACAATTTCCTTGATTCGGGCCTTTTTGATCGATTCAACATAATTGGTTAGGAAAATGACCGAAGGAAAAAAGGTCACTATCAGCGGATGGTTCTCTGGAGAGGAGGCTAAGATTCTAAGAAAGATACCGATTATAAAGGACAAAACGATCAGGCGCATGGTTACAATTTTACCAAGTCCTGATTTTCCTAATTTTAAAAAAGAAAACACAATGGTCATGAATGTGAGGAGAAGATATCCGATCAATTTAGAACTTATTCCCCAATCCAAATAATGGGTATGGTCGAATTCAAAGGTATACTGATAATGCTGCCGTAAAAATTCAGGATAGTGGGCCAACAACAAAAAACCTTGGATGATCATAAAGAACGTAAATACACCCACAATCGGTACCATCCAATTTCGAATATTTTTTGGTTCGTATATGTATATTGCAGCAAATATCAACCCCAGAAATAAGATGGCCCACTCATAAAACAGACTGGAGGCCATGACCCATAAAGTGGCATCGAAAAGTTTAAGTTTGATATCCCGTAAGGTCCTGATACTGATGAGTCTTCGCGTTGCCAACAACAGAAAAAAACTGCAAAGAATGGCATTGTTATCGGCTAAGGTTTCCGGAAAAACCACGATCAATAGTGCATAGAACAAAATGGCGAACGAATTCGTTGCCGTCATTTTGTTTCTCTTAATGATAAAATCGACGGTAAATACGCTCAGCAATAAAACCGACAGGACTAGGAAGTTCAAGGCGAGGATTTCGGGAATTGTGTCCCTATTTGTAAATAAAAAATAGTAAATCCAGTAGAAAACAAACAAAAAGGAAAGGATGATTATATGATTTATTGGTTTTGTTTTTCCAAAAAAGCTTGAAATCATCTTGGGTTTTTATATTTTTGTCCAGTAAATATAGTTAAGATGACTTCATTTTTTTATTGGATCGAGGATTTATTCGTAAATCACCTTTTTTGGCCATTTGATACCTTGAGGGGGATGCATAGTTGGTGGTCGGCGAATTTTTTAAACTGGCTTTTGTTTGCAATCGGTGCTGTTGCCTTCGTGTATTGGATGCTCCAATTAAAGAAATATGACGACAACAATGAGGAAAACAAGGAAATATCGGCCCATTCGTATCTTTAGAATTTTGCAAATGGCCCGATACTTTGGAATACGCTCATTTGGACTATTAGGGCTGTGGTTGCTTCCCAACTTCTAAATCAAAGCCGATATCAGGTCGGTAATTCATTCCCTCAAAATCGATTTTTCGGATACTTTTATATGATTTTTTCAAGGCCTCTTCGAAATCCTTTCCATAGGATGTAACGGCCAATACCCTTCCTCCATTGGTTAAAATCTTGCCGTCCTTTAATTCAGTACCGGCTTGAAATACCAAGGAATCGGTGATTTTATCGATTCCGCTAATTTTCTTTCCCTTTAAATAATCCCCTGGATATCCTCCGGATACTGTCATCACAGTTGCGGTAGTACGTCCATCAATTTGCAGTTCGATTTCATCCAACGTTTGTGCCGCTACTGCTTTAAAAAGGGCTACCAGGTCGTTTTGAATGCGGGGAACGACCACTTCGGTCTCGGGATCCCCCAAACGCACATTGTATTCTATGACATAGGGTTCGTTGCCCACTTTTATCAAGCCAATAAAAATAAAGCCCTTATACGGTAAATTATCGATTTTAAGGCCTTCTACGGTTGGTTTGACTACGCGCTGGTGTACGAGGTCAATAAAGGCCTTATCTGCAAAGGGGACGGGGGAAATGGCCCCCATACCCCCTGTATTCAATCCTGTATCGCCTACGCCGATACGTTTATAATCCTTTGCCGTAGGCAATATTTTGTATGATTTCCCATCGGTAAGTACAAAAACACTGAGCTCAATACCAGCTAAGAACGCCTCGATAACCACTGTATTACTTGCCGTCCCGAACTTGGCCCCTTCAAGCATGGCCCTTAATTCCTGTTTCGCCTCGTCCAGATTATTTAGTATCAACACTCCCTTGCCAGCAGCTAGACCGTCGGCTTTTAATACATAGGGCGGATTCAACGTCTCTAAAAACGCGAAACCTTCCTTCAAACGCTCCGCCGTAAAGCTCTTATACGCCGCGGTAGGAATCTTATGGCGTAACATGAACTTCTTGGCAAATTCCTTACTACCCTCCAGTGCCGCCGCAGCCTTTTGAGGCCCGATTACGGCGATGTCCCTTAATGCCTCATCGTTCAGGAAATAATCGTGAATTCCTTGGACCAATGGATCTTCAGGCCCGACAATGACCATATCTATGGCTTCAGAAAGCACAAAAGACCTTATTTTAATAAAATCATCTACACCAATCGGTATATTTTTTGCAATAGCGGCCGTCCCTGCATTGCCCGGTGCAACGAAAAGTTGGTCTAAAAGCGAACTTTGGCGAAGTTTCCAGGCCAAGGCATGTTCTCTACCCCCGGCTCCCAGTATAAGAATATTCATTCTTGGTTTTTACACAAAAATAATCCTATTCCTGCCAAAAGCAAGGTCAACGGCATCAAAACATACTGTAGTGATAAAAGGTCTTTAAAAATAGAGGCCATTTTAAGTAACGAACCTTTCCTGATTGGAAGTGGTTTAAGACCCCTCTTTCGTTTTGTTGCTATATTCAATATTGAAAAACATGCCATTCGGCCGAATGATGATGAACAGGATCTTATCTTGAATTACGACCGATATTGTAAAAAGAATTTAGTGGCCTTGTAGTAAAAACCGCTTTAAACAGTCGTATTTGCTGGCAAGAAATAATATCGTATACGATTTTGTTATTTGCTTAAGATAGAGAATGCCTAGAAAGATCCATCTTAGACTGGTGCATTCCTATCGTGCACCATTTAGTACCCAGAGCAAATTTAAACGACCCAACACCGCGAGCCCAAGCAATAAAAAAGATACGATGAAATGCCGGTAATTCATCCTCAATACGCCTTTTCCTCACCGGAAATAGCATTTAAAATTGTTTGAAGGATAATCTTTATATCCAAAAGAAAAGACCAGTTTTCTACATAGAAGATATCGAACTTGATCCGATTCAGGATGTCACTATCTTTTTCAATTTCACCCCGATACCCTCTTACTTGTGCCAATCCTGTAATGCCCGGCTTTACAAAATGCCGTAGCATATACTTGTCAACTTTATTCGAATACTCATCGGTATGTTTTAACATGTGTGGTCTTGGGCCTACCACCGACATGTTGCCAAAGAGCACATTATAAAATTGAGGTAGCTCATCGATACTGGTGCGCCGCAAAAAACTACCGATCTTGGTGACCCGCATATCATCCTTAGCAGCCTGGACGTTATCGGCATTATGGTTCATGCCCATTGACCGAAACTTAAAACATAAAAACTCCCGGTTGTCAAATCCAGTCCGCCGTTGAATGAAGAAAACGGGGCCTTTCGATTCGAGAACGATCAATAAGGCCAAGATAGGCCCTATCCAAAGGAGCAGTCCAAATATTACGATTAGAGAGAAAACGATGTCAAAAAATCGCTTTAGAAAGGCATTGATCGGATTATGGAGTGGGATATCACGTAAGGAGAGGATGGGTAAATAGTCGTAGTATTCGAATTTTAATTTTTTTGAATAAATGTTCTTATTGTCTGGTAAGAACTTAAGTATCTTTAGGTTATTATCGGCATACGTAATAAAATCCTCGATTTCGGAATTTCTCAATTCCATTACTGAACAGTATATTTCATCGATATGCTGCTCTTCGATATATTTAAAACATTTTATAAGATTAAAACTTTCATCTTTCGGGTTAAATTGGGCCATAAACTTATACCCAAATTCCTCACGTTCATTGAATACCTCGATCAATTGATTCGTTTTCTTGTTTTTACCGATTACTACAACCCGCCGAATATTGCCTTTTAAGTACCCCCTATACTTCATCAAGAGCACATAATTAAGGAGTTTTAAAAGGGACACTGCAATAAATACCAATACAAAATATTGCCCCAAGGCCAACCTACTCATAATGGGCTGTTTAAAAAAACCGATATAGGCGTATAAAATCAGGAAAAAGAAGACAAACTGGGTGAAAAGCTTCCGAAGTATGTAAATTACCTTAGAGTACCGATATATTTTATAGAATTCGTTTTTGAATGAGAGAATCAACCAAGCTGCCGATAAATAGCTGTGGAATAAAATAGGGTTTTGAAAGTTGATCGGCGAAAAATACGCGAACAAATTAATGACCAATAAATCGATGCCTAAGGCAATTGGTGTAATTAATCCTGAAAATCTGCCTTGTTTAAAAATCATTACTTCGGTATAACTATTCCTTGGTACTACACAAAGATAAATTAATATCAACTAGTTCATTCCCACATGCTCAATGACCTGTATAAATAGTTCCCATAAACAGTTATACCCCTATTCAGGGTACGGCACAAAAAATGTCTGAATTAAAAATCCTCTGGTGAAATCGATTCCCAATGGTTCAATGCATGTGCAAATTCATACTTGAAATCAAAGCCATGATCAATCAGGTATTTAGGCTCAATATTCGTAGGAAAGCCAGCTTTTACGACCCGAACAGGGTGTATCTCGGTTTTCTTGCCGATTGCCTTTGAAAGCCATTGTATAAAAAAGGCCACAATTGAAAGAAATTTTACCGAAAGTCTCGGGGTAGGCCTATTATACCCAAACTTATTTTTGATAACCTGAGCCATTTCATTTAAGGGCATCAAAGGATTCTCGGCATAATTGTAAATAATAAGTCGGTCTATTTGGCCCATTGTAAATATCATACTGTCAATCAGCCCATAAATGTAACCATAGGCCTTAATGACCTTGCCTCCGTTTGGCAGAACGAATGTGCCCTTTTTCAGGGCCTTAATCATTCTATACACATTCCCGGGGTCTTTCGGGCCGAAGATTACGCTGGGCCTAACAATAATCAATCTACGACTTGAATCTTCCGATAACCAGATTTGATGGATTTTTTCAGATAATGCTTTTGAAATGCCATAGGCCGTCTCTGGATATAAGGAAGATGCTTCGTTTGTCTTGCTCATTGATTTTCCATACGGAGCAATACTACTGGTAAAAAAAATGTTTTTGATGCCTGTTTTCCTTGCGAAATTATTCACGTTTTCGGCTCCCGGTATATTGGTGTCGAAATATTCCTGAAAACCATGACCGGGTTCTCGATGTATGGCGGCGAAGTTAAAGATCCATGAAGTTGAGGCATCAACCTTCCCAACCACTAAATCGATTTCGTTTCGTACATCAAGTCGGACGAACCGAACATCCTTTTCAGCGTCAAAACCCTTCAAAAGTTGAATATCACATACAATATATTCCGAAAATTGATTTTCCTTTCGAAAAACGGCCAACATATTTCTACCAATATAGCCTGCACCACCAAAAATTATAGCAATCTTCTTCATAGAATCCTTAATCTATTTGTACGCTCAAATAACTAACTATTAGGTTATCAAGTGAGCTCTATACTATTGAAAAACTTCATGAAGCCAGCTATTGATGCAATATTTTTCATAGATGTCCTCATCGATGTGTTGATATTTCCCATTGATAAAGTCAATTGACAATTGCGGATTCAAACGATCTATAACATAAATGTTGTTTTCATTATATAAGTCATAATTCATTATGTCACTATTCGTTGTAATTAGCTTTTTTCGCGCGCCCAAAACCTCAATGGTCCGCATTGTTAAACCACATTGAACGGCACGCTCAATATCAAGAACGCACTTTGACTCTTGGATTATTTTGATAATTTCCTCCTTTCTTAAGGGTGCGAAACTAAAATCCTTTTGTTTGGCATTCCTAAATTTTTTTTGAAATATTTTCCTGGCAAAAAAGATTTTTAAATCTTGGAGATACATAAAAAAATACCCATTTAATTTATTGTCGTTACAAAACTCCTTTACTTTTGATATTAAATCATAACGATCTGTATGTCCTGTCCCAATAAAAGTAATATCATAGATTTCCTTAACTTCTTTTAAAGCTATTTTCTTATACTCGTCTAAATAAAATAATGGTCGAAAAATCAAGAATGAATTTTTTTCAACATCCATTCTATCAAAAGAAAGTATTTTATCAAAAATCGGAAATAATTCCTCCACAGAACCACTATTCTTGATAGAATCCCACATATAAAGCACGAATTTGGCCTTTGGCTGACGCCTTTTTAAATGTTGAAGCATCTTTAAGGTGATAACTTCCGCCTTTAAAAAAAAAACATAATCATACTCTGTCTCAGAGGTGTTTTCAATGATTTTTTGGTAATATTTTTCAATCTTGTTCTTTATGATTCTTTTATCGATACGAATCATAGCTTTGGTCCAAAAGGTATTTTTGGGCCTTTCATCAAAAAAATCAACCCCCGCCCCTAGTCGAGAAAGACTTTTGCATATTTCTGTTTGATATCCGAAGAAGCTAGCAGAAAAAAATAATATTTTCTTGTCTTTAAAAATGTCTTTCATGTCACTTAAGTAGGCCCTTTTTCTTCATTTCCTCAAAAGATTTGATGTATGCATCATCTTTTATTTCCTGGGAAGAAACCCACTGACAAAAATATTTGATTCCTTGCTCAAAGGTTACTTTTGGTTCAAATCCCAAATCCTTTCTGATTTTGGTTAAATCGGCGTAATTGTCTCGAATATCCCCAAGTCTAAAATTTCCGGAGATCAAATGGTTCACCTTACTTTCATACTCCTCTATTAACAACGTGGCCACTTCCAAAACACTTGTTGCCACACCCGACCCAACATTATAAATATTAAAGTTTGCCTCATTTTTCACCAACCCCAGAATGGTGGCATCAATAACATCCTGTATATAGACGAAATCTCGGCTTTCTTTTCCATCTTCAAAAATATTAATGTCATTCCCATTTTTTATTCTAGTTGAAAAAATAGATAGGATTCCCGTATATGGATTGGATAATGATTGCCCTGGCCCATAAACGTTTTGATATCGAAAAGCCACGACAGGAATATTCAACGACTTGCCAGTAATCATACACAGTTCCTCTTGGGTTTGTTTGGTTAATCCATAAATGGATGAGGGATGTATTTTACTAGTTTCGTCCGTAGGGAGCAATTTGACATTTTTTTCACAAATCGGGCATTTTACATTGAAATCCCCTTCTCGCATTGCCTTTTCGTTTCTTTCCGTAGGATATACATTCCCATGATCTAAACAATTGTATTTGCCCTCACCATAAATTGATCGGGAAGAAGCTATAATTATTTTCTTTACCGTATGAGTGTCTTGATTGGCTAGGATATCCAGAAATATAGCAGTCCCATTTACATTTACATCGGTATATTTCTCAATTTCATACATTGATTGTCCCGTGCCGGTCTCGGCGGCAAAATGTACTACTATTTCCTGTCCGTCAAGGGCTTTTGACCAATCGCTTCTATTTCTAACATCTCCTTTAATGAATTTTACTTTCCCTTCAATTCTTTTGTAGAGTTCAGAATTAGTTGGGTCGGTGCCATGTATTTGTTCAGATAAGTTATCCAAAACCGTAATTACATAGTCTCTTTTAAGGAGTTCCAATGCCAGACTTGAGCCTATAAAGCCCGCACCCCCGGTTATTAATATCTTTGTCATACTTTACCTTTCAGTTCTCGATTTTAAATCTATTAAAAAAATAACATTCATACGTATACTAGCTATAGTATTATCTAGTAAATGTAATTTTAATAACCCTTTTAAGGAGTACGATAATCCATGTTATCCTAATTTTAGCAATCTTAAGTAATGAATTTGTTGTTTTCTCACCTGTATTTGACACATTTAATCCATGACGCCTATAATAGATCAGTGGGTTCTTAATATAATAGGTCTTCCCATACAATGAAGAAATAAAATAGATCCACATATCATGCATCTCAATGCCTTTTGGGATGGGAAGGGCATATTTTAATAGCTTGGATCTAAAGGCCATAGTAGCCCCTACACAGTGGTTTTTTACAAAGTTATATGCCAATCCATTAAAATCTTTGTTAATGTCGTACATGGTGAAATTTTCACTTTTATCACGAGTGAAAACGCTTAAATTGGTAAAAGCAAGATCATATTTTTCAAGCACTTTAAGTGTCTCGTCAACTTTATTGGGATACCAAATATCATCCTGATCGGAAAGAAATATAATATCCCCTGTTACTTTATTCAGGGCATTTTCAAAATTTCGAATCACATTACGAAATGTGCTAGGATATAATCTAATTCTAGGATCGTTGATCGATTTGATAATTTCAACAGTGGTGTCGATCGAATTATCATCTGAGATTATAATTTCATCATTTAGTGATAACTGATCTAAAATGGAAGTCAGTTGCTCCTCAATGTAATTTTCGCCATTATAGGTTGCCATGCATACTGAAATTTTATTTTTCCCCATTTAGAATAGATATCTTGTTTTATGGCAACTAATATTCAATCGACAGCATTTGGCCGTATGCAATCTAAATTTCTTTTTAGTCATTTTATTGTATTTTCTGACCAGTGTCTCTTTCTACATAGCCTTCAATAATTATATCGGGTTTAATTTTGTCTACGTAGCTTTCACCATGGCCCCAAATGTAGGTTACTTCATAAAAATGCAAGGAAAAAAACTGTATTAGCTTCCTAAAAAATGAGTCTCTAAAAACTAAAACTTTTAGCTTGTTGCCACAAAAATTATTTCTAGTGATTACGGTTTGCCTTGGGTATCCATCGATAGGCAAATATTCAATTTGATTTGTGTTTTTCTTTAATGTAAAAGTTGGGTTTTTTTCAATGAAATACCCATCGTTTTTAACACCCAGCATTTGAATTAATTCTCCTTGATCAGAATCGCTCCAGCCAATATCAAAATCATTTTTTGATTTGGGCAAGATTCCCAATGCTTTAATGTTTTCATTAAAAAAATACTGATACGCCAAAAACGCTCCATAATCGTTCCAATGGGTGTCAAATTTATGATAAATAAGATTATTATTCTTTGCGTCTAATAAGGTTTGCCTCACGTCCAATAATTTAATAGCTGAATTTTTTTGCTTCAAATAGTGTACTATTTGATCAATTCGTGAAAGGGTGTCCTTTATTTGTTTCTGCATAACCCAAGGTAAATATTCTGGATAAATAGTATGTTTATTAGGCCAAAAGGTCAAAAAGTATTTACTTCCAATAGCAGAATACCTTTTCTTATTATCCTCCCATTTATAAACAACCTTCTTCAAAGTGTCTTGGGAAAGTAAATTCGTATGGCTATAACTTGGATAAATCTTGCCCTTCATTCTGTTGTAAAAAAGCCAGTCCTTCTTGCCAAATTGTACAAGTTCAGGATGCATAGAAGATTTAAATACCTTGGTCTTATAAGCCCCTCCTAAATTGATCAGATGGTTTCTTAGGCCAAAGTTATCATTGTAATAGGCTTCATACCTTTTGGTGAAATCCATACTTAAGGTAAAACCTGGCTTTTCTGCAAGAGTTCTTTTTTCATAATTAGGTCCTGGCTTGATAATATTAAAATTCGTTTGAAGAGTAGGTGCAATCAAAACCAACATAAAACTGACAATGAATAGTTTTTGTGTGGTAATCGAAATACTTTCTAAATGAAGCAATAGAGCCAATAACGCTACCAAGGTTATAAATCCCGAAATTAAATATGGATATCTTGTTAGCTTGGTTTCTGTTAATAATTCGAGTTCTTTAGATCCTTCCTTGGAAACAAAATATGGATCGTGTATTTTATTTGCATTAATAACAGCAGATATACCTTTGAATCCTCCCGGTATTTTATCTTTTTTTATATAAATATTCGGTTGGAAGAGCCGATTAAAGTGATCTACCCCGAATACAATCTCTTCTTTGCCCTTAAAAAATTTAATTTCTTTAATTAATACAACATCTTGATCAATATTAGAGCCAATATCCAATCGTAATTTAACTAAATCGTTGATTTTAGGTAGTTTGAATTTTATCTCTTGATATTCATTACTTCCTTTAATCTTCGTTTTTATAGAATTGTCTACTTCAAATTTTTGTTGCCCTTTTTCAATGTAGAAAAACTGAAAAACATCGTCCTTTAAGACCTTAGCAACTAAAATCACCTCTAAATCATCAACCTCATGAATCTTTAAATTATTTATATACGTTCCCAAAAGAAGGAAAACCAGTATGCTTAAAAACCCGATTGCATAATATTTTTGATGTCTCTTTATGGCCATTAATTTAGAATCTAAAGTAGATAAATGGATTATAACTTGATTGGGCCAACTCTATGACCGTTATTACCAAAAGCATTAGATAGAAGCAATGCACGAGTATCTGATAGCTCGATTTAACAAAAGAAAACTGCATTTCGTTAAAGAGGTAATTGATTCGGTGCCGAATGGGCATCGCAAAAATTAGAGCCAGCACGATCATGGTGGTTGAATAGTAATTAACATAAATAAGTGCCGTAAAATTATCGCCAGCAGTTAGGCCCGCCATACTCTTTAAATATGTAAAACCTTCAGTCATGGTTTCTGCCCTAAAAAAAACCCAACCAACTATTACCACAATCAATACGTATAGGTGTTGCAGGGCTATTGGCCATTTCTTTGTATTCAGTATTTTGCTCTTTTCCAAGATAAGGAAACTCCCATGGAATAACCCCCAAAAAATAAAATTCCAACTTGCACCATGCCATAAACCCGTAACAAAAAAGACTATTACTAGGTTTCTATACATCTTTGTTATACCCTTTCTATTTCCCCCCAAAGGGATATACAAATAATCCCTGAACCACGTGGATAGCGATATATGCCATCGCCTCCAAAAATCCTGAATGGAGATGGATATATATGGATAGTTAAAATTTTCCTTGAAATTGAAACCTAACATTTTACCCAATCCAATTGCCATGTCAGAATACCCCGAAAAATCGAAATATATTTGTATTGTATAACAAATTATTCCAAGCCAAGCAGAACTAATCGATAATTGACCGGCAGGGATAGAAAAGACCTGATCTGCTATCAACGCTGCATTATTTGCCAGAATCACCTTTTTGGCCAATCCACGAACAAACCGGATAATACCCTCTGTAAATAGTGGGACTGTTATTGAGCGCTGAACTATTTGCTGCGCCACATCATGATAACGTACTATAGGACCTGCAATCAACTGAGGAAAAAATGAAATATAAAGGCCCAAATGAAATAACTTTCGCTGTACTAAGGTCTCTTCCCTATAAACATCCACTAAGTAAGAGATCCCCTGAAAGGTGAAAAAAGAAATCCCAATTGGCAAAAAAATACTTGTATGTTCATAGCTTGTATAAACCCCGAGTTCCTGTAGGTTCTCAACGATAAAATTCGCATACTTATAATAAAACAATAAGGAGAGGTTTACCGCAATGGCAAGTCCTAATGCTACTTTTGAAATCTGAATGTTTTTCTTTAAAAAATACGAAATAGCTATTCCCCCAATATAATTGATGCTTATTGAAAACAGCATTAATAGTACTAGTATCCCTTCCCCCCATGTATAAAAAATTAAACTTGCAACTAGTAGAAAAAAGTTTCTATATTCTCTTTTCAGCAAAAAATTGATTACCAATACCAATGGTAAAAAAATAAAGAGAAATACTGTAGAGCTGAAAACCATATATAACGATTAAAGGCAAGTCAATTACTTAAGTTATACCTCCTCACAAAAATAGATACTACAGGATGATTTCGAAGAACAAATCATTTTTTTTGACAAAGCTTCTAAATCATTCCAATATTGTGTTCCTCAACAATTTTACTGGCTTTGAAATTCAATATTCACTTTTTAAATCTCCATTGTTTTGACCCCTAGCAGGAAACTTATCCTCTTCCCTTTTTAAGGTGTCTCATTTTCTGACCATGTGAATACCATTTGATCTTTTAAATTCCCAATAATTGGATACTGTTACAAGTCTATCATTCTGAATGCTCTGGTTGAGAGACCACCATAAATATAAAACAGAGTACATATAAGGGTTTCGATGTTTCTAAAATAGATTCCGTCAAAAAAATGTATCCGAGTCCAAACAGGAAAAGAATCAAAAAGGTGTTTTTAATTTGTTCAGTGCGGTAAAGAAAATAGCCCAAAATAGTAGCTAGCATTAAAATCCCCAGCCCGCCTATCTCGATTAAAAAAGTGAGAAACTGATTGTGTGAATGATTAAGTCCCAGCGTATTCGAGAAGCCAGCTTCTCTAATAAAATGATAGTTCTGTAATAGTTCATCCGATTTGCCCAAACCATATCCAACCCATGGCTTATCCTTGATAGCCTCCCAAGATACAGACCATAACTGGTTTCTATTTTGATCAATTTTTTTAATGTAAACTATGAGTGATGCTGCAAATATTACAAAAAGTGCGGCATTTATGGCTAGTCGTTTTTTATAATCCCACTTTACACAAATGTTAAGAAGAAAGATGCCATAAATCAATAAACATATCCTGGATCCGGCCAAAATGATAAACAATACAAGTAGTGAATGATATGCTATAAGAAGCCTTAGTTCAATTGCCTTGCCGCTATAAACACGATTTGAAAACAAGATTCCAACAAGACCGAAAAAGGAGAGGAAGGCGGCGTGGTCATAATATAACCATGCTCTTATATTCCCGCCATATATCTTAATATTCGCAAAATAGTCGGTAATTCCTAAAGCATAAAAGTCGTTAAAAAAAATTAAAAAACTAATGGCTGAGGCCAACATAGCCCCATAGATGAATAAGAGGGTCAATAC